>JAZJYY010000107.1:0-37292 GCA_040390145.1 Pseudomonadota bacterium
TGTGCAGTTCGCCGGCGAGGTCGCGCACGATCCGCGGCAGCTTCTGCCAGGCATTGCCGATCGGCTGCATCCGCGTCTTCATGACGCCTTCCTGCAGCTCGGCGGTGACGTTGGACAGCCGCTGCAGCGGCACCTTGAACTCGGTATCGTCGTTGCGCCGGGAGATTTCCAGCAGCTGATTGCGGGTCAGCACCAGCTCCGATACCATCGTCATCAGGTGTTCGAGCGTGTCCACGTTGACGCGGATCGACTGGTTGGCGACCTTGTCGGCCTCGGGCACGTCGATCTCGACGATCGACTTGGCGGCCTTCTTCTCTTTCGCTGGCGCTGCGGGCTGAACCGGTGCCGCGGCCGGCTTCGGCGCGGCGGCGACGGGCGCAACCGGCGCGATCGGCGGCGCCTCCACCTCGATCGCGGTTTCCTGGAATGCGCGCTCCAGCTCGTCCAGCGACACTTCGCCCGGACGCAGCTGCCGCTCCAGTACCTGCAGCACCAACGTGCCCTGCTCAACGGCGGGGACATCCGCGACAGCCGGTGCTGCCGCGACTGCTTCTGCTGATGCTGACGCGACAAGCGAAGCTTGCGCTGACGCGACAAGCGAAGCTTGCGCTGACATCGCTGCCATCCCGCGTTCGACCAATTCCTGAAGCTGGACGATCAGATCCTGATCGGTGCCCTCGGGCTCGGCCTCGGTGGCTTCCAGCCCTGCGAGAATTTCCTTGATGCGATCGATGCTGGAAAGGATCAGCGAAACCGCTTCCGAGGTGACTGGCATTCCGTCGCGGAATTTGCCCATCAGCGTCTCGCCGGCATGGGCCAGCGCTTCGAGGCGCGGCAGGCCGAGGAAGCCGCAGGTGCCCTTGATGGTGTGAACCAGCCGGAAAATGTTATCCAGAATCTTGGCGTTGTTCGGATCCTGTTCGAACCGCACCAACTGGTTGTCGACCGTATCCAGGCTCTCGCTGGTCTCGGTCAGAAACTCCCGCAACAAATCATCCATGAAACAGGCCTTCGAACGCATCGGCGCGCGATTTCGACACGCCTCTCGGAACGTGGCCAGCTTCTATGCAAAGCGTTTAATATTGGTTGAGCAATTGGAAAAGAACGGGCTCAACAAAGAGATAAGGCGGCGTCATTGAATGCGGGGACTGGCTGTAAACCACCGGTTAACCATGTTGATGCGCCGGCGCCTCGATATCCGCCCGTATGGCGATCGCAAGCCTGTCTCGATCCTCGAATCAATCCAGGGCGTGCTGGCCGAATACGCGCCGATCCTCAGGAAGCAGTCGCGACAATCGCTTCGCCCTCGGGCGCCAGCACGACATTCAGCCCGCAGGCCTGCGCCAGCAGCCGCGTATAATAAGGCTGCACCGCATGCGCATCGATGCTCGAAGCCGACCCCGAGCTCAGCATGTCCGCGATATTCTGCGGCATGCGCGCGTTGAGCCCGGCGGCCGCGACGCGAAAGCCCATGGCTTCGCCCTCGCCGACCTGATCGACCGTCAGCACCCCGCCACGCGGGATGGTCTGCTGCGCGATCACCATCATGTTCAGCAGCAGCTTGACCCGGTTCTTCGGCAGCAGCAGGCGGGGCAAATTCCATTCGATCTTGGTCTTGGCGTCCTCGAGGTGACCGCGCGCCATGTTCTGCGCATCGCCGAGGTCGATCTGGGCGCCGGCCGATCCGGCTGCGCCGAACGCCAGGCGGCAGAACTGCAACCGCGCGGAGGCGGTCTTGGCGCTCTTGCGGATCAAATCGAGGGCGAATTCGCGATCTTCCGGCTTCGGATTGTCGTCGAGCACCTCGAGCCCATTGACGATGGCGCCGACCGGACTGATCAGATCGTGGCAAACCCGCGAACAGAGCAGCGCCGCCAGTTCGAGGGCGTCGGGGGCGGCGGGTGTGGCGGTGGCGGTGGCGGGAGTCGGAGTGCCAGACATAAGGTGTTCCCTGGGGAATTCCGTGACAGACGCGGACACGGCGAATCACGCATGCTTGCTGGCTTGATACACTGCGGACGCGCATGCTGCCAACATAAGGCGGCCCCGCTTGAAAAACGGAACTGTCGATGAAATCGCCCAAAGCAGCCGCCCATGAATGAGGCACCTCCGTCAGGACCCATGATCGATCGCGACGCCGCCGCCGCGCTGATGGAACCCCTGACCCACTTGGTGATCCGGGCCGGTGCCGCCATTCTCGCCGTCAACCGCTCGGCGATGAAGATCGAGGGCAAGCTCGACGGATCGCCGGTAACGGAGGCTGATCTCGCCGCCGACCGAATCATCGGCGAAGGTCTGGCGCGGCTGGCTCCCGACATACCGGCGCTGTCCGAGGAACGCGTCGATCTGGCGAAACCGGCCTATGACGGCAGTTTCTTCCTGATCGATCCGCTCGACGGCACCAAGGAATTTGTCGCCGGCCGCGACGAATTCACGGTCAATCTCGCGCTGGTGACCAACGGTACGCCGCTGCTCGGCATCATCGGTGCGCCGGCGCTCGGATTGATCTGGCGCGGCATCGTGGGGCGCGGCGCGGAGCGGCTGGCCATCGACGGCCTGTCGGTGGGAGCGGCCGAGCCGATCCGCACCCGCAAACATCCCGCGCCCGGCGCCCCCTGGATCGTGGCCGTCAGCCGCTCGCATGGCGACGCCAGGACGGAAGCCTTCATCTCGGCCCGACCAGGCGCGGTTCGCCAGATGCTGGGGTCGGCGGTGAAACTGGGCCGGGTGGCGGAAGGCGAAGCCGACATCTATCCCCGCCTCGCCCCCACCAGCGAATGGGACGTTGCGGCGGGACACGCCATCGTCACCGCGGCCGGCGGCAAGATTACGGATGGACGGGGCGCGGCGTTGCGCTTCGGCGGCGGGCGGGAAGGCTTCATCGTGCCGGATTTCATCGCCTGGGGCGATCCGGTGGCGGCTGAAGCCACTTAGGACAATGCATAGGCGGCAGTTCTGTCACCTCTCCCATCGGGAGAGGTGAAGGGAAGCGCGCTAGAATTAGCGCGCCAGCCCCTGTTCCAGCCCCGGCCACCGCGCCTTCGCCTGCTGCAGCATGGTCGTGGGATCGGCGGCGAAGGCATCGCGGTGTGCTTCCCGGCCAAACAAATAAAGCCGCTGTGCCACCACCAGCCATAATCGGGGGTTGCCGGGATAGGTGACGCCGCGGGCCAGATCGACCGGGTCATAGCCGCCGAACTGGGGGCCGTAGATCTCGGGATTTGTGACAAACGAAGCGCGGTTGCCCTCGTTGCGGAAACGCCAGACCGCCCCGGCCTGCGACGCCTCGAAATCCTGCCGGCCAAGCTCGGCGCGGGCGTCGACGAAATAGGCCACGGGGTCGTATCCCTCGATGGCAAGACCGGTGTAGCGGTTCACGATGACCCGCTCGGTGGTCTGGGCCCCCGCCGCCGACGGCAAGCCGGCCAGCGCGGCAAGGCTGGCGAAGATCGCCAGCACGCCGATCAAGGCCATTCCGGGGCGAAAACCCGTTCCGGCGTCGCAGCCATTTCTTTCCTGCCGTTGTGAAGTCATAGTTGATGCCGATAACATCCGAGTCGGGGGACACTGGACGCAACCTAAAGCCGTGCCTGTTGGCATCCGGTTAAGGCTGTGGCCGGGATACGATACCCAGGGGTTCTTTTATGATTTTCGCATCACGCCTAGCCGCGGCGACGCTCGCCTCGCTGATGTGCTGGACCGCGCCGGCTTCGGCGCAGCAGGTGCAGCAGCAGCCGCTGCCACCGCCGCAGCAGCAGTACCAGCAGGCTCCGCCGCCCCAGCAACCGCAATACCAGCAGGCGCCGGCGCCGCAATTGCCGCCGCCGCAGCGGCAGCCTACCCCGCAGACCTATGGGCCGGACGAACTGGTCAATGCCGGCCACAAGTTCTTCGGCAACGTCTCGCGCGGCCTCGCTTCCGTGATCGAGCGCGCGGTAAGCCAATGGGGCCTGCCGAACGGCTATGTGCTCGGCGAGGAAGGCTCGGGCGCCTTTGTCGCCGGCCTGCGCTACGGCGAAGGCACGCTTTATACCAAGAACGCCGGCGATCTGAAGGTTTACTGGCAGGGACCGTCGGTCGGCTTCGACTGGGGCGGCGACGGCGCGCGCACCATGACGCTGGTCTACAACCTGCCCGCGACCAACGCGATCTATCAGCGCTTTGGCGGTATCGACGGCTCCGCCTACATCATCGGCGGCTTCGGCATGACCGCGCTGACCGCCAACAACATCGTGCTGGTGCCGATCCGCTCCGGTATCGGCCTGCGGCTCGGCGCCAATATCGGCTATCTCAAATATACCCCGAGCGCGACATGGAACCCGTTCTGACGCCCTTTTGCCCGGCATCGGCACCCGTGGTTACGGATTCACGTTAACGCGGCATTAGGCTGGCGTTTACCCTGTGCCCCATGGCATTGTGAGACATCGTTTTTTCCCGGTTTTTTCTCGCAGGGGTACCTTCATGATCGAACCGATCATGTATCTGGCAATCGGTTTTCTGGTCTCGATGCTGTTCGGGCTGATGATCGTGCCGCTGGTTCATAACCGCGCGGTGCGGCTGACGACCCGGCGGCTGGAGGCGGCGACACCGCTGTCGATGGCCGAGATTCAGGCCGACAAGGACCAGCTGCGGGCGGAATTCGCGATGTCGGCGCGGCGGCTCGAAATGAGCGTCGACCAGCTCAAGAACAAGACCACCAGCCAGCTCGCCGAACTCGGCAAGAAATCCGATGCGATCAACCGCATGAAGCTGGAGCTCGGCGAAAAGAACGCCACGATCTTTTCGCTGGAGGCGCGCGAAAAGGCGGTCAAGGAACAGCTGCGCGCGACCGAAGAGGAATTCGCCGCCAAGACCGAGTCGCTGCGCGACGCCGAGCAGGCGCTCAAGGAGAAACAGCTCGAGTTGGCGAAAATCAACGCCGAACTGTCCGACCGGTCGATGACGGCGGACACCCGCCAGGTCGAGCTGGTGGCGGTGCGCGCCCAGATCGACACGCTCAGGGGCCGCGTTTCCGACGCCGAAAAGGAATTTGCCGCCACCCAGCTCCGGATGGAAGAAGAACGCCGCGATTCCGACAAGGCGACGCGCGAACTGATCGAGGCGCGCGGCCGCGTCGAGAATCTGAGCCAGCGCGTCACCGATCTCGACCGCCAGCTGATCCTGCAGGTCAAGGAAGCCGAAATGCTCGGCAACCGCGTCAACGACCTGGAAGCGCGGCTCGCCACCCAGGGCAAGCTGCTGGCCGAACGCGAATTCGAGAACAATCAGCTGCGCCAGGCAAAGGAAGCCGCCGAAGGTACCGCGCAGGCGTTGCAGAGCGAACTGGCCGCTGCCCGCAGCGGCAAGGGGCCGGCGCTGGAAAAGCTGAAGGCGGAGAAGGCCGCGGTCGAGGAACAGCTGCGCATCGCGCGCGACGACCGCGCCAAGGTGATGCGCGACCTCAACGCGATCCAGCAGCAGGCCGAAAGCTCGTGGGCGACCGAGCGCATGGAGAATGCGCTGCTGCGCGAGCGCATCAACGATATCGCCGCCGAAGTGGCCAAACTCGCGATGCAGCTCGAGGGACCGAACTCGCCGATCGAGGCCATGCTGGCCGCGGAACCGGCGCCGCCGCCGAGGGCGGCGAAAGCCGCCAATGGCGCCGCCACCAATACCGGCGTCTCCGAGGGCGGCGGCACGCTCGCCGACCGGATCCGGGCGCTGCAGTCCCACGCCTCCCGCGCCCGTCAGCCGGGCTGATCATTGCCTTATTCGATCCTGACAGCTTGACACCGGTACCCCGCACTTCGTAAATCGCGGGCTCTGACGGCGTCGTTGTTTCCATCCGACGCCGGTTTGCCGGCCTTTGATTCTGCACGACAATCCCGGACGCATAGCTCAGCGGGAGAGCGTTCCCTTCACACGGGAGAGGTCCAAGGTTCGATCCCTTGTGCGTCCACCATCGCCGTTTGCAGTCAACGGCTTGATGGATCGATTCCCCCGGGTGCGCCGCGCACGACCATACCGCAACGTCACCGCTGATCGGCGATGCTCGAATGGTCCGCCAAACAAGCGGGCCCCTCCCCTCAGCCTGACCAGGGCTTCGTCGCCCACAATTTGCGGAACTGCGCCTCGGCGGCGGTCAGGCGCGTGCGCCACTCGGCGCCCGGCAGATACGCGGCTTCGGTGAATTGCTGTTCGATTTTGGCGAGAAACTCGGGGTTTTTGAACACGCGGCCAACCGCATCTTCGAGCTTGCTCGCGACAGCCGGCGGCAGACCCTTCGGCGCCACCAGCCCGCGCTCGGAGCCCATCTCGATCGCGAAACCCGCCTCGCGGAAGGTCGGCACATCGGGAGCAAAGCGCGAGCGGGTAGCGCCGGCCTGCGCCAGGATGCGCAGGTTGGCGCCTTGCGGCACCGCCTCGCCGACGTTCAAGCCGGCGACGTCGACATGCTCGCCGAGAATGGCGCTCCCGAGCGGGCCCGCGCCGCGGAACGGCACGTGGTTGAGCGAGACGCCGCTGGCCTGCTCGAACAATACCAGCGCCAGGTGGTCGTCGGTGCCGGGGCCGGTCGATCCGTAGCTCAGCTGTCCGGGCTTCGCCTTCGCGGCCGCCACCAGATCGGCGAGACTCTTGATCGGGCTCGCGGCGGCGACGCTGAAGGCGGAGGGGTCGGAGACCAGGTTCGCCAGCAGGTGGAAGTCGTCGAGCTTGAACTGGGTCTTGCGCTCGATCGGCAGCGTGACGAGCCCGGGCATGTTGGTCATCGCCAGCTTGTAGCCATCGGGCTGCGCGCGTGCGACCTGCGCGAGCGCAAGCTCGCCCGAGGCGCCGGGATTGTTGACCACGATGACGGAGCCGCCAAGCTCCTTCTCCAGATAACTGGCGAGCGTGCGCGCCGTGACATCCGTGCCGCCGCCGGCCGCGAAGCCGACGTAGATTTCGATCGGCCGGCTGGGATAGGCGTCCTGTGCACGCAGGACGGACGGCCCTGCGAGCAGCGCGGCGGCGCTCGTCGTCAACAGGCGGCGGCGTGTGATCGAATTTTTCACTTGTTGTCTCCCTTGTCGTGTCCCTTGGCGGTTTCTGCGGCGAGAGTTTTCTCACGCCATTTGAGCAGGCGGCCGATGCCCTCCCGCATGTCGATTTCCGGCTTCCAGCCGATCGCTTTTTCGGCCGCCGCATGATCGATCCGGAAGGCGCCGCCGGAAGTGAGGCGCACCTTGCCGGCCTCCGGCTCCACGTGCTCGGGCGCAAGCTTGCTGCCCGAAAGCTCGATCACCAGCTTGACCAGTTCGAGCGTGGTCACCGGCGCCGGGCCCGACACGTTGACGGCGACGTCGGTCGCATCGGCTTCAAAGGCACGCGCATTGGCGCGGGCGAGATCGCCGACATAGACGAAATGCTTGGTCTCGGAGCCATCGCCGATCACGCGCGGGCGCTCGCCCTTCTTGATACGGTCGTGGGTCTCGATGATGTAGAGCGCGTTGGCGGCGCGGTAGTGCTGGCGCTCGCCGTAGACGGTGGAATAGCGCACCACGACGTAGTTCAAGCCGTGCTTGCGGTGGGCATCGCGGCAGAGTTGCTCGCCGATGATCTTGGAGGCGCCGTAGAGAATGGCCGCCGGCGGTGCGCCGGCCGAGTGGAACGGCGTGCTCTCGACGAGATCGCCCGCCACGCCGGGGCCGTAGCCGTACACCGCGTTGGAGGAGGCGAACACCAGCTTCTTCACGCGGTTGGCGCGGCAGGCCTCGATCACGTTCTGAACGCCTCCGATGTTGATGTCGAGGCCGCTCCAGGAATCGCGGTCCATCGATATCGTCATCACGGCCGCAAGATGCAGCACGCCGTCGATGTTCTCGGTCGCGGCCAAGAGCTGCGGCAGGCGCAGGATGTCGCCCTGCACGACGCGCACGCGCTTGTCGCCTTCGAGGTGGCGGATGTTCTCGGTCGAGCCGAAGGAGAAATTATCGAACAGCGCGACTTCCGCGGCACCCTGTGCGAGCAGCAGGTCGGCGGTGGTGGAGCCGACCAGGCTCGCCCCGCCGATGATCAGGAAGCGGCCGTCCTTGACGGGAAGGGAGTGGCTTGTCTGGCGTGTGGTCATTTGACTCTTTTCTGGCGGGTTCACTTGGCGATCGAAAAAGGCTGGGCGTGGAGGCCGAAATACATGCTCTTCACCTGGGCATACAGGCGCAGGCCGTCGACGCCCTTCTCGCGCCCGATGCCGCTGTCCTTGAAGCCGCCAAACGGAGAGGAGATGCTCGACTGCTTGTAGGTGTTGATCCAGACCGAACCGGCTTCGAGCGCGCGGCCGACGCGCCAGGCGCGCTTGAAGCTTTCGGTCCAGATGCCGCAGGCGAGGCCGTACGGGGTGTCGTTCGCCTGCGCGATCACATCGGCCTCGTCGCGGAACGGCAGCGCCACCAGCACGGGGCCGAAAATCTCTTCCCGGCAGAGCCTTGCGTCATGGCCGAGCCCGTCGATGACAGTCGGCTGGTAATAGGCGCCGTGGGCGTAGATGTCGCCGTCGGGCGCGGCACCACCGGCCAGTACGTTGCCGCCCTGGCGCAGTCCCTCGCGCACATGCCGCATCACCTTGTCGCGATGGCGGAACGAGGCAAGCGGGCCGACCTCCACGGCCGGATCATCAGGCGCTGCTACTCGCGCCTTCTGGGCCAGCTCGGCCACGCCTTCCACCACCTGACGATAGACGCTTTCCTGGACGAACAGGCGCGAGCCGGCGACGCAGCTTTGTCCGGACGAGCCGAAAATGCCGGAGGCGACCGCCGCGATCGCGTGCTCGAGGTCGGCGTCGGCGAACACCACGTGGGGCGACTTGCCGCCGAGTTCGAGTGCGGTCGGGATCAGTCGCTCGCCGGCGATGCGCGCGATGGCGCGGCCGGTGTCGGTGCCGCCCGTGAACGAAATCATGCGTACGCCGGGGTGGGCCACCAGCGCCGCGCCGATCTCCTCGCCGGTGCCTTGCACGATCTGCAGCTGGTCCTCCGGCAAGCCGGCTTCCAGGCAGATCCGCGCGAGTTCCGGTGCAAGCAGCGGGGTCTCCTCGGAGGGTTTGAGGATAACCGCGTTGCCAGCGGCGAGAGCGGGCGCCACCTTTTGCGCCTCGTTCATGATCGGGGAATTCCACGGCGTGATCGCCGCCACCACGCCAAAAGGCTCCAGCACGGTGAGCGAGACATAGTCACCGCGCGGGGGCGTGACCTCGGTCTCGTGCGTCTCGATCACCGCCGCGTAGTAGCGGAAGGCGCCGGCGGCCGCATCCACCATGCCGCGGCATTCCGCCAGCGGCTTGCCGTTGTCGCGCATCTGCAGGATCGCAAGCCGTTCCTTTTCGGCGATGAGCCGGCGGGCGACCTCATGCATGACCCCGGCCTTGCGGTCCGGTCGCAGCTGCGCCCAGCCGGAGCGACGGTAGGCGGCCCGGGCGCGCTCGACCACGGCGTCGATTTCGCGCGCCTGGGTCGTGCGCACCGCGGCGACCACGCTGCCGTCGGCCGGATTGATGCTGACCAGGTCCTCGCGATCGGATCTGGTGGTGAGGCTGACTGCCATGACGTCTCCGATTACTGCCTTACAAATTCGAGCGTGTTATGGTGAAGCCGGGCGAGATGCGCCAGCACCTCAATGCCGATGAGATTATCGATAATGTCCGATCCCGCTTCCCCTCAGGCTTCCGCCGTCGCGTCGGCCTATTTCGCGCTGCCGGGGGCCGACCGGCCGGTGTCGGAGCCTGTCTCGGCCGTGATTGCCGCCATCGAGGCCGACATCATCCGCGGCCGCATCCTGCCCGGGAATCGGCTGATCGAGGATCACCTGATGGAGGACTGCAACGCCAAGCGCCATGTGGTCCGGGCTGCCCTGGAGGAGCTCGAGCGGCTCGGCGTGGTGGTCAAGCCCCGCCATCGCGGCGCCGAGTTGCGCCGGTTTCGGGTGCCCGAGATCGCCCGGCTCTACGACATGCGCGAGGTGCTGCACCGGGCGGCGGTGCGCCGAATGGCGCATGTGTCGGAGGCGGGGCTCGCCGAGGTCGGGCGCTGGCTCAAACTGCACCGGGACGCGGCAGCGAGCGGCGACGTGGTCGCCATTCATCGCGCCAACATGATGTTCCATCAGGCGTTGTTCGAGCTGTGCGACAACGTCTTCATCGCCATGGCGATTCGCCAGCACGACTGGCTCAGCTTCCCGATCCGGGCCTATGGGGTGGCGGATGCGGAGGCGCTGGCGCGGGCCTGCGACGAGCATGTCGAGATGGTGGCGCAACTCGGCAGCGGCGACCTGCATGCGCTGGAGGATCTGGTCGTCGCGCACATGGCCGGAGCACGCCGGATCTACGAGCAAAAATTCGTAAATCTGCCGGCATAGTCGGCTTCAAACAGAAGCCATTCGCGTCCGCTTGCGCGGGCGTCCGTCGCGATCAGATCCCGAGAATCCAGACTGCAATCACGGTGCCCAGCACGGCCAGACCGGAAATCGTCCAGCCCGTTGCATACACCGCGCCATCGGTTTCGGGTTGATCCACCATCGTATCATGCCAGTGGGTCATCAACGCCTCCTGGGGTTTGCCTCTGGTGGTTAAGTCTGCGCCAGCGGCCCAAGGTTCAACGGAAACAGCCGTTCGCACGATAACGGCGGCGGTCGCCGCAGGTTCCGGAGCCGCCAGCCATCCCGCAGGGCCGCGGTCTTTTGCGCTGCACACCGAGGTGTGCGGGACCAGAGCATTGGATATCCATGCCAGTTGGCGAAAATTCGGGGGGCGCCACGCGTCTGGCTATTGCGCCCCGTGCCCGCGTGCTGACGACTGGTGCATCACAGGCGATCGCCTGTCAGCCGATGTGGAGCCGCCGTGAGCAGGAAGCCTCTCCGAATAGCCACCTGGAATATTGCGTCGAACAGGAACTACGATGCGGTGGCGGCAAAGCTTGCCGAACTGGACGTCGATCTGTGTGCATTGCAGGAGGTGGCGCTCGATCCGGCGATCGGCCTGCCGGTCCTGTTCGATCGGGGCGAAAGACAAGCATCCGGCTATTGCTGGTATTTTGCGCCGGCCCTGATGCCCGCAGAGGTGAACGGCGGAACGGGACAATATTTCGGACTGGCGTTGGCATCCCGAATTCCGTTGTCGCGAACCGCCGCGTTCCAGCTGGGACCTGTTGGCACCGGTTCAGTGGTCCATGTCGAGAACGAGCCGCGCATCCTGCAGGTCGCGGCACTGCCGCTGCAGCGACCGGTATTTGTCGGCAATACCCATCTCGCCACGGCCGGGGATTGGGAATTGTCCGCGATGCGGCGCATGCAGGCCGGGAGGATTGCCGGCATGCTGGGGCCGCTCGCCAGGCAGGGAACATTGATCCTGTGCGGCGATTTCAACGCGGGACCGTCGAGCAGCGATCTCGCGGCCATCAGGGAGACGCTGCCCTGGTGCTATTCGAGCGACCGGGGGACATTCGGCGACGAGTATGGCCGGCCGCCGATTGATTTCTTTTGCTCATCCGTCGCACTGGACGTGAACATTTCCGTCTTCCCGTCGGACGGCCTGTCGGACCACAGCATCGTTGTCGCGACCCTCAACGAGATCGCGAGCGGCGCATAGGCCGCGCTTTCGCCCTCCCCGCAGCCCTTGGTTCGAATGAGTTCAACGACTGTCGAGCCACGCGGGCAATTCGGCCGGCGAGGCGAGCAGCGCATCGGCATGCGGCGCCAACACGGCGGATGGCGCAGGCCCGGTCAAGACGCCGATGGCGACGGCGCCCGCGGCGCGGGCGGCGGTGAGGTCATGTACCGAATCTCCGACCACCGCGGTTTCCGAAACAGGCACGCCAACGCCGCGCGCGAAGGCGAGAACCGGCCCGGGATCCGGCTTGGCGCCGAAGCCGGAATCATACCCCGCGACGAATTCCAGAATTTCATCCAGCCCGAGCTTGCGCAGGTGAGCGCGTGCCGTCAGTTCGGCGTCATTGGTGAGCATTCCGAGCCGGTAACCCCGGGCGGCGAGCGTGGTCAGCAGCGCCTTCGGATCGCCGATCGCCACCAGATGTTGGGTGGTCGCATCGCCAAGCCGCCGGTCGATCTCGGCAAAGAACGCGGCATTCGCAGGCCGCCCGAGCGCCGCAGCCCACAGCGCGCCATAGACACCGGTGGGCTCGGCGATCAGCGGAGAATCCGGCAGGAAATGCCGGTCGGCTTCGACGAAACGGCTGGCCGCCGCGAGGCGATGGTAGGCGGCGCGGTCGCCGCCTGCGAGATGCTGCATGACCTCGTGAACCGCCGGACCGAAGCTGCGCTGGAAGTCGACGAGGGTGCCGTCCTTGTCGAACAGGATCGCCCGGATCGGCGCGGCCTTGGCGAATGACGTCATGTGCAGCGGACCTGTTGCATCCAAGTTTCCTCGTAAGCCTGCTTTCGGGCAGACGGCGCGTGCCGTTGAACATAGACATCTAGCGGTTGAAGCGCGAGCAAAGGCGTAACCATGGACCATGCAGCGCGATGCCGAACCCAGGCTGATGAATGCCATCGTCTCATGCTGCTGTCGCAGAGCGGGGCCGAAGCCACGATCCTGACCAGCCTGACCCGCAGCTGGAACATGATTGCCAACCAGACCGATCGATACGTTGCGATCAGGAAGAAGGAAGCCGCCCGGAAGGGACAACAACGCCTGGATGAGCCAAGTCGCCTCGAGCGGCGCACCGGCGGGATGCGCTCGTTGCGGCAACCCGCATCGCTGATCGACACGGAGGTGCGGGAACCTCGACCAGCACGGCGCCCGAAAAAGCCCGCTAGCACGTCCCCGTAAACGCTTCCGCTCACCCCAACCCGGCATCCTTCAGCCGCCCGGCCAGCCATACGGAACGCGCCTGGTCGATCACGCCGCCGACATACACGTCGGAAACGACACTTTTCCTGCCCAGCACCAGATACACCCCGATGGCGTAGGCGAACCACAGATGCGGATCGGTCAATGCCTGCAGCTTGTGCCGGTCGTGTTCCGGCGGCTGATGATTGGACGTCTTCCGCACTTCGACCGCGAGCAGGTTGTTGGGGATCTCGCGCTGGTGCACGACGATATCGGGGTAAACCGACTTTCCGAGTTCATCGTCGGTGGAGACGATCGCGCCGTGCGGCAGCCGCAGCCTGCGTTCGCCGAGCCGGTTGTAATCGCAATCGACCTCCCATCCCGAAAACTGCTTCTCCAGATAGACTGCCAGCCGGTGCGTCAGCGTGCGTTCGCCGAGATCCTTCTCGAACAGGAAGGCCTCCCGGGCGTAAAATTCCTGCAGCGCCGTGACAAGTTTGTTCAGCTCGGTCTGCATGTGGCCTCCGAAACGAACATGACCGTCATTCCGGGGCGATGCGCAGCATCGAACCCGGAATCCTAGGATTCCGGGTCTGGTGCTGGCGCACCATCCCGGAATGACGAGCTTGGATTTCCGCGCCGACCGCCCGCTAGATCTGCACTTCGATCAGCCGCGGCCCTTGCTCGGCGATGCCTTCCGCCAGGGCCTTGTTGAACTCGTCCGCCGTGGTGACGGCGCGGCCGGGAACGCCCATGCCCTTGGCGAGCGCGACCCAGTCGAGCGTGGGACGGTCGATCTTCAGCATGTCCTGGGCGCGCTGGCCCGGCTCGCCGGCGCCGACGCCGTCGAACTCGCCGCGCAGGATCTGGTAGATCCGGTTGGCAAACACGATGGTCAGAACATTGAGGCCCTCGCGGGCCTGGGTCCACAGCGATTGCAGCGTGTACATCGCGCTGCCGTCGCCGACCATGCAGATCACCTTGCGGTCGGGGCAGGCGATCGCGGCCCCGGTCGCCACCGGCGTCGAATATCCGATCGACCCGCCCAGATTCTGGATCCAGTCGTGCGGGGCGGCGCCCGCCGTCAGCGGGAAGAAACCTCGCCCCGTGGTGACGGACTCGTCGACCAGGATGGCGTTTTCCGGAACCGCCAGCGCGATCGCCTGGGCGATCGTCTGATGATTCAGGGCGCCGGTCGGCTTGATCAATTCCACCGTGCTCTGCGGCTTCACGTCCGCCGGCTTGGCGCCGAGCGCCGAGGCCAGCGCCTCCAGCGCCGCCACCGAATTCTCGCCGCTTTCGGTCATGCGATGGACCTCGCAGCCCTCCGGCTTCAGCAGGCTCGGCTTGTTCGGATAGGCGAAGAACGCCACGGGATCGTTGGCCTCGACCAGCACGATGTGCCGAAAACCCTTGAGCGCCGCTTGCGCCAGTTCGATCACGTACGGCACCCGCTCGATCGAGAACCGCCCGCGCCCGCGCGCCATCCGCGGACTGGCCAGCGGGCCCATCACCTTGCAGCCGGTCTTGCCGGCGATTTGCGCCGCCAGCGCCAGCCCCTTCTCGGTGACGGCGCTACCGGTGATCAGCAGCAGGGTCTGTTCGCCGGCGCGCAGCAGCTGGGCCGCCTTGTCGACGGCCCCAGGGGAATAGCTCTGGCGCTGCGGCTGCGCCGGAACCTGCGCCACGCCGTCGGCCTCGTTCCAGGCGGTGTCGGCAGGCAGGATCAGGGTTGCGATCTGCGGCGGTGCGCCGCTGGCGGCGGCAATGGCGGCAGCGCCGTCACGGGCGACCGATTTGGCGTCCGGCGAGGTGCGCACCCAGGACGACATCGGCCGCGCTAGGCCCTCGATGTCCGAGGTCAGCGGCGCATTGTATTCGATGTGGTAGGTCGCATGCTGGCCGACGATGTTGACGACGCCGGAATTGGCCTTCTTGGCGTTGTGCAGATTGGCGAGACCGTTGGCGAGGCCGGGCCCGAGATGCAGCAGCGTCGAGGCCGGCGAGCCCTTCATGCGGAAATAGCCGTCGGCCGCGCCCGTCACCACGCCTTCGAACAGGCCGAGCACGCAGCGCATGCCCTCGACCCGGTCGAGCGCCGCTACAAAATGCATCTCCGAGGTGCCGGGATTGGCGAAACAGACATCCACGCCGCCCGCGACCAGCGTCCGTACCAGGCTTTCCGCACCATTCATTCGTTCTGCTCCCGTTCGCCTTGTTTCTTGAAGTATCGCCTTGAAGATCAATCATTCCCAGCGTGTTTCGTCAAAGGGTGCGCGGGCATTGCTGCCATCGCCTGACGCCCGCGGTGTTATTTCGGTAACGGCAATCTGCGAAAATCAGGCCTTCACAGGCTCGTTGCTTGCGAAATCGTCCCAGTTGTGGCCTGTCTCGCCATGAATCGATTTGTCCCAAGAGGAACATGATGATCAGGGCTTTTGCTTTGCTGATTGCAGCAGTGACCATGCTGGCTGGCGCCGGCGATGCCCGGGCCCAGGGCCTGTTCGACGACATGCGCGATATCATGGGCGGCGGACCCAATTTCAAAATGGGCGGTTCCAGCCCCATCCGGCGACAGACCGTCAATTTTTCCGGCCAGTACGCCCCCGGCACCATCTACATCAATACCGCCGAACGGCGGCTTTATCTCATCCAGGGCAATGGCCAGGCGATCGCCTACGGCATCGGCGTCGGCCGCGACGGCTTCCGCTGGTCGGGCACCCACCGCATCACTGCGAAGAAGGAATGGCCGAGCTGGACGCCGCCCGCGCAGATGCTGAGACGGCGGCCCGACCTGCCGCGTCACATGGTCGGCGGCGTCGACAATCCGCTGGGCGCGCGGGCGATGTATCTGGGCTCGACGCTCTATCGCATCCACGGTTCGAACGAGCCGGAAACGATTGGCCAGGCGGTATCCTCCGGCTGCTTCCGCATGACCAATGAAGACGTCACCGACCTCTATAGCCGCGTCTCCGTCGGCACCCCGGTGATCGTGAAAAACTAGACGCCGCGGCAACGGCAGAACCTTGCCGCCGGAATACCACGTAAACGCGATCGTGCATTGCGTGCACGCCCCGATTGCGGCACCGTCGTTGCCATGAACCGTTCTTTTCACCGGCGGATGCTCGCAATCGCCCTGGCTGCGGTCGCCTGCGACGCCGTGGCGTGGCCGACGTCTGCGGCGGCCGAAATTCCGGCGATCACATCGCGCCAGCGCGCGGAAAAGAAGACCTTCACCGACAGCGAGATCATCGACGGCTTCCTCAAGACCGCGTTCGGCGCCGAATATCATCTCGCCGGCCGCGTCGACCGCATCCGGAAATATCAGGTACCCGTGCGGGTGCTCGCGGACGGCAACCGTTCGGACCGGAAGGCGCAGATCGCGAAGATCGTCACCGACATCGCGCTGCGGATCCAGCACCTCGACATCGCCATGGCCGAAGCCGGCGAGGAGGCCAATGTCATCGTCAAGCTGGTGCGCGACCGCGATCTGCATCGCACCATCACGACTTTCTACGGCCGCGAGCGGGCCCGCGAGATCCGCGGCTCGCTCGATCCGCAATGCCTGTCCGGCTTTCGCAAGAACGAGAAATTCGAGATCGAGCGCTCCGACGTGATCCTGACCGTCGACAATGGCGAGTTCACCTTCTTCGATTGCGCCTATGAAGAGCTGCTGCAGTCGCTCGGACCGATCAACGATACGATGAGCGTGCCCTGGACCATGTTCAACGACGATGTGTCGATGGGCTTCTTCGGTATCTACGACCAGTACATCCTCAACCTGCTCTACGACCCGCGCATCAAGGCCGGCATGACGGTGGCGGAAGTCAAGGACGTGCTGCCCGCGGTGCTCGTCGATGTGCGGGTCTGGGTCAGCAAGGTGAACAAGCTGGCGGATTAGGCCCATCCACCGTCATTGCGAGCGCAGCGAAGCAATCCATCGCGCCACAAAAAGAAAGAATGGATTGCTTCGCTGCGCTCGCAATGACGGCTGATAGACCTTCGCCAAACCTCACGCCGATTTCTCGAACAGCTCCCGTCCGATCAGCATGCGGCGGATTTCGCTGGTGCCGGCGCCGATCTCGTAGAGCTTGGCGTCGCGCAGCAGCCGCCCGGTCGGATAATCGTTGATGTAGCCGTTGCCGCCGAGCAGCTGGATGGCGTCGAGCGCGCATTGCGTCGCCTTCTCCGCAGCGTAGAGGATCGCCCCGGCGGCATCCTCCCGCGTGGTCTCGCCGCGGTCGCAGGCTTTTGCCACGGCATAGACGTAGGCGCGCGAGGCGTTCATCGTGGTGTACATGTCGGCGACCTTGCCCTGCACCAGCTGGAAGGTACCGATCGGCTGGCCGAACTGCTTGCGCTCGTGAATGTAGGGCAACACCACGTCCATGCAGGCCTGCATGATGCCGATCGGGCCCGCCGCCAGCACCGCGCGCTCGTAATCGAGGCCGGACATCAGCACGTTGACGCCGCGCCCGACTTCGCTGAGCACGTTCTCCTCCGGGACCTCGCAATTGTCGAACACCAGTTCACAGGTGTCGGAGCCGCGCATGCCGAGCTTGTCGAGTTTCTGCGCGGTGGAGAATCCCTTCATGCCTTTTTCGATGATGAAGGCGGTCATGCCGCGCGGACCGGCGTTGGGATCGGTCTTGGCATAGACCACCAGCGTATCGGCGGCCGGGCCGTTGGTGATCCACATCTTGCTGCCGTTGATGACGTAGCGGTCGCCCTTCTTGTCGGCCCGTGTCTTCATCGACACCACGTCGGAGCCGGCGTCGGGCTCCGACATCGCCAGCGAGCCGACATGCTCGCCCGATATCAGCTTCGGCAGATATTTCCGCTTCTGCGCCTCATTGCCGTTGCGGCGGATCTGGTTGACGCACAGGTTCGAATGCGCGCCGTAGGACAGGCCGACCGCCGCCGAGGCCCGCGAAATTTCCTCGACCGCGATGCAGTGCTCGAGATAGCCGAGCCCGCTGCCGCCATATTCCTCCTCGACCGTGATGCCGTGCAGGCCGAGCGCGCCGATTTTCGGCCACAGGTCGCGCGGAAATTCGTTGCTCCTGTCGATCTCGGCGGCGCGCGGCGCGACCTCCTTGCTGGAGAAAGACTGCACCGTTTCGCGGATCGCGTCCGCGGTTTCGCCGAGATCGAAATTGAACATCCGTTGTGCGTTGGGAATCATGGTCCGGCGGCCTCCAGGTAATGACGGCTTGTTGTGCACAGCCTTATTCTTTGCGCATCAGCTTGTCACGGGCCTAAAGCACCGGGAAGAGGCTGGCCGGGCGGGCGCTTTCGGGGCGGCCAATGCGCCAAACTCGCCCTTGCTATGCAGCGCGTGACGGGCTGTAATTCGTCCCAAATGACACCCTCCGGACCTAACCACGGAGGGGAAAACGAGGAGACTTCCCGATGCACGGAACAATCGATACTGGCGTGGATTCCCATCAAAAGGCCGCCGCGGACAAGGCGTGGTCCATTCCGCTCGACGATATCGACGTCAGCCAGCCCGAGCTGTTCAGGACCGATTCCTTCTGGCCCTACTTCGACCGGCTGCGCCAGCAAGCCCCGGTGCATTACTGCAAGGACAGCATGTTCGGGCCGTACTGGTCCGTGACCAGATACAACGACATCATGGACATCGAGACCAACCATTCGGTGTTCTCGTCGGCGGCTTCGCTCGGCGGCATCACCATCCGCGACGTCCCGCCGGATTTTCGCCGGGAAAGTTTCATCGCCATGGACCAGCCGCGCCACTCGGCGCAGCGCAAGACCGTGGCGCCGATGTTCACCCCGACGCATCTCGACCAGCTCGCGATCAACATCCGCAAGCGGTCGGCCGAATGCCTCGACAATCTGCCTGTCAACGAGGTGTTCGACTGGGTCGACAAGGTCTCGGTCGAACTGACCACGCAGATGCTGGCCGTGCTGTTCGACTTCCCCTGGGAGGACCGCCGCAAGCTGACGCGCTGGTCCGACATCGCCACCACGCTGCCCGGCCCCGACGGGCTGGTCGCGACCGAGGAAGACCGCCAGGCCGAACTGCTGGAATGCGCGACCTATTTCGCAAGGCTCTGGAAGGAGCGCATCAACCAGCCGCCGAAGAGCGACCTGCTGTCGATGATGGCGCACTCCGACGCCACGCGCGACATGGACCCGAAGAATTTCCTCGGCAACTTGATCCTCCTGATCGTCGGCGGCAACGACACCACCCGCAATACCCTGTCGGGCAGCATCTATGCCCTGAGCAAGAATCCGGACCAGTACAGCAAGCTGCGCGCCAATCCCGAACTGATCGACAGCTTCGTGCCGGAGGTGATCCGCTGGCAGACGCCGCTGGCGCATATGCGCCGGACCGCGCTCGAGGACTTCGAATTCCGCGGCAAGCAGATCAGGAAAGGCGACAAGGTGGTGATGTGGTACGTCTCGGGCAACCGCGACGATGGGATCATCGACCGTCCCTACGAGTTCATCATCGACCGGGCGCGGCCGCGCACACACATCTCCTTCGGCTTCGGAATTCACCGCTGCGTCGGGATCCGGCTGGCCGAGCTGCAATTGAAGATCATCTGGGAGGAAATCCTCAAGCGCTTCGACCATATTGAGGTGGTCGGCGAGCCCAAGCGGGTGTATTCCAGCTTCGTCAAGGGCTACGAGACCCTGCCGGTGCGCATTACCGGCTGAACCATATTCGGGATCGATCAACGATGAATATCCAGACAGCCGTGAAAGCCGACAAGGCCGAACTTCAGCGCCTGGCGCGCGAGGAGGCCTATTCCACGCCACTGAAGGATTTTCACCCGGGCGCGCCACGGCTGTTCCAGAACGATACGCTGTGGCCGTGGTTCGAGCGGCTGCGCAAGGAAGAACCGGTGCATTACTGCACCAACTCGCCGATCGAGCCCTATTGGTCGGTCACCAAGTACAACGACATCATGCATGTCGATACCAACCACGGCATTTTCTCGTCGGACGCGGCCATCGGCGGCATCAACATCCGCGACGCGCCGGTCGGCTTTGACTGGCCGAGCTTCATCGCAATGGACCAGCCGAAGCATTCGGCGCAGCGCAAGACCGTGTCGCCGATGTTCACGCCGACGCATCTGGACGAACTGGCGAAGCTGATCCGCGAGCGCAGCATCAAGGTGCTGGACAATTTGCCGCGCAACGAGACCTTCAATTTCGTCGAGCGGGTCTCGATCGAACTGACGACGCAGATGCTGGCGACGCTGTTCGATTTTCCGTTCGAGGAACGTCGCAAGCTGACGCGCTGGTCGGATGTCGCGACCGCGCTGCCGAAGAGCGGCGTGGTGAATTCGCCGGAGCAGCGCCGCCAGGAAATGGACGAATGCCGGGCGTATTTCGCCAATCTCTGGAACGAGCGCGTCAACTCCGAGCCGCGCAACGACCTGCTGTCGATGATGGCCCACAGCGACGCCACCCGGCACATGGATCCCGACAACCTGATGGGCAACATCATCCTGTTGATCGTCGGCGGCAACGACACCACCCGCAACACCATGAGCGGCTCGGTGCTGGCCCTGAACGAGCATCCCGAGCAGTACCAGAAGCTGCGCGACAATCCTGCTCTGATCGACAGCATGGTGCCGGAAGTGATCCGCTGGCAGACGCCGCTGGCGCATATGCGGCGCACCGCGCTTGAAGATACCGAGATCGGCGGCAAGCAGATCAAAAAGGGCGACCGTGTCGTGATGTGGTACGTCTCGGGCAACCGCGACGAAGAGGGCATCGACAATCCCGACCAGTTCATCATCGATCGCGCCCGGCCCCGCACCCATCTGTCGTTCGGCTTCGGCATCCACCGCTGCGTCGGCATGCGGCTCGCCGAACTGCAGCTCAAGATCGTGTGGCAGGAGATGCTGAAGCGGTTCGACCGCATCGAGGTGGTCGGCGAGCCGAAGCGGGTCTATTCCAGCTTCGTGCGGGGTATCGAGTCGCTGCCGGTACGCATACCCGCATGAATTTGCTGGCCTTGATCGCCGGCCCCGACCAGCCTATCCACGGCGCAGGGTTTTAACCGCGCCGCGGGCTGCCACGCGCCCTCGATCCACCAGCCGAGTTCAGATGACCGTCACCGAGCCACAAGACGAATTTGCCGATATCCGCGACGCCGTCGCCAAGCTTTGCGCCCAGTTTCCCGGCGAATACTGGCGCAAGCTCGACCGCGAGATGGCCTATCCCTCCGCCTTCGTCGATGCGCTGACCGAAGCCGGCTATCTCTCGGTGCTGATCCCCGAGGAATATGGCGGCGCCGGCCTGAAACTGTCGGCCGCGGCAGCCATCCTCGAGGAAATCCAGCGCGCCGGCTGCAATGGCGGCGGATGCCATGCCCAGATGTACACCATGGGTACCCTGCTGCGGCACGGCAGCGACGAGCAGAAGGCCAGGTATCTGCCAAAGGTCGCGTCAGGCGAACTGCGGCTGCAGGCCTTCGGCGTCACCGAGCCGACCAGCGGCACCGACACTTCCTCGCTGAAGACCTTTGCCAAACGCGACGGCAACGGCGACTACATCGTCAACGGCCAGAAGATCTGGACCAGCCGCGCCGAATATTCCGACCTGATGATCCTGCTGGCCCGCACCACGCCGAAGGACGAGGCGAAGAAGCGCACCGATGGGCTCTCCGTGTTCATCGTCGACATGAAGGCGGCGAAGGGCAACGGGCTCACCATCAGCCCGATCCGCACCATGATGAACCACGCCACCACGGAAGTGTTCTTCACCGACATGCGGGTGCCGGCCGAAAATCTGATCGGCGAGGAAGGCAAGGGCTTTCGCTACATCCTGTCCGGCATGAATGCCGAGCGCATCCTGATCGCGTCGGAATGTATCGGCGACGCCAAATGGTTCATCGCCAAGGCTACCGCCTATGCCCGGGAACGCGTCGTGTTCGGCCGCCCGATCGGCCAGAACCAGGGCATCCAGTTTCCGATCGCCAAATCCTATGCCGCGATGCGCGCCGCCGAACTGATGGTGAAGGAAGCCACCCGCAAATATGAGGCCGGGCTCGATTGCGGCGCCGAAGCCAACATGGCCAAGATGCTGGCGGCCGACGCCTCCTGGGAAGCGGCCAACGCCTGCGTGCAGACCTTTGGCGGCTTCGGCTTCGCCGAGGAATACGACGTCGAACGCAAGTTCCGCGAAACCCGGCTCTATCAGGTGGCGCCGATCTCGACCAACCTCATCCTGTCCTACGTCGCCGAACACGTGCTCGGCATGCCCCGCTCCTACTGAGAAGTGAAAACATGCTGCCGCTCGAGGGACTGACCGTCATTGCCGTCGAACAGGCGGTTGCCGCCCCGTTCTGCAGTTCGCGGCTGGCGGATGCCGGCGCCCACGTCATCAAGGTGGAGCGTCCGGAAGGCGACTTTGCCCGCGGCTACGATGCCGCGGCGAAGGGACAGAGCAGCTACTTCGTCTGGCTCAACCGCGGCAAGGATTCCGCCGTCATCGACCTCGCAACCAAGGAAGGCCGCGCCTCTCTCGAACAACTGATCGCCGGCGCGGACGTACTGCTGCAGAATCTGAAGCCGGGATCGATGGACAAGCTCGGCTTCTCGCTGGAGCGCCTGCGCAAGGATTACCCCAAACTGATCTGCTGCACGATTTCAGGCTATGGCGACGACGGCCCCTATGCCGACCGCAAGGCCTATGATCTCCTGATCCAGGCCGAGAGCGGGCTGGCGTCGATCACCGGCGGACCGGAGGGCCCGTCGCGGGTCGGCATTTCCGTGGTCGATATCGCGACCGGGGCCACCGCGCATGCCGCCATCCTCGAGGCCCTGATCGCGCGGGGGCGCACCGGCAAGGGCGCCGACATCCGGATTTCGATGTTCGACGTGATGGCCGACTGGCTGGCGGTGCCCCTGCTCAATTCGGAAGCCGGCAATCCGCCGAAGCGGATGGCGCTGGCGCATCCCTCCATCGCGCCTTACGGGGTTTTCCAGTCCAAGGACGGCAAGGGGATCCTGATCTCGATCCAGAGCGAACGTGAGTGGAAGAAACTCTGCGCCGAGGTGCTGGATCAACCCGATCTGCCCAATGACCCCCGCTTCGCCAGCATGGTGGAGCGGGTGCGCAACCGCGCGCTTACCGACCAGGCGGTCGGCGACAGTTTTGCCAGGATGTCGCGCGTCGATCTGCTGAAGCGCCTGGCCGACTCGGACATCGCCTTTGCCGAGGTCAACACCATGGCCGATCTGGCGGTGCATCCACATCTGCGCCGTATCGAGGTCGATACGCCCAACGGCAAGGTGACCTATGCCGCGCCTGCGGCGATCTTCGTCGGCGAGCCGCGTCACTACGGCGCGGTGCCCGGCATCGGCGACACCCAATCGGCCGCCAAAGCTCCTAACCTGCGGACCCAATCGTCATGACCGAAAAACCCGACCTCGAACATTTGCGTGGCTGGATCGGAAAGACCACCGAGGCCTCCGACATCGTCACGGCGCAACTCGTCAAGGGCCTGCGCGCCACCCTGTTCCAGGAGATCGGCGAGCCGAAGGCCGGCGACGCCGCACCATGGACCGTGCATTGGTGCCTGGCGCAGCCGGTGTTTCCGATGTCGGAACTCGGTCCGGACGGCCACCCCACCCGCGGCGGCTTCCTGCCCCCGGTGCCGCTGCCGCGCCGGATGTGGGCCGGCGGCGAGCTGGAATTCTTCGAGCCGCTGCGTGTCGGCGACGAGGCAAAACGGACCTCGCGGATTTCGGACGTGACGATGAAGACCGGCAGTACCGGCGTGCTGTGCTTCGTCTCGGTCGAACACCTCATCACCACGCCGTGCGGCACCGCGATCCGCGAGCGGCAGGACATCGTCTATCGGGAGATGTCGACGACGCAGCCGGCGGCGCCCGCCAAGGCGCCCCCGCCGCCCCCCGTGGCAAAACACCGCGAAAGCCACATGGCCGATCCGGTGCTGCTGTTTCGCTATTCGGCGCTGACTTTCAACGGCCACCGCATTCATTACGACCGCGATTACGTCACCAAGGTCGAGGGCTATCCGGGCCTCGTGTTCCACGGTCCGATGCAGGCGGCGTTCATCGTCGAACTCGCCGCCAAACTGCACGGCGGCAGCGCGCCGAAGAAATTTTCCTATCGCGGCGTGCAGCCGCTGTTCGAGGGCAGCGAATTCTCGGTCAACGCCAACGAGACCGGCGCCGGCATGGAATTGTGGACCGCGAATTCCGAGGGACAGCCGACCATGAAGGGGACGGCGAGCTGGTGAAGCCCGTCATTGCGAGCGAAGCGAAACAATCCATGCCTCGGCACAGACAGTATGGATTGCGTCGCAAGCGCTCCTCGCAATGACGCTGAGGCGTTACGGGTAATTTTGGGGATACACATTGTCGCGCAAGCCAACCAAAACCACCGCGGCATCCGTCACCGTCAAACAGGCCACGCTCGACCTGCTGCGATCCTTCGGTATCAAAAAGGTGTTCGGCAATCCCGGCTCGACCGAATTGCCGTTTCTCGCCGACTGGCCTGACGATATCGACTACGTGCTGGGTCTGCAGGAAGCTTCCGTGATCGGCATGGCCGACGGCTATGCACAGGCCACCCGCAACGCCGGGTTCGTCAATCTGCATTCCGCCGCCGGCGTCGGCAATGCGCTCGGCAATATCTACACCGCCCACCGCAACCAGACGCCGCTGGTGATTACCGCCGGCCAGCAGGCGCGCAGCATCCTGCCGCTGCAGGCATTCCTGTATGCCGAGCGCGCCTCCGAATTTCCGCGCCCCTATGTCAAATACTCGGTCGAGCCGGCGCGGGCCGAAGACGTGCCCGCCGCGATCGCGCGCGCCTATTACGTCGCGATGCAGCCGCCCTGCGGCCCGACCTTCGTTTCGGTGCCGATCGACGACTGGACCCATCCGACCCAGCCGATCGAGGCCCGCAGCGTCAGCCGTGAGCTCGGCCCCGATGCCGAGGCGATGAAGTCGCTGGTCGCAGCATTTTCCGCCAGCAAGCGCCCTGCCCTCGTCGTCGGTCCCGGCGTCGACCGCGCCGAAGCCGTCGACCTGATGGTGCGCGTGGCGGAGAAGACCCGAGCGTCGGTCTGGATCAGCCCGTTTTCGGCGCGCTGCAGTTTTCCCGAGCGGCATCCGCAATTCGCCGGCTTCCTGCACGCCTCGCCCGGCCAATTGTCTGACGCGCTGCGCGAACATGATCTGGTGGTCGTGATCGGGGCGCCGGTCTTCACTTTTCACGTCGAGGGCCATGCCTCGATCTTCGACGGCGCCACCACGATCTTCCAGATCACCGACGATCCCGACGCCGCGGCGGTGACGCCTTTGGGCACCAGCATCGTCGCGACCATGAAGCCGGCGCTGACGCTGCTGCTCGAATTGCTGCCCGAGACAAAACGGGCGATGCCGGCAGGCCGCGTATTGCCGCCGGCGCCGGCCGCGGGCGATCCGATCCCGGTCGAATATTTGCTGCATGCGCTGTCGTCGGCGATGCCCGATGACGCCGTGCTGGTGGAGGAAGCCCCGTCGCACCGCCCGGCGATGCAGAAATTCATGCCGATGCGCGGCCAGGACAGTTTTTACACCATGGCGAGCGGCGGCCTCGGCTTCAGCCTGCCGGCCGCGGTCGGCATGGCGCTCGGCCGTCCAGGTTGCCGCACGGTCTGCCTGATCGGCGACGGCTCGGCGATGTATTCGATCCAGGCGCTGTGGACCGCCGCGCAGCGCAAGCTGCCCCTGACGGTCGTGGTGATCAACAATCAAGGCTACGGCGCGATGCGCTCGTTCAGCCAGGTGATGCAGGTGCGCAACGTGCCCGGCCTCGATCTGCCCGGCATTGACTTTGTGAAGATCGCGGAAGGCATGGGCTGCGACGCCGTGCGCGTCAGCACATCGGCCGAACTGGCGCCGGCGCTGGCGCGCGGCCTCGCGCATGACGGCGTCAGCCTGATCGAGGTGATGGTGGATTCGTCAGTGCCGCTGCTCTACGCGAAGAAGAGCTAGTGACTGTCATTCCGGGGCGATGCGAAGCATCGAACCCGGAATCTCGAGATTCCGGGTCTGGTGCTAGCGCACCATCCCGGAATGACGGAGTCATCACTTCCCGTACGCTTCCCGCATCTTCGCCTGGATCTTGGCCATGCCCGCAATCCAGCGGTCGTAATCCTCGGTCTTCTTGCGCATGTAGCCGAGCACCTGCGGGTGCGGCAGGATGACAAAGGTCTCCTGCCCGAGACCGGCCAGCACGTCGAGCGCGACATGCTCCGGCGTCAGATCGCCGTCGCCGGACTGCGGGCCTTTCGGGATCGAACGCAGCATGTTGGTGTCGACGCCCTGCGGGCACAGGATCGAGACCTTGATGCCGTCGGCCTTGTGCGAGATCGCGAGGTTTTCCGCGAAACCCACCGCCGCATGTTTTGTGGTCGAATAGGCCGGGCTGCCGACCTGGGACAACAGCCCCGCGGCGGAAATCGTGTTGAGGAAGTAGCCGCCGCCGCGCGCCTTCATGCGCGGGATCAGGTGCCGCGCCGCATAGACATGCGCCATGACATGAATGGCCCAGCTTCGCGCCCACGGCTCGTCCGAGGTGCCGCCGGCGTTGACCGACATCGGGTCAAAGCCGCCGCCGATGCCGGCATTGGAGCAGAACAGCGCGATCGGCCCGAACTTCTGCTCGGTCTCCTCGATGACGCGAAGAATGTCCTTTTCCTGCCCGACATCGCATTTGAACGCGGCGCCATCGACCGAGGCGGCGACGGCCTCCGCATTGGCCAGATCGAGATCGGCGACCACGACTTTGGCGGCGCCGGCGCGATGGAAGGCTTCACACAGCGCCCGGCCAATGCCGTTGGCGCCTCCGGTAACGACCACGACCTTGCCCGCGACCTGCATCGCCCCACCCCGACTGTTCGTTGAAAGCCTTCAGGCCAATACCAGATCGAGCACGGCGGTGTAATGGCAGGCGGCGCCCAATAATACAAAACCATGCCAGATCGCGTTCTGGAAACGCAGCCGCTGCCAGGCATGAAAGATCACGCCGAAACTGTATAGCGCGCCGCCCGCGACCACGAACCACATCGCCATGGTCGGAACCGCCGTTGCCACGGTGTCATAAAGCATGACGCCACTCCAGCCCATCGCGAGATAAAGGCCGACCGCGACCCGGTCGTAGCGGCCCGGCAACGCCAGCTTCAGCACGACCCCGACAATCGCCACGCACCAGACGCCGATCAGGAGCGCCACCGCAAAGATGCTGTCCTTGACCTGCATGATGACGGGGGTGTAGGTCGCCGCGATCAGCACATAGATCGCCGAATGATCGAAGCGGCGCAGGATCCATTTGGCGCGCGACACCGGCCACAGATTATAGGTCGCCGAGAGCATCAGCATGGCCAGCAGGCCGGCGACGTAGACCGACACTCCGACGATCTCCCAGGCCGTGGCGTAGACGACGGTCAGCACCACCAGCACGGTGGCGGCGACCAGACCGCAGAACACTCCGACCCCGTGCACGACGCCGTCGGCGATCAGTTCGGCCCGATCGTAATTCCAGCGGGTTGCTCCGGCGCCCGCATGCGGCGGGGTCGAGGCGGATGACTTGAATCTGAAGACGGTCATGTCGGGTCCGGGAGGTTATGTGGCGAAACGGCAGCTTTGGACAGGCCAACGAAGCGTGAGACAGTGAGTTCCAATCGCGCCGGAAGTATGAAACTTGATTTTGCCCCGCCAATCGCCACTTTCCAGCTAGCTTTCCCGCCAAATCCCGCCACCAAACAGAGTCGTCCGCGCCCGCATGGCCCCTAGCTTTCAGGATATCGTCGAGGAAGCGCGCCTGTCGGCGCGGGCCCTGATGGACTATGGCGACCAGTTTTTCAATCCGACGGTCCGGCTCGGCGTCACCGGGCTGTCACGCGCCGGCAAGACCGTCTTCATCACGGCGCTGATCCACGGCCTCACCCGTGGCGGCCGCTTTCCGATCTTCGAGCCGTTCGCCACCGGGCGGATCGCCCGCGCCCGGCTTGAGCCGCAGCCCGACGATGCGGTGCCGCGCTTTGCCTATGAAAACCATGTCCGCACCCTGATCGAGGCGCGCGGCTGGCCGAATTCCACGGTCGATATCAGCGAGCTCCGGCTGGTGATCGACTACCAGCGCCAGAACGGCGCGGACCGCACCCTGACGCTCGATATCGTTGATTATCCCGGCGAATGGCTGCTCGACCTGCCGCTGCTCAACAAGAGTTTCGAGCAATGGTCGGCCGAGAGCCTCGCGCTGTCCCGCGAGCCGTTGCGCGCGCAGCTGGCCGCGCCATGGCACGGCCATCTCGGCACGCTGGTCGCGGAAGCCCCGGCCGACGAGCAGGCCGCGCTGACGGCAGCCAGGCTGTTCACGGATTACCTGCGCGCCTGCCGCGACGAACGTTTCGCCATGAGCCTGCTTCCGCCCGGCCGCTTCCTGATGCCCGGCAATCTCGCCGACACCCCGGCGCTGACCTTTGCGCCGCTCGACGTGCCGATCGACGGCACAGCACCGGAGGGTTCGCTGTGGGCGATGATGGTTCGTCGCTTTGAGGCCTACAAGGACGTGGTGGTCCGCCCGTTCTTCCGCGATCATTTCTCCAGGCTCGACCGCCAGATCGTGCTGGTCGATGCGCTCTCGGCATTCAATGCCGGGCCGGAAGCGCTGGTCGATCTCGAAGCGGCGCTGGCGGGAATCCTGGACTGCTTCAGGATCGGCCGCAGCACGTTCCTGAGCTCCCTGTTCCGGCCGCGGATCGACCGCATCCTGTTTGCCGCGACCAAGGCCGATCACCTGCATCATTCCAGCCATGACCGCCTCGAGGCCATACTGCGGCGAATCGTCGGCAGGGCGGTCGCCCGGGCCGAGGACACCGGCGCCGTGATCGACGTCGTGGCATTGGCGGCGGTTCGCGCCACGCGCGAGGCGCAGGTCGCGCGCGGCCGCGACAAGCTGCCCTCGATCCTGGGGACGCCGGCGTCAGGCGAAATGGCAAACGGCGAAGCCTTCGACGGCAACACCGAGGTCGCGACCTTTCCGGGCGACCTGCCGGCCGATCCGGAAGAGCTGTTCAAGGGCGACGCCGCGTTTCGCGGCCTCTCCAGCGCGTCGGCCGAAAAGAGCGATTTCCGTTTTCTGCGCTTCCGCCCGCCCCTGCTCGAACATGACGGCGGCGGCGTGCCCGTACTGCCTCACATCCGCCTTGACCGCGCCCTCCAGTTCCTGATCGGAGACAGACTGCAATGAGCGAGCGCCCTCCCCACCGGCGGCCGGCGACCTTCAAGCTCGACGACCCCGGCGTCATCGTGATGGATCCGGACGATTCAAGCCGCCCGTCGAAGGGCACGATCCATGTCAGGCCGGAAGCCGATCCGGCGCTGCTGCCAGTGCTGGTCGAGGCGCCGCTCGTTCCCGTGCAACGCGGCTTTCGCTGGGGTGCGATGTTCTGGAGCGCGCTGGGCGGGCTGGTCACGCTCGGCCTCGGGCTTGCCGTCACCCGCCTGATCGAGGACCTGTTCGCGCGCAGCGAGAGTTTTGGCTATATCGGACTGGCGTTTGCGGCCGCCGCCGTGCTGGCGTTCGTTGTCGTCGTGACGCGCGAGGCACTAGGGCTGGCGCGCCTTGCAACAATAGAAAAGCTGCACCTGCGCGCGGCCGCGGTGCTCATCAGCGACGATCGCACGGAGAGCCGTGCCATCGTCCAGGATCTGGTGGGCCTCGCGCACCAAAACCCGCATCTGGCGCGGGCGCGTGCCGCCTTGCAGGGCCATGCCGACGACCTCATCGACGGCGCCGACATGATCCGCCTCGCCGAGCGCGAATTGATGACGCCACTGGACGAGGAGGCGCGCCGGCTGGTCTCGCAGGCGGCGCAGCGCGTCTCGGTTGTCACCGCCGTCAGCCCGCGCGCCGTGATCGACGTTCTCTTCGTATTCGTGGCTGCGCTGCGGCTGATCCGGCAACTGGCGCGTCTCTATGGCGCGCGGCCGGGCGCGCTCGGCATGTTCAAGCTGATGCGCCATGTCATCGCCCACCTCGCCATCACCGGCGGCATGGCCGCGGGCGACAGCCTGATCCAGCAGGTGCTCGGCCACGGCATCGCGGCAAAGCTGTCGCAGCGGCTCGGCGAAGGCGTCCTGAACGGGCTGCTGACCGCCCGGCTCGGGCTTGCCGCCATCGACGTCACCCGTCCCCTGCCGTTCAACGCCCTGCCACGTCCCGCACTCGCCGACCTCGCGAAGGACCTGATGCGCAAGCGCGACGGCGAGGAGTGACTACCGGACCCAGGCCGTGATCACGAGGCCCGGGCGTTTCCGCAATGCGTCCGGCGTCGCCGCCAGCGTACGCGCGCGATAGAGCGGTGAATCCTGTCTGGGCGAAAGCTCGGGCGTCCAGCCGGTCAGCTTTTCCAGCGCATAGGTATCCATCACGATTCCGCGCCAGCGGCGCTCGACCCGTTCGAGCGGCTCCCGGATCGCGGTCGTCGACTGCCATAGATGGTTGCGCGGATCGGGCTCGCGCCCGACATAGAGCCCGGTGCGGCCGATGACCGCGTTCATGCCGGGGTCGCGAAAGCCTTCAAACCGGTTGCGCTCGTTGATCTGGATGACCGGCACACGGCCGTTGAAGAACCAGCGCAGCATCGCATAGGTGCGATAGTCCGTGGTGGCGATCCAGCTCGCGCCGGTTTTTTCCAATTGCGCTTCCGCACGCGCCACGACCTGCTGATAGCCGGCCTCCCCGCCGATCGGATCGGCCCGACCGATAAAATTCCAGGGAGCGACGACGTAATAGAGAAACACCGCAACGACGAACACGATCCCGGAAGCGATCGCGACCCTGGCCCAGCGAATCGTCGACTGGACGATCCAGGCCGGCCAGCCTTCGCGCGACAGCATCGCGATGTTGATGGCAGCGGCGGCAAATCCGACCGGCCAGATGAACATCGGCCAGGTATCGCCGATCCTCAGACTCAGCGATTTCCAGAAGAAATAACCGAACGGAACGATCACGGCGGTCGACAGCAGAATGGCCACCGCGTCGCCGCGGCGATACCCGCGCCACGCCGTCAGCGCCACGCCGGACAGGACCACCGGCAGCAGCACGAACCCGACCAGCCCGAACTGCAGCCCGATATAGTCGCCGACGGTACGCAGCGATATTTCATGTGTCGCGGTGGCGCGCACCAGCTGGAACCGGAACGACGCCCAGTCGTGCTGCGCATTCCAGATCAGGACCGGCGAGAATACGACCACCGCGATTAGTGCGGCTGCCCAGGGATACGGACTGGCCAGCCAGCGGCCGCGCCACTTCGGCACCAGCATGAAGGCCGCGACCGCCGGAAGCAGCATGACCGCGGTGAATTTCGACAGCAGCGCCAGCCCGGCGAAGGCGCCGGCGGCCAGCCACCAGCGCGCGTCGTCGCTCTCGTGAAGCCGCACCAGCGCCCACATCATCGCGACCGCGAACGGGATCAGCGCCACGTCGGGCGACACCTTTGCCATCAGCAGCCCGTAGTAAAGCGCGGCCTCCGGCATCAGCAGGGCAATCAGAACCGCGCGGACATCATGCGTGACACGCCGGACGATATCGGCGAGCAACAACTGCGTGACCAGCATCGCCAAAATGCCGGCGAACCGGACGCCGAGATTGGTGTCGCCGAATATCGCGGTGCCGAACCGGATGAACCAGGCGATGACAGGCGGATGATCGAGGAACGACAGCGCGCTCTCCTTCGACCAGGTCCAGTAATAGGCCTCGTCGGTGCGCAGATCGATCACGCCTGCATAGACCACCCGCATCGCCGTCAGCGCCGCGATCAGGGCGGCAACCGCGAGCCATTGCCGCGAGGCAATCCTGGCTGGCCTTGCACTGCCTTGCATGGGCGGGGGTATCGTCACGGCGCTTTCTCCCCGACTCCGATGGGGGTGTCAACTTGCGGCGGGCTCGGCCTCAACTCCCATTTGGGCCTTGACTCCCCTGGCCTTAACTCCCCATGGCGTAGGGGGCGTTCCCAAACTAACATCGGCGAAACCGCAGGGCATCCGATCGGACCGCATGGCCACATCAGCGCAGCGACAGCTCCCGAAATTGCTCCACGGCATCAGCATCCGGCAGATCCGGCTCGGCTGCGGACTGGTGCTGTTCGCCTATCTGGTCAGCCATTTTCTCAACCACGCGCTCGGCAATGTCTCGATGGAGGCGCTGGCCGGCGGGGTCTATTACCACACCCTGTTCTGGCAATTTCTCCCGGTCGCGATCGTGTTTTACGGCGCCGTCCTGATTCATGGCGGTCTCGGCCTGTGGGCGCTATACGACCGCCGGCAATTTCGCTGGAAGGCGATCGAGCCGCTGCAGCTCGTGCTCGGCCTCAGCATTCCGGCGCTGGTCATCACCCATGTTGCCGGCGTCCGGCTCGGCCAGACGCTGTTCGGCCACGAAAAACTCTACCCGCAGGTGTTCTTCGCCTTCTGGGTGGTGTGGCCGTACAAGATGTGGCTGATGTTCGCGGTCCTGATCATCTCCTGGGTCCACGGCTGCATCGGCTTGTATTTCTGGCTGCGGATGAAGGCGTTCTACAAGCACGCGGCGCCGTTCCTGCTCGCGGCAGCGGTGCTGATTCCGGCGCTGGCCATGCTCGGGCTCTATCAGGGCGGACGAACCGTGGTCGATAACGACAGCAAGGAATGGCGGGCGGAGAATCTCTCGCGACAGCAGGTCGGCACCGCAGCCGAACAGGCCGTCCTGAAGTCCATCGAGGAATACTTCCTGATCGGCTATTTCGGCCTGCTCGGATTTGTGCTGCTGGCGCGAGGCGTACGTGCCCTCAACGAGCGCCGGGCCGGCATGGTCATGCTGTCCTATGGCAATGGCAAGACGGTTCGCGTGCCGAAGGGCCTCAGCGTGCTGGAGGCGAGCCTGCGCAACAATGTCCCGCATGCCAGCGTATGCGGCGGCCGCGCCCGCTGCTCGACCTGCCGCATTCGCGTGATCGGCGATTGCGCGTCGCTGCCGGAGCCCTCGATGCGCGAAGCCTTCGTGCTCGACCGCGTCGGGGCCGGCGCCGATCCGGCGATCCGCCTCGCCTGCCAGCTCCGGCCGGAAGCCGATCTGTCGTTCTTCCAGATCTTCCTGCCGCAGACCACGGCGGCGACGTTGCGGACGTCGAATCCTTCCCGCATCGGCGAGGAGCGCTATCTCGTCAGCCTGTTCGTCGACATGCGCGGCTCGACCAAGCTTGCGGAGAAGCGGCTGCCGTTCGACACCGTCTTCATCGTCAACCGTTTCCTCGGCGCGGTATCGCAGGCCGTGCTCGAATGCGGCGGCCAGCCCAACCAGTTCGTCGGCGACGGCCAGCTGGCGCTGTTCGGGCTCGCCTGCGATCCGCAAACCGCCTGCCGCCAGGCGCTGCGCGCAGCCGCCATGATATCGGCCAATGTCGACGAATTGAATCAATTCCTCAGCCATGATCTGCGCGAGCCGATCCGTTTCGGCGTCGGCATTCATGGCGGTGAAGTGATCATCGGCGACATCGGCTATCGCGATCACATGGTGTTCACCGCGCTCGGCGATGCCGTCAATGTCGCCGCACGTCTGCAGGACATGACCAAGAGTCTCGCCTGCGAGGTGGTGGTTTCGGAAGAAGTCCGCATCACCGCCGGCCTTGCGGAAGACAGCCTGCCGCAGCAGGAAGTCACGATCCGCGGACGCGCCGAAGCGATGATCGTTCGCTCCGTCGAGCACGCCAGCACCTTGTCCACGTTGGTTAACGATCTGAATGCCGTCGCTGCGTAATTGCCGCGCGGCTGTGTGATGTTTTTCACACCTGAATAATCATTCAGGAAATTGTCGCCGAACCACAAGCCGGCTTCTCGAACCGCGCTCCTCGGGGACGCGACTGATGTGCGATGAGACGATCAACCCGCGCTACGGCGCACATCAAGGAGAACGACCATGTTTCGTAAACTGACTCTCGCACTTGTTGCCGCGGCTTCCCTCGGCGCGGCGGCGCTGGCTTCCACCGCGGCCTCCGCCAGCCCATTGTGGGTGCCCCATCATCACCACCCCCACTATGGCCTCGGACTGAACTTCATCGTTGGTGGCGGCTACGGCTATGGCGGCGGTTGCTACCAGCCCCGCCGCGTCTGGACCCCGTACGGCTTCCGTTATCGCGTCGTGAACGTCTGCGCATGGTAATCGAAGCTTCGGTTTCGATCCGGAACCCCGGTCGCCACCAGCGACCGGGGTTTCCTGTTTTTGCGGATTTCGTCGCAATGCCGCCCACCGTTAAAATTTGAACGGTCGGCATTTTGCCGGATCAAATGATCGCCAAACCGGCAAAAAACGCCAATGCGCCACGATATCGATCGTTTTCAGCCGAAATCGGGCTGTCGTTTGCGCTATCAAGCTTGCGTTATCCGGCGTATCCTGTGCTTTCGGGCAAAGCCGGTGTGCGGGGACCGACGGCTCGTTAATTGTTTTGATCCCGCGGAGACGACGTGATGGCTAAAGGTACTGTGAAGTGGTTCAACGCGACCAAGGGTTTCGGTTTCATCCAGCCTTCGAGTGGCGGCAAGGACGTTTTCGTTCATATTTCGGCGGTCGAGAAAGCTGGCCTTTCCTCGCTCAACGAAGGACAGACGGTTGAATACGAAGAGGTTGCCAATCGCGGCAAGACCTCGGCCGAGAACCTCAAGGTTTAAGGCTGGGAGTGCGGTTCGCAACAGCGCACTCTCGGATCTGATCCGGGAGTGGGACTTCCAAGAACATCTCACAAAAACAGAGTGCAATGGGCAGGAGCGGGTATCGCTCTTGCGCGCAATGAACCGGCGCAGAATGCGCTGGTTTGAACGTCAATCTTCCTTCACCCATTTTTGAACCGTCATGACATCCGGTGGCTGCGCGTAGCCGCGCGTCCACATGTCGACGACCCATTCGACCCGGGTGGCGCGCTCGACCAGCACCGCGGTGTTGTGCGGCGTCTGCAGCACCAGCGCATTGCCCCGGTAATGCGGGTCGCCCACCCGATGAAATTTCAGCAGGCCCCATTGCTGCAGCACCAGCAGCAGGCTGGTGGTATTGCGCGTCGTGTCCCAGCAATCGTAATTGTGTGCGTCGTCGCGGTGGCGGAAATCTGCCTTGGCGACGCGCTTGCTGGTGCCGATGACCGGTCCCATGCGGCGGTCGAACCAGACCACGGCTTTCTGCACCGCGGCCCGTTCCGCCGCCGCCGAGGCGCGGCCCGCCGCCAGGATCTGCGTCAGCGCATTGCGGTCAGCAGGCGTGAAATCGAGAATCGCCCGGCGTCGACAGACAAAGCCGTAGCACACCGTCATCGCTTTCGCGGTGGGGGGAAAGATCGACACGGTGCTGTAGAGTTCGGCGACCGGCGCGGAGAGTTCGGCCGCGCGCGCGAGATGTGCGCAGGCCAACGTGCCCGCGAGAACTGCCAGCGCGCCCGCACGGGCTGCCCGCATCCAAACCTGTCGTGCTCGGGGATCGGCGTCTCTCATGATTTCGATGCTTTCGAACCAGGAGCCCGTCAACATTATCGCAGCCAGTCGACGCGGCAAAGCTTTCAGATCGGCAAAGCCTTCCTGCCCTCCCCTGGAGGATAAGAAAGGCCCGTTGCATCGGCCACCCAACATGGGTCAAATGGCTCACAACATTCACGCATAATTCCAGTACGCGGACAAAACCAACAAGAATCACGGGAGCGGCGGCACGATGGAAAAAGGCATTTTTGACGGCCTCAAGGTTCTGGACTGCGCGAGTTTCATCGCGGCGCCCGCGGCCGCCACCGTGCTGTCGGATTTCGGGGCCGACGTCATCAAGATCGAGCCGCCCGGCCTCGGCGATCCCTACCGGAACCTGCCGAACCTGCCGGGATACCCCGCCAGCGCGCATAATTACTCGTGGATGCTGGAGGCCCGCAACAAACGCAGCCTCGCGCTCGACCTTTCCAGGCCGGAGGGCCAGGCCGTGCTGCACCGGCTGGTGGCCGAGGCCGACGTCTTCATCACCAATTTCCCGCCGGGGGTGCGCGAACGCCTCGCTTTGACCTTCGCCCAGCTGGCGCCGCTCAACGAGCGCCTGATCTACGCGTCGTTCACCGGCTATGGCGAAAAGGGCGAGGAGGCCAACAAGCCCGGCTTCGACAGCAACGCCTATTGGGCGCGCTCCGGCCTGATGGACCTGGTGCGCGCCGACGAACACACCACGCCGGCGCGCTCGGTCGCCGGCATGGGCGACCACCCCTGCGCGATGGCGTTTTACGGCGCCATCGTCACCGCGTTGTACCAGCGCGAGCGCACCGGCAAGGGGTCGCATGTCTCTTCCAACCTGATGGCCAATGGCATCTGGGCCGCGTCGGTGCTGGCGCAGGCCAAGCTGTGCGGCGCCAAATTCCAGGAACGGCGGACCCGCGAGCATGCGCTCAACGCCGTCACCAACCATTATCAATGCAAGGACGGCCGCTGGATCATCCTGTCGCTGCTCAACGAGGACAAGCAATGGCCGGCGCTGGCGCGCTGCATCGGCCGCGAGGATCTCGTCACCGACGAGCGGTTCGCCACCAAGGCCGGACGCCATGCGCGCTCCCTCGAACTGATCAGGATCTTCGACGAGACCTTCGCCACCAGACCGCTCGCCGAATGGCGGCAGATCCTCGACGGCAACGGGCTGGTATTCGGCGTGGTCGGCATCCTCGACGACATTCCCAATGACAAGCAGATGCTGGACAACGAGGTGCTGGTGCCGTTCGAGAACGACACCATGCTGACCATCAGCAGCCCGATCTGGGTCGACGGCGCCAGGAAAGTGCAGCCGCGCAAGCCGCCCGGAATCGGCGAGCACAGCGACGAGATCCTGCGCAACGCGGGCTACGACGAGGCTGATATCCGGAAGCTTCGGGCCTCCGGCGCGGTGGCCTGACTGAATCGGAAAACAGCCAGGGCTATTTGTTCTGCAGCAGCACCCAGCCGACGGCGGCAAGGCCGATGATGACGGCGACCGCGATCGCCCATGCGCTGACGCGGATGTCGCCGCTGGTCTGACGGTCGGCCTCGTTCTCGGCGATCTCGCGATTGCGTTCCTTGTTTTCAGCTTTCGGGTCGTTCATCGGCTGCCCTCCTTCGATCAAGCGACCGCAACGTAGCAACGGCAACGGCCATTCTAGCCGTTCTAATTCAAACTGCCATCGTCGTCCCGGCCACGTGAGCGCAAGCGAACGCTGAGCCGGGATCCCAACGATGAGCGCAGTCGCGCTCATCGCGGCGCCGCGGCGCCTGTTCTGAAATCATGCTGTTGGACGGCTGTCGTTCAATTGCAGACGACGGTGGTTATGGGCCGGATCTGCACTCGCTTGCGCTCACTTGTCCGGGACGACGTCGCGTTTGTCGCATGTCAAACGACAGACGTAACCTCGCATTCTCGCGGCGCGTTTCGCCCGAGCTTTGCCATTTACGTGCCCCTCTTCAATCAGAGGGCGCAG
>JAZJYY010000108.1:0-3324 GCA_040390145.1 Pseudomonadota bacterium
GCCCGACCGGCGTGTCGCTGCCGTTCAAGGGCCAGCCGCTGCAGGGCCATTCCGGTATCAAGGTGATGCCGGACGGTTCGTTCTGGGTGCTCACCGACAACGGCATGGGCTCGCGATACAACTCGGCCGATTCGATGCTGTATCTGAACCGGCACAAGATCGACTGGGCGACCGGCAAGGTCGACCGCCAGGAAACCGTCTTCCTGCACGATCCCGACAGGAAGGTCCCATTCCGCATCCTGCATGAGGATACCGCCAGGCGCTATCTCACCGGCGCCGACTTTGACACCGAGGGATTCCAGATCATCGGCGACACCTTCTGGATCGGCGACGAGTTCGGCCCCTACGTCCTGAAGGCCGACAAGACGGGCAAAGTGCTCGCGGTGTTCGACACCCTGGCCGACGGCAAGCCGGTACGTTCGCCGGATCATTGGTCGGTGCAGTCGCCGGGCGCACCCGGCGCGAGCTATACCACCGTCAATCTGCGCCGCTCCAAGGGCTACGAAGGCTTTGGAGGATCGAAGGACGGCAAGTTCCTGTACGGCCTGCTGGAAGGCCCGCTGTGGGATGCCGAGAAGAAGGATTGGGAGAAGGTCGACGGCAAGGAAGCCGCGCGCATTCTCGAATTCGACGTCGCGGCGGAAAAATTCACCGGCCGCTACTGGCACTATGTCTTCGAGGCCAACGGCCATGCGATCGGCGACTTCAACATGATCGATGCCTCGAATGGCCTGATTATCGAGCGCGACAATGGCGAGGGCACCGCGGACAAGGCCTGCCCGCAGGGCACGCGCGGCGAGAACTGCTTTCCGGATCTCGCCAAATTCAAGCGCGTCTACAAGGTCGAACTGTCAGACGCCAATGTCGGCAAGCCCGTCCGCAAGATCGCCTATATCGACCTGATGAAGATCAAGGATCCCGACAACAAGGCGAAGAAGCCGCTCAACGACGGCGTGCTGACCTTCCCGTTCTTCACCATCGAGAACGTCGACCGCGTCGACGCCACCCACATCATCGTCGGCAACGACAATAACCTGCCGTTCTCGTCGAGCCGCGATCCCAACAAGGCCGACGACAACGAGTTCGTGCTGCTGGAAGTCGGCGATTTCCTGAAAGCGAAGTAGGGCTTCCGCTTCTCTGCTCTTCCCTTCTCCCCTTGTGGGAGAAGGTGGCAGCCGAAGGCTGCCGGATGAGGGGTCTCTATCCGCGCGCAATGTACTCGCTGAACCGACCCCTCACCCGTCTCAATCGCGCTCCGCGCGATTGATCCACCCTCTCCCACAAGGGGAGAGGGGAAGAACAGCAGCGGCACCAACCGCGCCCTACCCGCCCGGCGTCATGATCACGGCCTTGTCCTTGGGCCAGCGCACGCGCCAGGCGAACGCGATGTCCTTGACCTCGCCGGGCTTGGCCTCGAACGCCCATTCCAGCACGCCGCGCCGTTCGCGCAGATTGGTCGCGGTCGGCGGTGTCGTCGACGACAGCATCTCGACCTGGATTTCCTCGTTCTCGCTGACCGGCAACTGGTCCTCGATCGCGACCTTGATCGGGAAGTCATGGCCGTTGCGAACGGTGGTCTTGAAACTGCGTTCGTCGGTCTTCGAGGTCGTGACGATCAGGCCCGCCGATCCCTCGTTGCGCTTGACCACGGTGCGCTCGATCTTGATCTTGTCGTCGGCACCGAAGCCGAGCCGCACCGGCTCGCCCTTGCCCGCGCTCGCCATCTGGCCACGGCCGACAAACACGCCGTCCCGGTAGATCGCGACCCGGCCCGGCAGCAATGGCGCATCCTCGTTCTGCACGAAACGGGCTTCCAGAAACGCCGTGGGATCCCTGACCGGCACCGAACGCACCGCGAGGTCGGGCGCGATGGTCGCAGTGGATACCCGCAGGCTCTTGGCGCCTTCGCTGGCGCCGAGGCTGACCCGGCCGGGAATCCGGAACGTGACCTGGAAACCGCCGACTTCGACTGCGGCCTCCTGCTCGTCGGCGCGTTCGCGTTTCGCCGCAGATTCGAACGCCATCGGCGCCTGCATCGAGCGAGGTTTTGCCGTATCCGAGAGGGCGCCTCCGCCCAACGGGCGCGGCGGCTGCGGATATTGCACGATCAGCGAGTTCAGTTCGGGCGCGCTGCCGCCGCGCGCGGTGCGCACGGTCGAAACGGCCAACGCGACGTTCGACCAGTCCTCGCCTGTGGTCTGCGTGATCTCGGCGCGGCGCACCAGTTCGAGCCCGGGCTTGCGGTCCTTGGTGCCGGTGTCGAGCCGGGCGTCGTACAGTGGCGCCCAGCGCGCCTGGCGCACGGCATAGGTCACCCGCAGCGTCGCCTTCGCAGCCGTAGCCGCGGCAAGATCGATCCGGACCTCGAGCTTGCTCGGCGGCCTGGTCGCGCGCTCGGATTCCAGCCGGGCGATCGCGCGGTCGATGTCGCGCTGCTTGCGTTCGGCGTCGCGGATCGCGGTGTCCGCGCTGGCGACTTCCTCGGCGACCGCCGCAAAGGCCGCGCGCCATTCCGAGAGCGGCCGCGCCTCGCCCTTCTCGCCGAGCCCCGCGGGCGACGCTTCGGCAAAGCGCTCGGCGAATTTCCGGCGCGCGGCGGCGGCATTGATCGCGCCGCCGAGATTGGCGCTTTCGTCCTTGAGCGCCTCGATGCGCTTGTCGATTTCCGGCAGGTTGACCGGCGGCGCCGCGCGCGGCGATCTGGTGTCGATGGCGCCGATCGTGAACTTCGCGCCCGCCTCGCCCTCGACCCGCAGCGAGGACGGATCCAGCGTCAGCGGAAAATCCTTCGCCACCAGCGTGCTGTCGCCGGACGGCAGATCGAGCGTGATCACGCGCGTCACGCTGGCGCCATCGGGATAGACCGTGACGGCATCGACCGCCGAAGTGGTCTCGATGTCGGCCGCCTGCGCCGGCATGGCGGCAAGGCTGGCGAGCGCGACCAGGCTGGTGGTCACTAGAATGTTGGCAATCGTCGGCATGAATTCCCTCCCTGCAATCTCGGCGCAGCGCACGCAGGCTTCTGCCCGGTCCGGCGCGCCGGACAGGCAAAAGTCGCATCACCACCTGTGATGAGACGCTGCGGCCATGGAACCGGTTCGATTGAGGTAACGTTAAGGCGCGGCCAAGGCGGCGGCGGGACGGGCAGCCGAGGCGGCGGAGGGGGAATACTTCACCCTCCCCTGGAGGGGGAGGGTCGACGCGACTGCAAGGAGCGGCGGGGTGGGGTGACAGTCTCTCGTCTCGAACCGTGCCCGAGCCGAGAGACCGTCACCCCACCCCGTCTCGCATTTCGCTGCGCTCAACGCGAGCCGACCCTCCCCC
>JAZJYY010000108.1:3334-4709 GCA_040390145.1 Pseudomonadota bacterium
CGATCCAAACGCCGTGGCCCATCGATCAGAAAACGGCGTCCGACGATTCCCGCACCTACACGCGCCGGCCGTTCTGAGTCCCGGCTCAAGGCCGGGACGACACAAGAGAGAAAACTTCTCAGAACACCAGCGCCTTGGCCTGCTTGACCTGCGGCAGCGCCTGCACCTTGGCGATCACGTCGGCCGGCACCGCGCCGTCGACCTCGACCAGCGCGATGGCGTCGCCGCCTTGCGCGGTGCGACCGAGATGGAAGGTGGCGATGTTGATTTTGGCGTCGCCGAGCAGGCCGGCGAACTTGCCGATGAAGCCGGGCTTGTCCTCGTTGGTGACGTAGATCATCGACTTGCCGAACTCGGCGTCGACCCGGATGCCCTTGATGTCGACCAGCCGCGGCTTGCCATCGGCATAGACGGTGCCCGACACCGAGCGCTCCTGCCGTTCAGTGACGACGGTGACGGTGATCAGGCTTTCGTAATCGCTCTGCGCCGCGCGCACGATCTCGTCGACCACCATGCCGCGCTCCTTGGCCACGACAGGCGCCGAGACCACGTTGACGTCGCCGAGCATCGGCCGCAGCAGGCCCGACAATGCCGCCGAGGTCAGCGCCTTGATCTTCATCTCGGCGACGTGGCCCTCATAGGTGATCTGCACCTTCAGGATGCCGCTCTCGGTGAGCTGGCCGGCGAACGAGCCGAGCTTCTCGGCGAGCTCGATGAACGGCTTCAGCTTCGGTGCCTCTTCCGCCGTGATCGACGGGAAATTCACTGCGTTGGAGATCGCGCCGCTCAGCAGGTAATCCGACATCTGCTCGGCGACCTGCAGCGCGACGTTCTCCTGCGCCTCGGTGGTGGCGGCGCCGAGATGCGGCGTGCAGATCACGTTGGGATGGCCGAACAGCACGTTCGAGGTGGCCGGCTCCTCGACGAACACGTCGAACGCGGCGCCCGCGACATGCTTGGAATTCAGGGCATCGACCAGCGCCTGCTCGTCGACCAGCCCGCCGCGCGCGCAATTGACGATGCGCACGCCCTTCTTCATTTTCGCCAGCGCAGCCGCGTCGAGGATGTTTTTGGTCTTCTCGGTCAGCGGCGTATGCAGGGTGATGAAATCGGCGCGCTTGAGCAGGTCATCGAGTTCGACCTTCTCGACGCCGATGTCCTTGGCACGCTCCGGCGACAGGAACGGATCGAACGCGATCACCTTCATGCGCAGGCCGAGCGCGCGGTCGGCGACGATGGCGCCGATATTGCCGCAGCCGATCACCCCGAGCGTCTTGGCGGTGATCTCGACGCCCATGAAGCGGTTCTTCTCCCACTTGCCGGCCTGGGTCGAGGCGTCGGCCTGCGGAATTTCGCGCGCCAGCGCCAGCATCAG
>JAZJYY010000109.1:0-6102 GCA_040390145.1 Pseudomonadota bacterium
CGCCCTGTAGACCGGATAACAGTTGGAAACGTGAGCGCGGAGGCTCCGGAATGATACATCAGATGCGCATGCTGCAGGGATTGAAGCTGGCCGCGGTACTCGCGGTGGCGCTTTCGATGGGCGCCTGCGCCAACAAGAACCCGCTCGGCGCCGACGGCGCGATGGCGAGCGCGGCGACGCCGGGCAGCCAGCAGGACTTCGTGGTCAATGTCGGCGACCGCGTCTTCTTCGAAAGCGACCAGACCGAATTGTCGCCGCAGGCGATCGCGACCCTGGAAAAGCAGGCGCGCTGGCTGCAGAGCTATAACCGCTACGCCTTCACCATCGAGGGCCATGCCGACGAGCGCGGCACCCGCGAATACAACATCGCGCTCGGTGCGCGGCGCGCCCAGTCGGTCCGCACCTTCCTTGCCTCGCGCGGCATCGAGGCGAGCCGGATGCGGACCATCTCCTACGGCAAGGAACGCCCGGTCGCGGTTTGCAACGACATCTCGTGCTGGTCGCAGAACCGCCGCGCCGTCACCGTGCTGAACGCCAGCTCCTGAGCGTTCGCGACTGCCAGAATTTCATCGCCGGCGCCCCTCGGGGCGCCGGCTTTGTTTTGGCCCGCTTGCTTGTTTCGAAGCCGACATTAAACCATACCGCAACAAACCGGGCGGGTGCGGGCGCCAGTCACAATTCTGGCGTACTCCCTCTCTCAATGTGATCCGCTTTCCAAAGCCACCGCTTTCGATGTCACGCCGATCTCGTCGTCAGGCCAAAATGTCATCCAGAATTCATGGAATTTCCCGCGCCGTGGCGATCGCCGCGATGCTGGCGCTGTCTTCACCCGCCTTCGCGCAGCAGTCCGATGATCCCGATGCGGAGCTGCGAATCCAGCAGCTCGAGAACCGGCTGCGCCAGCTCACCGGCCAGAACGAGGAGCTGCAGTATCGCAACCGCCAGCTCGAGGAGCGGCTGAGGGCGCTGCAGGGCGGTGCTCAGGCAGCCCCCGGCGGGCCGCCCGCCGTCGTCCAGCCCAATATCGCCGTGGCGCCGCAGCAGGTTCCTCCGCCGGTCCGGCAACCCCAGATGCAGCCGGGTCCGCAAATTGCGGCGCCCGCGCCGATCGTCCAGGAGCCTCCGGGCCTGCCGCCGGCGCCGGGCCGGCGCCGTGGCGATGCCTTCGACCCCAGCCAGAATCCCAATGCCCCGGGCGCCCCGCAGGCGCTCGGCGGCGGCCAGCTGCCGATTCCTGCCGAGGGACCGGTCGGCGCGCCCGGCGGCCGCGGGGCAGGGGAGCCGCTCGATCTCGCCAACACCGGCGGACCGCGCAACCCGGCAGGCGCCATGCCGCCGCCGGCGCGAGCACCCGGCGCGGGAGCCGGGCTGACCACGCTGCCGCCGTCGGCAACCCCGAAGGACGAGTTCGATCTCGGCATCGGCTACATGCAGCGCAAGGACTATGCGCTTGCCGAAGAGACCATGCGCAACTTCGCGCAGAAATATCCCAGCGATCCCCTGATGGCGGATTCGCAGTATTGGCTCGGCGAGAGTTTCTTTCAGCGCCAGCTCTATCGCGACGCCGCGGAATCCTTCCTCGCGGTGACCACCAAGTACGACAAATCGGGCAAGGCCCCCGACGCCCTGCTGCGGCTCGGCCAATCGCTGGCGGCCCTGAAGGAGAAGGAAGCCGCCTGCGCGGCGCTGGGCGAGGTGACGCGGAAATATCCCCGCGCCTCGGGCGGCGTCAAAGCGGCGGTGGACCGCGAGCAGAAGCGGATCAAGTGCTGAAGCCGTTTCGGTTTCGATAGGACCTGCTTCGAGGCGTTCTCTTCATGCGCCTGCCCATAAGTGCGGGACAGGCATCGGTTGAAGACGCTATGGTCGGCGGCGCCATGCCCGACGACGACAATGACCCGATTTCCATCAGGGATGCGAAGCTCCTGTTCGCGGACTGGAAGACTGCGCCGGCACTTCTGCTCGCGGTGTCCGGAGGTCCCGATTCAATCGCCCTGATGTGGCTCGCGGCGCGCTGGCGCCGCGGCCTGGCGCGTGGTCCGCGTCTGCTCGCCGTCACGGTCGATCACGGCTTGCGCGCCGAGGCCGCCGCCGAGGCGCGTGAGGTGAAGCGGCTGGCACGCGGGCTCGAGCTGGAGCACCGTACCCTGCGCTGGACCGGTCCGAAGCCTGCGGCCGGATTGCCGGCCGCGGCGCGCTCGGCGCGCTACCGGCTGCTGGCGAAGGCGGCGCGGCAGAGCGGCGCCACCCACATCCTCACCGCCCATACCCGCGACGATCAGGCCGAAACGCTGCTGATGCGCCTGCTGCGCGGCAGCGGCATCGCCGGCCTTTCGGCCATGGCGCGGCAATCGGAGCGCGACGGCGTGTGGCTGGCGCGGCCGTTTCTGGACGTTGCGAAATCGCAGTTGATCGCGACGCTCGCGAAGGCGAAGGTCGGCTTTACCGACGATCCGACCAACCGCGATATCAACTTCACGCGTCCGCGGTTGCGCGCCCTGATTCCCGCGCTCGCCGCCGAGGGCGGCGATCCGCGCAATCTGGCGCGGCTGGCCGCGAGGCTGGCCCGGGCCAACGCCGCGGTGGAGGTGCTGACCGATGGCGCCGAGCGCTACCTCGCGTTGAGGGACCGCGACGCCGGCGCCTTCGATGCCGGATCCTTCGATGCCAGATCCTTCGATATCAAGGCCTTTGCCGCCATGCCGGAGGAAATCCGGCTTCGGCTGCTGAAGCGTGCGATCGACCGATTTGGCCACGAGGGTCCGGCGGAACTCGGCAAGGTCGAGGCCCTGCTGGCGGCCTTGGACCGGGCGGTTGCTGAAACCACCGGAAGGCGCCGGCCCGGGCTCAATAAGCCCGGATTGAAGCAACAAAAGCTGAAACAGACCCTGGCCGGTGCGCTGGTCAGCCTGATCGGCGGCCGGATTCGCATCGAACCGGCACCGCCGCGTCGCCACCGCCGGGTGGACTGATGTCGGGATCGACACGAACTGGCGGTCCGATAGGGTGGATTGGTCTTAACCACCTCGGAAAACACCGGTTTTCACCGCCATTATTTCAGCGGGAATCCGGCTAACATGCGTTAAATAGTCCTGCCTGGTTCCCTTGGCACGGACCGGGGCGACACCTAGATTGGTATGCAGCGGACCGGGGATTCCCTCACGCTGCCCAGGAATACTACCCAAGGATATAAGGCCGCGATCCGCGCGACCACGAAGGAAGATCGATGAACGCCAATCTGCGCAATTTCGCCCTCTGGGTTATTATTGTCTTGCTGTTGTTGGCGCTGTTTACGCTCTTCCAGAATCCTGGCCAGCGTGCAGCCTCGCAGGAAATCACGTTCTCGCAGCTGTTGAGCGAGGTCGATCAGAACAAGGTTCGCGACGTCGTCATCCAGGGGCCGGAAATCCACGGCACCTTCACCAACGGCGGCAGTTTCCAGACCTACGCGCCCAGCGACCCGACGCTGGTGAAGCGGCTCTATGACAGCAAGGTCGGGATCACCGCCAAACCGCCCGGCGACAACGTGCCGTGGTTCGTCTCGTTGCTGGTTTCCTGGCTGCCATTCATCGCGCTGATCGGCGTCTGGGTGTTCCTGTCGCGGCAGATGCAGGGCGGCGCCGGCAAGGCGATGGGCTTCGGCAAGTCGCGCGCCAAGATGCTGACCGAGGCCCATGGCCGCGTCACCTTCGAGGACGTCGCCGGCGTCGACGAGGCCAAGCAGGACCTGCAGGAGATCGTCGAATTCCTGCGCGACCCCGGCAAATATCAACGGCTGGGCGGACGGATTCCGCGTGGCGTGCTGCTGGTCGGCCCTCCCGGCACCGGCAAGACGCTGATCGCGCGCGCGGTGGCGGGCGAAGCCAACGTGCCGTTCTTCACCATCTCGGGCTCGGACTTCGTCGAAATGTTCGTCGGCGTCGGCGCATCCCGTGTCCGTGACATGTTCGAACAGGCCAAGAAAAACGCGCCCTGCATTATCTTCATCGACGAAATCGACGCGGTCGGACGCCATCGCGGCGCCGGTCTCGGCGGCGGCAATGACGAGCGCGAGCAGACCCTGAACCAGTTGCTGGTCGAGATGGACGGCTTTGAAGCCAATGAGGGCGTGATCCTGATCGCCGCCACCAACCGTCCCGACGTGCTCGATCCGGCGCTGCTGCGCCCGGGCCGTTTCGACCGCCAGGTGGTGGTGCCGAATCCGGACGTCGTCGGTCGCGAACAGATCCTCAAGGTTCACGTCCGCAAGGTGCCGTTGGCGCCGGATATCAACCTCAAGACCATCGCCCGCGGCACCCCCGGTTTCTCCGGCGCCGACCTGATGAACCTCGTCAACGAAGCCGCCCTGACCGCCGCGCGCCGCAACAAGCGCATGGTGACCCAGTCCGAGTTCGAAGAGGCCAAGGACAAGGTCATGATGGGAGCCGAGCGCAAGTCGCTGGTCATGACCGAAGAAGAGAAGATGCTGACCGCCTATCACGAGGGCGGCCACGCCATCGTCGGGCTCAACGTGATTGCAACCGACCCGATCCACAAGGCAACGATCATTCCGCGCGGCCGTGCGCTCGGCATGGTGATGCAGTTGCCCGAGCGCGACAAGCTGTCGATGTCGCTCGAGCAGATGACCTCGCGGCTGGCCATCATGATGGGCGGACGCGTCGCGGAAGAACTGGTGTTCGGCCGCAACAAGGTGACTTCGGGGGCCTCTTCCGACATTGAGCAGGCCACCCGGCTGGCGCGCATGATGGTGACGCGCTGGGGTCTCTCGGAAGAACTCGGTACTGTGTCCTACGGCGAAAACCAGGACGAGGTTTTCCTCGGCATGTCGGTTTCGCGGACCCAGAACGCTTCAGAGGCTACGGTGCAGAAGATCGACACCGAGATCCGTCGTCTCGTCGAAGAGGGCTACAACGAAGCGACCCGCATTCTCACCGAGAAGCGCGCCGACCTCGAAGCGCTGGCCAAGGGCCTGCTGGAATTCGAAACGCTGAGCGGCGACGAGATTCAGGACCTGCTCAAGGGCAAGAAGCCGAATCGCGAATCGGTGCTGGAGCCGACCACGCCGCGCACCTCGGCGGTGCCGCCGGCCGGCAAGCCGCGCCCGCGTCCCGATCCGGATGCAGGCCTGGAGCCGCAGCCGCAGCCGCAGGCGTAAGCGAGGGCTGCGATCGATCCGAAAACGGGCGCTTCCAGCGCCCGTTTTTTTTGGGGTTGCCGTGTGGCCTGTGGCTAAACGAATACGTGGAATTCGGTCCAGGGCGAATAGACCTTTCCATCGGAGGCTTCGACGTAAAGATAGTCGGTGGTTCCGCTCGCCCCCGCGACGAAGCTGGTCTGCGCCAACTGGGCCGCGGTCACCTGCGTAATGGTCAGGGCCGCGACGATGGTACCGTTGATCTCGAAGTGACCGCTGTTGCCTGCCGCGTTGCTGTCATAGACGTAGTAGGTGAGCGTGTCGCCATCGAGGTCGCTGCCGCTGAACAGTCCGGAAGCCGCCAGCGACTGGCCCGCGGTCGCCGACACGGCCGTGCCGGAGGGCAGGCTGATGGTTGGCGCGGCGTTGGTGTTCGGCACCGCCACCTGCACATGGGCATTCCAGCCGGAATAGGCTTTGCCATCGTAGTCCTGGACGTAGAGATCGTCCGCCGTGCCGGCCGCTCCCGTCACGAAGCTGGTCTGGGCCAGTTGCGCGGCGCTGACCGGATAGATGACCCCGGCCGCGACATTGGTGCCGTTGACCACCCAATGGCCGCTGTTGGCCGCCGACGTGCCGTCATAGAGAAAGTAGGTCAACGGGTCGCCATCGGCGTCGCTGCCGCTGAACAGCGTCGAGAACGCGATCGACTGCCCGGGTGCCGACGCGGTCACATTGGGGCCGGAGGGCAGGCTGATGGTCGGCGCTGCGTTGGTGTTCGGCACCGCCACCTGCACATGGGCGTTCCAGCCGGAATAGGCTTTGCCATCGTAGTCCTGAACGTAGAGATCGTCCGCCGTGCCGGCCGCTCCGGTCACGAAGCTGGTCTGGGCCAGTTGCGCGGCGCTGACCTGATAGATGACCCCGGCCGCGACATTGGTGCCGTTGACCACCCAATGGCCGCTGTT
>JAZJYY010000109.1:6202-55570 GCA_040390145.1 Pseudomonadota bacterium
CACATTGGGGCCGGAGGGCAGGCTGATGGTCGGCGCTGCGTTGGTGTTCGGCACCACCACCTGCACATGGGCATTCCAGCCGGAATAGGCTTTGCCATCGAAGTCCTGGACGTAGAGATCGTCCGCCGTGCCGGCCGCTCCCGTCACGAAGCTGGTCTGGGCCAATTGCGCGGCGCTGACCTGATAGATGACTCCGGCCGCGACATTGGTGCCGTTGACCACCCAACGGCCGCTGTTGGCCGCCGACGTGCCGTCGTAGAGATAGTAGGTCAACGGGTCATTTTCGGCATCGCTGCCGGCAAACAGCGAGGCGAACGCGATCGACTGCCCGGGTGCGGACGCCGTCACATTGGCGCCGGAGGGCAGGCTGACCGTCGGGGCGGTATTCGGCGGGGCCGGGACATTGACGTTGACGTGGGCGTTCCAGCCGGAATAGGCGAACCCGTCGAAGTCCTGGACGTAGAGATCGTCCGCCGTGCCGGCCGCTCCGGTCACGAAACTGGTCTGCGCCAATTGCGCGGCGCTGACGGGATAGATGACGCCGGCCGCAACGATGGCGCCGTTGACCACCCAATGGCCGCTGCTGGCCGCCGACGTGCCGTCATAGAGGTAGTAGGTCAGCGGGTCGCTGTCGGCATCGCTGCCGGCAAACAGCGAGGCGAACGCGATCGACTGCCCGGGCGCGGACGCCGTCACATTGGCGCCGGAGGGCAGGCTGACCGTCGGGGCGTGGTTCACAATGCTGTTGGCCGTCAGGAAGTAGGTGCCCGTGGAGTTGTCGCCGAAAGCGCTGGCCTCGATGTAGTAAGTGCCGCTCGCGGTCGGCCTGAATGTCAGCCGGGAACTGGAATCGACGCCAGGGACGACGTCGTTGTTTTCAGCGATCAAGGCACCGGTGCTGCCGTAGAGCCGCAAGTAAGGGTTCAGCGACCCGGTGACGTTCGTCAGATGGATAGCGTAATTGGCGCCTGCCGTGAGCTGGACGGTGAACCAGTCGCGGTCGCCCGCCGCCTCCACCGTTCCCATACTCGTTCCGCCGACATTGACCAGACCGAAGATGCGCGTGCGGTCCAGAAAGCTGTCGGCAAAATCGTCCAGTTCCGGAGTGCCGCCACCGCCCGGAAACGAATAGGTATCCGCGGCCGCCAGATTGACCGCATAACCGAGGTCCGCCAGCGAGGCGATGGTCATCCGGCTGATCGGCATAATGTTGCCGGGCCCCGTCGTCGGGGTCATCAAATCGTTCTGGAAAACACTCTCGGACCAATGGGAGCCTGAACTGCCGCCGACGCTGCCCGGGTGGACAGGCACCGATGTCGCCGCAAGGTTGCCGCTCATCGCCTTGTATTCGGACAGTGCGTTGGCGCCTGTGAAGCCGTAATAGCTGGCGTCGCCGACGCGCAATCCCACGTATGGCCAGATGGTGCCGATACCGAGGATATGCCCCATTTCATGCAGGATGACCTCGTCGAGGATTCCCTGGCCGACCATGAAGGAGAGATCGTAACTGTCGAACGTCATCTCGCCGTGGATGGGTATATACGACGGCAGGCGGACCCAGTCCGGCCCCGCCTGACCCAGAATGTTTCGGCCGCCGCTGCCTGGCCCGTCGATGTACGATACGTTGGCGTCGATCAGCAGGTCGTCGACGGGCGTCCCGTCTCCACTGATCGCATCCGGCATGTCCCCGAGGACGATTTGTGCCCAGCGCACCGCCGCTGCCTGAAAGTAGGAGGCATAGGCCGCGTCGCCGGAATAGCGGATGACGATATCAAACCGTCCGTTCGCATTGACCGGCGCGTCATCGAACGGCGTGCTGTCGATGATGTAATTGGTCAGGAAGGTCCCTTGGGTAAAACCGGCCATGACGACGTCGGTCGACTGTACGATGTCTGCGTAGTGGACGACGACACCGTCGAATGCCACGCCCTGCACCGGTCCGCCGCGGGCGGCCCCGGTCGCGACCGCGGGAAGGATTCCGAGCAAGGCGCCGGCGATCGAATCGGTGGTCTGGAAAAGATGGCTGATGCTCATGGAGCCAAGGGAGAGAAAAGCGGCGTCGATGGCGAGAGCATCGACAGCAAAAAAATCGGCGTCGTCCGTCGCATTCTTTGTCATGCTGCGCACGGTCGTGCGTGCCGCTCCGATCGAAAAGATCATGCTCATCGACTACCCCCAGGCTGCGACAGCCTTTGCCTGCGAACTTGGTTGCCGAATTGCCCCCGGACCGATTCGCCCTGCTGCCAATATCATCGGCCGGCGCGCCGCGAGCAATGCTGTTGGGCAGCAATGATTCGCAGCCGTCAGACGGAAAATTCAGCCCGCAACCACGCGGTGTGTCAACGAAAAATGTGTCAACAAGATGCGCCGGAAATTTCGCGTGGCAGGCGGCTGGAGCTCCGGCTAAATCGCCTGACTGGAAAAACCGGCTTCCTCGCTCGCGTCCGGCATGTTGAGCCGCGATTACCTCGCCGGCCTGAAGGACGTGCTCGGCGAGAAATACGATTCGGTGGTGACCGGAGCGACCTACGAAGTCCAAGACCCGACCATCGACTCCCAGATCGTCAAGCTGAAAGCCTCCGGCGCCGATCTTTCCCCCGAGAATATCCTGCGCCAGGCCTACGGCATCAAGGATCTGGGATTTCCGATGCTGCTGCCCGGCATCAAGGTCAAGACGTCGCCGACCGATCACATGCCGGTCGAGCAGATGCAGTTCATGCGTTTCAACGGCAAGACCTGGGACCGGTTCGGGGAGTTGCAGACCGGGAATTGATGCCGTCGGAAAATCGTAGCCGGATGGAGCCGGCGGTCGGCGCGCTCAGCGCCGTCCGATGGCGCAATCCGGGGTGGTGCCTGCATCATGCAAGGTCCCGGATTGCGCCGACCGGTCAGCGCTTCGCGCCGACCCGTCTGCTCCATCCGGGCTACGAGACCTCCAAAATTTTCCGAGTATGGCGCTCCCGCCGCATTGACACCCTCGCGCGAATAACACCACATGTAGCCGTCACGGTCCGCCATTTCGCAAGACTTGGTGGCTAAGAGGGAAGCCGGTGTATCGCGCCTCGTGCGCAAGATTCCGGCGCTGCCCCCGCAACTGTAAGCAGCGAGTTTCGCCCGATTTTACGTCACTGACGCGCGCAAGCGCATTGGGAAGACAAGGGCGCGACGACGACCTGCGAGCCAGGAGACCTGCCGCGACACCGAAAAAACGTCCACGGGCGGGGTGTCCCGGCGGTCGCTAGCATTTTGGTGCCGGCGTTTTGCCGCCGGTGTCGATGCAGCGTCCCTCCAAGATCCCCGTCTTCAACAACGCACTGCCACGGGGTCTGCCGATGTCACTCACTCCTAATCGCGAAGCCGCCACCACCGCGCCTTTCATCCTGCTGCGCCCGGAATCAGGCGCGCCCGATACCCAGCTTCCGATGCAGGTGATTCGCCGCAACGGCACGGTGTCGAAATTCGATGCCGGCAAGATTTCGGTGGCGATGACAAAGGCGTTCCTCGCGGTCGAAGGGCATACCGCGGCGACCTCGCGGCGCGTGCACGAGGTGGTCGAGCAATTGACCGCGGAGGTGACCGGCGCGCTGACCCGCCGGATGAGCGAGGGCCGCACCTTTCACATCGAGGACGTGCAGGACCAGGTCGAGCTGGCGCTGATGCGCAGCGAGCATCACAAGGTGGCGCGCGCCTATGTGCTGTACCGCGACGAGCGCACCCGGCAGCGCGCCGAACTGGAAGCTGCCAAGCCGACGACTGTGTCGGGCGGGCCGGCGATGCACGTCACGCTGCCGAACGGCACGAAGGTTCCGCTCGACCATGCGCGCCTCACGCTGATCGTCGAGGAAGCCTGCGCCGGGCTTGACGGCGTCGATGCCGCGCCCGTTCTCAGCGAGATCCACCGCAACATCTATGACGGCATCAGCCAGGACGAGCTGGCGCTGGCCTCGGTCATGGCGGCGCGCACGCTGGTGGAGCAGGAACCGAACTATGCCTATGCCAGCGCGCGGCTGCTGCTCGACAGACTGCGCACCGAAGTGCTGTCGTTCGTGCACGCTGCGCCTGTTAACGCGTCGCAGGCCGACATGGCGACGCGCTATACCGAGTATTTTCCTGCCTACATCAAGACCGGCATCAAGGCCGAGCTGCTCGACCCGGATCTGGCGCGTTACGACATCAGGCGGCTGGCCGCGGCGCTGAAGCCGGCGCGCGATCTCGCCTTCCAGTTCCTCGGCCTGCAGACGCTGTATGACCGCTATTTCCTGCATTGCGACGGCAACCGCATCGAACTGCCGCAGGCGTTCTTCATGCGCGTCGCCATGGGGCTGGCGTCGCGCGAGATCGACCGCGAAGCCCGCGCCATCGAGTTTTACGACCTGCTGTCGTCGTTCGACTTCATGGCCTCGACGCCGACGCTGTTCAATTCCGGCACGCTGCGGCCGCAGCTGTCGTCGTGCTTCCTCACCACCGTGGCCGACGACCTCGACGGCATCTTCAAGTCGGTCAAGGACAACGCGCTGCTGGCAAAATATTCCGGCGGGCTCGGCAATGACTGGACCCGCGTCCGCGGCCTCGGCGCCCATATCAAGGGCACCAATGGCGAGAGCCAGGGCGTGGTGCCGTTCTTGAAGGTCGCCAACGACACCGCGATCGCCGTCAACCAGGGGGGAAAACGCAAGGGCGCGGTCTGCGCCTACCTCGAGACCTGGCACATCGACATCGAGGAATTTCTCGACCTGCGCAAGAACACCGGCGACGATCGCCGCCGCACCCACGACATGAACACCGCCAACTGGGTGCCCGATCTGTTCATGCAGCGCGTCGAGGCCGACGGCGAATGGACGCTGTTCTCGCCGGACGAGACCCCCGACCTGCACGATCTCTACGGCAAGCCGTTCGCCGAGCGCTACGAAGCCTATGAAGCGAAGGCGGCGCGCGGCGAAATCCGCGTCTTCAAGCAGGTCCGCGCCGCCGATCTGTGGCGCCGGATGCTGACCATGCTGTTCGAGACCGGGCATCCCTGGATCACCTTCAAGGACCCCTGCAACCTGCGTTCGCCGCAATCGCACAGCGGCGTCATCCACTCGTCGAATCTCTGTACCGAGATCACCCTCAATACCTCCGACGACGAAGTGGCGGTCTGCAATCTCGGCTCGATCAACCTGCTCAACCATATCGCCGACGGCCGCCTGAACGATGCACGTCTCAAGCGCAGCGTGACCATTGCGATGCGGATGCTCGACAACGTCATCGACATCAACTTCTACACCATTCCCGAAGCGCGGCGTTCCAACCTGCGCCACCGCCCGGTCGGGCTCGGCCTGATGGGATTCCAGGACGCGCTGCAGGCGATGCGGATCGCGGTCGCCTCGGATGCCGCCGTGGCCTTCGCCGACACCAGCATGGAGGCGATTGCGTTCCATGCGATCTCGGCTTCGGTCGATCTGGCGGCGGAGCGCGGGCGCTATCCGTCGTTCGACGGATCGCTGTGGAGCCGGGGCATCCTGCCGATCGATTCGATCGAGCTGCTGGCGCAAGCGCGCGGCGGCCTCGAGATGGACCGCACTACGACGCTGGACTGGGGGCCGTTGCGGACGCGGGTTCAATCGACCGGCATGCGCAACTCCAACGTGATGGCGATTGCGCCCACCGCGACGATTTCGAACATCTGCGGCGTGGCGCAGTCGATCGAGCCCGCCTACCAGAACCTCTATGTCAAATCCAACATGTCGGGCGATTTCACCGTCGTGAACGAATTCCTGGTTCGCGATCTCAAGGCGCGTGGGCTGTGGGACGAGGTGATGGTCAACGACCTGAAATACTTCGATGGCAGCGTGGGATCGATCGACCGCATTCCGGATGATCTGAAGGCGCTATACGCCACCGCCTTCGAGATCGACAGCGCCTGGCTGATCGAAGCGGCATCCCGGCGCCAGAAATGGATCGACCAGTCGCAGTCGCTCAACCTCTACATCGCCAACCCTTCGGGGCGGAAACTCGATGCGCTGTACCGGCTGGCGTGGTCGCGCGGCCTGAAGACGACCTATTACCTGCGCTCGCGCAGCGCCACCCATGTCGAGAAGTCGACGCTGAAGGGCACCGACGGCAAGCTCAACAGCGTCGCCTCGGCGACGATGGTGGCGTGCGCGCCGATCACGCTGCCGCTGATGGCGACCGCGCCCGATCTGTCCAACGCCGTGGCGTGCTCGATCGACAATCCCGAATGCGAAGCCTGCCAGTAAACCGCAGCAATCAAGGAAAATAACGATGCTCGACTGGTCCGAACCATCCGCGGCCGCGCGCCATGCGCCGCCATCCATCATTCTGAACGCCGCGGCCTCTGACAAGACCGGCCTCGGCGCCATCGATCGCCAGGGCGGCCGGGTCTCGGTCGACGACAAGCGCATGATCAATTGCCGCGCCGACGTCAACCAGCTGCTGCCGCTGAAATACAAATGGGCCTGGGAGAAATATCTCGCCGGCTGCAATAACCACTGGATGCCGACCGAAGTGTCGATGCAGGCCGACATCGCGCTGTGGAAATCGCGCGATGGCCTCACCGAAGACGAGCGCCGCGCCATCAAGCGCAACCTCGGCTTCTTTGCGGCCTCCGAGAGCCTGGTCGCCAACAACATCGTGCTGGCGATCTACCGACACCTCACCAATCCGGAATGCCGGCAATACCTGCTGCGGCAGAGTTTCGAGGAGGCGGTGCACACCCACACCTTCCAGTACATCGTCGAGAGCCTCGGCCTCGACGAGGGCGAGCTGTTCAACATGTACCGCGAGGTGCCCTCGATCACCGACAAGGCAGCCTGGGCCTTGAAACACACCCAGCATCTCGACGATCCCGATTTCAGGACGGGTACGCCGGAAGCGGACCAGGCCTTTCTGCGCGACCTCGTCGCCTTCTACGTGATCTTCGAAGGCATGTGGTTCTACACCGGCTTCGCGCAGATCCTGTCGCTCGGCCGCCGCAACAAGATGGTCGGCATCGCCGAGCAGTATCAGTACATCCTGCGCGACGAATCGATTCACCTGAATTTCGGCATCGACGTCATCAACCAGATCCGGATCGAGAATCCGGATCTGTGGACCGCCGCGTTCCAGGAGGAAATCCGCGCCATGATCCGCGCCGCCGCCGAACTGGAGGCCGCCTATGGCCGGGACACCATGCCGCGCGGCTTCCTCGGCCTCAATGCCGCATTGTGCGAAACCTACATGCAGTTCATCGCCAACCGCCGCTGCGCACAGCTCGGATTGTCGCGGGTGTTCGACGAGACCGAAAATCCGTTTCCCTGGATGTCGGAAGCGATGGATCTCAAGAAAGAGAAGAATTTTTTCGAGACCCGGGTGATCGAATACCAGAACGGTGGGGCGCTGAGTTGGGAGTGAGGCTGGCGGGGACGTAGCCCGGATATAGGCGACGCCCGGCGCGAAGCGCCGCGCGTTGGCGCAATCCGGGGCCGCTGCTCGCGTCACGCAAAGACCCCGGATTGCGCCAACGTGGCGACGCTTCGCGCCGCCCGCTGGCTCCATCCGGCCTACAAGTCCCGCCCATCACTCAAAACCTTAAGATTTCTTAAGTTCTATCCGCCTATTGCTGGTGGACGCGCGTTTGCCGCGAGGCTGCGGCGTGCGCAAAGGGATTTCGCATGGCCACGCCCGCCAACACTCCTGCTGCTCCCGCCGCGATCCCCCCCGCGCTGCTGAACGTCTGCTTTGCGCTGGCCGTCATCAACATCTCGTTTTTTCCGACCGCGTATCTCGCCCATTGGTGGATCTACGACACCGCCGGCCTCGGCATCCCGACCGATTTCGTCAACGTCTGGGCCGCCGGCCGGCTGGCGCTCGATGGTCAGCCGGCGCAGGCCTGGGACTGGGATATCCAGAAGCAGGTCGAAGTGGCGTTGTTGGGTCAGAATTTCACCGGCTATTTTGCCTGGCATTACCCGCCGCCGTTCCTGTTCGTCGCCAGCCTGCTGGCGCATTTTCCCTATGCCGTGGCGTTCATCGGCTGGGCGCTGGTAAGCCTCGTGCCCTATCTCGCGATGATGCGCGCGATCGTCGGCCGTCCGTTCGGCCTGTTGCTGGCGGTGGCGGTGCCGATGGCGTTCAACAATGTGCTGGTCGGCCAGAATGGGTTTCTCACCGCCGCGCTGATCGGCGGCACGCTCTATTTGATGCCGGTGCGGCCGATTCTGTCAGGCATTTGCCTCGGGCTACTGAGCTACAAGCCACAATACGGATTGCTGTTTCCGCTGGTGCTGATCGCGGCGTCGCAATGGACGGTGTTCTTCACCGCTGCCGCTGTGACGATAGCGATGGCCTTCGCGTCATGGCTCGCCTTCGGCACCGAGAGCTGGCAGGCGTTCTTCCACTGGATGCCGATGTTCAGCCAGGCCTTCCTCACCGAAGGCAAGGCGCCGTGGTGGAAGATGCAGAGCCTGTTCGCGCTGGTGCGCACCTTCGGCGGCACCGAACAACTGGCCTGGATATTCCACTGGATCTTTGCCGGTTCGGTGGCGGTGGTGCTGGCGCTGATGTGGCGCAGCCGGGTGCGCTATTCCGTCAAGGCCGCGGCGCTCGCGACCGGCACCTTGCTGACCACGCCCTATCTCTTCATGTACGACATGATGGTGCTGGCGATCCCGGTCGCCTTCCTGGTCCGCATGGGCCTTGCCGGCGGCTTTCGGGCTTATGAACTTCCGGCGCTGGCCTGTGCGCTCGCGATGATCGCGGGTTTTATTCTGACCGGCGTGCCGCTCGGCTTCGGCGCCGCGCTGATCGTGGCGGCGCTCGTGCTGCTCCGTGCCGACCTGTGGCGACGGCCTGTGCCGGCGTCCTCGATGGTCTCGGCCGCGACCTGATCCGTTCATGGGCCGATCGACGTCGGCGCCCCGCCGACGTTCTGAATGCAATAATTGTCCCTTGTCATCAGCCCTGAATAGTTGTTCAGTTCTTCAAAGCGGCGAATAATCGCCGCTCCAAGAATTGCAGCGCGCGTCCCGGCCGATCCGGCTGACGCCGCGCGGGGACGAGAAACGCGCCATGGTCTATCGGCGAACCCATCAGGTGGTGAAGCGGCTGGCGGCGCGGCGCAGCGCCATCCTGGCGGCGGCGCGGGATGCCGCCGCCGAGGGCGGCATGGCCGCGGTGCAGATCGCGCCGGTGGCGATCCGCGCCAATGTCGCGGCCGGCACCGTCTATCGCTACTTTCCCTCCAAGGCCGACCTGATTTCCGAGTTGATCGCCGAGGTCTCACGCGACGAACTGGCGGCGATCCGCCGCGCCGCGGAGGCGGCGCCCGGCCCGTCGTCGGCGCTGGCGGCCGCCGTCACCACGGTCGCGGTGCATGTACTGTCGCAACGAAAGCTCGCCTGGGGCATCCTGGCCGAGCCTGTTGATGTCGACGTCACCGCGTCGCGCCTCGCCAGCCGCCGCGAGATCGCCGGCGAGATCGCTTCCCGGATCGACGCCGCGGTGCGCGCCGGCCATCTGCCGGCGCAGGACACCGCACTCGCCGCCACCGCACTGCTCGGCGCGCTGCATGAATCGCTGGTCGGGCCGCTGGCGCCCGACAACACCGATGACTCCGGCAAGCTGCGCGACGCCGTTCAGACCGTGACGCTGCTGGCCCTGCGCGCCGTCGGCGTGATGGACGCCCGCGCCCGCGGCCTCGTGGTGCAGGCGGTGCTGCCGGCGAAGACGCTGGTCGGAGCGTAAGAGCCGTAGGGTGGGCAAAGCGTCCGCCGTCGCTCGAAGAGCGAGGGCGCAAGCGTGCCCACCATCTTCGCACAACACATCGTGAATGGTGGGCACGGCGCAAGCGCGCCTTTGCCCACCCACCAATCCCGTGGACCTATTCCGCCGCATCGGCGTTTAACAACGCTACTCCCACCACATGTCAGGAGCATCTGATGACGACGACACACGGATCAGCCAAATGGCAGGGCGGCATCAAGGACGGCAAGGGCGCGATCTCGACCAAGAGCGGCGCGCTCAATGATTACCCCTACGGCTTCGCCAGCCGCTTCGAAGGCAAGCCGGGCTCCAATCCTGAAGAGTTGATCGGCGCCGCGCATGCCGCCTGCTTCACCATGGCGCTGTCGCTGATCCTGGGCGAAGCCAAACTCACCGCCGAGCAGATGGAGACCAAGGCCGACGTCACGCTGGAAAAGCAGGGCGACGGTTTTGCCATCACCGCGGTGCATCTGACATTGAACGCGAAGATCCCCGGCGCGGACCAGGCGAAATTCGAGGAGCTGGCGGGCAAGGCGAAAGCCGGTTGTCCGGTATCGAAGCTGCTGAATGCGAAGATCACGCTGGACGCGACGCTGCAGTCGTAAAGTGGGTGCGGCTCTTGCTTCGCCTCTCCCGCTTGCGGGGGAGGCCGACGCGCGCAGCGCGGCGGGTGGGGGCTCTTTCCGCGAGTCCCGCCGCTGAGGCAGCCCCCACCCCGGCCCTCCCCCGCAAGAGCGGGAGAGGGGGCGACCCGACGGGCAAATCACTTCTGTTTATCAGAATTCTTGTCAAGCCCTCCAAACAAAAATAAATCGCTTAACATGTCGGGCAAATCACCTTTACTGATTCGCCCGTCTCACCCGGCAAGGGGCGTTGCGCACGTCACGAACGCGCGGTGGGATGCGATGGACGCGACAGCGTCGGGCGCGCAGTGGCTGCCGCAGGGCGAGATGAACCTCGTGAGCGGCATGCGGCGCGTAGACGGACGGCGCTGATAACTGTTTTTGCTGAAACTGGCCGGATGCGTACGAGGTCCGGCGAGAGCTTCGGCGAGACAGGCGCGGACGGCGAAATGGTGTGGTCCCGACGCCCCCAGGCTGGCGTCAAGTCGTGTGGAGATGCATCGGGCTCAACCGGGCTTGATGAATCGCCAATCCGCGCGGCGACGGTGGCAACAGTGCATGGCTCACCGAGGAGATCACCTATAAGCCGTAAACCGTTGCGCGGGGAAAGCCGGATGTTTCGGTTGCCCTGTGGTCTACTCGTGCACTCCTTGTGCACGACCGCGGGTGCAATCGGCGCCCGGCTTTCCCTGCGCCCTCTCTTCTCGAGAGAGGGTGAAACTGATGGCAAACCTCGGGCGCTCCGCGCCGCGAGAATGCGGACATGTATCTGCAGAGACCGTCATTGCGAAGTCGCAACACCCAGCGCTGTCTTCGCCCGGCGCAGACCGGGCGACCCAGTATTCCAGAGAAATCAGCGATAGGGCCTGGAAGCCGCGGCGTACTGGATCGCCCGATCAAGTCGGGCGACGACAAGTTTGATGTGACGCCGCTGCGAAACGATTCACATATCCGCGTCGCCGTCCGGGCCGACCGAGGCGATGCGCAGCATGTTGGTGGTGCCGGGCGAGCGCAGCGGCACGCCGGCGACGATGATGACGCGCTGACCGGCTCGGGCAAAGCCGTCGCGGAAGGCGATGCTGCCGGCGCGGCTGACCATGTCGTCGAGATCCTGGGCATCTTCCGCCACCACGCAATGCACGCCCCACACCAGCGACAGTTTGCGCCCCGTGGCGAGATTCGGCGTGATCGCGACCACCGGCGGCTTCGGCCGCTCGCGCGCCACCCGCAGCGCGGTCGAGCCCGAACTGGTCCAGCAGATGATCGCGGAGAGATCCAGCGTTTCGGCGATCTGGCGCGCGGCGTCGGCGATGGCGTCGCCGATGGTCGGCTCCGGTTCGGCGCGCTGCGCATTGAGCACGCCGCGATAGGTCGGGTCGCGCTCCACTTCCTCGCCGATCCGGTTCATGGTCGAGACCGCCTCGACCGGAAATTTTCCCGCCGCCGATTCCGCCGACAGCATGATGGCGTCGGCGCCTTCGTAGACCGCGGTGGCGACGTCGGAAACCTCGGCGCGGGTCGGCACCGGGGCCTGGATCATCGATTCCAGCATTTGCGTGGCGACCACCACGGGCTTGCCGGCGCGCCGCGCCATCCGGGTCATCTGCTTCTGCAGGCTCGGCACCCGCTCCAGCGGCAGCTCGACGCCGAGATCGCCGCGCGCCACCATCAGCGCATCGGAGGCCTCGATGATTTCCGGCAGCCGGTCGATCGCCTGCGGCTTTTCAATCTTGGCCATCACGGCGGCGCGGCCACGAATCATTTTCTTGGCCTCGAGCACGTCCTCGGCGCGCTGCACGAAGGACAGCGCGATCCAGTCGACCCCGGTCACCAGCGCCGCATCGAGGTCGGCGCGATCCTTCGGCGTCATTGCCGAGACCGGCAGGTCGGTGTCGGGCAGGCTGACGCCCTTGCGGTCCGACATCCTGCCGCCGATCACGACGCGGGTGACGGTGCGCTCGGGCGAAGTCTCTTCCACGATCAGCCGCACCTTGCCGTCATCGAGCAGCAGCGCGTGGCCGGGTCGAAGGGCGGCCAGGATTTCCGGATGCGGAAGATGGACGCGGGTGTTGTCGCCCGGGGCCTTGTCGGAATCCAGCACGAAGCTTTCGCCGTTCTTGAGCTGGATCGCGCCTTCCGCGAACGATCCGACGCGGAGCTTGGGGCCCTGCAAATCGACCAGGATGCCGATCGGGCGGCCATAGCTGCTCTCGACATTGCGAATGGTCTTGACCAGTTCGCGCATGGTGTCGTGCGACGTGTGGCTCATATTGATGCGGAACAGGTCGGCGCCGGCCTCGAACAGCTTGCGAATCATCGCGCTGTCGGACGAGGCGGGGCCAAGCGTTGCCAGGATCTTGATGCGGCGAAGGCGTCTCATTGCTTGCTTCCAGGCGCTGGCGGCAGGCCAGACGCCGGAGGCGTTCCGCCCGGCGCATTCGGCATCCCCGGAAGGCCGCCGGGTCCACCCGGTGCATTCGGCATTCCCGGCAAGCGCTGCGAAGGGGTTTCGTTGGATTCGGTCAGTTGCACGGTCCAGGCTCGCTGCTCGCCGGTGTCGACCTCGAAGAAGCCGGTGCGGTCATAACCGCGCGCCAGACAATTTTCGGTGCCCTTGATGGTGAATTCCTTGTCGCGCGAACACATGAAGGCCTGTCCCGACCATTCGCCGCCGCGGTCGTAGTCGAGCGCGTAGATATAATAGAACCGTGCGACAAGCGTGCCGCGCAGCAGGGTTTCACAGCTCCGCGAGGACACGTTCCACCAGCCCTCGGTGGTCCAGCCCTCGGCATCCTTGTAGCCGAGCGCGATGCCGACCCGGCTGGAGGTATTGTTGCAGAGACGGAAGTCCGCCGCGGCGGAACTGTTCCACAGGCATGTCACCGCGAGCGCCAGCGCCGGGATCAGACCGGCGGTCAGGCGAGCGGGAAGGGAATGCCGACGGTGGGAATCGCTTGCGATCATTTAGTGAAGCTATATCAGTTCGTTGATGATTTCGCGTAGGCCTTCGGCAGCTGTCAACGCCGGTAGCGGCCGTTTTGGGCATTGGAGCCGAAATTCGGGCCCAAGCTGCCTGTTTGCGCTGCGATATGGTAAAATCTGTGACAACGCCTACCTAATAGCACGATCACCCCGGGAAGGGACGGCGGCCATGGCAATCGACGACAAAACCCGAACGGAACTCGAAGCGGCGGCCTTTCGGCGCCTGGTCGAGCATCTGCGCACCCGCACCGACGTCCAGAATATCGACCTGATGAATCTGGCGGGTTTCTGCCGCAACTGCCTGTCGAACTGGCTGAAGGAAGAAGCCGACGCCAAGGGCGCGGCCATGACCCGGGACGAGAGCCGCGAGGCGGTCTACGGCATGCCCTATGAGACCTGGAAGGCGACCCATCAGGCTCCCGCCACGCCGGAACAGCTCGAGGCGATGAAAAAGAGCCACGGGCACTGAGTTGCAGATCCGTAGCCCGGATGGAGCCAACGGGTGGCGCGCGTAGCGCCGCACGATGGCGCAATCCGGGACGATTCTGACGTTCATTCCCGGATTACGCTTGCGCTCCATCCGGGCTACGGGATGAACGCGCAAGCGGGAGTTTTTCTCCTGTGGGCGCGCTGTGGATGAGCGCGATGGCGCCTTGACGCAGGGCGCCGCACTCCCGAGGGTCATTTCAAGAATGCGGTGCGTGGAACGCGTGCGGCGCTCTGCTCACATCTCAACATCAGTTTCAGGAGTACCCGATGGCCACCACAGCCGCCGCCGCCGTTACGGAAGAGCCCGCGACCAAATTCGCCAAAGACCAGCTCAAGGCCATCATCGAGCGCATCGAGCGGCTGGAAGAAGAAAAGAAGACCATCGCCGACGATATCCGCGACGTCTACGCCGAAGCCAAGGGCAACGGCTACGACGTCAAGGCGCTGCGCACCATCGTGCGCATGCGCAAGCAGGACGCCAACGAGCGGGCGGAAGAAGAAACCATCCTGGAAACCTACATGCAGGCGCTGGGAATGCTGTGAGGATGACGGTGTCATACGCGGGCTTGACCCGCGTATCCATCATTCTTCAAAAGTGATTGTTTCGAGGTGGATGGATTGCCGGGTCATCTGGCGCCGGCAATGACGATCCAGCTCAGCGCAGCGCGGCGGTCCGCATCACGAAGGACTGCGTCGCCAGCTTCGCGGTGGCCGATCCGGTGAAGCGGTCGCAGATCAGGCCCATTTGCGGATCTTCCGAGAAGCTCATCGCGATGATGGCCTGCGGCTTGACGAAATGAGCGCGCATCACGGTCATGTCGGAGTCGCCGAGCACGGTCGCCGACATCGAGGTGCTGGCGCTCGGCGCCAGGATCATCACGCGCATCCAGACATCACTGCCCCCCTTGGAAGCGGCAATCCGGGTCGCGGTCGCAATCACGCTCGGCTGGCCCTGCTGTCCCTTGGCGACCACGGTATCGATCGTGGGCGCGACCAGCGGGTTGCGGGCGGGGCGGACGCTGCGGGGGATCGGCGCGCTGGCGGCGACGATATTGGCGCGGTCGACCGGCGAGGACGCTGCCGGCGCGTAGGCCAGCGCCTTGTTGAAGGCCTCGGTGACGCTGGCGGTCGCTTGCGGGTCGGCTGAATTGTTGACGGCGTTGCGGGCGCTGATGGCGGCGACCTGTGCCGGCGTGGCCTGCTTCGGCGCGGCATCCCAGAAACCGCGGGCATTGATGATGTCGGTCGGCGTTTGCGGCCTGGCTTCGTTCTTCTCAGCCGCCGCGGGCTGCTGCTTCGGCTTCGGCGCGGGCACGATCTGGGCGTCGGCCGAGGCGAGCTGGAAGGTCGAACCAACCGGCTTGGCGCGCGGCATCGGAACCGGGTCGGCGGATTTGGCGGGAGCGGCTGCGGCCATCACGCCAGCCGGCGAGGCCTTTCCGCGGGCGGCCGGGGCGGGAGCGGTGGCGCCCTCGTCTTCCTCGTCGTTCGACTTGCTCCTGAACAGCGAGGCGAACAGGCCGGGCTTGCTCTTGCTGGAAACCTCGTCGCCGGATCCGCGCTTTTCCAAGTCGGCGAGCGCCAGCTCGTAACCCTTGAGCGGTTTGCCGTCGGACGGCACATGCACGGTGCGGCCATCGGGGAATACCCGGGCCAGCTGGTCGTGGTTCATGCGCGGCCAGTGCCGGACGCTGCCGGTGTCGAGATGGACGAAAGGCGATCCGGAGGTCGGATAGAAGCCGACGCCGCCACGCTGCAGGCGAAGCCCGGCGGCGCGAACCTGCTCGAGCGGCGCGTCCGGAATGAAGAAATCGATGGCGTGGCCGAGCATGTGCTGGCTGTTGCGAGCCACTCCCGAGGAGCGGCGGCGAAGCATCGAGTTGGTGGCGGGGGAGCGGTAGGACGAGATGATGTTGATGGGCTTCTTGGCGTCGACGTCGCGGTGGACTTCCCAGAGGATGTCGAACAGGCGACGATCCATCGTGGTCTGTTCCTGGCTGCGCCAGTCGCGCAGGAAGTGATTGAGTTTCTTCAGCGCCTCTTCGTCGTAGCGCCCGTCGCGCTTGAAGGTGACGGTGAGATCTTCATCGGAATGGGTGTGGTGGAACGAGAGGGTGCGGGTCTCGTTGAGCGCGGTCGCGTCCTGCACGGCGCCGGCTCCCGCCAGCAGCAACAAGGATGCGACGCCGGCGTGACAGCCGGCTTTCGAAAAGGTCAACGAGTTGAATTGGCGTGCGAAAGCAGCAAGCACGTATGAGCCCACCCAAAGGACGACCGAACGACGAACCCTTTCGCTACCCCGTGTGGCGAAAGAGGGTTAATGCAGCCTTAACGCTGGGTGGGTTATCTGAGATTTAGTCCCACCCCCCAAGTAGGCTTAACCTAACCCGTCGAGTGTGGCGAAAAAGTGCCCGCTGCTGAAATCGGGATTGAGAATGGTTAACGTAAACGATCTCGTCCACCGGACGAGATCGTTGATTTTGTTTCAGAATTTACACAAACCGGCGGAACCCGGGAATTAACGGGTGATCACCCGCCGCTGCTGCTGCCGGCCGACGGGGGCCGGGGGTGTCGCCGGTCCGCCGAACAGCCGCTCGAAGAACGAAGGGCCGGAATTGTCGTTGAAGGCCACGTTGGAGGGCAACGACGATCCGGCCGGCCGGCCGTAGCTCGGATTGGCGTGGGCGACGACGTTCTCCAGATCCCTGCTGCCGTTGTTCTTCAGCAGCGGCATCATCTTGGCGTCGCGGCCGTAGACGTCCTTGCGGAATTGCAGCTTGCCGGCATCGTCCACGAACGCGGTCTGATAGGTGATGTGGACCGGGACCGGGGTCGAGAAATTGAGGTTGGTCTCGCCGCGGCCGTACATGCCGCGGATTCGCTCCGGTGTGTATTTTTCATTCGGCATCACGATGTTGAGCAGCGTCGAGGCGTACTGATCCGGATTCTGCACCCGCATGCAGCCGTGGCTGAAGGCGCGCTCTTCCTTGGCGAACAGATGCTTGTCCGGCGTATCGTGCTGATAGACCAGGAACTTGTTCGGGAAATTGAAGCGAATACGGCCAAGCGCATTGGCTTCGCCGGGCGGCTGCGAAATGCGGATGCTGCCGTCGCGTGCGCGTTCCATCTTCAGGCCCATGCGTTGCAGCACGGTCGGATCCTGCTGCAGCGCCGGCAGGTATTCGTTGTAGATGATCGAGGGCGGCACGTTCCAGGTTGGATTGACGGTGATGAATTTCATGGTCTCGGTCAGCATCGGCGTGGCGTGGTTGCCCGGCTTTCCGGTCACCACCCGGGTGGTCCAGACCTGCGCGCCGTTCTGCATCACCTTGAGCGTGAAGTCGGGAACGTTGAGCATCACATAGGCATTGCCGAGCGCCGGTGCGCCGAGCTGCCGCGGCAACCAGCGCAAGCGCTCCATGTTGACGATCACGGTGTCGATCTGGCGGTCGCGCTTCGGGCTGTTGATGGCCTTGACGGTCCGGTCGTCGAGCACGCCGGTCGGCTTGAGGTCGGCGCCTTCCTGGAATTTGCGCACGGCGGCGGCGACCCTGGCGTCGTATTTGGTGTCGTCGGGGTTTTCGGTGACGCCGAGTTTGGCGCGCAGTTGCGGCACGCGCGGATCTTCCGGCGTGACCGCCGGCTGTTTCTTGGTGGCGGCCTTGAAGGCGAGCGGAGCGCCTTCCGCGATCTGCATCACCGGTCCGTCGCCCTGGCCGCGCAGTTCGGCCAGCTTGGCCTTCAAATCCTTGTAGAGCTTGTGCGGAGGATTGTAGCCCTCGAGCGCCGCCGACGCGTCCTTGGCGGTGGTCACATTCGCCAGCACTTCGGCCGGATCGGTCGGATGTTCCGGATAGAGGATGTCGTACGCGACCTGCGACCAGTGCATTCGGCTGCTCTGCGCTTGGCGCGCGTAGTCCAGCACGCTGGCCGTCAGTTTCAGTTCGGCTTCCGCCAGTGCATCGGGCGTTGCCGCCGCGGTGAAATCAGGCACCGGATAATCGGCCGCGTTGAGGCCTTCGGAGCTGGCATCCTTCAGCCGCGCGGCGACGCCCTTGGCGCCGGCGGTCGCTGCGCCGCTCTGGGTCCACAGCGGCGCAAATTCGCGCGCGGCATAAAACTTCTCGACCGCGACGCGTTCGCCCTTGCGATCGAAATAGCGCGATGCCTTCGCGCCCATCAATTCACGAAGCTTGTCGGCGACGGGCTGGTCCGCCGCCGGGACAACGCTCGCGGCCTTGACTGGCTCGGGAGCTGGGGCCGGCGCTGCGGCTGCGGCAGCCGGAGCAGCGGCGGCGGGCGCGGTGACGACATCGGCAGGCTTGGGCTCGGGGGCCTTGTCCGCCGGCGTTTCGGCGGTTTTGGACTCCGTCGCCTTCGTCGCGTCCGGCAGCGTTGCGGTGGATTCAAGCTTGAAATCGCTGGCGGTCGGCGGCGGCACGTTGGCGGGTTCGGGGCGCGGGATCGCTGCATCGATCGCCAGTTCCGCGGCGCTGCTGCGGGCCGGACCGGCCTGCGCGAATGCCGAGGTCGCGGACACCGTCAGGAAGGTCGCCGCGACAGCCATCAGCACGCGGTCATATCCAGCACGGTTCTTGGAACAGTCTCGCATCGTCACACCCCTTGGGCGAAACTGCCCCGGCATTGGAACAGTTCTTTGATGGTTTTTCGGGACGGCTATCGCAATCCTTGTCGGTAACGCTCTGCACGCTACGATTCCTACGCAGACCGTACATGCGCCCCTATGATGCAGCCAGCGCCATGCAGGGCATCTCACGACAAAACTACTTCACGGCATCTCCGTGGAAACGGATTGCGTGCTTTTGCCACGCTCTGCCTTCTTTGTCTGTTACCGCCAAGCCACGGTTCAAATGTTCCGAAAAGCCCACGTCAGCGCCTTTGCATCGCGGACACCGCATCGCCACAATCCGTTCAGCTTGCCTCGTCCGTGCTGCCGGTTGCCGGATCCTCCGCGGCAGCCTCGTCGAGTTTGCGGTACAGCGTCGAGCGGCCGATTTTCAACCGGCGCGCCACCTCGGACATCTGGCCGCGGTAGTGCGAGATCGCGAACCGGATGATCTCGCTTTCCATCTCCTCGAGCGGCCGCATCTCGCCCGCGCTTGTCAGCATCGCCAGCGTTCCGGCCGACGGCAGCGGAACGATAGGTATTTCGTTACCGGACACCATGGTCGGCACGGTCGAGTGAAATGCGGGGCCGACGACCAGGGGCTCGGCATGCTGGACCTGCCCGTCGGGCGCGGACGCCGACTGCGCCGCGCTTACCGGAAAATCGGCGAGCCCGAGCTGATCGTGGTCGCTCATGACAACGGCGCGATAGACCGCGTTCTCGAGCTGACGGATATTGCCGGGCCATTCCAGTTGCGACAGGTGCGCCATCGCGTCGCCGCTGATGCTGGTGATCGGGCGGTTTTCCTCGGCGCAGAACCTCGCCAGGAAATGCCGCAGCAGATGCGGGATATCCTCGCGCCGCATCCGCAACGGCGGAATCGTCAGCGGCAGCACATGCAGGCGATAGAACAGGTCCTCGCGAAACTTGCCGTTCTTGACGTGGTCGAGCAGCTTGCGGTTGGTGGCCGAAACGATGCGCACGTCGACCTTGACGGGCTTGCGTCCGCCGACCGCCTCGACGGTGCCTTCCTGCAGCGCACGCAGCAGCTTGACCTGCGCCGCCAGCGGCAGCTCGCCGACTTCGTCGAGAAACAGTGTGCCGCCGGAGGCTTCGACGAATTTGCCCAGATGGCGTTCGGTGGCGCCGGTGAAGGCGCCCTTCTCGTGGCCGAACAGGATCGATTCCACGAGATTGTCGGGGATCGCGCCGCAGTTGACGGCGACGAACGGCTTGGCCTTGCGATCGCCGCTGCCATGGATGGCGCGCGCGAACAATTCCTTGCCGACGCCGGATTCGCCCTCGATCAGCACCGGAATGGTCGAGGCGGCGGCCTTCTGCGCGGTGCGCAGCACGCCGGCCATGGTTTCGCTGCGGGTGACGACATCGGCAAACGTCAGCCGGCCTTCCTTGGCGTGGCGAATGCGCTGCAATTCGCCCTTCAGCGCGCTGGCATTGAGCGCGTTGCGCAGGCTGACCTGCAGCCGCTCGACGCCGACCGGCTTGACCACGAAATCCTGCGCGCCGGCGCGCATCGCCGACACCACATTGTCGATACCGCCATGGGCGGTCTGCACGATCACGGGAATGTTGAGGCCGGCCTCGCGGATCTTGGCCAGCACGCCCATGCCGTCGAGGCCGGGCATGACCAGATCGAGCACCACGGCGTCGATGGTTTGCGCGTCCGCCGCGGTCAGCGCCGCGATGGCGGCATCGCCACTGTCGACGACAACCGTCTCATAGCCGCATTTCTGCACCATGTTTTCGACCAGACGGCGCGCCACCGCGTCGTCATCGGCAATCAAAATGGTCGCAGCCATGGCTTTCCCCGCACGTTACGCTGTCTCGAATCGGGGCACTCTCGCCGAAGCCGATTAACGCCTGATTAATCGTTGGGGGACGGCATCGTTGCAGCAAAGGCTACGCGGTAAGATGCGGCCAAACCTCCTGCACGCCGCGGTAGATCATGTCGAAGGATACATAGAGGATGATCAGAAGGCCGACGTAAGCCACCCAGCGATGCTTTTCCAGGAGGCGGGCGATGAAGTTGGCGGCGAAGCCCATCAGCGCGATGGAAAGTGCCAGGCCGAATATCAGGATCGTCGGATGTTCGCGCGCCGCGCCTGCGACGGCGAGCACGTTGTCGAGCGACATCGAGACGTCAGCGAGGGTAATTTGCCAGACGGCCTGGCCCAGCGTCTTTTGATGGCTCCCGGAAGATGCATCCATGGTGCTTGCCGCCGAAAGGTTCTGCATTTTCGGCTGATGCTGCTGATGATGCAACTCGCGCCACATCTTCCAGCATACCCACAGCAGCAGGACGCCGCCGGCGAGCAGCAGCCCGATGATCTGCAGGAGTTGAACCGTGACGGATGCAAAGCCGATGCGCAGGATCGTGGCGGCCAAAATGCCGATCAGGATCGCCTTCTTGCGTTGACCTTCGGGAAGACCCGCGGCTGCAAGGCCGATAACAATCGCGTTATCTCCCGCCAGCACCAGGTCGATCATCACGACCTGGAAAAATGCTGTCATCGCTGCGTTGGAAAATATCTCTGTCATGCGGACCCTCTTGAGGCGTCCAATCCGACATCGCAGTTCGCCTGAACTGCCAGAGGGGCCCGGATCTGGACGTTTTGCTGGAATGACGCGGTTGAAGCGCCGGATGCGATCCCGTCAGTCAGGTGGATTTGAAAGGGTGACGAGCCTGACCATCTGGTCCGGCTCGATCAGGATGGAGACGGTGATGCCGACGAAAGCCAGCACACCTGCGACGTCGAGGCACAGTGATCGCGCCTGATGACGCCGGCAAAGCAGGGCTACACCCGCCGTGGCCGCAGCGACCGCCAGCAACAGCGTCGCGATGGCCGGGGCCAGCGCATCGAGTGGCAATATGCTGCGCAATCCCAGCGTGGCCATCAGCGCTGCGAACAAGGTGGCCGCGAACAATTGCGTGGGTCGGTCAGTCGGCTTCTGACCTCGTTTCTCGACAATGCGACCGTGATCCGTAAGGGCCATCGCTATCTCGGTACCTGGGCTGACGTTTACGGAATTCACGTGGTTTGTTATGGGAAGTCTGCAGGTCGACTAATTCAGATTAGATAGTTTAGTAAACATGAAACGTGCCAGGAATCAAGTGCCCGATCCGGAAAAGGCGCGCGGCACGGTCGTGCCGGAAGCCCGACGACTGCGGAAACAGGCGGGGGATTGGCTGAAGCAGCGCAGGGCGGACGCCGGCCTGTCGCAGATCGATCTCGCGGCACGGCTCGGTCTCAAATACTACACGTTCATTTCGCAGGTTGAGAACGGGTTCAGCCGTGTTCCAACTGAAGCCATGGAGGCCTGGGCCATCGCGCTGCGGCTTGAACCCGCAGCCTTCACCAAGCACCTTTTGTTGTACTATGAGCCGGAAATGTACCGGCTGCTGTTCGGAGCAGAAAAATGAATGTGGTTGCGCTGGAATGGAAACAGGACGCAGGCGAGTGGAGCGAGCGGGAACTCGACACCATTCTCGCGGCACTGAACGTTGCCTTGCTGTCAGGCCGTGGCCGGGGATGGGAGACCGGGACGACCGAACAGGGCGACCCGCAGTTCTACCTGCTGGGTCCGCTTCCGGATCAGGCCTGCCAGGTGTGCGTGTCACGGATCGGCAGGCACTACCTTCTAGAGGACGGGGCGGGCCGGCTGCTGTTCGAGCATCAAAGCCTCCCGCTGGTCGCGCTTCACGCCAAGGCGGCCGTCAGGTCGCGGCGCTGGCCGCTTGTCGCACGCGTCGTATTGTTGTGGTGTACTGTCCGGCACGCGATTCACGACAAGGTCGAGCCGCTGCTCGTCGAGGGCGAAGAGATCCTTGTTCACATGGCGCCGCAGCTTGCAGCTTTCGCCTGATAGCCCGCCAACCTTGAAAGTAGATATGTCGACCAGATCCGCGATATCCCGCGCCAAAGAGTCATCCCGCAAACCCGGATCGAGCAAGGCAGCCGCCGCGAAGGCGAACCGCAAGGGATCCGCCAAGCCGCGGCCGGTCAAGTTGCCGGAATGGAATCTGGGCGATCTCTATGCCGGGATCGACGCGCCGGAAGTCACCCGCGACCTGCAAAGGATGGATGCGGAATGCGTTGCGTTCGAGACCGACTACAAGGGCAAGCTCGCGGAACGGACCGCCGGCGAAGGCGGCGGCTTGTGGCTGGCCGAGGCGGTCCGGCGTTACGAGGCGATCGACGATGTCGCCGGCCGTCTGGCATCCTATGCGGGCCTCATTCATGCAGGCGACAGCGTCGATCCCGCGATCACCAAATTCTACGGCGACGTTTCGGAGCGGCTGACCAACGCCTCGGTGCATCTGTTGTTCTTCGCACTCGAACTCAATCGCGTCGACGATGCGGTGATCGAACGCGCGATGGCGGTGCCGGAGCTGGCGCATTATCGTCCCTGGATCGAGGATCTGCGCAAGGAAAAGCCGTATCAGCTGGACGATCGCCTCGAGCAGCTGTTCCATGAAAAATCCCAGACCGGCTACGGCGCCTTCAACCGGCTGTTCGACCAGACCATCTCCGGCCTGCGCTTCAAGGTCGCGGGCAAGGAACTCGCGATCGAGCCGACGCTGAGCCTGCTGCAGGACCGTGCGCCGGAAAAGCGCAAGGCGGCGGGGCAGGCGCTGGCGAAAACCTTCAAGGCCAATGAGCGCACCTTCGCGCTGATCACCAACACGCTGGCCAAGGACAAGGAAATTTCGGACCGCTGGCGCGGTTTTGCCGATGTCGCGGATTCGCGCCACCTGAATAACCGCGTCGAGCGCGAGGTGGTCGATGCGCTGGTCGGTTCGGTGCGCGCTGCCTATCCAAAACTGTCGCATCGCTATTATCAGCTCAAGGCCGGCTGGTTCAAAAAGAAGAAACTGGCGCATTGGGACCGCAATGCGCCGCTGCCCTTTGCGGCCACCGGCACCATCGCCTGGCCCGAGGCGCGGCAGATGGTGCTGTCGGCCTATCGCGGCTTCTCGCCGGAAATGGCCGATATCGCCGAGCGGTTCTTCACCGATCGCTGGATCGACGCGCCGGTGCGGCCCGGCAAGGCGCCGGGCGCATTCTCGCATCCGACCACGCCGTCGGCGCACCCTTACGTGCTGATGAATTACCAGGGCAAACCGCGCGACGTGATGACGCTCGCCCATGAACTCGGCCATGGCGTGCATCAGGTGCTGGCGGCCAAGAATGGAGCGCTGATGGCGCCGACGCCGCTGACTTTGGCGGAGACCGCCAGCGTGTTCGGCGAAATGCTGACCTTCAAGCGGCTGCTGGCGCAGACAAAGAGCGCCAAACAGCGCCAGGCGCTGCTGGCCGGCAAGGTCGAGGACATGATCAACACGGTGGTGCGGCAGATCGCGTTCTATTCGTTCGAGCGCGCCATCCACACCGAGCGGAAGAACGGTGAACTGACCGCGGAACGGATCGGCGAAATCTGGCTCAGCGTGCAGGGCGAGAGCCTCGGGCCCGCAATCGATATCCGCCCCGGCTACGAGAATTTCTGGATGTACATTCCGCACTTCATCCATTCGCCTTTCTACGTCTACGCCTATGCGTTCGGCGACTGCCTGGTGAACTCACTCTATGCGGTCTACGAAAACGCCGCGGACGGATTCGCCGAGCGCTATCTGGCGATGCTGGCGGCCGGCGGCACCAGGCATTATTCCGAACTGCTGAAGCCGTTCGGGCTCGACGCCAGGGACCCGACATTCTGGGACGGCGGGCTGTCGGTGATCTCCAGCATGATCGACGAACTGGAAACGATGGGCTGACGAGGCCGCTCATGATCGACACGCCGACGCGGCGGGCTGTACTCGGAGCGGGAGTCGTCGCGGCCGGCTCATGGCTCATGATCGATCGCGGCGGTGCTCAGGCGCCGCTTGCCCCGACGCCGACCTGCCGCGACGGCGATGAGCCGACCCCGCGGCAGACCGAAGGACCGTTTTTCAAGCCGTCCTCCCCCGAGCGGGTCGAGCTGCTTGAAACTGGGATGGCCGGGCAGCCGATCGAACTGGTTGGTTTTGTCCTTTCCCGTTCCTGTAAACCCCACGCCGGAGCCTTGCTGGATTTCTGGCAGGCCGACGACAAGGGCCGCTATGACAATTCCGGTTTTCGCCTGCGCGGCCATCAGTTCACCGACGCGGAAGGACGCTTTCGGTTGCGCAGCATCGTGCCCGGCGTCTATCCCGGCCGGACCCGCCATATCCATGTGAGGGTGCAGCCGTCGGGCGGCCGCGTGCTGACCACCCAGCTCTATTTCCCCAGCGAGCCACAGAACCGTTCCGACGGCCTGTTTCGCAAGGAGTTGCTGGTGCGCACCGCGAAGAACGCCGGATGGCTCGCCGGGCGGTTCGATTTCGTGGTCGGATAGGTTCGCGGACTTTGGTGCGTGCAAATGTAAAACATCTGTTGAACGGCCAACAAATTTCCGTTATACGTTCTGTATAACGGAGGTTGCCATGAACGAGATGCCACGTAAGACGGGGGAAGCTGAGTTCATTCAGATCAAGAAGATCGGCAACTCGCTTGGCCTCATATTATCGAAGGACATCCTTTCCCGGCTAAAGCTGAAGGAAGGCGACAAGCTTCATATCGTCGAACAGACCGAACGTGGCATAAAGCTTTCGCCATATGATCCCAAGCACGCCAAGGCGATGGAAATTGCGCGGCGGTCCTTCAGTGTTTATGCGGATACCTATAAGGCCCTCGCAAAATGAATGAGCCGATCTGGTTGGACGTGGAGATCCTCATCGATCTTCATGCCGAGCAGCTTGCTCTGTTCGGAGGACCGGACGGCATTCGCGACCAGGGGATGCTGGAATCCGCGCTGGGCCGTCCCATCAACAAATATACCTATGGCGAAACGGACCTCGCAGCGCTTGCGGCGGCATATGCCTTCGGCATTGCTCGAAACCACCCGTTTGTCGACGGCAACAAGCGCGCAGCATTTGGCGCACTCATCGTATTTCTGGGCCTCAATGACATTGATTTCCTCGTGCCGCCCGAGAACGCCACGGCCATCATCCTCGCCCTCGCCGCCGGCGAGGTCAGCGAGGAGAGTCTGACCCGCTGGATCAGGGACAACTGGCCGGCAGAACCCGGCAAGTAGCGGCCGGCCACAGGTGCACAAGGCGGCCGCCGCCGTTGCCCTTACCTGTGGTTTGCGGTAATTCCCACGGCAGAACCGACACCTGACTGGGGATACCGATGGCTGAGCATAACGAAGTCGCCTACACGACCGCCGACGGCAACGATTATCCGGCCCATGAGCAGACCTATGAAGGGTTCATCATGCTGGTGAAATACGGCACCGTAGCCGTTATTTTCATCGTTGCCATGATGGGGATTTTCCTGACCTGATCTGTTGCCCTCCGCGACGCTGCGGTGCGAAGCTGAGTTTGCTCATGTCCCGGTCGCAAAACCGGTATCCAACCTGGCGAAAATAACGCTAGTTTGCTTGCGCGCGCCCACAGCGCCGCCGGAGGCCCCATGAAGATTGCCGTTGCCAAGGAAATCGATCCGTCCGAGCCGCGGGTCGCCGCTTCGCCCGACACGGTGAAAAAATTCAAGGCGCTCGGCGTCGATATCGCGGTCGAGCCCGGCGCGGGCATCAAGTCCGGCCTGCCGGATTCCGAGTTTACCGCGGCGGGCGCCACCGTCAGCGCCGATGCCCTCAAGGATGCCGACATCATCATCAAGGTGAAGCGGCCCGAGGCCAGCGAACTGGCCGGCTACAAGCGCGGTGCGCTGGTGATCGCCATCATGGATCCCTATGGCAATGACGCGGCGCTGAAGGCGCTGGCGGATGCCGGGGTCGCGGCATTCGCGATGGAATTGATGCCGCGCATCACCCGCGCCCAGTCGATGGACGTGTTGTCCAGCCAGGCCAATCTTGCCGGCTACCGCGCCGTGATCGAAGGAGCCGAAGCGTTCGGCCGCGCCTTTCCGATGATGATGACCGCGGCCGGCACCATTCCCGCCGCCAAGGTGTTCGTGATGGGCGTCGGCGTTGCCGGCCTGCAGGCGATCGCAACCGCGCGGCGGCTCGGCGCCGTCGTCACCGCGACCGACGTGCGTCCCGCCACCAAGGAGCAGGTCGAAAGCCTCGGCGCCAAGTTCCTGGCGGTCGAGGACGAAGAGTTCAAGAACGCCCAGACCGCCGGCGGCTACGCCAAGGAAATGTCCAAAGAGTATCAGGCCAAGCAGGCCGCGCTCACCGCCGAGCACGTCAAGAAACAGGACATCGTCATCACCACCGCGCTGATCCCGGGGCGCCCGGCGCCGAAACTCATCAGCGCCGAGATGGTGAAGTCGATGAAGCCGGGCTCGGTGCTGGTCGATCTCGCGGTCGAACGCGGCGGCAATGTCGAGGGCGCGAAGGCCGGCGAAGTCGCCGACGTCGATGGCGTCAAGATCGTCGGCTACACCAACGTCGCCGGCCGGGTGGCGGCTTCGGCGTCCAGCCTCTATGCGCGCAATCTGTACAACTTCATCGAAACGCTGGTCGACAAGGCCAGCAAGGCACTCGCGGTGAACTGGGACGACGAACTGGTCAAGGCCACGGCGTTGACAAAAGACGGCGCCGTCATTCACCCGAATTTTCAGCCGAAAGCTTGAGGAGAGCCGCCATGGATCATATCGCGCAGGCCGTCGATCCCTTCGTGTTCCGGCTTTCGATTTTCGTGCTCGCCGTGTTCGTCGGCTATTTCGTGGTGTGGTCGGTGACCCCCGCGCTGCATACGCCGCTGATGTCGGTGACCAACGCGATCTCCTCGGTGATCGTGGTCGGCGCGCTGCTAGCGGTCGGCGTGCCCATGATCTCGAGCGGCAGCGGATGGGCGCGGGCCTTCGGTTTTGTCGCGCTGATCTTTGCCTGCGTGAATATCTTCGGCGGCTTCCTTGTCACCCAGCGCATGCTGGCGATGTACAAGAAGAAGGCCAAGTAAAATGTCCGGTGAGCGGCGTGCACCTCGGGGTGACGATGACAAAGGGGGCCTGAGATGAACGCCAATCTGGCTGCAGTACTGTATCTCGTGGCGGGTGTGCTGTTCATCCTGTCACTGCGGGGGCTGTCCAGTCCCGCCACATCCCGTCAGGGCAATTTCTTCGGCATGATCGGCATGGCGATTGCGATCGCCACCACGATCGCGAGCCATCCGCCGGCGGACGGCCTCGCCTGGGTGCTGGTGATCCTCGGCGTCGCCATCGGCGGCGGCATTGGCGCGGTGATCGCGCGCCGGGTGCCGATGACGTCGATGCCGGAACTGGTCGCCGCGTTCCACTCGCTGGTCGGCATGGCCGCGGTGCTGGTCGCCGCCGGCGCGTTCTACGCGCCCGAGGCCTTCGACATCGGCAAGCCCGGCCAGATCCACGCCGCCAGCCTGATCGAAATGTCGCTCGGCGTCGCCATCGGCGCCCTGACCTTCACCGGCTCGGTGATCGCGTTTCTGAAACTGTCCGGCCGCATGAGCGGCGCGCCGATCATCCTGCCGGCGCGCCACGTCATCAACATCGTGCTCGCCGTGGCGCTGGTATTCTTTGTGGTCGGCCTCGTGCTGTCGGGCAGCGCGCTCGACTTCTGGCTCATCACCATCATCGCGCTGGTGCTCGGCGCGCTCCTGATCATCCCGATCGGCGGCGCCGACATGCCGGTCGTGATCTCGATGCTCAATTCCTATTCCGGCTGGGCCGCCGCCGGCATCGGTTTTACCCTTGGCAATTCGGCGCTGATCATCACCGGCGCGCTGGTGGGCTCGTCGGGTGCGATCCTGTCCTACATCATGTGCCACGCGATGAACCGCTCCTTCATCTCGGTCATCCTCGGTGGTTTCGGCGGCGAGACAGCGGCCGCTGGCGCAGGCGGCGGCGAAGTGCGCCCCGTCAAACTGGGCTCGGCCGACGATGCCGCCTTCATCATGAAGAACGCGCAGAAGGTCATCATCGTGCCCGGCTACGGCATGGCGGTGGCGCAGGCGCAACATGCGCTGCGCGAAATGGCCGACCAGCTCAAGAAGGAAGGCGTTGAGGTCAAATACGCCATCCATCCGGTGGCGGGCCGCATGCCCGGCCACATGAACGTGCTGCTGGCTGAAGCCAACGTGCCCTATGACGAGGTGTTCGAACTCGAGGACATCAACTCCGAATTCGCCCAGGCCGACGTCGCCTTCGTGATCGGCGCCAACGACGTCACCAACCCGGCGGCCGAGGACGACAAGACCTCGCCGATCTACGGCATGCCGGTGCTGCAGGTCTGGAAGGCCGGCACCGTGATGTTCATCAAGCGCTCGCTGGCCTCGGGCTATGCCGGCATCGACAATCCGCTGTTCTACCGCGACAACACCATGATGCTGCTCGGCGACGCCAAGAAGATGACCGAGAACATCGTCAAGGGGATGTAAGCCGGCTACGGGAAATCATGACCGTCCTGAAATGGCTCCTGATCGTCGTTTCGGTCGGTTATCTGGGCGGCCTTGCCGCCATGTTCCTGCTGCAGCGCTCGATTCTGTTTCCGGTTCCGCAAACCGAGCGCACGCCGCCAGCCGCCGCCGGCTTTCCGGCCGTCGAGGAGCATCTGCTGACCACCGACGATGGCGAGAAGGTTATCGTCTGGCATCTCGCAGCAAAGCCGGGACATCCGGTCATTCTTTATTTTCACGGCAATGGCGATTTCCTCGCCGGCTTCTTTAGACGCTTTCGCGACGTGATCGCCGACGGCACCGGAATCGTCGCGCTGTCCTATCGCGGCTATGCGGGCTCGAGCGGACGCCCGAGCGAGCAGGGCCTGCTGCGGGATGCCGCTACGGCCTATGCTTTCACCACGGCGCGATACAGCGCGGATCAAATCGTGGTCTGGGGCTTCTCGCTCGGCAGCGGCGTCGCGGTGGCGCTGGCGGCGCAACAGCCGGTCGGCAAGGTGATTCTGGAGGCGCCCTACGCATCGATTGCCGAGGTGGCCGCGTCGGCGTTTCCGATCTTCCCGGTCCGCCTCGTGATCCGGGATCCGTTTCACTCCGACGCGCGCATCGGACGCGTGAAGGCTCCGCTGCTGTTCATGCATGGCGGGCGCGATCCGACGATCCCGATCGCCTCTGGCGAGCGGCTGTTCGCACTCGCCAATGAACCGAAACTGTTCGTCCGGTTCCCGGAAGGCGGTCACAACGATCTCGACGCATATGGCGCGACGGCTACGGTGCGGCAATTCATTGGCACCGCGCCGGTTCGATAGTGCTATGGTCGGACGCATCGCGGTTCGGCAGATTCAAGGGATGACAGTATGAGCGTGCACGGCCCGATGCCGCGATCGGCCTGGATTTTTCCAGCCCTGGCGGTATTGCTCTTCGCAGGTGCCACCGCGCTCGGCTTTACATTTACGGCTTCGCTCGCCGGGCTGGTCTTCGCGGCTGCTCTTCTGGTCATCCTGTTCGGCACGGTGTTCGCGGCCGTCTATCATGCGGAAATCATCGCGGAGCGGATCGGCGAGCCCTATGGCACGTTGCTGCTGACGCTGGCGGTCACCATCATCGAGGTCGCGCTGATCGCGACCATCATGCTCGGCGAGAAAGAGGTTCCGACGCTGGCGCGCGATACCGTGTTCGCGGTGGTGATGATCGTCTGCAACGGAATGGTCGGCCTCTGCATCTTCATCGGCGGGCTGCGGTTTCGCGAGCAGGACTTTCAGGTCACCGGCGCCAATCTGTATCTCAGCGTGCTGTTCGTGATGGCCACCATCACGCTGATCATGCCCAACTACACGCTGACCGCCCTGGGACCGATCTATTCGGCCGGCCAGCTCGCTTTTGTCAGTGTCGTCACCCTCATTCTCTACGGCGTGTTCCTTTATACCCAGACCATCCGGCATCGCGATTATTTCGTCAGCGCGGCCGCCGAGGCCGCGGAGAGCGGGATGCATGCTTCGAACCGGATGCTGGCCATGAGCGTCGTGCTGCTGCTGGTTTCGTTGCTGGCGGTGGTGTTGCTGGCGAAGAAATTCTCGCTGGTGGTCGATGTCGTCAGCGCGCGGATCGGCGCGCCGCCGGCGTTTGCGGGGGTGCTGGTGGCGCTGTTGATCCTGCTGCCGGAAGGCGTCGCCGCGATCGGGGCCGCCCGCAAGAACGACCTGCAGAAGAGCATCAACCTCGCGCTCGGCTCGTCGCTGGCGACCATCGGGTTGACGGTCCCGACCGTTGCGGTGGCGGCCTGGGCGCTCGACAAGCAACTGGTGCTTGGGCTGAATGCGCAGGGCATGGTGCTGCTGCTGCTGACGTTCATCCTGAGCATGCTCACCTTCGGCACCGGCCGCACCAATATCCTGTTCGGGCTGGTGCACATGGTGGTGTTTGCCGTATTCGTATTCCTGGTGTTCGTGCCGTAATTCCCTGGAGTAGCAACAATGATCAGCGCCAAATCAGACGTTCAGGTCGATACGCCGGAAGTCCGGGTCACCGAGTGGCGGCTGGCGCCCGGCAGCGCCACCGGCCACCATACCCACGGGATGGACTATGTCATCGTTCCCGTCACCTCGGGCGAAATGACCATCGTGGCGCCCAATGGGGAGCGTTCCAAGGCGCAACTCGGAATCGGAAAATCCTATTTCCGCAAGGCCGGCGTCGAGCATGACGTGCTCAACGAGACATCCAGCGAAATCGTGTTCCTGGAAGTCGAGCTGAAGCCTCGATCCGGCGGCTGACGCCGCCGTGAGCGGGTTGGTGCGCCGGAGTAGCCGATTGCCACCGATCTGTCGCAGTTGATCCCTCAATGCGCCTCAAAGTTCCCGCATCAAATCAGCTGCGGGGAGTGCCGGTTATGCTGAAAAAGTATCTTACGAAATTCACGGTGGACATTTTGCCGTCGGTGGCCGCGACCGTCATCGGGGCCTACATCGTCAATCATTACATCGTCAGTAAGCCGGCCCCGAGCGCCCCGGTCGCAGCGGCGGTTTCGACGGTAGATCCGAAGGCGGCCCCCGAGGCATCCGCCGAAATCGGCAACACCCGCGGGCCGGGCGTGAAGGCCAAGGGGATTTCGGAGCGGGCGATCCTCGAGAAGGCCGCCGCTGAAAAGCCGCACGAGAAACAGGATAAATCCGGCGAGAACGTCACCGACAAGCCGGCGGAAACCGCTTCCATCCCAGCCGAGACCCGGCGGCATCAGCCTGCGCCGCGTGAAAAGACTGCCGCCAAAGCTGTTGCGGCGCCCGCGCCCGTGGTGGCAGCGCCTGCCCAGGCTGCGCCGGCCGAGGCAGCTAGCGCACCGGAAGAGCGTCGCGACGCCAATGATCTGGCCCGCGCGGCGATCGATCGCCTGCGCGGTTCGAACGATGGTTCGCCGCGACCGCAGGAAGTTGCCCGCGTCCAGGATGCGGCCCGCCTCCCGGAGGCCGCTCGCATTCCGGATGCCCCCCGTGTCGTGCTGGCGCCTGCGGTCCGGCCGCTGCCGCCGCCGGTCGTGGTCTCGACGCCCGCGCGCGAGACCTTCGATTCGCCGGCGGGATATCAGGCGATGAAGCCGCCTTATGCCGCCGCCGCGGCACGGAACGACGATCCCGGCCGCCCGACTCCGCCGGCCGAGATCCCGGCACCCCCGCTCGACCTGCGGGCCGAGGTGTCCGGACCGGTAGGGCGGGCGGAGGGCTCGGGGCCGTTGGCGCGGGTCCGCACCACGGCCGAAGACGTGCTGTCGGCGGCCAGGTCGGTATTTCATGTGGTCGTGCCGAAGTAGCAGAGAGGCCCTTGGGCGTCGGCCGGTTAACCGCCGAGGCGCGTGAGGCCGCTTCGCGCGGCGTCGTCCCTGGGACGGATAGCGATGGCGCGGGCATATGAAGCCTTTGCCTTGTCCTTGTCGCCGAGGCGTTCATAAGCCTGTCCCCGACTCGTCCATGCCAGTGCATTTTGCGGGTCGGCCTGCACCGCCTCGTCGAGATCGGCAGCGGCTTCCTTGAACTTGTCCATCGCGAGGTAGCTGATGGCGCGCGCCAGCAACGGTTCCGCCCGCTGCGGCGTCAGGCCGTTGGCCGAAGTGAAATCGTCGACCGCGAGCTGGTGCTGTCTTTCGCGCTGATAGAGCAGGCCTCGGTTGTACAGCGCTTCGGCATGGTGCGGGTCGATGGCGATCGCCCTGTCGAACTCGGCCAGCGCCTCCTCGGTTTTGCCGGACTTTGCCAGCGCCTGGGCGCGCGCGGCGTGGCCATGCGCATCGCCGGCGACGGCTGACGCCGCTGGGGCCGCTTTCGGGGCCTCCTTCTCGGACGACGACGACCAAGATCCCAGATCAAACGAACAGCCGCCGAGCCCGACCGCGAGCAACAGGATCGGGGCCGACATGCGAGCGCCGAGACGCCAGACTCCGGGAAATGGGAAGCGTACCGGATGGACCATTATTGCAAATATCCGCGCGGCGAACGCAGCATTGGTAACCCGACGCACCGCAAAATGCATGGTCAAAACAAAAAACGCGGACCCACAGGCCCGCGCTTTCGGCTTGAAGTTGATGGAATGGCTCAGCGCGGTCCGCGCGGACCGGCACCCGGGCCGCCACGGCCGCCAGCACCACCGCGTTCCGCGCCGGGACCGGCGCCGAATACCGGCTTCGGCTTCATCGGCAGCAGGCCTTCGCGCTGCAGCTTCTTGCGGGCGAGCTTGCGCGCGCGACGCACGGCTTCGGCCTTTTCACGGGCCTTCTTCTCGGATGGCTTTTCGTAATGGCCGCGGAGCTTCATCTCGCGGAAAATACCCTCGCGCTGCATCTTCTTCTTCAGCGCCTTGAGGGCTTGATCGACATTATTATCGCGAACGAGAACCTGCACGCGGCATCCTCTTTCAATTGATCGGATTTGAATCTGGTAAAGCGAGGGGCTGGCGAAAGGCCAAGCCCTTAGCCCTGAGCGCGCGGATGTACCAGACAAAGCCGGCAATGTCCACCTGCGTGGAAGCGTATTTATGCCGGAATTAGCCTGAATCGGCGTAGATAAAGCGCCTAAAACTCGGCTCCCGGCCTTCAGTGCGCCTTGGCACCGCCTGACTAGATTTTCACCCAAACAGGAGGAAGACGGTCATGAATTCAAAGAAATATGCTGCCGAGGCGATCGGCACGTTCTGGCTGACTTTCGCGGGTTGCGGCAGCGCGGTGATCGCCGCGGCGTTCCCGCAGGTCGGCATCGGGCTGGTCGGCGTGTCGCTGGCGTTCGGGCTGAGCGTCGTGACCATGGCCTATGCCATCGGCCACGTCTCCGGCTGCCATCTCAATCCCGCTGTCACGGTGGGCCTGGCCGCCGGCGGCCGTTTTCCGGCCGGGCAGATCCTGCCCTATGTGATAGCGCAAGTGGCCGGCGCGGTTGCCGCCGCGGCGCTGCTGTACGTGATCGCGAGCGGCGCCGCCGGTTTCGACGTAGCCAAGGGTTTCGCCTCCAATGGCTATGGCGCGCATTCGCCGGGCAAATACAGCCTGGTGGCGTGCTTCATCATGGAAGTGGTGATGACGATGATGTTTCTGTTCATCATCATGGGCGCCACCCATGGCAAGGCGCCCGCGGGCTTCGCGCCGCTGGCCATCGGTCTTGCCCTGGTGATGATCCACCTGGTCAGCATTCCCGTCACCAATACCTCGGTCAATCCGGCGCGCAGCACCGGACCGGCGCTGTTCGTCGGCGGGTGGGCAGTGGCGCAGCTCTGGCTGTTCTGGCTGGCGCCCTTGATTGGCGGCGTGCTGGGCGGTGCGATCTATCGCTGGCTGAGCGACGAGCCGGCCGGGGTCGTCGAGGGCCGCAAGCCGGCGTAGTCCGCCGGCAGGCGGCTATTTCTCGCGCGGAAATACCTGCGTGACGTGGCCCATCTTGCGGCCCGCCCGCGCCGGGCCCTTGCCGTAGAGATGCACGGTGGCGCCAGGCACGGTCAGCCATTGCTCGTAGTCGTTGATATCGTCGCCGATCAGGTTGGTCATGGTGACCGGGCCGTGACGGACCGGCTTGCCGAGCGGCCAGCCGGCGATGGCGCGGATATGCTGCTCGAACTGCGAGATCGACGCGCCGTCGAGTGTCCAGTGCCCGGAATTGTGGACCCGCGGCGCAATCTCGTTGACCAGCACCGTGGGCCCGCCTTCTCCCTGCACCACGAACATCTCGACCGCGAGTACGCCGACATAATCCAGCGCGCTGGCGATGGTCTCGGCGATGCCGCGCGCCTGTGCCGCCAGCGCTGCCGGGATATCGGCCGGCGCCCGCGAGATCTTCAGGATGTGGTCGCGATGCTCGTTCTCGGTGACATCGTAGCATTCGACCTGGCCGTCGGCCGAGCGGGCGGCGATCACCGAGATCTCGCGCTCGAACGGAATGAATGCCTCGAGGATCGCGGATCGGGTGGCAAGGTCCTCCCAGACCTGGCCGATATCGTCGCCCTCGCGGATGATCGCCTGGCCCTTGCCGTCATAGCCGAAGCGCCGGGTCTTGATCACCGCCGGCAGGCCGATGCGCGCGATCGCGGTGCGCAGCATCTCCACCGAGGATACATCGGCGTAGTCGGCAACACCGATGCCGAGCTTCCGGACGAAGTCTTTTTCGATCAGCCGGTCCTGCGTGGTTTCCAGGATTTTCTGCGTCGGCAGCACCGGCCGGCGCGCCGCCAGCACCATCGCGGTGGCGGCCGGAACATTCTCGAATTCGTACGTGATGACGTCGACGTCATTGGCGAACAGCTCCAGCGCCTCGACATCGGCATATTCGGCGCAGGTCGCGTTCAGCACCACGTCGAAGGCCGGCGAATCCGGGTCGGGCGAAAATACCTGGCAGCGCAGCCCGAGCCGCGCCGCCGCCATCGCCAGCATCCGGCCCAATTGTCCGCCGCCAAGAATTCCGATGGTGTCGCCCGGCTTCAGCTTCACCCGATCTGAGGCCGTCACGCAGAGCCCTCCGGGCGCTCGGCCACCGCCTCGGACTGCGCCTTGCGCCAGGCTGTCAGCCTGGCCGAGAGGTCAGGATCGTTCAGCGCGAGCACGCTGGCGGCGAGCAGGGCGGCATTGATCGCGCCGGGCTTGCCGATCGCCAGCGTCCCGACCGGAACGCCCGCGGGCATCTGGACGATGGAATAGAGCGAATCGACCCCGGACAACGCCTTGGATTCGACGGGAACGCCGAACACCGGAAGTTCCGTCAGCGACGCGGCCATGCCCGGAAGGTGGGCGGCGCCGCCGGCGCCCGCGATGATGATCTTGAAGCCGGCTGCCTTGGCGCCCCTGGCAAAGGCGAACAGCCGGTCGGGGGTGCGGTGCGCCGAAACGATGCGCGTTTCGCTTGAAATCCCGAGCGCGGCCAGCGTGTCGGCGGCATGGCGCATGGTTTCCCAATCCGACTGGCTTCCCATGATAATGGCGACGGGGGCGGTCATAAGGTCAATTCTTTTCGGGAATCCAAAAACATAGGCCGGATTATAGGGGTGGCCCCAAGGTTTGGCCAATGGGTTTGGCCAAGGCCTGGCCATGCCGTGGCAGGGGGTCCGGAATGGACTATCCTGTCTTGGTGAATTCCGGCAAGCCTTGATCAGGGATGCCCCATGAAAAAGAAAACCAGGCCAACCGCTTCAGTTCCAATGAAACGCCGCAAAACGGCTGCTGAGGCGCGTAAAACCGCGCCCAAGCGCGCCAAGTCCGCGAAAACCGAGTCCGCGAAAACCAAGTCCTCGAAAACCAGGTCCGCGAAGCCGCCGGCGGCCGCAGCGCCCGATGACGCCAGGCGAACCATTCGCCGGCTCAGGGCCCAACTGGCGAAGGCGCAGGCGCGCATCGAGGAACTGCAGACTTCCGCGGATATCGACTTCCTGCTCGATATTCCCAACCGGCGTGGCTTCGAGCGCGAGTTGCATCGCGCGATTGGCTATATCCAGCGCTATCATGCCAGCGGCGCGTTGATCGCGCTCGACGTCGATCGCCTGAAGCCGATCAACGACACCTTCGGCCATGCCGCGGGCGATCAGGTGCTCAAGGCAATCGTGGCGGTGCTGCTGAGCCATGTGCGCTCGTCCGACGTGGTCGCGCGGCTCGGCGGCGACGAGTTCGCGCTGCTGCTGTGGAACCTGAGCGAAACCGACGCGAAGGCCAAGGCGTCGGCGCTGGAGCAGGCCATCGACCAGCTGACATTCACCTTTCGCGGCCGCACGGTAACTGCGGGCGCGTCCGCCGGCGTCGCGATCCTTGGGCCTCATGCCGAGGCCGGCCGGGCGCTGGAAGCGGCCGACAGCGCGATGTATGTGCGCAAGGCGCAACGGCGGCACGAGACCTAAAGGCCCCTCCGGCTGCTGGACGAAAGCCGGGGGTTTCTAGAAGCTGGGTGGCCTGTGCAACCGTCGAGCAGGATCATGGCCAGCAAACCCACCGCCTTCACCCTTCGTATCCCGGACGCCGATATTGTCGACCTCCGCGACCGTCTCGCCCGCACCCGTTTTCCCGACCAGGCGCCGGGCGAGGCCTGGGCCTATGGCACCGATGTCGCCTATCTCCGGCGGCTCACCGATTACTGGCGCGACACATTCGACTGGCGGGCCGAGGAAGCCGCGCTGAACGCCTTTCCGCAATTCCGCGTCCCGCTCGACGGCATTGACCTGCACTATTTGCATGTGCCCGGCGTCGGGCCGGACCCGATGCCGCTGCTCCTGCTGCACGGCTGGCCGGGCTCGGTATTCGAGTTTCTCGATATCATCCCGCGGCTCACCGATCCCGCGCGTTTCGGCGGCGATGCGCGCGATGCCTTCACCGTGGTGGCGCCGTCGCTGCCCGGATACGGCCTCTCGTTTCAACCCGGCCAGAAACGGTTCGGCGTTCCGGAAATGGCGGATTGCGTGGCCGCCCTCATGCACGACGTCCTGGGATATGCCCGTTTCGGCGCGCAAGGTGGCGACTGGGGCGCCGCGGTCGCCAGCCGGCTCGGCTATGCCTATGCCGACCGCATGATCGGTATCCACATCAACCTGATGCTGGCCGCGGGCCGCGATCCCTCCGCCTTTCCCGATCCGAACGAGGAGGAGCGGCGCTACCTCAGCGAAGTCGCGCAATGGATGCGCGAGGAGTCCGGCTACCAGTCGATCCAGGGCACCCGTCCGCAGACCCTGGCGTTCGCCCTGACGGATTCGCCTGCCGGGCTCGCGGCGTGGATCGTGGAGAAATTCCGCGCCTGGTCCGATTGCGATGGCGACGTCGAGCGCGCGATCGGTCGCGACCGCATGCTCGCCGACATCGCGCTTTACTGGTTTACCGGGGCGATCGGCTCGTCGTTCTGGCCCTATTATGCTCGCCTGCACGGCTCCGCGATCTTCCCCGCCGGCGGAACCATTGCGGTGCCCACAGGCTATGCGGAATTCCCCCGCGAAATCGTCAGGCCGCCACGCTCGGCCGCGGCGCGCGTGTTCAGCGATATCAGGCGCTGGAGCATCATGCCCAGGGGCGGACATTTCGCCGCACTGGAGCAGCCGGAGCTGCTCGCCGATGAGGTATGCGCCTTCTTTCGCGAGCTACGATGATGCCAGGGAAGTGCCGAGGCAGCGGCGTATCAAAGCCCGCTCAGATCATCCGGCACGCTGCCGAATTTCCGCAGCAGCTGGGCGTCGCCGAATTCGCCGATCAGGGGATCGCCGGTGCGGCTGAACGCGACCGCGCCGACCGAGCCCTCAGCCCTCGACAACACCTCCGCGCGCCGCAGCGCACCTGACGAACTCTGGCATTCCTCCGCCGCCCCCGCGACCGGCGAACCGGTGTCGTCCTGCAGGAACGGCATTGCGACGTAATAAGTGACATCGGCCATGGTGGTGCTCCAGGTTTGATCGTCGGTCAGGCGGCGTCGCTGTTGGAGGCCGGCGCGCAGCCGCATGAAACCGCCGCCTGCAATTCCTGCAGTTCGGTTTCCAGATATTCGTTCGCCATGATCAGCGCCTTGATCGTGCTGCGCAGATTTCCATCGCACATCGCGATCGCCTGGTCGCAGGCCTGTTCGTAGTGATCGATCTCGGGCAGTGAAGCGATTTCGGACATGGGCGTGTTCCCGGGAATGGTGAGAGGCAATGATTGAATGTTCCTATTTTGTTCTAACGGAGTCAACAGACCAGACGGCCTTGGTTGCTGATTTCCACCACCATCCGCGGAGGGCGCCCGGTCGCGCCTTGCCGCCCAAACGGCAGAAAACGCAGCGCGGGAACGAAAACAAAATCCGGCGCTTAATGCCTATTCGTGGGGAGTGGAAGCATGGGTCTTGCCGAGTCGAAGCGACCCGTGGTGTTGATCGTCGAGGACGAGTTTCTGTTGCGAATGGAGGCGGTCGACATGGTCAAGGCCGCCGGGTTCGAGGCGGTTGAAGCCGCCAATGCCGACCAGGCGATTGAAATTCTCGAAGCCCGCCGGGACATCACCGTCGTGTTTACCGATATCCAGATGCCGGGCTCGATGGACGGCCTGAAACTGGCCCGGGCCGTCAGGGGCCGCTGGCCTCCGATCAAGATCGTAGCAACCTCCGGCCGGCTCCATGTCAGCGAAACCGATCTGCCTGAGGGCGGCCGGTTTCTGCCCAAGCCTTACAGTCCTGTTCAGATCAATGGCCTGTTGAGGGAATTGATCGGCGACACCTAAGTCCAAGCGACGGATCAGGCGATGATGTCGGGCGTGATCTGGTCTTCGATGAACGCGATGCGGTCGCGCAGTTGCAGCTTGCGCTTCTTCAGCCGCTGCAGCCGTAACAAATCCGGCGCGGGCGACTGATGCAAGGCATCGATCGCCGCGTCCAGGTCGCGGTGTTCCTGCTGTAGCCGGGCGAGCTCGGATTCGAGTTCGCGCTCATCTTCGTCGGTCATGATGTACGTCAGCTGAAAAACGCGATGAGGTCGCGAAAGGTTGTGAAAGCCGCTTCAGGGAATATCGGCCCTGTCGGCCTCGTGCGCAAGCGGGGCGGTTCCCTACTCACGATTGGTTACACATAGCACCGAAATATCATCAACCGATTTTTGATTTTCATCGACAGATTCGTCGGCTCGTGTACACTTTGTTGTCCGGATCGAATCTGAGGTTTCATTCCACCGAGGAGGTTTCGTATGGCAATTCAGGCTCATCTCGTTGAACTAGAACGGAAACACAAAGTTCTTGAAAACGAATTGCACGAAGCTCTCGTGCACCTTTCAACTGACGACCTGCGAATTGTCGAACTGAAGCGCCGGAAATTGATGGTCAAGGACGAGATCGAGCGGTTGAGGCAGACCGCGGCAGAGACGCTGCACTAACGCCGTACCGCCAACTTTCCAGCCACCCCTCTATCATCCCGGGATGAGCGCGGTTGCGCTCATCCGCAAGTTGCTCTTGCGCGACTTCCAGCGGGATGGCTGGGAGAGGCTAGACGTCAGCTATTTCGCCAACATGGTCGGCGATCGCCAGCGACGACGTCAGCCCCGGCGACTCAATCCCGAACAGATTGATCAGCCCGGCGACGCCATGGTCCCGTGGCCCCTGAATCAGGAAATCCTGCACGGCCACCGCCGGCGGGACGATCTTCGGCCGAATCCCGGAATAACTGGGCATCAGCGCGCCGTCCGGCAGTGTCGGCCAGTAGCGCCGGATCGCCGGATAAAACCGTTCCGCCCGCGCCGGATCGACCGCGTAGTCGATGGAATCGATCCATTCCACATCGGGGCCGAACCGGGCCTGCCCCGCAAGGTCGAGGGTGAGATGGACACCAAGCCCGCCGGGTTCGGGCACCGGGTAGATCAGCCGCGAGAACGGCGCCCGCGCGCTGCAGCTGAAATAGTTTCCCTTGGCGAGATAGGACGGCGGGATCAATTCGATCGGCATGCCGTCGATGCTGCGGGCGATGGCGGACGCCGCGAGCCCGGCGGCGTTGATCAGAAGCCGGCACCGCAGCGTCGTCGGCGCCTCGCCGCCGGCGTCGAGCTCGATTCCATCGGTGCTCGCCCTGGCGCGCAGCAGCGGGGTGTGGAAGGCGCAGGCGGCGCCGCTCGCCTCCGCATCGCCGCGCAGCGCCAGCATGAAGGCGTGGCTGTCGACGATGCCGGTGGAAGGCGAGAGCAGGGCGGCGTCGCAGTTCAGCGCCGGCTCCAGCTGCCGCGCAGCCTCGCCCGAGAGGGTCTGCAGATCGAGCACGCCATTGGCTTCGGCGTGCGCCCGGATCGATTGCAGCTTTTCGGTTTCCTTAGGGCTGGTGGCGACGATCAGCTTGCCGCAATTGCGGTGCGGAATGCCGTGCTCCCGGCAGTATTCATAGAGCGCCTGCTTGCCGCTGACGCACATCCGCGCCATCAGACTGCCGGCCTTGTAGTAGATGCCGGCGTGGATCACCTCGCTGTTGCGCGAGGACGTGACGGTGCCGATGCCTTCGGCAGCCTCCAGCACAATTACTTCGCGTCCCGCCTGTGCGAGCCGCCGTGCGATCGCAAGACCGATCACCCCGGCACCGATAACGACACACTCTACCTTGTCCATTCGAGGGTTCTGATTCCGTGGGATTGCCGGCCATTCGACCTAGGGTGCGCCGTTGTGGAACGTCGCGCGTCCCGGATCAACCGCGCTCATGCCTGATCGCCAGGCTTTGGCGGCGATGTTCACAGGAACCCGTTCAATCCTCGTAGCCTTTTCCGAGCAGTTTGCGGTAGGAAAGCATTAATCATGTCAGGGCAATTGCCATAATTTGAGTCACATTTTTGGGTTGTAAGGGTAGTCGTTTACCCGATCCAAACTCGTCAAGCCAGACACTCCGGCCAGAAATCCGCGGGTGATTGATGGCTGACAAGAACTGGCAGGCTGGCGGCAAGATCTTGATTCCCGCGCGGGTCGTCTGCGTGATCGCTACCATTGCGCCGTTCGGATCCGCCTCGGCTCTATCCAATAGTCTCGCGCCACAGGGCCATGCCGGCCTGGTCGATCCCGGCATGGTCTGGCAAATGCTGATCGGTGGCATCGTGATCGCGTCGTTTCTCGCCGCGATTGCGCTGTGGGTGCACTCGGCGCTGCGCAAGGTCAAGCGCACGGAGTTGCGCAGAAACGTATTCGTCAGATCCGCCCTGAACAACCTCAGCCAGGGCGTGGTGATGACGGATGCGCAGAAGCGGATCGTCTACTGTAACGATCGCTATCTCGAGATTTACGGCCTGACCCGTTCGGATGTCCCGAAAAACATGACCGGGCCGGAACTGCTGGAAATGCGGCGCCGCAACGGCCTGCTCGAACTCAGCGACGAGGAATTCCGGACCAGGGCTTCGACCCCGGAAGGTCTCGTTACCGAACTGCCCGACGGACGATCGGTTGTGACCAGACAATTTCCGCTGCCAAACGGCGGATCGGTCGCCACCCATGAGGATTGCAGCGAGCAGCGCAAGCTGTCGCGACAGCTTGCCTCGACCAAGCAATTCCTGGAATCGGTGCTCGACAATGTGCCGGTATGTGTGGCGGCCAAGAACATCGACGACGGCCGCTACATCTTCGCCAATCGCGCGTTCGAGCGCTTTTCGCGTTTTTCCCGTGACAATATCGTCGGCAAGCGCGCCGAAGAGATCTTCCGTCCCGAGACGACGGCCAGCATAGAGGCGGCGGATCAGGCCGCGCTCGGCTCGCCCGATGGCCAGTTCCGCAACGAGTTCGTGGTCGAGCGCGGTTCGCAGAAGCGCGTGCTCTCGAGTGTTCGCGTGGTCGCCCGCGACGACAAGAACCGGCCGGAATTCCTGATCGCCCTGTTCGACGATGTCACCGACCGCCGGTCGCTGTCCCAGGAACTCGAGAACACCAAGAAGTTCCTCGAACTGGTGGTCGACAACATTCCGGTGTCGCTGGTGGTCCAGCGCGTCAGCGACGGGCGATATCTGCTGGCCAATCGCAGCGCCGAAACCATCCTCAACCGCCGGCGCGAGGACGCCACCGGCCTCACGGCCGCGGATATCTTCAATCCGCGGGAAGCCAAGCTGATCATCGCCCGCGACGAAGCCGCGATCAGGAAGCGCGGCCTGCTCACCGAGGAACACCCGATCTCCACCAAGGACGGGCTGCGGCTGTTCCTGACGCGCCGCATGACCGTGCTCGACGATGCCGGCGAGCCGCAATATTTGATCAAGACCCATGAGGATGTCACCGACCGCCGCCAGACCGAGTCGCGGATGGCGCACATGGCGTATCATGACGGCCTGACCGATCTGCCGAACCGCGCCGCCTTCCTGCAGGCGCTGGCGCAGATGATCGAGGCCTGCGAAGGCACCGACGAGGAATTCGCGGTGCTGTCGGTCGACCTCGACGGCCTGAAGGAAATCAACGACGTGTTCGGCCACGCGGTCGGCGACAAGCTGCTGGTCGAGGTAGCGCACCGGATCCAGCATTCGGCGCGCGGCGGCGTGGTGGCCCGGCTCTCGGGCGACGAGTTCGGAATGATCATCGACGGCAAGCAGCCGGCCGCCGGCGTGTTGCTGGCCGAACAGCTGGCCGAAGCGCTTTCCAGCGAATTCCTGATCGACGGCAAATCGGTCCGCACCGGCTGCACCACCGGCATCTCGGTATTTCCGCATAATGGCTCCGACGCCGCTTCCCTGCTGGCCAATGCCGGCGCGGCGCTGTTCCGCGCCAAGGCGAAATCGCGCGGCTCGATCAGCATCTATGAGCCCGAGATGGACCAGCAGATCCGGGATCGCCGGGTGCTGCACCAGGATCTCTCGCTGGCGATCAGGAACGGCGAACTCTCGCTGCATTACCAGCCGCAGGCGATGGCGCATCCGACCATCGCCGGCAGCCGGATCATCGGCTTCGAGGCGCTGGCGCGGTGGATGCACCCGGTACGCGGCTTCGTTCCGCCGGGTGATTTCATTCCGCTTGCCGAGGAAAGCGGACTGATCGTCGAGATGGGCGAATGGATCCTGCGCGAGGCGTGCCGCGAGGCCGCATCGTGGCCGATGCCGCTGCAGGTCGCGGTCAACCTGTCACCGGCGCAGTTCATGCACGGCGACGTCGTCGGGCTCGTGCACTCGATCCTGATCGAAACCGGCCTTGCGCCTGATCGGCTCGAACTGGAAATCACCGAGGGCGTGCTGATCGAGGATTTCGATCGCGGCCTGGCGCTGCTGCGGCGGCTGAAGGCGCTCGGCGTGCGGATTTCGATGGACGATTTCGGCAGCGGCTACTCCTCGCTGAGCTATCTGCAGGCCTTTCCGTTCGACAAGATCAAGATCGACCGCGCCTTCGTCATCAATCTCGGACGCAACCCGCAGTCGGCGTCGATCGTGCGCGCCGTCATCGGCCTCGGCCACGGCCTCGAAATGTCGATCGTCGCCGAGGGCGTGGAAACCCAGGAACAGCTTGCCTTCCTCGCGGAAGCCGGCTGCGACGCGGTGCAGGGCTATTTCCTCGGCAAGCCGCTGCCGATCGGGCAATACGCCGGGCTGGTCGGCCGCACCCCTGATGCGATGGAGCCCGCGCGCAAGACCGGCTAGGGTCCTTGCTTGACGGGTTTTCCTGACGCGAACCGGTACCCACGTCGCATGAAAACGCTATAGCTTCCTGCATGGCGGACTACGACCTGGCTATCATCGGCGGGGGCCTCAACGGCGTCAGCATCGCGCGCGATGCCGCCGGACGCGGGCTGCGCGTGATCCTGCTGGAGCAGGGCGATCTCGGCGCCGGCGCATCGCAGGCCTCGCCGCGGCTGATCCATGGCGATCTCCAGGGGCTGGAACGCCGGGCGTTGTTTCGCGTCCGCGCGGCGCTCAGGGAGCGCGATATCTGGCTGCGCACCGCGCCGCATCTGGTGCGTCCGATGCGTTTTGTCATTCCCGCCCATTCCGACGAGCGGCAGCCCTGGGTGCTGCGGTCGTGGCTGTGGATGTACGACCGTCTTGCGGCGCGTCCCCGGCTGCCGGCGTCGGCCACTATCGATATCACCCACCACCCGGTCGGTAACGCGCTGAAGCGGCCGATCGGCCTTGCCTTCGAATATTCCGACTGCGTGGCGGACGATTCCCGGCTGGTGGTTCTCACTGCCGTCGATGCCGCCGAGCGCGGCGCCGACATCCGCACCGGCGCGCGCTGCGTCCGCGCCGACCGGCTCGACAGCTGGCGGCTGGCGGTGATCGATCGCGGCCACCGCCGGGTGGTGACGGCCCGCGCGCTGGTCAATGCGTCGGGCGCCTGGACCGCGTCGGTCGCCGAAACCGTCTTGCGCATGAAGCCTCCCGAGGTCAACGCGGTCCGGATCAGCCAGATCGTGGTTCGGCGCCTGTTCGATACCGACAACGTCTACGTGTTCCAGAACAGCGACCGGCGGCTGATCTTCGCCAGTCCCTACGAGCGGGATTTCACGCTGATCGGTACCGTCGGGCACGCCTTCAAGGGCGATCCCGCGGCGGTGTCGATGACATCGGGCGATGTCGGATATCTATGTGACGCGGCTAACCGCTATTTCCGCGAGCGGGTCGAACTGGTCGACGTGATCAGGACCGTGTCCGGCGCCAATCTGGTGGCGGGCCCGCCGCGCCGGCGCGCCGACCGGGACGGCGCGATGGCGTTCGACCGGACGCGCGGCAAGGCGCCGCTGCTGACGATCTTCGGCGGCGACGTCACCACCGCGCGGCTGCGCGCGGAGCGGGCGGTTGACCGGCTCACGCCGTTCTATCCGATGTCGCCGCGCTGGACAGCTCACACGCCGCTGCCGGGCGGCGACTTTGCCTGGGAGCGGTTCGACGACGAGGTCGATGCCGCCGTGGCGCGCTGGCGGTTTCTCCCGGACATCCAGGCCCGGCGCATGGTCGCCGCCTACGGCTCGCGCCTCGCGGCCATCCTGGGCGACGCCAGCGATCGCGCCGACCTCGGGCCGGCCTTCGGACCGGAACTGACGGGGGCCGAGGTGCGCCATCTCATGAGCAAGGAATGGGCGCGCTTCCCGGATGACATTCTGTGGCGCCGCTCGAAGTTGGGCTTGACCATGCCACCTGCGGACCGCGATGCGCTGGCGGCGTTCATGGCGGCGAAGTTGTAGGGTAGGTCCAAAATCTGTCGTCCCGGACAAGCGAGCATCGCGAACGCCGATCCGGGACGCACACTACGGCCCAAGCGACCGTCGCGCGAATGCGCGTCCGATGACAGGCTTTACAGCCCGTGCTTGGTCCAAGTTGCTCGAACTTGGGTGTCGCTGGCGAATTCGCCGCTACCCGCGGCGTGTTTTGAAGTGGCGACGGTGGCCCGTTCATCCGCCGAGAGGCTGATGGGCTGCGCTTCCCTCAGCCAGGCCGCGTCGCGTCGCGACGGCCGGCGGTGCAGCCGCTCGGAAATCAACCGCGCAGCCTTGTCGCCGTGTCCGGCGCGCAGGCAGGCCACGATAAACGTGTCTTCCCACAATTCGCGCTGGGCATGGCTGCCGCCGATCCGGACCAGTTCTGATATCACCGGTTCGAGGAGGCGGACGGCGCTGATGTGATCGCCTTCGGCGAAGGCCTGGACGCCGCGGCAGAGGCCGATCGCGGCCGGACCCGGGGCGAGCTTGCCGCTGGCGGCGCGTGCTTCCATTTGCGAAAGCCTCGCCTGCAAGCCCTCCTGGTTCGTTGTCGACGCCACCAGGGCGTAGTGGAGGTCGCCAAAATGCGCGCCGGCCTGCGGGAAGAATTTTTCGCCATAGGCGGCGACTTCACGCCAGTGCGGCTCCAGCCCCGAGACGCCGGCGAGCGACAGCCGCCACAGCAGCGAAGCGGTATCGGTGAACACGTTGAGCGGCGGATAGGGCGAACCGGTCGGCCGGATCTGATGCTGGTAGATATCGAGCGCGGCATCGGGATCGCCGGCTTCGATCGCCGTCAGGGCGACGTGCCAGCACAGATGCCCGTGCAGGAAGCTGCCCTTTTCATGCGTCGCCAGCCAGGACGACAGGAACGCGCGGCCGGCTTCCGCTTCGCCCTGTTCGAACAGCGCATGGGAAAGCCCGTGCGCGGCGCTGGCGTTGGCAGGCCGCTGCGGCAAGGCCCGTTCGGTCAGTTCGCGGCCGATGCCGACCTGGCCGGCTTCGGTGTGCGACCAGCCGAGATAGGTCAGGAACCACCAGTCATCGCCGTAATGGCCGGCGTGGCGCTGGCAGATCGCGAGTTTGGCGGCGTCGTGGTCGGCCCGGCCGGAGAAGGCGTAGAGGCCGAAGGCGCCGAGCAGCAGCGACAGAACCAGGGCGTCGCGCGGATATTCCTCGAGATGCTGTTCGGCGCCGGATAATGCCGCCATCGGCTGGCCCTCGATCGTGGCCGCCATGATCTCGACGTGGCGCTGCTCGCGCGGACTGGCCGCGGCCACAAGCAGCCTCGCCTGCGCCGTCTTGGCGCGGGCCTCGGCGATTTCCATGTTCATCTGATGGATGCGCGCCCGCGCCACATAGGGCAGCGCAAAGCCGGGATCCTCGGCAATGGCGCGGTCGAAGGCGTCGCCGCCGCCGTTCCATGCCGACAGCATGCAGTCGACGCCGTCTCGATAGAGCGCCGCAGCGCGGTCCGACGCGGTGGTCAGCGGCAGATCGTATCGGTCCCGGTTCATGTTTCGCTTCCGCTTGAAGGGGTGGATGGTGGTGTCGGCGCCGGTCATCCTACAGCAGGGTTGAGCCTTTGCCGATCCGCCGTTAGCGTGCAGCCGCGATCGGGGCCGGCGGGGAACATGACTGAGGAACACGCGATATCCGAACCGTCCTTCGAGACGTTGGCGGAGCCGGCAAAGCCCGCTTCTCAGGCCGAGGCCGCTGATATTCCCCTGCTGCGCATCGAATCCGTGGTGAAGCAGTTCGGCGGCTTTCGCGCGGTGGACCGGCTGTCGCTCGACATCCGGGCGGGTGAGTTTTTCGCGCTGCTTGGCCCATCGGGCTGCGGCAAGACCACGCTACTGCGGATGCTCGCCGGTTTCGAGACGCCGGACGAGGGCCGGATATTGCTCGACGGCTGGGACATCGCGCCATTGCTGCCGCATGAGCGCCCGGTCAACATGATGTTCCAGAACTACGCGCTGTTTCCGCACCTTTCGGTGCGCGACAATATCGCGTTCGGCCTGAAGCGGGCCGGGATGGCGGCGGCCGATATCGCCGAGCGCGCTGCCGAGATGGTGGCGCTGGTCAAGCTCGAGGGCCTCGAGAAGCGCAAGCCCGACCAGCTGTCCGGCGGCCAGAAGCAGCGCGTGGCGCTGGCCCGCGCGCTGGCGCGCCGCCCGCGAATCCTGCTGCTCGACGAACCGCTGGCCGCCCTCGACAAGAAGCTGCGCGAGAGCACGCAGGCCGAGCTGATGGCGCTGCAGCGGCGGCTCGGCACCACCTTCATCATCGTCACCCACGACCAGGACGAGGCGATGACGATGGCGGATCGAATCGGCGTGATGGACCAGGGCCGTCTGGAACAGGTGGCGACGCCGCGCCAGCTCTACGAGGCGCCGGCGTCGCGCTGGATCGCCGAGTTCGTCGGCGACATCAACCTGTTCGAGGGCGAGGTCGCCTCCCGCGAGGCCGGACGCCTGGTGATTGCGACGCGCGACGCGGGATCGATCACCGTTGCCGAGCCGTTGCAGCCGATCACCAAGCCGGTGGTCGCGGTCGCGATCCGGCCCGAGAAGGTCAAGTTGTCGCGCCGGGGTCCGGCCGCCGACGACGCCGACCATGGGCATGCCATCAACCGGCTGGAGGGCATCGTCACCGATGTCGGCTATCTCGGCGGCTTCACCACCTACAAGGTCAAGCTCGACTCCGGCGCGGTGCTGCGCTCGTCGATGGCCAATACCGCGCGGATCGATATCGACGCCTATGGCCCGACCCATCGCGTGGTGGCCTGGTTCACGCCCGACGATTGCCTGGTGCTGGAGCAATGAGCGCGCGGCGTCTCTTTGCGGGCCCGGCGCGATCGGCCGCCATCGCGCCCTGGCTGTGGATGGTGCTGTTCTTCCTGGTGCCGTTCGGCTTCGTGCTGAAGATCAGCCTGTCGCAGACCGCGGTGGCGCAGCCGCCCTACCTGCCGGTGTTCGAGCTGATGCAGGGGTGGGCGGCGATCAAGGCCTTCTTCGCGGCGCTGTCGCTGGATAATTACAGGCTGCTGGTCTCGGACAATCTCTACATCCTGTCCTATCTGCGCAGCCTGGTCGTTGCCGCGGTCTCGACTTCGATCCTGCTCGCGATCGGCTATCCCATCGCCTACGCCATGGCGCGGCTGCCGCAGCGCTGGCAGGGCATCGCCATGCTGCTGGTGATCGTGCCGTTCTGGACCTCGTTCCTGATCCGGATCTATGCCTGGATCAACATCCTGCAGCATGACGGCCTGCTCAACCAGATCCTGCTCGCGCTGCATATCGTCTCGTCGCCGGTGGTGTGGCTCTCGACCGACAGCGCGATGTATCTCGGCATCGTCTATTCCTATCTGCCGTTCATGATCCTGCCGCTCTATGCCACGCTGGCCAAGATGGACCCGGCGCTCTCGGAGGCGGCCAACGATCTCGGCGCATCGCCGCAGGCGACGTTCTGGCTGGTAACGTTTCCGCTGTCATTGCCGGGCGTCGGCGCCGGCGCCTTGCTCTGCTTCATTCCGATTCTCGGCGAATTCGTCATTCCGGACCTGTTGGCCGGGTCTGATTCGATGATGATCGGCCAGACCCTGTGGCTCGAATTCTTCACCAACAAGGACTGGCCGGTGGCTTCCGCCGTCGCCGTGGTGTTGCTGGTGCTGCTGGTGGCGCCGCTGGCGCTGTACGACCGGCTGCAGCGCCGCCAACTGGAGGCGGGGCGATGACGGCGCACCCGCTCCGCAGGATGTCGCGCTTCAACATCACCTCGCTGGCGCTCGGCCTCGGGTTTCTCTATCTGCCGATCATCATCCTTGTGATCTATTCGTTCAACGCCTCGCGGCTGGTGACGGTGTGGGGCGGCTGGTCGCTGCGCTGGTAC
>JAZJYY010000110.1:0-22153 GCA_040390145.1 Pseudomonadota bacterium
GGGACCACTGCACGCGCGCGGGCGAGCGGTAGAACTCGATCAGGCCGCCGAGCTTTGGCGCGCGCTCGGTGAAGGACTTGTCCCAGATGTCGGATTCACGGATGAAGGTGAGACCGACATGGCTCTTCTTCAAGGAAACCGTCTTGGAGGTGATGAACTGCAGATAAAGCCAGGCCGCCTTGCGGCGATCCGGCGGCGTCGACTTCAGCAGGGTGCCGGAGCCGACGTCCTGATAGCCGAGCTTCATGCCTTCCTTCCAGTACGAACCGTGCGGCGACGGCGCCATACGCCATTTCGGCGTACCGTCCGCGTTCATCACGGCGAGGCCCGGCTTCACCATGTCGGCGGTGAAGGCGGTGTACCAGAACATCTGCTGGGCGATCGCGCCCTGCGCCGGCACCGGTCCCGACTCCGAGAAGGTCATGCCTTGCGCCTGCGGCGGGGCATATTTCTTCATCCAGTCGAGATATTTGGTGATCGAATAGACCGCCGCCGGACCGTTGGTGTCGCCGCCGCGCTCGACCGATGAGCCGACCGGACGGCAGCCTTCCATGCGCACGCCCCATTCGTCGACCGGCAAGCCGTTCGGGATGCCCTTGTCGCCATTGCCGGCCATCGACAGCCACGCGTCGGTGAAACGCCATCCGAGCGACGGATCCTTCTTGCCGTAGTCCATGTGCCCATAGACCTTGACGCCGTTGATCTCCTTGATGTCGTTGGTGAAGAAATCGGCGATGTCTTCATAGGCCGACCAGTTCACGGGCACACCGAGATCGTAGCCGTATTTGGCCTTGAACCTGGCCTTGTAGTCCGGATTGGAGAACCAGTCGTAGCGAAACCAATAGAGGTTGGCGAACTGCTGGTCCGGCAACTGATAGAGTTTCTTGTCGGGCCCTGTGGTGAAGGACCGGCCGATGAAGTCGTTGATATCGAGACCGGGATTGGTGACGTCCTTGCCCTCGCCGGCCATGTAATCCGACAGCGCGATGGTCTGGCCGTAGCGGAAGTGGGTGCCGATCAGGTCGGAGTCGTTGATCCAGCCGTCATAGACGTTCTTGCCGGACTGCATCTGGGTCTGCAGCTTCTCGACCACGTCGCCTTCCTGGATCAGGTCGTGCTTGAGCTTGATGCCGGTGATTTCGGTGAAGGCTTTTGCAAGCGTCCTTGCTTCATACTCGTGCGTGGTGATGGTTTCCGACACGATGTTGATTTCCATGCCCTTGAAGGGCTGGGCGGCCTTCTCGAACCACTGCAGTTCCTTCAGCTGATCCGCCTTCGACAAAGTCGACGGCTGGAATTCGCTGTCGATCCATCGCTGGTTGGTGGCGTCGTCGGCGAATGCGGGCGCGGCCAGGGTCATCGAAGCCGCCATCAGTACGGCCCGGCTGGTCATGGTCAGTAGACTGTTCTTCCGTCTCTCCAGGTTCTTGCTTAACTCCAAGTGTCGCATGGTGAGTCCTCCGGTTGCAGAACTAACTTCAGGTCCGGGTTGATCCCGGATCTGCGCTTTATTCGCCTGTTCAGACGGTGCGGAAAATCGCCACGGCCGAAGCAAGCGAGATCGCGGTGGCGAGCCACAGGCTCGAAATTTCAACGCCCTCTCCGAGAGGAATGGTCAGGATCGTGTCGGTTCCGACAAAGCCGATCCACAACAAGTGAATGACGGCGGTCGCGATCAGCGAAATGAACAGCCGGTCGCCGCGGGTGGTCGGAATGTGCAGGATTCCGATCCGCTCGGCCTCGGGATAGGCGACGGCAAGCCAGGTCATGACCGCGAGCGTCATCGACAACATCACGAAGAAGATCGCGGTCGGCACCGTCCAGGCCATCCATGCGATGTTTTCCATGGGCTACCTCCCGTCTCGCTCCCTCTCCCCGTTCTTCACGGGGAGAGGCTCGGGGTGAGGGGCTCTCTCAACGGGCTCGGACTCGCGGTGCGTCCCCCTCACCCGAAATTCGCTGACGCGAATTTCGACCTCTCCCCGCAAGCGGGGAGAGGTAAGGAACGATGCGTTTCGGTCGGAGTGAAAAACCATCATCACACCCTGCCCAATGCAAAGCCGCGCGCGATGTAGTTGCGGACGAACCAGATCACCAGCGCGCCGGGGATGATGGTGAGCACGCCGGCGGCGGCCAGCAGGCCCCAATCCATGCCGGATGCCGACACCGTGCGGGTCATGACCGCCGAGATCGGCTTGGCATTGACCGACGTCAGAGTGCGCGCCAGCAGCAATTCGACCCAGGAGAACATGAAGCAGAAGAACGCGGCGACGCCGATGCCGCTGGCGATCAATGGCACCAGGATCTTGACGAAAAAGCGCGGGAACGAATAGCCGTCGAGAAACGCCGTTTCGTCGATCTCGCGCGGCACGCTCGAGACAAAACCTTCGAGGATCCAGACCGCCAGCGGCACGTTGAACAGGCAATGCGCCAGCGCCACCGCCCAGGGCGTATCGAACAGATTGAGCGCCGAATAGAGGTTGAAGAACGGCAGCGCGAACACGGCGGGCGGCGCCATCCGGTTCGACAGCAGCCAGAAGAACAGGTGCTTGTCGCCGAGAAAACGGTAGCGCGAGAACGCGTAGGCGGCGGGCAGCGCGAACGAGATCGAGAGCACGGTGTTGATGACGACATATTTCAGCGAGTTGATGTAGCCCGAATACCAGCTCTCGTCGGTGAAGATCCGGATGTAATTGGCCAGCGTCGGCTGATGCGGCCACAGCGTCATGGTGGTGACGATCTCGGTGTTGGTCTTGAAGCTCATGTTGACCAGCCAGTAGATCGGCAGCAGCAGGAAGATCAGGAACAGCGTCAGAATGATGCGGCGTCCGGGAATCGAATGCATCACGCGACTCCTTTTTCAGGCGCGCGCTCGGCGCCGGCATTGGTCATGACGGTGTAGAACACCCAGCAGACGATCAGGATGATGATGTTGTAGACCAGCGACAGCGCCGCGGCCTTGCCGAGATCGAACTGGCCGAGCGCGATCTTGACCAGCTCGATCGAGATGAAGGTGGTGGAATTGCCCGGCCCGCCGCCGGTGACCACGAACGGCTCGGTATAGATCATGAAGCTGTCCATGAAGCGCAGCAGCACGGCGATCAGCAGCACGCGGTGCATCTTCGGCAGCTGGATTGCGGTGAATACCGCCCAGCGCGAGGCGCCGTCGATCTGCGCCGCCTGGTAATAGGCGTCCGGAATCGACTTCAGGCCGGCGTAGCACAACAGCGCGACCAGGCTGGTCCAGTGCCAGACATCCATCACGATGATGGTGGCCCAGGCGTCGAACTCGTTGGAGACGTAATTGTAATCCATGCCCATGTGGTTGAGCACGTAGCCCATCAGGCCGATGTCGGGCCGGCCGAAGATCTGCCAGATGGTGCCGACCACGTTCCACGGAATCAACAGCGGCAGCGCCATGATGACGAGGCAGGCGGCGACCCGCCAGCCCTCGCGCGGCATCGACAGCGCCACCACGATGCCGAGCGGCACCTCGATGGCGAGAATCACAGCGGAGAAGAACAGATTGCGCCACAGCGAGGCGAAGAAGCGTTCGCCGAGGTCGGTAGTGGGATCGAGCAGTTCCTTGAACCACCCGACGCCGTTCCAGAAGAACTGGTTGTTGCCAAACGTGTCCTGCATCGAATAGTTGACGACCGTCATCAGCGGCAGGATCGCGGAGAACGCCACGATCAGGAACACCGGCAGCACCAGGAACCAGGCTCTGTTGTTGACGGTCTTGTCCATTACTTGCCCTCGACCAGCAGGCTGTCGGCGTAGACATGAACGTGGGACGAATCGAACCGCAGCCCGGCCTCGTTGCCGGAGATCGAGAATCCCGGCGGCACCCGTGCGGCGAATTTTGCCTCGCCAATGCGGACTCGCGCAAAACGGATGCGGCCGAGATCGTCGATCCGCTCGATGGTGGCGGACAGCAGGCCGGAGCCCGGCGCTTCGACGTCGACAAATTCGGGGCGCACGCCGATCTCGATCCTGGCGCCCGGCGGCAGGCCGTCATAATTGCGTTCGAGCCGGATAGTGTGGCCGTCGATGCGGGCCTCACGGCCGCGCACTTCGGCGGGCACGATGTTCATGCCGGGCGAGCCGATGAAGTAGCCGACGAAAGTGTGGGCGGGCTTGTCGAACAGTTCCGCCGGCGTGCCGCTCTGCACCACGCGGCCGTCATGCATCACGACCACGGTATCGGCGAAGGTCAGCGCCTCGGTCTGGTCGTGGGTGACATAGATCATGGTCAGATCGAGGTCGCGGTGCAGCGCCTTGAGTTTCGAGCGCAGCTGCCATTTCAGTTCGGGATCGATCACCGTCAGCGGTTCGTCGAACAGCACGGCGGCAACGTCGGAACGGACCAGGCCACGGCCGAGCGAGATCTTCTGCTTGGCGTCGGCGGTGAGCCGCGTCGCCTTGCGGTCGAGCCAGGGCGTCAGATCGAGCAGACGTGCGATCTCCGCGACCCGCGCGTCGATCTCCGCTTTCGGGACGCCGCGGTTCTTCAGGGGAAACGCCAGATTTTGCCCGACCGTCATGGTGTCGTAGATCACCGGAAACTGGAACACCTGGGCGATGTTGCGCTTCTGGGTCGACAGCGGCGTGATGTCGACGTCGTCGAACAGGATTTTTCCGCGCGACGGCGTGACGATGCCGGAGATGAGATTCAGCAGCGTGGTCTTGCCGCAGCCGCTCGGGCCGAGCAGCGCATAGGCGCCGCCCTGCCGCCAGGTCATCGTGACCGGCTTCAATGCGAAGGATTCGGGATCAGCGAGATTGCCGCCATAGGAGTGCGCGAGGTCGACGAGGTCAATGCGGGCCATGCGGCATCTCCCTCACATCGTGTTGCCGGGCGACGCGACCAGCCGGCCGGCCGCGTCGAAAACGAAGACATTTTCGGGATCGAGCACCGCATCGAGCAGATGGCCGGGCGGGAATTCATGCACGCCGTGCAGCACCGCGACCCAGTTCGAGGCGCCGCGGTTGAGATGCACGAAACTTTCCGAGCCGGTGATTTCGGTCACCGTCACGGTGGCGTGGAAGGCATGGCGGCCGGCAATGCCGGTGGCGACTTCGAGCTGATGGGCGCGGAAGCCGACCCGGTAGGCGCCGTCGTCGAGTCCGGCGTAAAGGCCGGTCGCGGGCGCCTGCACGCCGCCCGCGTATTGCACCGAACCGTTGTGCTTCTCGATGCCGACGATGTTGAGCGGCGGATCGGAAAATACCTGGGCGACGCGCATGGTGTCCGGATGGCGATAAACCCCAGAGGTGTCGCCGGTCTGCAGGATCTCGCCTTCCCACATGCAGATGGTGCGGCCGCCGAGCAACAGCGCTTCGGAGGGCTCGGTGGTGGCATAGACGAAGATCGCGCCCGACGCCTCGAAGATGCGCGGCAGTTCGGTGCGCAATTCCTCGCGCAGCTTGTAGTCGAGGTTGGCGAGCGGCTCGTCGAGCAACACCAGGTCGGCGCCTTTGACCAGCGCACGCGCAATCGCGGTGCGCTGCTGCTGGCCGCCGGACAATTGCAGCGGGGTGCGGTTGAGATAGGGCTCAAGCTTCAGGAGCCTCGCCGCCTCCTGCACGCGGCTCTCGATTTCGGCGCGCGGCTTGCCCTGCACCCGCAAGGGAGAGGCGATGTTTTCATAGACCGACAGCGAGGGGTAGTTGATGAACTGCTGGTACACCATCGCCACCGAGCGCTTGCGCACGTCGAAGCCGGTGACGTCCTTGCCGTCGACCAGCACGCGGCCCGAACTCGGCTTGTCGAGACCGGCCAGCAGCCGCATGATCGACGTCTTGCCCGACAGCGTCGGGCCGAGCAGCACGCTCAGGGTACCACGCTCGAGCGTCAGCGAGACATCGCGGATGGCCGGAATGCCATCGACTGATCGCGTGACGCTTTCGAGCGAGACCGTCATTTTCGCCCTCGCACTTCCAGCAGCGGACGCCCTGACGGAACGTGGTTGGCGGCAATCCAGTCTTCAAGGGCGGCAATCTCGTCCGCCGACAGCCGCAGCCCGAGTTTCGACCGCCGCCAGACGATATCGTCGGCGCTGCGCGCCCACTCATGGGCCATCAGGTATCGGACTTCGCTCTCGGTCAGACCGGCGCCGAAGGACTGGCCGAGATCGGCGAGCGATTTCGCATGGCCGAGGATTTTAACGGCACGGGTGCCGTAGGCATGCGCCAGCCGGTTGGCATCGGCTGGCGTCAGGAACGGATAGTTCCGCACCAATTCGGCCGCCAGCGCCGCGATCGCCGAGACATCCATGTCGCCGCCAGGCAGCGGCGATTTTCCGGTCCAGCCTTCCTTGGCTTTCGCGCTGCGAAGATACGGCGCAAGGCGTTCGAGCGCCTCCTCGGCGAGGCGGCGATAGGTGGTGATCTTGCCGCCGTAGATCGACAGCAGCGGCGCACCGCCGGGGGTGTCGAGTTCAAACACGTAATCGCGGGTGGCGGCCTTGGCTTCGCTGGCGCCATCGTCATAGAGCGGACGCACGCCGGCATAGGTCCAGACCACATCATCGGGGCTGACCGGCTTCGCGAGATATTCGCTGACCGAGTCGCAGAGATATTGGATCTCCTCGGTCGAGGCCTTCACTTTTGCCGGGTCGCCGTCGAAATCGCGATCGGTGGTGCCGATCAGGGTAAAGTCGTCCTGGTAGGGAATGACGAACACGATGCGGCCGTCGCTGTTCTGGAACATGTAGGCCCGGTCGTGGGCGTAGAGTTTGCGCACCACGATGTGGGAGCCCTGCACCAACCGCACTTTGGCGCGCGCATTGACGCCGGCACCGGAGCGCAGGACATCCTCGACCCAGGGACCGCCCGCATTGACCAGCGCGCGGGCCTTGATGGTCGAGCGGGTACCGTCCGATGTGTCCTCGACCGCAACCTGCCAGATGCCGTCCACTTGCCGGATTTCGACCGCGCGGGTGCGGGTGCGGATCTCGGCGCCGCGGTCGGCCGCATCGCGCGCCGTCAGCACCACGAGGCGCGCGTCGTCGACGAAGCAGTCGGAATATTCGAATGCCCTGGTGTAGCGGTTGGGGACCAACGGCTTGCCCACCTCATCCCTGACGAGATCGACCGAACGCGTCGGCGGCAGCAGGTTGCGGCCGCCGATATGATCGTAGAGGAACAACCCTAGCCTTAACAGCCAGGCTGGGCGCAACCCGGAATGGTGCGGCAAAACGAAACGCAGCGGGCGGATGATGTGGGGCGCGATCTGCCACAGGATTTCGCGCTCGATCAGCGCCTCGCGGACCAGGCGAAACTCGTAATATTCGAGGTAGCGCAGCCCACCATGCACCAGCTTGGTCGACCAGGACGATGTCCCGCTGGCCAAGTCATTCATTTCGCAAAGAAAAACGGAATTTCCCCGGCCTGCCGCATCGCGCGCGATGCCGCAACCATTGATACCGCCGCCGATGACTGCGAGGTCGAAGATCTTTTCCAAAAGGCGCTTCCCCGGCGCTCGCCCGTTCATTTTGGCGATTTCGCTTTCGGTTTCGAATAAATCACAACCAAATGTGAAAGCAAGCGAAAAGGACTGGGATCAGCACGTGACGAACTCGGGGTGGTCCGGAAACGCCGGACAAGCGCCCAAATTTTCTCGGAGCATACCGGCTGCCATGTCGAGATTAGGTCGCCTAACCGGCAGACGGCGCGGCGGCGGAGGCGTCAAACTATTCAATGCCCCGATTCGTTTTCCAGATGCAGCAAGGCAAGCTGCCCGGACCCGTCGTCGAAGACGTCCTGAACGACAGTCTCGCCGCGCGCGGAGCCGCGCTGGGCATCTGCGCCGATCTGGCCAAGGATATTGCCGACGGACTGGCCGACGATTCCGAATGGCAGCTGAATGTGCTGGACGAACACGGCAAGCCGGTGTTCCGGATCAGGCTTCTGGTGGAAACATTGGAGCCGACGCCCCTGAGCGTGGCGTGCGCATAGCCCGCGCCTAGCGCAGTCGCGTCACGGTCGATGCCGGCTCCGGGCCCGGCTCGTCGATATCGATGCTCGCATTCGGCATCGCCTCGATCACCTCGATGCCCCTGCTATGGCAGATGCTGGCGATGCCCGCCGGCAGGGCCGCGTCGGTGACGAAGGTCTGGATCTGGCTGAGATGGGCGATGCGCACCGGTGCGCTGCGGCGAAGTTTGGTCGAGTCCGCGACCAGCATCACGCTGCGGGCGTTGGCGATGATGGCCTGCGCCGCCTGCACCTCGCGATAGTCGAAATCCAGGAGTGCGCCCTCCTCGTCGATCGCGGACGCGCCGATGATGGCGTAGTCGACCTTGAACTGGCCGATCAGGCTGATCGCGGTCGAGCCGATCACCGCGCCATCGGCGCGGCGCACCGCGCCGCCGGCGACGATCACCTCGATGCGCGGATGCCGGTACAGCAGCATCGCGACATTGAGGTTGTTGGTGATGACCAGCAGGTCCTGATGCGAGGTCAGGGCGCTGGCGACCTCTTCGGTGGTGGTGCCGATGTTGATGAACAGCGAGCAGCCGTTCGGAATCTGCGCCGCGGCGGCGGCCCCGATCGCCTTTTTCTCCTCGGCGGCGACGAAGCGGCGGGCTTCATAGGCGAGATTCTCGACCCCGGAGGCGATGATGGCGCCGCCGTGAATCCGGGTCAGCGAGCGGCGGTCGCAGAGATCGTTGAGATCCTTGCGGATGGTCTGCGCCGAGACCTCGAAGCGGCGGGCGAGATCGTCCACCATCACCCGGCCGAAGGCACGGGCAATATTGAGAATTTCGGATTGGCGGTGGGTCAGGCCGGTCACAAGGGCACCTCGGGGTAACAAGGCCCCATGGTGCGGCGGTTCAGGCATCGGGTCAACGCGGCAGTGCGCCCCGGAATGACTGCTTGCTTTGGCTAAGCCGCGATGGTGAGACCGCCATTGACAAGCAGCCGGGCGGCCCGCTCGGCCTCGCGCGCATTGCGGAATAACCGGCCTTCCAGCGGATTGAAACGGTGGGTGGCGGCGAAGAAGCGAAAACCCTTGGGGTCGCGCACAACGATTCCGGCGGCCTGCGAGCCGACCTCGATGATGTAGGTATCCGACATTTTCTTCCAGCCCTTATGGTATTCCGGGCAATTAACCGCGCCGGCGCTGAAATGTTCCGGGCGGCGCGGCCGCCCCTTGACCAGCGCGAGGGCCGGCCGCAATGCTGGCTGCGAGAGTGACTGATCGAACCGGCTGGAGAATGGACATGATCACGAAATTCGCCGCTGCGGCGCTGCTCGCCCTGGCGGTTTGCGCGCATGCCGAACGGGCTGCGGCGCAGGAAAGCACGCTCGGCGGCGCGCTGTTCGGCGGCGTGGCCGGCGCCATTGTCGGCGGCGCGCTCGGCGGCAACAGCGGCGCCGCGGCGGGTGCGGTGTTCGGCGCGGCAACGGGGGCCGCGATCGGCGCCCAGGGCGAGCCGCGGCCCGGCGGCTACCGCTATTACCAGAACGGTTGCTACGTGCAGCAGGGCGACGGCACCTGGGTCGGCGTGTCCCCGCGCTATTGCCAGACCGTGCAATACGCCCCCCGCGAGCAATATGCTCCCCGGCAGCAATATTACGAGGAGGCGCCGGCCTGCACGCGCTACCGCTCCTACAATCCGCGCACCGGCACCTTTATCGGCCGCGACGGCTATGAACGTCCCTGCCCGTAGGGCGTGGCCCCTCGCGGGGCGAGGCGAAGTTCGTCAGCCTCCGCGCCGGATCGCCTCATAGGCCAGCCGCTTGAACTCGATGGCGAAGGGATGGAAGAAACCCATGTGGCGCTGCGTCATCAGCAGGCCGGCGACACCGGTTTTGGGCGATATCCACCATTGCGTGCCGGCCATGCCGCCCCACCAGAATTCGCCGGTCGAATCCGCGTGATCGAACGGCGAAGGCCGCACGGTCAACGCGCCGGCCAGCCCGTAGCCCTTCCCGACCAGCTCTCCCGTCATCGGAAAGCGCATCCAGACCCCGTCAGGCAGTTGGTTGGTCATCATCTGGGCAATGGTTTCCGGTTTCAGCAAGGTCGGTCCGCCCGGCAGCAGGCTTCGGACCAGCGCCACCATGTCCGGCAAGGTCGACACCAGACCGCCGCCGCCGCTCAACCTCGGCACGGCCCGCAAATAGGCGCCTGGCCATGGCGCGTTGTCGGTGCGGGTCAGACCCGGCTTCATCGGATCGATCAGATCCGCCCCGGCGTAATAGGCCGCCAGCCGGCTGTGGTCCTTGTCCGGCACCGCGAAGGCGGTGTCCACCATGCCGAGCGGAGCAAAAATTCGCCGCTCGATGAACTTGTCCAACGCTTCGCCGCTGATGACTTCCACCAGCCGTCCCACCACATCGGTCGCGACAGAATATTCCCATGAGGTGCCGGGGTGATACACCAGCGGCAGCTCCGCCAGCTGATCCACCATGTCGGCCAGGACAGTCGCGGGATTGAGCACCTTGCGTTGCTGGTAAGCCCTGAACATCACCGATCCCGGATCGAACAGGCCGTAGCTCAGCCCCGAACTGTGGCTGAGCAATTGGCGAATGGTGATCGATCCGCTCGCCGGCTCGGTATCTTCAAGCGATGTCGCGGCCGGGCGCAGCACATGGCGGTTGCCAAGCTGCGGGATGAACTTCTCGATCGGGTCGTCGAGCCGGAAGCGGCCTTCCTCGAACAGCAGCAGCGCGGCGCAGGAGGTGATCAACTTGGTATTGGAGAACACCCGGAACAGGTGATCGCTGCGCAACGGGACCTGCGCCTCCCGGTCGGCCCATCCCGCACAATTCACATCGACCAGATCCCGGCCGACCAGCACCGCGGATGACACGCCGGACAGGATATCGCCATCGACCAGGCGGCGCATGGCGGCATGGGCCGCCCCGAAATCGTAGCCGGCACCCGTCACTTTCATGTCCTGCATCGAGGCTTGCATGTTCACTCCCGTTACGCGCGTTGGGTTCGCGCGGCTGTCCGCACTATCAGGGGATCAAAGAGGACGTCAATCGCCGCCCGGAAGATACAGGCCCAGGAAAAACTCAAGAATTTTTTGTCGCATGGCTGCAACGGCCAGCGCCGAATGCCATAGTGGGATCAATCGCCGGCGAAGACCGGCACCAGGAGGCGACCCATGACCTTGATCAAATCGGCTTTGACGGAATCCTACGTGGCGGGACCGACAACTCCCGCGGTGCGCGACATCACGCTCGGCCGGTTGCTCGAACAGGCCGCGAGATCGGCGCCGGACCGGATCGCGCTGATAGCAGGCGTCCCCGATCCGGCGCTGCGCCGTCAGTGGACCTATTCCGAACTCTACGAAGAGGCGCAACGCACCGCGCGCGCCCTGCTCAGCCGCTTCAAGCCGGGCGAACGGATCGCGGTGTGGGCGCAGAACCTGCCGGAATGGATCATGCTGGAATTCGGTGCGGGACTGGCGGGCATGGTGCTGGTCACGGTCAATCCCGGCTTTCGGGCCAACGAAGTCGAATATGTGCTGAAGCAATCCCGCTCGGCCGGCGTGTTCGTGGTCAATGCCTTCCGCGGCAATCCGATGCTGCAGACTGTTCGCGAAGTCGCGCCGCGCTGCGAAGAGCTTCGCGAGATCATTTGCTTCGATGACTGGGCGGCCTTCATCGCCGCAGGCGACGACAAGACGATCGCGCTGCCCGACGTCCAGCCCGGTGATCCCGTGATGATCCAGTATACGTCAGGCACCACGGGCTTTCCGAAAGGCGCGCTGCTGCATCATCGCGGCCTCGCCAACAATGGCGCCGACACCGCCGACCGCATGGGGATCGACCCCGGCGACGTCTTCATCACCACCATGCCGCTGTTCCACACCGGCGGCTGCGTCTGCTGCGTGATCGGGGCGGTATCCAAGGCGGCAACCCAGGTGCTGCTGGAAGCGTTCGAGCCGGGACTCGTGCTCGAGATGTTCGCGACCTACCGCGGCAATGCGATGCTCGGCGTGCCGACCATGCTGGTCGCGATGCTCGAACATCCCTCCTTTGCGTCGACCGATCTCTCGTCGGTCAAGGCGATCTGCTCGGGCGGCTCGACCGTGCCGGCAGCCCTTGTCACCCTGCTGGAGCAGAAGCTGGGAGCGCCCTTCACGATCGTGTTCGGGCAGACCGAATGCTCGCCGGTCGCGGCGCAGACCTTGACCACGGATACGATCGAGGACAAGGCCGCGACCATCGGCCTGCCGCTGCCCAACATGGAAACCAAGATCGTCAATCCCGACACCGGCAAGACCTGCGCGATCGGCGAAATCGGCGAGTTCTGCACCCGCGGCTATCACATCATGCTCGGCTATTTCGAAATGCCCGACGCCACCGCCGCCGCGATCGATTCCGAGGGCTGGCTGCATACCGGCGATCTCTGCGCAATGGATGCGCGCGGCTATTGCACCGTCGAGGGCCGCCTGAAGGACATGATCATCCGCGGCGGCGAGAACATCTATCCGCGCGAACTGGAAGAGTTGCTGTTTCGTCACCCCAAGGTCGGCGAGGTCGCGGTGGTCGGACTGCCGCACGAAAAATGGGGCGAAGAAGTCGCCGCCTTCATCCGTCCGGTGTCGGGCGCCGTCATCGATCCCGAAGAAATGTCAGCCTACATGCGCGCTTCGCTGGCCCATCACAAGACGCCGCGGCACTGGTTCGTGGTCGAGGCGTTTCCGCTGACCGGATCGGGAAAAATTCAAAAGTTCAAGCTGCGCGAATTCTGGGCCAAAGGCGAGGTGCGCACGTTGTGAGGCGTTTTCGCGCGCAGCTACTCGCAGACTAATTTAACAGCAACCTCTGGTAAAAATCGAGGCATTGAGGAGCATTGCCTTAGGGGTAGGCATCGGGCAGGATTTTGATTGCGACGTGAGGTCGCAATGCCAGCCGCGTGGTGCGCGCCGACAGCGAGATCGTGCCGGCGGGATCGGGGCAATCCTGGGGGACCGAAAATGCATTTTCCAAAGCCACTTCTTGCCGCCGCCTTCGCGTTCGCCGCTTCCGCACTGTCCTCACCGGCGCAGGCCGAAGCTCTCGATTCCATCATGTCGGCAAAAGTCATCAAGATCGCGGTGCCGCAGGATTTCGCACCATTCGGCTCCGCAGGGCTCGACCTCAAGCCGCAGGGATATGACATCGACATGGGCCAGCTGATCGCCAAGGCGCTCGGCGTGAAGGCGGAGATCATCGCAGTCACCAGCGCCAACCGGATTCCCTATCTACAGACCAAGAAGGCCGACCTCGTGATCTCCAGCCTCGGCAAGAATCCCGAGCGCGAGAAGGTGATCGATTTCTCGATCGCCTACGCGCCGTTCTTCTCCGGCGTGTTCGGCACCAAGGACATCAAGGTGGCCGCGCCCGCCGATCTCAAGGGCAAGACCATCGGCGCCACCCGCGGCGCCATCGAGGAGCAGGAATTGTCGGCCGCGGCACCGCCCGACACCACCATCAAGCGGTTCGAGGACAACAACGCCACCATCGCCGCCTTCGTCTCCGGGCAGGTCGACCTGATCGCGACCGGCAATACGGTCGCCGCCGCCATCGCCGAGAAAGTGCCGGCCCGGGCGCCGACGCTGAAATACGTCATCAAGGATTCACCCTGCTACATCGGCCTCAACAAGGACGAGCCGAAGCTGCTGGCGAAAATCAACGAGATCATCGCGCAGGCCAAGACCTCGGGCGAAATTGCAAAACTGTCGGAAAAGTGGCTGAAGGCGCCGTTGCCGCCGGGCTTTTAACGTCTCGCGCTGATAGCACCCGTCATGACCTACAAACTGCAATTCGCCGAGCTGCTGCCCTACTGGGATGTCCTGCTGCAGGGGCTGCTGTTCACCGTGGTGCTGACGGTGGTCTCGACTTGCGCCGGCATCGCGGTCGGTGTCGCTGGCGCCTCGGCGCGCACCTTCGGGCCGAAATGGGTCGGCGCGCTGGTCGCGGCCTATGTCGAACTGATCCGCAACACGCCGTTCATCGTGCAACTGTTCTTCATCTTCTTCGGGCTGCCGGCCGCCGGCATCAAGCTCAGCGAATCCACCGCAGCGTTTCTCGCCATGGTGATCAACCTCGGCGCCTATTCGACCGAGATCATCCGGGCCGGCATCGAGGCGGTGCCGAAGGGCCACATCGAGGCCGGCGTCAGCCTCGCCATGACCAAATGGGAAGTGCTGCGCCACATCATTCTCAAGCAGGCGTTCCAGAAGATCTACCCGGCGCTGTCGTCGCAGATCATCATCGTCATGCTGGGCTCGGCCGTGGTGTCGCAGATCTCGGCGCAGGACCTGACCTATGCCGCCAACTTCGTGGCGTCGCGCAACTTCCGCAACTTCGAGGTCTATCTGCTGGCGGCGCTGGTCTATTTCCTGCTCGCCATGGCGACGCGTTCGCTGCTGCGCGGCCTCGGCCGCCTCATGTTCAAGGCGAAATGAGCCATGCTGCAATTCAGCTTCTGGGACATCCTGTCGAACCTGCTGATCGCCACGCAATGGACGATCGTGCTGTCGCTGATCGCGTTCGTCTGCGGCGGCTTCGTCGGGCTGATCCTGCTGTTCATGCGCACCTCACAGGTCGCCGCGCTGGAATGGTTCACCAAGATCTACATCGAGGTGTTCCAGGGCACGCCGCTGTTGATGCAGCTGTTCCTGTTCTTCTTCGGCATCGCGCTGTTCGGCGTCGAGGTCAGCCCGTGGATGGCGGCGACCATGGCGCTGACGTTCTGGACCAGCGCGTTTCTGGCCGAGATCTGGCGCGGCTGCGTCGAGTCCATACCGAAGGGGCAATGGGAAGCGTCGTCGAGCCTCGCGCTCAACTATATCGAACAGATGCGCTACGTCATCCTGCCGCAGGCTTCGCGCATCGCCATCGCGCCGACCGTCGGCTTCTCGGTGCAGGTGATCAAGGGCACCGCGCTGGCTTCCATCATCGGCTTCGTCGAGCTGACCAAGGCAGGCACCATGCTCAACAACGCCACGTTCCGCCCGTTCCTGGTCTATTCGCTGGTCGCGCTGATCTATTTTGCGCTGTGCTTCCCGCTGTCCCTGTTCGCGAAAAAGCTGGAGGGCCGCCTCAATGTCGCTCGTTAGCATCCGTGATATCAGGAAGAGTTTTGGCGCGAACGAGGTGCTGAAAGGCGTCTCGCTCGAGATCGCCAAGGGCGACGTGGTCGCCATCATCGGCCGCTCCGGCTCGGGCAAGAGCACGCTGTTGCGCTGTATCAACGGTCTCGAAACCTACCAGTCCGGCGCGATCCTGGCCGACGGCATCGAGGTCGGCGGCATCAACGCCAATCTGCGCGAGCTGCGCCGCCATGTCGGCATGGTGTTCCAGCAGTTCAACCTGTTTCCGCATCTGACCGCCGCCGAGAACGTCATGCTGGCGCCGACCGTGGTCAACAAGACCTCGACCAAGGAAGCCCGTGCCATCGCCGCCGAGGTGCTGGCGAAGGTCGGGCTGTCCGAGAAGATGGACGCCTATCCGAGCCAGCTCTCCGGCGGCCAGCAGCAGCGCGTGGCGATTGCCCGCTCGCTGGCGATGCGGCCAAAAGTGCTGCTGTGCGACGAAATCACCTCGGCGCTCGATCCGGAACTGGTCAACGAGGTGCTGCGCGTGGTCGAGCAACTGGCGCGCGAAGGGATGACGCTGATCCTGGTCACGCATGAAATGCGCTTTGCCAGGGACGTCGGCACCAAGCTCGTCTTCATGCATCACGGCAGGGTGCATGAAGAGGGCGTGCCGAAAGAAGTGTTCGCGGCACCGCAGACGCCGGAGCTGCAGCAGTTTGTCGGGACGGTGGGTTAGCGCGCGCTTTCTTCTCCCCTCCTCCCGCGCGGCTCTTCGCCGCGTGGTGGGGAGAAGAGGGCCGCGTCACGCCGAAATCGGCGGCTCATCGCGCGCGATGACCTGCGGCTGGCCGTGGTCGTCGATCGAGACATAGGTGAAGTTGCCGTCGGTCACCAGGATCGACTGCATCTCCTTGCGGCGCAGCACCCAGGCTTCGAGATGAACCGTGATCGAGGTGCGGCCGATCCGGACCAGGTTGGCATGCACGGAAACGAGATCGCCGACATAGACGGCTTTGCGAAAATTCATCGCTTCGATCGCCACCGTCACGGTGCGCGATTTGGCGACCTTTGACGCGAACACGCCGCCGCCGACGTCCATCTGGCTCAGCAGCCAGCCGCCGAAGATGTCGCCATTGGCGTTGGTGTCGGCCGGCATCGCCAAGGTGCGGATACAGAGATCGCCACGCGGCTCGGTGTCGCCGTTGAGTGGAGCATGACCGGCCTTGGCGTTGGTCACTTGAAATCATCCCAGCCGGCGTCGGGCGCGAACCGGCCGCCAAACTTGTCTTCCAGCGCGTGCAGGGCCGCCACCACATTTTCAGGCCCGCGGGTCCGCGCATAATTCAGCGGCCCGCCGCGGAACGGCGCATAGCCGGTGCCGAAGATCATGGCGCCGTCGACGGTGTCGGCATTGTCGACGATGCCCTCGCGCAACGCCGCGACGCAGACATTCGACATCGGCAGCACCAGCCGGTCGATCATCTCGTCCGTCGGCTCCGGCATCGAGGGCGATACCGCGCTCTTGTCGGCCTTGCCGTCCTTCCAGAGATAAAACCCCTTGCCGGTCTTGCGGCCAAGTTCGCCCTTGGCGACTTTCTCGCGCAGCCAGGCCGGCGTCGGTGGCAGCTGGTCGCCGAACTTCGAGCGCAGCATGTCGCCGACATCGAGACAGATATCGAGCCCGACCTGATCGGCCAGCTCGATCGGCCCCATCGGCATGCCGAATTTCACCGCCGCGGCATCGATCACCGACTTGTCGATCTTCTGGTCCAGCATCACCATCGCTTCGAGCATGTAAGGCGTCAGCGCGCGGTTGACGAGGAAGCCCGGCGAACTCTTGACCGGTAGCGGCAACCGGTCGATGGCGCCGACAAAGGCCAGCGCCGCCTTCAGCATCGCGGGATCGCTGCCGTCATGGCTGACGACCTCGACCAGCTGCAGCCGCGACACCGGATTGAAGAAGTGCAGCCCGACCAGCCGCTCGGGTCTTGTCAGCGTGGTGCGCAGGTCCTGCAGCGGAATGCTGGACGTGTTGGTGGCGAGGATCGCGCCCGGCTTCATTTTCGGTTCGAGCGCGGCATAGATCTTCTGCTTCAGCTCCAGCTTTTCCGGTACCGCCTCGATGATCAGGTCGGCGTTGCGGACGCCCTCGCCCTCCATATCCGGTATCAGCCGATCCAGCGCGTCACGCACCTCCGTACGCTTGCGCAGAATCTTGCCGAACAGGTCGGATGCGCGCTTGATCGCGCCGGCGATCGGATCCGGCTTCATGTCGGCCAGCGTCACGCGAAAACCCTGGCTGGCGCACCAGCCCGCGATGTCGCCGCCCATCGCGCCGGCGCCGATGACGTGGACGTGCTCGATCCTGTTGCCGCCGCCGGCGAGCTTCTTCATCTGCTCGCGCAGGAAGAACACCCGGATCAGGTTCTGCGCTGTCGGCGTCACCATCAGTTGGGCGAACGAGGTCTTTTCGGCCCGCAGCATCGCGAGCTTGTCGTCGCCATGCTGCTCCCAGAGATCGATCAGCGCATAGGGCGCGGGATAGTTTTGGTGGGGCGCGGCCTTTTGCGCTTCGCTGCGCATGCGCCTGGCAAGCAAGCTCCTGGCCGGACCGAGGTTCAGGATCCAGTTCAACGGCCCCGGCCTGGCGCGCTTCAGGCGGCCGAACACCGCGTCCTTGACGGCATTGCGAACGTGCCGCTCCTCCGCCACCGCGTCGACCAGCCCGAGCGATTTTGCTTTCCGGGCGTCGATAGTCTTGCCGGTCAGCATCAGGGTCATCGCCTGCATCGGATTGACCAGTCGCGTGAAGCGCGCGGTGCCGCCGAGGCCGGGATGCAGGCCCAGCATCACTTCCGGGAAGCCAAAGCGCGCGCCCTCGATGGCGATGCGCGACTGACAGGCCAGCGCCACTTCGAGGCCGCCCCCGAGACAGAAACCGTGGATCACGGCGACGGTCGGAATCTTCAGACCTTCGAGGCGGTCGATCACGGTATGGGCGCGGCCGATCGCGATCTCCACCGGCCACGGATCGCTGGCGCCGCGAAATTCATTGACGTCGGCGCCGGCGATGAAACCGGACGGTTTTGCGGAGCGGATGACGAGCCCGGTGGGGCGCTGGGTTTCCAGCGCCGCCAGCACCGTCTCGAGTTCCTCGATCAGGTCCGCCGACAGCGTGTTGGCGCTGGCGCCCTCGCGGTCGAACAATAGCCAGGCGATGCCGTCGGCGTCGCGGGTCAGCTTGAAGTGGCGATAGGGGCCGTCGGGCTCGGGTCGGGGTCCGAGTTCGAGCACGCGGTCGCCGAGAAGGTTCATGATCCTGCTATCCATGATCACACCGTCTCGATCAGCATGGCGCCGCCCAGCCCGCCACCGATGCATTCGGTGGCGATGCCGCGTTTGGTTCCGAGCCGCTTCATCGCGTTGACGAGGTGCAGCACGATGCGATTGCCGCTGCAGCCGACGGGATGCCCGAGGCTGATGGCGCCGCCATCGACATTCAGTCGGGCGTGGTCGATCGGCCCGGCGGCACCGTCGAGGCCAAGAATTTCGCGGCAGAATTTGTCGTCGTTCCAGGCGGCGAGGCAGCCCAGCACCTGGGTGGCGAACGCCTCGTTCAATTCCCAGGTCTCGATATCCCCGAGGGACAGGTTGTTGCGCTTCAGGAGTTCGTTCGACGACAGCACCGGCCCGAGCCCCATGATGGAGGGATCGAGCGCCGACCACTGGCTGTCGACGATCATGGCCTTCGGCGTCAGGCCATGCTTTTTGACCGCCTCTTCCGAAGCCAGAATGACCCAGGATGCGCCGTCGGTGATCTGCGAGGAATTGCCCGGGGTGACCTGGCCCCAGGGCCGTTCGAACACCGGCTTCAGGCCCGCCAGTTTTTCGGGCGTGGAATCCGGCCGCACGCCGTCGTCATGGTCATAAAACTTGCCGTCGCGCGCGAAGGCGGTTTCGACCTCACCTTTGAGCCAACCTTGCGCCTGCGCGTTGGCGAGCCGCTTGTGGCTTTCGGACGCATAGAAATCCGACTGCGCCCGGGTGATGCCGAAGAGATAACCGACCTTTTCGGCGGTTTGCCCCATGTTGAGGTCGGTGATCGGATCGGTCAGCCCGCGCTCCAGCCCGATGATCGGCTTGAAATAAGAGGGGCGGGTTTTGGCAAGCGCGGCGAGCTTGGCGACAATGCCTTTGGCGCCGGCTAACCCTGCGAACCAGCGCACCCCTTGCTGCGGCCAGACCAGCGGCGCGTGGCTGAGGGCTTCGGCCCCGCCGGCCAGGATCAGGTCCGAATTGCCCTCGCGGATATAACGGTACGCCGTGTCGATCGACTGCATGCCGGAGCCGCAATTGATCTGCACCGTGAAAGCCACCATGGCCTCGCCCATGCCGAGCCGCAGGGCGGCGACCCGGGCCGGATTCATCTCGTCGGCAATGACATTGACGCAGCCGAGGATCACCTGGTCGAACAACGTGGGGGCGAAGGGCTGCCGGGCCAGCAGCGGCCGGCCGCACTGCACGGCGAGATCGACAGGGGTAAACGGCCCGGGGCCGGAACGCGCCTTCAGGAACGGCGTCCGGCTGCCGTCGATGATATAGACCGGTCGCGCCATCAGCTTGCTGCCCGCTGTTCACCCAGTTCCTGGAAGAACTGATGCACATCAGCGGGCTTCTTGTAAATCGGCGACAACGCCTCAGGCGCGAAGTCGTCGACCTCGATCACTTTTGTGACAGCCTCCTGGGCGGCCGCCAGCTTCTCGCCCTCGGTCTGGGTGATGACGCCCTTCTTCACCGCTTCTTTCCAGTCCTTGATACGGGCCGCACGCATGCTCTTGGCGATCTGTTCGGCGCCCGTCACCAGCAGGAACGCCTTCTCCAGCCGCGCCACGCCGCCGTCGTCATCGACATGTGACAAATCGGACGTCAGCCGGTCACGCGCCGCCGACGGCTCCAGCACGAGCTGGGCGCATTGGTGCACCACGCGGTCGGACGGCCCGAGCACGCGCGCGCCGAACGGCTGGATCACGACCTTCAGAATGACGGCGACGAAACGGTTGGGCAGATTGGCGAGAATTTCCGCGAACCGGTTCTCGATGGTGCGAAAGCCGCTGGCCATGCACCATTCAAGGGCGGCGAAATCGGCCTGCTGCCGGCCCTCGTCCTGCCAACGTTTTAGGGCGGCGGAGAGCAGATATAGTTCCGAGAGAATATCGCCGAACCGCGCCGACAGCATTTCCTTGCGCTTCAGCGCGCCGCCGAGCGTGAGCAGCGCCATGTCGGCGCACAGCGCAAAAGCCGAGGAATAGCGGGAGAGCTGGCGATAGAACCCGGTGGCGTCGCCGGCATCCGGTGCGGGGGCGAACATTCCGCCGGTCCAGTTGCGGCCCCAGGCCCGGAACAGCGTGGTAACGCTGTGGCCGATATGTTGCCAGAACGCCTTGTCGAAGGCGTCGAGCCCCTTGGCGCGGTCGGCCTCGCCAAGCGCGTTCATCTCCTCCAGCAGATAAGGATGCGCGCGGATCGCGCCCTGCCCGAACACGATCAGATTGCGGGTCAGGATATTGGCGCCCTCCACGGTGATGCCGACCGGCACCGAGCGATAGAGGCTGCCCATGTAGTTCTGCGGTCCGTCGATCACGGCTTTGCCGCCATGAATGTCCATGGCGTCGTCGATCGCGATCCGCATCCGCTCGGTCGCATGCAGCTTCATGATGCCGGAGATGACCGCGGGATGATGACCCTGATTCAGCGCCGCACAGGTCAGCCGCCGCGCCGCGTCGAGCAGATAGGCGGTGCCGGCGATGCGCGCCAGCGGCTCCTCAATGCCTTCGAATTTTCCGATCGGCACATTGAACTGCTCGCGAATGCGGGCATAGGCGCCCGTGGTGCGCGCGGCGTAGGCCGCACCCGCGGCCGACAGCGACGGCAGCGAGATTCCGCGCCCCGCGGCCAGCGCCGTCATCAGCATTTTCCAGCCCTGGCCGAGGCGCTCTTGCCCGCCGATGATGTAATCCATCGGGATGAAGACATCATGACCCTTGTTGGGACCGTTCTGAAACACCTGCATCGAGGGCAGATGGCGCCGGCCGATCTCGACGCCGGCCAGATCGGTCGGGATCAGCGCCACCGATATGCCGAGCTCCTCCTGCGATCCCACCAGCTGATCGGGGTCATAAGCCTTGAAGGCAAGGCCGAGCAGCGTCGCCACCGGACCGAGCGTGATGTAGCGCTTGTGCCAGTTCAACCGCAGGCCAAGCACTTCCTTGCCGTCGAAATTGCCCTTGCAGACGATGCCGCTGTCGATCATCGAGGCGGCGTCGGAGCCGGCTTCCGGGCTGGTCAGCCCGAAGCAGGGAATCTCGCGACCATCGGCCAGGCGCGGCAGCCACTTCTGCTGCTGATCCCGGGTGCCGAAGCGCATCAGCAGTTCGCCGGGGCCCAGTGAATTGGGCACCATCACGGTGACGGCGGCGGTGACCGAGCGGGTCGACAATTTGCGCACCACTTCGGAATGCGCGTAAGGCGAGAAGCCGAGTCCGCCATATTCCTTCGGAATGATCATGCCGAAGAATTTTTCGCGCTTGATGTAGCCCCAGACCTCGGGCGGCAAATCGCGCCATTCCCAATTGATTTTCCAGTCGTCGAGCATGGCGCAGAGTTCGTCGACGGGGCCGTTGAGGAACGCCTGCTCCTCCGGCGTCAGCGTCGCCGGCGCCACCGCCAGCAGCTTGCCCCAGTCCGGATTGCCGGTGAAAAGGTCGGCGTCCCACCAGACATCGCCGGCCTCCAGCGCCTCGCGCTCGGTGTCCGACATCGCCGGCAGCACGCCGCGCGCCCAGGAGAAGATCGGCTTGGTGAGGTAATCGCGGCGGAAGCTCATGGCGTTGTCCTCGTGGTCAGGGGTAACGGCGCGATCATCGCGGCACCGTCTATGCCAAAAGACGGTTCATTCTAGCGAAAAACCGGGATTTCGGTGAATACTTCGCAAGGGAAATGAAGCGAAATTGATCCGAAGATGATGCGGGCATAGTCGTGCCGGATAACGGCCAAACGCAGCGTCGGTTCCGTTCCCTCTCCCCGCTTGCGGGGAGAGGTCGGAT
>JAZJYY010000110.1:22163-27360 GCA_040390145.1 Pseudomonadota bacterium
GGCGTCGAGAACCGCACCGCCGCGGCCGCGATCGCGGTCAATGCGAAGAACCGGAAGTCGTGACTCTTCTCCTTCTCCCCGTTCTTCACGGGGAGAAGGTCGGGATGAGGGGCTCTATCGGCACGGTCGGACTCGCGGAGAGTCCCCCTCACCCCGACCCTCTCCCCGCAAGCGGGGCGAGGGAGAAGATGCTCAATCCGGCCGCTTCATCTCGAACATGTTTTCCGGCTTGATCTCGAAATAGTCGCCCTGGCGGCCGGCGCGGACGATCGGGCGGGCCAGCGCCGTCTGGTAGACGCCGTCCTTGATAAAGGCCTTGTCGATGTGGACGGCGACGACCTCGCCGAGCGTGAGCCAGGCCTGTGCCTTGGTGCCGTCGGCGCCCTGCAGCTGGATGATCTGCGACAATTTGCACTCGAACGCGACAGGGCTTTCCGCGACCCGCGGCACGTTGACGAGCTTGCCCGGCACCGCCGTCAGGCCGGCGATGCTGAACTCGCTCACGTCGCGGGCGACATGCGCCGCGGTCGCATTCATCTGCTGCGCCAGATCCATGGTCGCGAGATTCCAGACGAACTCGCCGGTCTCCTGGATATTCTGGACGCTGTCCTTCCACGAGGTCGATGAAAAGCCGATCAGCGGCGGGTGGTAGTTGAAGGCGTTGAAGAAGCTGTAGGGCGCGAGATTGACGTTGCCCTTGGCGCCCCGCGACGAAATCCAGCCGATCGGGCGCGGCGCGATGATGGCATTGAACGGGTCGTGCTTGAGGCCGTGGCCCTTGGCCGGCTCGTAGTAGTGCAAGTCTTTCGGGGTTTTGGCGTCCACGTTATTTTTCCTTTGTAGGGTAGATACGGCGAGGCGTGCATACCCTACAGAACTATCAACGTCATTGCGAGGAGCCCTTGCGACGAAGCAATCCAGGTTCTTTCTTTCCGCGGCAAAGATTCGCTGCGCTCGCAATGACGAGGTTTTAGCGGGCAGTGAGGGCCTGCGGCGCCATCCCGGCGAAGAGGAAATCGATCATCTGGTCGATGGTCGGCCCCGGCTTGGTGGCGCATTGGGCGATCATCTGCGGATGGAAGAACCGGATCATGCCGGTGCAGCAGCACAACGCCGCTTGCTCGAGGTCCGCCACCTCGAATTCCCCTGTAGCCACGCCCTGCGCGATCACGCTGCCCATGATCTTCGTAATCAACATGATATGGGCGTCGCAGACCTCCCAATCCTCCTCCATCGCGATCGCGACCATCTCGTGCAGCTTGGAATCGCCGACATAGCGTTCCGAATTCATGCGGTGGACGGTCTTCATGAGGTCGCGCAGGCGTGGCGCTGCAGGACCCGGGCCGTCGGCGATCCGTTGCGCCTCGACCTCGACCTCGCCCATCAATGCGCGCGCGACGCCCTCATGGATCGCCTTTTTCGAATCGAAAAAGCGATAGACGTTGGCGGGGCTCATTCGCAAGACCTTGGCGATATCGGCCACGGTGGTCTTTTGATAGCCGATCTCGCGAAACAAACGCTCCGCCACCACGAGAATCCGCTCGCGGGTGTCGGGTTCGATATGGTCGGAAACCAGTGCCATGTCAGGACTCAATCTCAATCAATGTTCAATTATTCCGCCGCCTCGGCAAGCGGAAATGCGGGCTGCGATTCACCTTGATGCTGCGGCGCAACGTCAACCTTCTCGCCTGTACCGCGTTCCTCCAGGCTCTTGCGGAACCAGAGCGCGTAGAGGCCGGGCAGGTACAGCAGGGTCAGGAAGGTCGCCACGAACAGGCCGCCCATGATGGTGATCGCCATCGGTCCCCAGAACGCCGAACGCGACAGCGGGATCATCGCGAGGATCGCGGCCAGCGCCGTCAGCACCACCGGGCGGGCACGCCGGACGGTGGCTTCCACGATCGCCTCCTTGCGGGTCAGGCCGGCGGCGACATCGGTCTCGATCTGGTCGACCAGGATCACCGCATTGCGCATGATCATGCCGGCCAGCGCGATCAGCCCGAGCAGCGCCACGAAGCCGAACGGCTGGTTGGCGATGTTCAGGCCCAGCGAGGCGCCGATGATGCCGAGCGGTGCGGTGAGGAACACCAGGATCAGCCGCGAGAAGCTTTGCAGCTGGATCATCAGCAACGTCAGCATGACAATGACCATCAGCGGAAACAGCACGAAGATCGAGGCATTGCCCTTGGCGGACTCCTCGAAGGCGCCGCCCGCCTCGATCCGGTAGGCCGGCGGCAGGCTGTCGCGGATCTCCTGCAGCTTGGGCGAGATCTGGCTGGTCACATCGGGCGCCTGCACGCCGTCGACGACGTCGCCGCGCACCGTGATCGCCATGTCGCGGTTGCGCCGCCAGATGATCGGCTCCTCATGGGCGTATTCGATCTTCGCGATCTGCGTCAGCGGCACCGCGACGCCATTGCGCGAGGTCACGGTGAGATCGCCGACCCGGCCGAGATCGAGCCGTTCGGACGGCACTGCGCGTGCCACCACGCCGACCTTCTCGATACCGTCGCGGATCGTCGTCACTTGCGCGCCCGAGATCAGCATGGCCAGCGCCTGCGATACGTCCTGCGGAGTCAGGCCGAGCGCGCGGGCGCGATCCTGGTCGACCACCAGCTTGAGGTAGGGCGACTGCTCGTTCCAGTCGAGCTGCGGATCTACGACGTTGGGATTCTGCCTGATGACGTCGCGCACCCTGTAGGCGATGTCGCGCACGGTGTTGGGATCCGGGCCGATGACGCGGAACTGAACCGGGAAGCCGACCGGCGGGCCGAAGTTGAAACGATCGACGCGCACGCGCGCTTCCGACAGCACACCCTCGCCCACTGCCTTCTCCAGGCGGGCCTTGATCCGCTCGCGCGCCTCGACGTCCCTGGAGACGATGACGATTTCGGCGAAAGCCTCGTTGGGCAGCTGCGGATTCAGCCCGAGCCAGAACCGCGGCGATCCCTGGCCGATATAGGAGGTGTAGGTCGCGATGTCCTTGTCGTCCTTCAGCAGGGCTTCGGCCGACTTCACCGATTTTTCGGTGACGTTGAACGCGGTGCCCTCCGGCAGCCGCAGCTGCAGGAACAGTTCCGGCCGCTCCGACAGCGGGAAGAACTGCTGCTGCACCTGACCGAAGCCGACGATGGAGAGCGCGAATACGGCCACTGTCGCCAGCACCACCTTGATGCGGTGGTCGACGCACCACTGGATCATGCTGCGCAGGACCCGGTACATGCGCGTTTCATAGACCGCATGGGGATCATGGTTGTGATGGACGGTAATGTTGGGCAGCAGCTTGACGCCGATATACGGCGTGAAGATCACCGCCACGAACCAGGACGCGACCAGCGCGATCGCCACGATCCAGAAGATGCCGCCGGCATATTCGCCGACCGCCGAATTGGCAAAGCCGATGGGGAGGAAGCCAGCGGCCGTGACCAGCGTTCCCGTGAGCATCGGAAACGCGGTGGATTCCCAGGCAAAGGACGCCGCGCGCATGCGGTCCCAGCCCTGTTCCATTTTCACCACCATCATTTCGACGGCGATGATGGCGTCGTCGACCAATAGCCCGAGCGCGATGATCAGCGCGCCCAGCGTAATGCGGTGCAAATCGATCGACATCGCATTCATCACGATGAACACGATGGCCAGCACCAGCGGCACGGAGAGCGCCACCACGATGCCGGTGCGCCAGCCCAGGGCGACGAAGGAGACAAACAGCACGATCGCCAGTGCCTCGATGAAGGAGTTCACGAATTCGCCGACGGCGCGCTCGACCACCTTGGGCTGATCGGCGATCTGCTCGACATTGATGCCCTGCGGCACCGCCTTCATGAATTCATTGGTGGCGTTCTCGACTTCCTTGCCGAGTTCCAGGATGTTGGCGCCCTTGGCGGTGACCACGCCGATGCCGAGCGCGGGCTTGCCTTCCTGCCGCGCCACGAAGGTCGGCGGATCGACGAAGCCACGGGTGACGGTGGCGATGTCGCCCAGACGGAATACCCGGCCATTGCTTTCGACCGGCGTCTCGGCGACCGCCTTGGCGCCGTCGAGCGCGCCGGTGACGCGCAGCGGCACGCGCTGCGACGACGTCTCCACCGTGCCGGCCGGGGTGACGTTGTTCTGCTTGGCCAGCGAATCGAACAGCGCCTGCGGCGTGATGCCGAGCGTCGCCAGCTTGGCATGCGAGAACTCGACGAAGATCCGCTCTTCCTGGGAGCCGTAGAGATTGACCTTTGTCACCCCGGGCACCTTGAGAAGGCGCTGGCGCATGCCTTCCGCCGCCTTCTTCAATTGCGCGTAGTCGGCGCCGTCGCCGGTCATCATATAGAGAATGGAATCGACGTCGCTGAATTCGTCGTTGACGGTGGGCCCGAGCAGGCCGGCCGGCAACTGGCCCTGCACGTCCGCGAGCTTCTTGCGCAGCATATAGAACAAATAAGGCACGTCCTTGGGCGGGGTCGAGTCTTTGAAGGTGACCTGCATCGCCGTAAAGGACGGTTTCGAGTAGGTCTGCACCTTCTCGAAATAGGGCAGTTCCTGCAGCTTCTTCTCGATGGGATCGGCGACCTGGGTCTGCATTTCGGCCGCCGTGGCGCCCGGCCAGATCGCGGAGACATTGACCACCTTGACCGTGAAGAACGGATCCTCGGCGCGGCCGAGCTTCTGGTAGGAGAAGAAACCGGCGGCGCCGAGCGCGATCATCAGGAACAGGATCAGCGCCGGGTGGCCGACCGCCCAGCCCGAGAGATTGAAGTGTTTCATGACGCCCTCTCCGCTCAGAACGACAGCGACGACACGACCCTGACCTTCTGGGCCGGGTCGAGTTTTTGCACGCCAAGCACGACGACTTTCGAGCCTTCATCGACGCCGCCGGAAATGACGACGTCACTGCTCTCGTAGGATTTCACGGTGACCGGCTTCAGGCTCACATCGCCCTTGTCGTCGACGATGTAGAGCGAGGGCTTGCCGCCCTGGCTGTACAGCGCCGACAGCGGCAGCCGCGCCACGTTCGACGTGGCGGGATCGGCCAGCGTCAGCGTCGCAGTCATGCCGAGCGAAACGCTGTCGCCGGCGTCCGGCAACGAGAATTTCGCCAGATAGGTGCGCGTCGCGGGATCGGCGGCGGGCGCGATCTCGCGCAGCTTTGCGGCATACTTCTTGTTGGGTTCGGACCACAGGCTGACGCTGGCGGTGCCCTCCTTGGCGC
>JAZJYY010000111.1:0-54877 GCA_040390145.1 Pseudomonadota bacterium
ACGGATCGACGCCAGAATCTCCTCCATCGAGGGTTCCTGGACCTTTGCAGGTTGCGTCATCGCCGACTCCACATCATCAACGCCCTCCGGAGCGTTTTACACCAAGCCAGACAGGATTTGCCGGTTCTGGAGAAGCAGGCCGGGATTTTCACCGCGTCAGCCTGACTTGTCCCCAGATCAAGCGCCGCTCAACACATCGTCCGGGATCCCGCCCCTGCTCAGGGTACCGAAGCGTCGCGGCCAGGATACTTCCAACTCGGGTGTCGTCTCGGATGCGTCGCGAATCGCCCTGCTGCCTCCAATAACGGTATGTCATGGCAACAATTGATTGCAAGCAACGCGCAGACTCATTCACGCTCGCGCGCGTTCAAGGTGGCTGCCTGTGCTCGTGCGGCGGTGGTGGCGATCAGCGGCCGTCGGGCGTGCGAACACCGATCCAGCTGTCGCGGACCTGATGGTAATGCACGCTGGGATCGTAGACCGTGGTGGGCAGCTTGAGCACGATCGGCGACAAGCGTCCGACCTTGTCCAGCACGGAGTAGGACGCGACCACGCGATCGTGCTGCGCGGTCACCAGCGCGACGCGGGCGTTGACCAGCGCCTGCTGGGCGTTCAGCACGTCGAGCGTGGTGCGCTGTCCGGCCTTGGCTTCTTCGCGCACGCCGTTGAGCGCGATCTCCGATGCCGACACTTGCGACTGGGCGGACTGCACCTGCGCCTTGCCCGCCACCAGCTGTCCCCACGCCGTCACCACGTTGGCGCGGGTCTGGTCGCGGGTTTGTTCGAGCACCAGGCGCTGCTGCGCCAGGCTTTCCTTGGACTGGCGGATCAGCGCGTATTCGGCGCCGCCCTGATAGACCGGGACCGACAGCTGCGCGAACGCCGAGGCGCCGAACGAGCGATTGACCGTCAAGGTCTGTTCGTAGGACTGCTGCACCGAGCCCTGCAGCGTCACCGTCGGCAACAGCGCGCCTTCATTGACCCGGACCTGGAGATAGCTGACGTCGATTCCGAACATAGCGGCGGTGACGTTGGGATTTTGCGTCAACCCGAGATCGACCGAGGAGGCCAGCGACCCCGGCAGAAATCGATCGACCGGCGACCCCGGTGCGAGAGCAACCGGCTCGTTGCCGATGATGCGGCGGAAGTTCGATCGCGTCGTGTTCAGATTGGCTTCGGCGGTCAGCAGCTGGGTGTTGCCCGCGGCCAGTTGCGCCTCGGACTGCGCGACGTCGGTGCGCGTGACCTCGCCGACGCTGAAGCGGTCCTTGGTCTGCTTCAAGGTCTGTTCGAGCACGCGGACGTTGCTCTTCTGCACCTCGACGATCGCGGAATCGCGCAGATAATCCATGTAGACGGTGGCGGCATTCAGCAGCACGGTCTGTTCGAGCGCCCGCAGCGCTTCGCGTGCGCCGGAAACCTGGCTCTCCGCCGCGCGGGTCCGGTTGGCGGTCTGCTGTCCGTTGAACAGCGTCTGCGTCACCGTTGCGCCGATGCTGCGCGGCGCATTGGTACCGTGAATTCCGGTCCGAGCCACGAGGGGGTTGCCTGCGGCGTCCCTGCCGGCGCCGGTAATGGTGAGGGTATCGGTATACTGATAGCCGGCGCTGCCGGTGACCGCGACGCGCGGTCGATAGCCGGACAGGGCCTGGGGCACGGTCTCGTCGGTGGCGCGGACCGAGGCGCGCTGCGCGTTGAGCTGCGGATTGTTCTGATAGGCGCGCACCAGCGCCGCCTCGATGGTGTCGGCCAAGGCGGGCGTCGGGCCCATCCATGCCAACAGAAGGACCGCAGCCGCAGCTCCGGTAAAGGCCTTCACACCATGCATCCCTGGAAATCCATTCATTCTTGTTCGCCGGCCCAAACAATGGGCCGGACGCCGCTGCAGTCCGAGTGAGTCCCGGCTCACCTTATTCCGCACATAGGCGCGACGGAACCACCGCGCAGCCCTATGCAACGGAAACTCTCGACGTGGGGCATCTCGGCCACACTTCTGAATGGGAACGGAAATCTGCAGTTGCCCAAAATTGGCAAGGATCTGCAAGGACTGGCAAGGACCGGCACGGACCGGAGCGAGCCAACCAACAAGGGCCGGAACGGCCTAGAAAACGAAGGCGGCAAGCCGCTCGAGGCCGGGAAGCACCGGAACCGTTGCGTCAAACAGCGCCCGGTTCCCGAAATCGCCATGCGAGCGCGTCACGATGGTGGCCCGCGGCGGCTGCGTCATGGCGAAGACGCCGACAAGCCGGCCACCCTCCTTGAGCTGGGCGTACAGCCGGTCCGGCACGATCTCCGTCGCGCCATTGATGACAACAGCATCATAGGGCGCGTTGGCCGGATCGCCCTCGGCGGCGGCGGCCGTCCGCACCGTCACATTCGCCAGCCCCAGCCCGGCCAGAACATCCCCGGCCTTCGCGGCAAGCGACGAATCGCTCTCGGTCGCCGTCACCTGCCCGGCCAGCTTGGCGATGATCGCCGCCGCATAGCCGGTCGCGCACCCCACCACCAGAACGTTGTCGCCTGGCCTGATCTCGGCCGCCTGCAGCATCTTGGCGGTGACCACCGGCTTGATCAAATAGCGTTTGGCCGAAGTCCCCTCGCTGACATCGAGATCGAGGTCGAGATAGGCCAGCGCGCGCTGGCTGGCCGGAACGAATACCTCGCGCGGCACCTCGAGCATCGCGTCGAGGATCCTGATGTCGGTGACGTCGCTGGGGCGCACCTGACCATCGACCATTTTCTGGCGCGCGGGCGAAAAACCGGACATGGGCAGACCTTTTGGGCAGACCTTGGAACGAACCATGGCGAGGAACGGGGGCGAAACCGCGCCATCTTTGGTACAAGGATCGTCAAAACGCAACATGCCGCCGGCGCCCGCGGAAGCCGGCGCGCACACCCCTGCCCTTGGGGCTGTTCAGGACAGCCAGTCTATTCGATGGGCACCGCGAGCCGGCCGATCAACCGCGCCACCTCGTCCAGATCGTCGGAATCGTGCTCGGCGATGGCCCGGGACAGCCGGAGCAGGCATTCATCGTCGCTGCGCGCAGGAATATCGCTCGGAACGATCGAGGGCACCGGTCTTGCGAGTTCGGTCAGGACGTCTGGCATCGAATCACCTCAAGGGTTCAAGTCCCGCATCATCAGGATCGTCGCCGAATGGGCCCTTTTGGCGGCTGATCCATGCCGACGGCGGGTGGCGGCAATGCGCCGATCAGGCCCAAAGGCCCGGGCCCGGAGGCGCGAAACGGCAACAAAGCGTTGCAGCGCAGGCTGTTTCGCAGCGATCTTGATGTCGCGCAGGAACAGGCGATTTCGTCCTTTGCAAGCCGGGAAGGCTTTGTTATACGCAGCCGGCTTGCGAACGATTGTTTCGCCTGTTCCTCGGTAGCTCAGCGGTAGAGCATTCGACTGTTAATCGAATGGTCGCTGGTTCGAATCCAGCCCGGGGAGCCAAACAATATCAGGCACAACTTGAATTCTGGCGATTCGGGCAAAGCGCCCGTGTTTGCAATGTGCATGCAAAGCCGTTAGCGCCCCGCACTTGAGCCGGATTGATGGCTTCCTTCGCTTTGGTGACTTTGAGTGGGGCGGCGCGCGCCGGATCGCCTCCGCTCACCAAGCTAAGGTCCCCGATCTTTTTCAACCCCGATGTTTCTTCGACGCGCTGGTTGGAAAGCCCAACAGCATACGGCGTCGTTTGCATTTAGTTTCAGCGATGCCCGTTAAACATTTGTTAGCTATCCTGAAACCGCACAATCTCTCGCACTGTACCTGTTCTGAAACCTCGTCGCGGCCGCGCGGTCGAGCGATTTCACGGAGGTATCATGAGAAAATCGGTTGTTGCGTTAGCTGTTGTAGCGCTGTTGGGCCTGCCAACTGCAGCCTCGTCCGCTGTCTATAATTTCAGTTTTGCACCGAGCCAGGCACTATTCGGTGCCCCGGTATCCGGCAGCGGAACTTTCACTACATCGAATACGTCAACGATCGTCGGCGGACAAACCGCCTTTGAAATCATTTCAATCAGCGGAACGGTGAACGGGTTCGCGATCACGGCTCCCGTACTCGCAAGTTACGGAAACTATTTCACGACAGGCCCGTCCTTTCTCGACGGGAGTGGGGTCAAATTCTATACCGAAGGCAGCAACGGCCAAAACAGAGTCGACTTTTTCAATCAAAGCAGCAACGGGATGTACCGGGTCAACACGTTTAGCCCCGGCTCTTCGGAATTTGTGACCGCGTCCTCATTCGCGGTTGTTGCAGCCGTTCCGGAACCGTCAACCTGGGCCATGATGATCCTGGGATTTCTGGGTCTGGGCTTCATGGCATTTCGGAGAAAGCAGCGGGCCGCCCCGCCCTATCAGCTGGCCTAATTCAGCCTGGAACTTCGGATGAGAAAGACCGCCTCCGGGCCGCCTTTTTTCATTGCGCGAGATATGCCGGCTGTTCCCAATTCAGCCTAACCGCGAATGCCATGAACTGCAGCCTCAGGAAAATCGTGCAGCAGGCGGAAAGCGACAGCATGCCGGAACGCATGAAAGTCCCGGCATCGAGTTCCCGAATTAACCCGCAGTCCCGACATTCAGCTTAACAAGCGAGTTTCGTTGCGAAGTCGCTGGGACGATCTACGGTTGCTCACCGGACAATTTCCCCAAGCGTCCGGGCCCACACCAGCGAAGCCGTCAGGCGATCATACTCCGCCTGGCGGCTTTGTTAAGCAGAGAGCAAGGTCCATGACTCCGCTCGAACGCAGCGATCTGACCTACCTGATCGGCGCAAGCCTTGTTGTCTTCACGCTTAGCGTCGTGATTATTTTCGTGGTTTGACCGAACGGACGCGTGCAAGTTTGCGCCGCTCGGCTGTCAAAGCGATACCCGCACCAATGATCACAAGCGCTAATGTTGCGCTCAAACTTCCCGGGGCGATGCAGTTTATGCAGGTGCCGATGACCGACGATGCTTCGTACATGATGCGTTTTCCTTGAGCGACCGCCTCCACTAAATGGGGACTGCCTCCCTGGATTCAATCCTCTTCTTTCGCCCCCGCCCGATTGACTTGTTCGAACGTTCGATTGAAACGGCTTGGCGATTGGGGGGGCGATCATTTGATGCGTATTCGGGTGATCTATTTCCTTTATTTATTGTCGGTCGCCGTGGCCACGCTTGGATGGCTGTGGTTCCTTGCGACCGCGATCAGGTGGCTCATTGGCCTTTGATTCTCTTCACATCATCCGCTTCTGTCGGTCGCCGGATACACGCTGAAGCGAAAATTCAATGGCCATTAGCCGGCTCACCCTGAGAGGGCGGAGGGAAGAGAGGTTTTGAAGCGGCCAATCCTGAGCCTTTAGTCGCAGGCCGGGGCTTTGTCCGCACGTGCAACAGCCCATGTGTGTTCAGCCCGACTGGTGACACAACAGTGCCGTTCGATCCTTCGACCCTTGGCGCGTCGCTGGTTCAAATCCGGCCTGGGGAGCCAAACGGCTTCGATCCACCGCGGAACTGACGCACCGCCTCAGGCCGTGCCGCCAGCCGTCCGCGATCTCCGCCTCCGGCGCGTCACCCCTCACTGCCCCAGGCACCTCGGCGGGGCTCGCCGTCTGCCACGGCGGGCAGTTGGTCATGGCTCGGATGTTGGGGATGTCGCCGGGGTAGAGGCGGATTGCGACGCGCTCGCAGCAAACCGATCGAAGCCGCCAGATTGGCGCGGCTCGCCTTGGCCCAGATCCGGTCAAACCTTGCAGTCATTGCCGTTCTCCCGTGTTGACGGCTCGCTCAAGCCGTGGTCATTTTCACGGATACGGCAAAATATTTCGGCGAAATGTGATTTTTCTCACAATAGGCCGCGGGCGGTACCGCCTAGTCTGCCCGCGGGACTTTAAGACATCAGTAACCATGATGGCCGCGATCGCTTGATCGATAAAACTTGAGCGATTCGTTCAATCTGGAACCAAAACGCTTTTGAGATGGTGCGTGCTCTCGAACGAGGGAGAGCGCCATGAGTGAAGTTGAATACAACCGATTGCTGGAGAGCGTCAGGATGGCGATCGAACCCGTGCCGCAGGAAGATTTCCTGGCTCAGCCGTCGTTTTTCGACGAGCCGCCGCGAGCCGCCAATGATAACCAGGCGGCCTGGCCGCTGGTGCCGTTTCCGGACGGTTGGTACGCCACCTGCTGAAGCCTGCAGGTTTCCCGTGATCTCTGAGATAGTCGGCGCAACACGTTGATTATGTTAATGGAGGCCACGTCGGGAATCGAACCCGAGTGCACGGTTTTGCAGACCGTTGCGTAACCACTCCGCCACGTGGCCCCATTGCGGGCGAACTCATATACGGCCTGCCCCGCCTAGGCAACCAAGGCGCTCAGCCTTTTGTTTGACGCGTCTTCTGGATGCGATGCCGCACCCATTTTTCGCCCGAAATCCCTTGTTCAGGCCCGCTTGCGCCGGCGGTAATCCTTCTTTTTCGGCTTGGGCGCGATCTCCGGCATGGTGTCCTGCACTTGCCGGTATTTCGCCAGCATCCGCTCGAAACTGGCGTGCAGGGTCTCGGCGATATCGGGCCGCTTCTGGAGGCCGGCAAGCAGCATCGCCGCCGCCTCGATGGTGGAAAGCCCGTCGCCACGCGGCTCCTTGCGCAGCTTGCCGTAGCGCGACGGCTGCGCCGGACCGAGGATGACGCGCTGGCATTTCAGCATCCAGGCGTTGCGCCACCACAGCGCCTTGGCCTGGCTCCAGGTGCCGTCGAGCAGCACGATCCCCTCGATGTCCTTCAGGAGGCCGCGCTGGTTTTCCTCGGCGCGGCCCTTGTGGTCGATGGCAACGATATCGCGGTCGGTCTCCAGATCCGAGACCTTGGCGGAGCCGAGATAGAGCACGGCCCAGCGCGAGGGATCGAGCACCCGGCGCCCCAGCGCCTTGGACAGGCTCGGCCATGACAGGCCGATCTTGAGCACCGCATTCGGAAAATGCAGCGCGGCCAGCCGCGCGGTGCCCAGCAGCCTGTCCTGCTCCTGCGGGTGCTGCAGGATCAGCAGCGCGACCTTGCTTTCGATCGGCGTGATGCTGTCGCAGATGCACAGCGGCATCGGCTTGTGGCACTGCGGACATTCCGGCACCACCTCAGCGGCGCCGGCCATTTCAGGCTCGGGGGATTTTGACATCGGCTGGCTATACGCTTGCCGGCGGCGCGCTTCAACACGCAAAGGCTGGTCTGGGGCCCTATTCCGCAGGTACCGCGACCGCTTTGGGCTGGGACCCCCACCGCCGCCGCAGCCGGTCGATCAAGAGATAAATCACCGGCGTCGTGTAGAGCGTCAGGATCTGCGACACCAAAAGCCCGCCGATGATGGTGATGCCGAGCGGCCGGCGCAGTTCGGTGCCGGGGCCGGTGGCAATCACCAGCGGAATACCGGCGAACAGCGCCGCCAGCGTCGTCATCAGAATCGGACGGAACCGGGCGCTGCAGGCCTCGAAAATGGCATCGGCGGACGACAGACCGCGATTCCGTTCGGCGTCGAGGGCAAAGTCCACCATCATGATGCCGTTCTTCTTGACGATGCCGATCAGCAGGATGATGCCGACGAAGGCGATCACGGTCAGCGGCGTATTGGTCACCTGCAGCGCCAGCAGCGCGCCCAGCCCGGCTGACGGCAGCGTCGAGATGATGGTCAGGGGATGGGCCAGGCTCTCGTACAGCACCCCCAGCACGATATACATCGCGACGAGCGCGCCGAGGATCAGCAGCGGCTGCCGCCCAGTGGTCTTGCCGAGATCGCCGGCGGCGCCGTCAAAACTGCCGCGAATGCCTTCCGGCATGTGCAGTTCGTCGACCGCACGCTGGATGTTGGCAGTGGCGACGGCCAGTTCGAAGTTGGGCAGCGTGTTGAACGACACGGTGGTGGACGGAAAACCCTGCGAATGCGCCACCGCAAGCGGCGACAAGGTGCGCGAGGTGCTCACGACCGCCGAAAGCGGCACCTGCGCGCCCTTGAGCCCGGCGACATAGATGCGGTCGAGATCGGACGGGTCGTTCTGAAACCTGCCGTCGATTTCCATCACCACCTTGTACTGGTTGCGCTGGGTGTAGATGGTCGAGATCTGCCGCTGTGAAAACGCGTTATTGAGCGCATTGTCGATATCCTGCACCCGCACGCCGAGGCTCGATGCCTTCTTGCGGTCGATCGACAGCGTCAGTTGCAGGCCGCCGGGATCGCGGTCGCTGGAAATGTCGGTGATGCCTTCCACGCTTTCCATCTGCTTGGCGACCAGCGGCGCCCATTTCTGCAACAGATCGAGATCGGTCGAGGTCAGCGTGTATTGATAGCTCGAATCGCTCTGGCGCCCGCCGGCGCGAAGATCCTGGGCGGCGAACATGAACAGCCGGATGCCCGGCACCGCGCCGAGATTGCGCCGCAGCCGATTGATGACGTCGTCGGTCGAAGCGCCGTTGCGCGCTTCCGGCGGTTTCAGCGCGATGAACATCGTGCCGCGGCTGGCGCCGCCGCGCCCCGGGCCCCCGGTGCCGCCGAGCGACGAGCCGACACTTTCGACGGCGGGATCGGCCAGCACGATATCGGCAAGTCGCTGCTGCAATCCGAGCATGGCCTGGAACGACGTGTCGGCCGATGCCCGCGTCGCGCCGATCACGAAGCCTGAATCGTCGACCGGAAAATATCCCTTGGGTGTCTTGATGTAGAGCGTGACCGTGAGTGCGATGGTGGCGAAGAAAACCACTAGCGTCAGCAGCGGAAATCCGAGCACCACGCGTAGCGTGCGCTCGTAAAAGGCAACGATGCGCGACAGCGTGCCTTCGACAATGCGGTCGAACCGCGTTTCGGTGTTCGACGTCGTGCCCTTGATGTAATGCGCACAGATCATCGGCGTCACCGTGAGCGACACCACGGTGGAGACGATGATCGAGAAGGTCAGCGTCAGCGAGAACTCGCGCAGCAGCCTGCCAACCAGGCCGTCCATGAACACCAGCGGCGTGAACGCCGCGATCAGCGACAGGCTGATCGACAGCACCGTGAAGCCGATCTGGCGGGCGCCCTCGAGCGCCGCCTTCATCGGCGCCATGCCCTCTTCCAGGTTGCGTTACATGTTCTCGATCATGACGATGGCGTCGTCGACCACGAAGCCGACCGAGATCGCCAGCGCCATCAGCGACAGGTTATTGATCGAGAACCCGGCCAGCCACATCCCGGCGCAGGTGCCGGCCAGCGCCAGCGGCACCGAGACGCCGGCCGCGATGGTCGGCGTCATCCGGCGCAGGAACACGAACACCACGCCCATCACCAGCACGGCGGTTGCCAGCAAGGTCCATTCCATGTCCTCGACCGAGGCGCGGATGGTCCCGGTGCGGTCGGTCAGCACCGATATCTCGATGCCGGCAGGAATCCACTGCTTGAGGTCCGGGATCAGCGCCTTGACGCGGTCGACGGTGTCGATGACGTTGGCGTCGCTCTGCTTGGTGATCTGGATCAGCACGGCCGGCCGCTTGTTGAACCAGGCGATCGAACGGCTGTTGCGGGTGGCGTCCTCGACCTCGGCGACATCGGACAGCCGCACGTAATTGCCACCAGAACTCTTGACGATGATGTCGCGAAATTCGTCGGCGGTGCGCATCTGCGGGTTCATCGCCAGCGTTTCGCTCTGGCGGGCGCCGTTGAAGACGCCGGCCGGCCCGAGCGGGTTGGCGTTGACGATGGCGGTGCGGACATCGTCGGTGGCGATGCCGGCATTGGACAGCGCGACCGGATTGAGCTGGATCCGCACCGCCGGCTGGTCGGCGCCGCTGGCGGTCACCTCGCCCACGCCCGGAACCTGCGATAGCCGCTGCACGATCACGGTGTCGGCGACGTCGTAGATCGCGCTGGCCGACATCGTCTTGGAGGTCAGCGCCAGAATGAACACCGGCGCCGCGGACGGGTTGGCCTTGCGGAACTGCGGCAGCGTCGGCAAATCGGTCGGCAGATCCGCCATCGAGGCGTTGATCGCCGCCTGCACGTCGCGCGCCGCGCGGTCGACATTGCGGCCGATGGCGAATTGCAGCTGGATACTGGTCGATCCCAGCGAACTCGTCGAGGTGATCTGCTCGAGCCCGGCGATGACGCCGAGCCGCCGTTCCAGCGGGGCTGCGACCGTCGCGGCCATGATGCCGGGATCGGCGCCCGGGCGCGATGCCGACACCCGGATCATCGGGAAATCGACATTGGGCACCGCGGCGACGGGAAGGAAATGATAGGCGACGGCGCCCAGCAGAAACAGTCCGATCCCCAGCAGCGTGGTGCCGACCGGCCGCCTGATGAAGGGTTCGGACAGCGAGGCCATTACTGGATGCCCTCGGTCGCTCCGGCCAGCGGCGGCATCGGCGCGGCCGGCGGGGTCCTTTCGATGCGGCGGTGGACGCGGTCCAGCGCCAGGTAGATCACCGGCGTGGTGTACAGCGTCAGGATCTGGCTCAGCACCAGGCCGCCGATGATCGAGATGCCGAGCGGGAACCGCAATTCGGCGCCGGTGCCGCTCTCGATCGCCAGCGGCAGCGCGCCGAACAGCGCGGCCAGCGTGGTCATCATGATCGGCCGGAAACGCAGCAGGCAGGCCTGCACGATGGCCTGTTCGGGCGACATGCCCTCGTGGCGCTCGGCGTCGAGCGCGAAGTCGATCATCATGATCGCGTTCTTCTTAACGATGCCCATCAGCAGGATGATGCCGATCAGGCCGATCACCGACAGGTCCTGCCCGAACGCCATCAGGGCCAGGATGGCGCCGACGCCGGCCGACGGCAGCGTGGACAGGATGGTGATCGGATGGATGTAGCTCTCGTACAGCACGCCGAGCACGATATAGATCGTGACCAGTGCGGCGAGGATCAGCCACGGCTGGCCCGACAGCGACTTCGAGAATTCGGCAGCATCGCCTGCGAACAGGCCGACGATGCTGCCGGGCATCCCGATCTGGGTCTCGATGGCCTTGACCGCGGTGACGGCATCGCCCAGCGCCTCCCCCGGTGCCAGGTTGAAGCTCAGCGAGATCGCCGGAAACTGCGACTGGTGCGAGATCGCCAGCGGCGCCGTGGTGCGCGTCAACGTGGCCACCGCCGACAGCGGCACCTGCGCGCCGGCCGCGCCGGGCAGATACAATTTGGACAGCACGTTGGGATCGCGCTGGTCGCGGGGCAGCGCCTCCAGCACGACCCGGTACTGGTTGGCCTGGCCGTAGATGGTTGAAATCTGGCGCTGCGCAAACGCGTCGTTCAGGGTGTCGTTGATGCCCTGCAGGCTGACGCCGAGTTGCCCGGCGCGCTGCCGGTTGATGTCGAGCGAGGCCCGCAGGCCGCCGGCCTGCGACTCCGACGAAACGTCGGTGAATACAGGGTCGCGGCGCATTTGTGCGACGAGCCTGTCCGCCCACAACCTCACCAGCGCCGCATCCGTGCCACTCAGCGTGTACTGATATTGCGAGCGGCTGGACTGCGTGCTGATCTGGATATCCTGTACCGGCTGGAAGTATACCCTCATGCCCGGGATCGACGCAACGCGCTGCTTCAGGCGGTCGATCACCGTCGGCATGTCGGAGCTGCGCTCGCCCCGCGGCTTCAGCGACATCACCAGACGCCCGACATTGGTGGTCGGATTGACCGAGCCGGAACCGATCACCGAGACAACGCTGACGACGTCGGGATCGGCCTGGATTGCGGCGGCGGCCTCCTTCTGACGGTTCTGCATCTCGGCAAAGGAGACGTCGGGGCCGGCTTCGGTAACGGCCGTGATCGACGCGGTGTCCTGCAACGGCAGGAATCCCTTCGGCGCGATCACGTACAGCGCCAGCGTCGCGGCAATGGTCAGAAAGGTGACGACGAGCGTGGCGCGCTGCCGCTGCAGCACCCACAGCAGCGTGCGATGATAGAATTCCACCGTGCGATCGATGCCCCGGCTGACAGCCGCGAGCCCCGGCACCTGGAATTCGTCGCGCGCATGCTTCAGCAGCCGCGAGCACATCATCGGCGTCAATGTCAGCGACACGATCGCCGACGTCACCACGGCAATGGTCAGCGTCAGCGCGAATTCGCGGAACATGCGTCCGACCAGGCCGGACATGAAAAGCAGCGGGATGAACACGGCGATCAGCGACACCGTCAGCGAGATCACCGTGAAGCCGATCTCGCGGGCGCCCTTGAGGGCCGCTTCCATGGCACTGTCGCCCCCCTCCATGTGACGGACGATGTTCTCGATCATCACGATGGCGTCGTCGATGACGAACCCGGTGCCGATCGTGAGCGCCATCAGCGACAGATTGTCGAGGCTGAACCCCGCAAAATACATCACGCCGAAACTGGTGATCAGCGACAGCGGCAGCGCAACACCTGCGATCAGCGTGGCGCGCAAGGAGCGCAGGAACAGCAACACCACCAGGGTGACAAGCACGATGGAGAGCACCAGCGTGAACTGCACGTCATGGACCGAGGCCTTGATGGTGACGGTGCGATCACTGACGATGGTCAGCTTGACGCCGGCCGGCATCGCGCGCTGGACCCTCGGGATTTCCTCGCGGATCTGCCGGACGACTTCGATGACGTTGGCGCCGGGCTGACGCTGGATATCGATGATGACCGCCGGCGTGCCCTGGAACCAGCCGCCGGTCCGGTCGTTTTCAAGCCCGTCGACGATGCTGGCGACGTCGCCGATGGTGACGGGAGAACCGTTGCGATAGGCGATGATGATGGGCCTGTAGGCGTCGGCGGCGGTGATCTGGTCGTTGGCAGCGATAGTGTAGGCCTGCTGCGCGCCGTCGAGCGAGCCCTTCGGGCCGGAAACGTTGGCGCCGGCAATGGCGATGCGCAAATCTTCCATCGCGATGCCATAGGCCGCCAGCCGCGCCAGATCGGCCTGCACGCGCACCGCCGGCTTGAGGCCGCCGAGCACCGCGACGCGGCCGACGCCGGAAATCTGGCTGAGCCGCTGCGCCAGCAGTGTATCGGAAATGTCGCTCATGGCGCGAAGCGAGACGGTGTCCGAAGTCAGCGCCAGCGTCATCACGGGGGCGTCCGCCGGATTGACCTTGGCATAGGTCGGCGGATACGGCAGATTTTTGGGCAGCACACCCGCCGCCGCGTTGATGGCGGCCTGGACGTCCTGTGTTGCGCCGTCGATGTCGCGGTTGAGATCGAACTGCAGCGAGATCGAACTGACGCCGAACGAGCTGGTCGAATTCATCGAGGTCAGCGAGGGAATCTGGCCAAGCTGGCGTTCGAGCGGCGCGGTGATCAGCGACGCGATCACATCCGGGCTTGCGCCGGGCAGCTGCGTCGAGACCTGCACCGTCGGAAAATCGACCTGCGGCAGGGCCGAAACCGGCAACGCCCAATAGCCGAGCAAGCCGCCGATCAGCAGCGCGACACCGAGCAGGGAGGTGGCGATGGGCCGGCGGATGAAGGGTTCCGAGACGCTCATGGCTGCGTGCTCATGGATGCGGATGTGGACATCAGGTGGCGATTGATCCGGTCATGGCTGCGATTTCGCCCCGACCGGCGCTTCGATGGCTTTTGCCGGTCCGGTCTGCCCCTTCTGATCGCCCTCGCCGCGCTCGCTGCGCTTGCGCCCCGCCCCCTGCCCGTCCCCGGCCTGACTATCCTTGGCCTGACTATCCTTGGCTTGACCGTCTTTGCCTTGGCCGTCTTTGCCCTGGCCATCTTTGGCAGCGCCGTCCCGGCCGGTGCGCTTCTTGCGCGGGGCGAGATCGGCCGTCGGCGCCGAATCCGCCCTGCCGATGACGACCCTGGCGCCATCCGACAGATTGGCAAAGCCCGTGGTCACCACGCGGTCGGAAGCCGACAATCCGCTCGCTATCACGGCATCGGTTTCGTTCTGCTGCGTCACCACGACGGGCTTGGCCGTTGCGATCCCGCCCTCGCCGATCACATAGCTGAACGTGCCCACCGGACCGCGCTGCACCGCCGAGGTTGGCACCACCAGCGCCTTCTCGAGCGTTTCGACCTTCAGCCGGATATTGACGAATTGCCCCGGCCACAGCTGGAATTTGGCGTTGGGAAATTCGGCCTTGAGCTTGAGCGTCCCGGTGGTGGGGTCGACCTGGTTGTCGATGCCTTTCAGCGTGCCACTCTCGATCACGGTGACGCCGTCATTGCCGAACACGTCGACGGACAGCGCGCCCTTGGCGGAGGCGGCGTTGACCCGCACGATCTGCTGCTGCGGCAGGCTGAACTGCACGGCGATCGGCTGCAGCTGCGTGATGATGACGAGACCGGTCGCGTCGGAAGCGCGAATGATATTTCCCTGGTCGACCTGCCGTAGCCCGGCGCGGCCCGACAACGGCGCGATGATCTTGGTGTAGCCGAGCATGGCCTGCGCATTGTCGATCGCGGCCTGGTCGGCGCTGACCAGCGCCTCCTGCTGCGCCACCACGGCGCGCTGGGTGTCGGCCTGCTGCTTGGAGCCGGCGTTGGAGGCGGCGAGCTGCTGGTAGCGCGCGAGGTCGAGCCGCATGTTGGCGAGCTGCGCTTCGTCCTGGGCCTTCTTGGCGACGGCCTGATCGTATTGCGCCTTGTAGATGACGGGGTCGATCTCGCCGAGCACGTCGCCCTTCTTGACGTCCTGGCCCTCGGTGAAATTGACCTGAAGCAGCTTGCCGTCGACCTGGGCGCGCACGACCACGTTGTTGAGCGCGCGGACCGAGCCGACGCCGTCGAGATAGACCGGTACGTCCAGGATACGCGGCGTCGCCGCCAGCACCGGTACCGGCAGATCGCGCGGCGCACCGCCACGGCCACCCCCGCCGGCGGTCTGTTTCTGCTGAAATGCCGTCCAGCCGATGTAGCCGAGGCCGCCGAGGATCACGAGCGTGATCGTGATCGAAACCATGCGGCGGCCCGCGCTGCGCGCGACACTTTTTTCCGCGGTCTTCGCGGTATCCAAATCCGGCTTAAAGAGCATCGACCGGTCTTTCCATCCTGGGTTCCCAGCCGCCCCCCAGCGCCTGATACAGGCTGACGATTGCCAGCAGCCGGGCCAGCTGGGCCTGCGACAGCGAATCTTCCGCCTGGAATAACGTCAATTGCGTGTTTAGCACGGTTACGATGTCCGCCGTGCCGGCCCGAAGCTGCTGTTCGGACAGTTCGAAGGCCCGCCGCGAGGCTGCGAGCACCTCGCGCTGCAGCCGCAGCCGGTTGGTGGTTTCACGGATCGCCACCAGCGCGTTGTCGACATCGGCGAACGACTGGACCACCGTCTTGCGGTAGGTCTGCAGCAGTTCGTCCTGTCTCGCCTTGGTGAATTCGAAATTGCCCAGAATTCTTCCGCCGTCGAAGATCGGCTGCGTCAGGCTGCCGACGACGTTGAAGAACGTTGCCTGGGGCTGGAACAGCGACACCAGCGACGAACTCTGATAGCCGCCCGACCCGGTCAGCTGGATCGAGGGAAAGAACTGCGCGCGGGCGCTGCCGACATTGGCAGTGGCGGAGGCAAGATAGGCCTCTTGGCGCCGGATATCCGGACGCTGCGTCAGCAATTCCGACGGCAGGCCCGGCGTGACCTTCGGCGATGAAATCCGGTTGAGCGAGCCGCCGATGACGCGCACGCTTTCAGGCGGCCGCGACACCAGCGTGGCCAGCGCGTTGACGTTCTGCGCCAGCGTCTGACGCAGCGTCGGCACCGCGGCGCGCTGATTGGCCAATACGGCCTCCTGCTGCGCGACGTCGAGATCGGTCCCGGTGCCGGCGCTCAGGCGCTGCTTGATGGCGTCGAGGATACGCTGCGCGCTGGCGATGTTGCGTTCGGCGGTGCGAATCCGGTCCTGCGACGCCAGCACCTGAAAATAGGCATTGGCGACGCTGACCAGCGCGGTCAGCGCCACCACGTCGCGATCGAAGCGGGTGGCGATCGAGTTCTCCTCCGCCGCCTGGGCTGCGTCGCGGTTCTTGCCCCAGAAATCGAGCTCGTAGCTGGCGCTGAGCGAAGACTGGTAGTTCACCACTTCGCGACCGCCAATGGTCAACCCGCTGGAGCTGGAGCCGGAAGTCCGGGAATAGGTCTGCTGCCCCGTGCCGCTCAGGCTCGGCAGCAGCGCCGCACCGGCAATGCGGGCCTGGGCGTCGGCCTGGATGAAGCGCGCGGTGGCCGCGGCGATGTCGAGGTTGACGGTCTGGGCCTCCTCCATCAGCGAGGTCAATTCCCGCGAACGGAAGCCACGCCACCAGTCCAGCGTCGGCGGGGCGTCGGCGCGGGTCAATCGAGCGGCCTTGTATCCCTCGGGGATGTCCAGCGCCGGGTCAGGCAGGTCCTTGGTCAGAATGCAGCCTGCGGAACTCACGACCACGCAGAGCGTGACAAGCCATCGCGCGACACGATCCCGGCCTGGAACGGCCGCCACCAGGCCGTCCGCCGCAGCCTCGGCACGTTGTTTCACGTCCGCCCTCCGCCGGGCGCAACACCCGGCATCCGGCGATGCGGCAGGCACCCGACCGATTCGCTGCTGATGCTGATGGAGACGGCCTGCGACACGGTCACCGCTGTGATGCTTCCTCTGGAACCCCTGACGCCATCCTAGCCGGGTGGGGCCGTGGCGGACAGTCCTGAAGCGCCCGTTATACCGGCGCCGTTGCGGGTGGCGGCGGTCCACAAAGTTCCAGTTAGGCCCGTGGCTCAAGGGTTTTTGAAGTTTCGACACGGCGGGAAGACGCGCCAGAATTACCAAGATTTCATGTGCCGGGAGGGTCGCGACGCTCGATTTGATGTTCAAAAACCGGGTCGAGTCGCAAAACCCGTAATGCGCCCGTGATCCAGACAGCAATTCTGATCGTTACAGTCCTGCACTCACCGGATCCGATCCACGTCGCTGCGGCGTTGGTCCAATATTGGGCATTCGAACATGATTTATGTCACCGCTTATCTGTCGACCCTGGCGGCGTTCGTGGTTCTCGACATGGCGTGGCTTGGAACGATGGCGAGCCGGCTTTATCGCCCCACGCTGGGCGATATCATGCTGGCGACCGTCAACCTGCCGGCGGGCATCGCGTTCTATCTGATCTACCCGGTCGGGCTGGTCTATTTCGCCATCCTGCCGGCGCTGAAGTCCGGAAGCCTCGCCCAGGCCATGCTGAGCGGCGCGCTGTTCGGCTTCTTCACCTACATGACCTACGACCTGACGAACCAGGCGACCTTGCGCAACTGGACCACGCAACTTACCGTCGTCGACGCCGGCTGGGGAACGCTGCTCGGCGCCATGGCAGCGGCGGTGGGTTTCTGGGTGACGCTCAAGCTGGCGGCCTGACCCCGCGATCAATCCTATCCCTTCGGGAATGGAAAGAACGCCCGCGTGCGCGCCTGCAGCGCGCGAAACTGATCGCCGCGCGTTCGCAACATATGCGCTTCCAGCGGCGGAATGCCTGACACATGCACCAGCACCCAGTACATGCAGGCGGGCGCCAGCAGGCTGATCCAGCCGAGCGGGTTGGCGCCGGACAGATCGATCGCGATCAAGGGATAAGTTAGCCAGCACAGCCATTCGAAGAAGTAGTTCGGATGCCGCGACAGGCTCCAGAGCCCCGCCTCGCAGATCCGCCCGCGATTGGCGGGGTCGGATTTGAACCGGCGCAATTGCCAGTCCGACACCGCCTCCCCGGCCAGCGCGCCGACCAGCAGCGCCATTCCGAGGAAATCCTGCAGACCCAGATTTGGCCGCGTGTTGTGGGCCGCAAGCGCGACCGACACCGCCAGGATCAGGCCGACCGCCGCCTGCGACTGCAATTGCAGGAACATCCGCATGTCGGCATTGTCGCCCCATTGCTTGATCAGATCCCGATAACGCGGATCGTCGCCGACTTCGCGGGTGCGCAGCACGATGTGCCCGCCGAGGCGCAGCGACCAGAACGCGATGAGGATCGCAACCATGATCTGCCGACCGTCCGGAGAGTTGTCGGCTCCAAGCGGCGCCAGGCTGCCGAGTGCTGCCACCATGCCGGTTCCAAACGTCCAGCAGACGTCGATCCAGCCGGTATGCCCTGTGGTCCGTTGCACCTGCCAGGCGACCGTCATGATCGTCGACAGCGCCACTGCCATCACCGCCGCCAGCAAAGCCAGTTGAAGCCAACTCATGTCAGGCCTTCCGTTGGATCTATGCGTGGTGCGGCAGCTTGCGAAATTACATCCGGATCAGCGGCTGCAGCAGGCGGCCGACCATCCCGTTCAGTTTGAGATCGCCCTGCATGGCGATCAGACAAACGCAATCCTCCGCCGAGTCGATCATGATCTCGTGATCATCGGCGCCGTCGCCGAAATCGAAATCCCCCGGCCCGAAATGTCCGCCGGCATGCACAAAACTTCCCGACAGCACGCAGCTCATTTCGAAACCGGTATGGGTGTGCTCGATCATTTTCGTGCCCGGCCGTGATTTCAACAGAAAGACCCGCGTCGAACTCGCCACAGGCAGCTGAATGGGACGCAAATGCACCTTGGGCGCGATCCATCGCCATGGACCGGCGGCGTACTCGCGTACAAAGCCCGGCAGGCCGGGTATGTCGGCAAGCCCCGCAACCTGTCGAGGCGGCAGTGGGGTGGAAGCAACGAGTCCGTCCAGCCGCGCCTCGACGCTGGCGAGAGCACCGGTCGACATCGCGGTCGGCGGCAGGCCGGTCAGCACGGCGCCGCCGACATGCTCCATGGTGCGCACCGCCTCGCGACAGTGTGGACAGCCGACAAGATGCGTTGCGATCGCCACATGCTGGCCCAGGTCGAGCAGGCCCGCCGCAAATGCTGTCAGCAGTTCCTCCGGGGGATGATGATGGATCGTCATGAGAGGTCACCCAACAGCCCGCGCAACCGGTTCATCGCCAGCCGCAGCCGCGACTTCACCGTGCCGAGCGGGATCTGAAGCGTCTGCGCAATTTCCGCATGCGCCTTCTCGTCAAAGAAGGACAATTCGATCACCCGCAACTGATCCTCCGACAAGTGGGTCAGGGCATTGCGTACCCGCGATTCCACCTGGGAGGTGGCCAGGCGTGCATCCGGCTGCGGCCCCTCATCGAGGTGAAACTCGGGGTCGATCTCGACCGTATAATCCATGCCGGTCCGCTTTTCACGGCGGAGGACGTCGATGCGCACATTGCGGGCAATGGTGAAGATCCACGCGCTGGCGCCGACGCTGACGGGATCGAACAATCGCGCCTTCGACCACACCGCCAACAGGGCTTCCTGCGCGAATTCATCGGCGCTCTGCTCGCTGGCGCCGGATCGCCGCATGAAGGTTTTGATCCGCGGCGCAAAATGCTCGAAAAGCGTCGCGAAGGCCGCGCGGTCCCCGCGCGTCGCCACGGCTTCGATCAGGGCGGCCCACCTCGCAGCGTCCGACGTCACGCCGTTGGGTGTCTCCTTCACCATGCCGCCCGAACGCTCCGATCTGCCACCGCGTGCCCGACGTGAGTACCGGATCGCCGTGGCGCTGGCCAGAGCGTCGTACGATGGGAGATGGTGCGCCAGCGTTTGCATACCGACAAAACGCAGACTTGCCCGGTTTGGATCACTCGGGGTGATCCAAACCGGCATACAGTTCGTTTCAAGTCAGGCGTTCGGGGGCCGTGCGGGCCGCTGGGTGGACTAAACCGACGGAGTGGACTTGGTGCGGGATTGTAGCCGATTGAAGGTGGCGGTGGTTGGAACCGGAATTTCCGGCTTGGCCGCCGCATGGCTGCTGAGCCAGCGCCACGACGTGACGGTGTACGAAAAGGCGGAACGGATCGGCGGCCATTCCAACACCGTCTTTGTCACCGTCGGTGGGCAGCGGATCCCGGTCGATACCGGCTTTATCGTGTTCAATCGCCAGGCCTATCCAAATCTCTCGGCCATGTTCCGCCATCTCGAGGTTCCCACGCAACCCTCCGACATGTCGCTGGCGGTGTCGCTCAATGATGGCGGCCTCGAATATTCCGGCACCGGCCTGCAGGGCCTGTTCGCGCAGCCGGGCAACCTGTTCCGTCCGCGTTTCTGGTCGATGCTGCGCGATCTCGTGAAATTCTACCGGGAGGCGACGCGGGATGCGGACCTGTTGCAGGACGAAGCCATCAGCCTCGGCGAGTATCTCAGGGACGGCGGCTATGGCGCCGCGTTCCGTGACGATCACTTGCTGCCGATGGCCAGCGCGATCTGGTCGGCGCCGCCGAGCGAAATCCTGTCATTCCCGGTGGCCACCTTCATCCGCTTCCATCGCAATCACGGCCTCCTGCAGCTTTCGCAGCGTCCCGCCTGGGAAACCGTGGTCGGCGGCAGCATTGTCTATGTTCGGAAGCTGATTCAGCCCTTTGCCGACTGGATCAGGCTCGACACCGAGGTCGTCAACGTGCAGCGCATCCCGGACGGTGTCATCGTCACGGACTCGCGCGGCGAATCCGGTCGTTACGACCATGTCGTGATGGCCACGCACGCCGATCAGGCCTTGGCGGCCCTCGCCGATCCGACGGCGGACGAAACCGAACTGCTCGGCGCGTTCCGCTACAGCCGCAATCTCGCCGTGCTGCACTCGGACGCGAGTTTCATGCCGCAGCGCCGCGCGGCCTGGTCGAGCTGGAACTATATCGGTTCACGCGATGCGTCCGCCGACAAGGTCGGCGTCACCTACTGGATGAACCGGCTGCAGGGCATTCCGGATCGTTCGCCGCTGTTTCTTACGCTCAACCCGCCGCGGCCGCCGCACGCGGCGACGCTGTATCGCAGCGAAATCTACCATCATCCGATCTTCGATGCCGCCGCGATCGCGGCGCAGCGCCGGCTCTGGTCGCTGCAGGGACAGGGCAACGTCTGGTTCTGCGGCGCGCATTTCGGCGCGGGCTTTCATGAAGATGGATTGCAGGCCGGTCTTGCCGTCGCCGAACAGCTCGGCGGGCTGCGGCGGCCGTGGAAAGTGCCCGATGAGTCCGGACGCATCGTGCTCGGACGCGAGGCCGTGGGCGCGGCGATCGAGGAGCTTCAGCCATGAGTTTCCGATCGGCGCTCTATGTCGGCGCGGTGATGCACCGGCGGCTGCGGCCCAAGGTGCATCAATTTCGCTACCGCGCCTTCTGGCTGCTGATTGACCTCGATGAACTGCCTGTTCTGGCCGCGCGGCTGAAACTGTTCTCCCACAACCGCTTCAACCTGTTCGCATTGCACGAGGCAGATCTCGGCGATGGCAGCCCGACCCCGCTTCGCACCCAGGCCGAACGGCTGCTGTCGGAAGCCGGAATCGACATTGCCGATGGCGCCATCCGCCTCCTCTGCATGCCGCGGACGCTCGGCTACAGTTTCAATCCGATCAGCATCTATTACTGCCACCGGCCCGGCGGGGAACTCGCCGCGATCATTTACGAAGTCCACAACACCTTCGGCGAGCGGCACTCCTACGTGGCATCCGTCGAGACCAAATTCGACGAGATCCGGCAAAACTGCCGCAAGGCATTCTACGTATCTCCGTTCATGGATATGGACCTCGATTACCACTTTCGGCTGATGGAACCCTCGAAGCGCGTCGCTGTTGGCATCAACGCCAGCAAGGGCGGCGAACGCGTCCTCCACGCAAGCCTCGCCGGGGTACGCCGCGAACTGACCGACCGGACCCTGCTGCGGACCTTTCTCGGGATTCCGCTGATTACCGCAAAAGTCACCCTGGCGATCCATTGGGAGGCGCTGCGCCTCTGGTTGAAAGGCATGCGGTTGCGCACCAGACCTGTCGCGCCCGCGCGCAAATCCACCACCGCCATCAACACGTCGAACCGGATCGATCCGCATGTCATCTGAACGCCAACACACCGCGCCTCGGTCGCTCGAGCTTTCGGGCCCAGCGACGTCGCCTGCCCTGCTGAAATCCTTCATCCAGCGCATGCTCCGCAAGATCGATTGCGACGAGATCCTGCTGCAGACGCCCGGCGGGCGACGCATCCTGATCGGCGGCAAGCGATCGGGCGAACAGGCCCAACTGACGATCCACAGCTGGAAATGCATGATGCGGCTGCTGACCAGCGGCGACCTCGGTTTCGCCGAGGGATACCTCGCCGGCGAGTGGTCGACGCCCGACATCCACGCATTCCTGAGCGCCGCGGGACGCCGTTCGAACGACACGATATCGTTCGAGGGATTGAAGCCGCCTCAGCCCCTGACCAAATTTCGTCACGCATTGAACCGCAATACCAGGCGCGGCAGCCGCCGGAACATCGCGGCTCATTATGATCTCGGCAACGATTTCTATCGATTGTGGCTCGATTCGAGCATGATGTATTCTTCGGCGATTTATTCGTCGCCGGGCGAGTCGCTCGAGAACGCACAGCGCAGCAAGCTCGACCGGGTGATCGACAGTCTCGGACTCGATGGCGGCGAACGGATCCTGGAGATCGGTTGCGGTTGGGGCGGACTTGCCGAGCGCATCATCGAGCGCACCGGCAGCCATGTGACCGGATTGACGCTGTCCACCGAACAACTCGCTTATGCGCAACAGCGGCTGGCCCGGCGCGGCTTTGCCGACAAAACGGACTTCCGACTTCAGGACTATCGCGACGCCGGCGGCGCTTACGATCGCATCGTGTCGGTCGAGATGCTGGAAGCCGTCGGTGAGGCCTATTGGCCCACCTTTTTCGCGAACCTGCGGCAAAGGCTGAACCCGAATGGCGCGGCCGTGCTTCAGGTGATCACCATCGACCAAAGCCGCTTCGAGAGTTACCGCCGACGACCGGAATTCATTCAACGCTACATCTTTCCGGGCGGCATGCTGCCGACGACGGGAATTCTCGAGCAACAGATCGCCAAAGCAGGATTGCAGCTGACGTCATCGGAGTTCTTCGGCGACAGCTATGCGCGCACGCTGGCCGAATGGCACGCCCGGTTTCTGCAGGCATGGCCTGCCATCAGCGCGCTGGGCTTCGATCTCCGCTTCAAGCGGATGTGGGAATACTATCTGGCCTACTGCCGGCTCGGCTTTGAAATCGGCGTTCTCAACGTCGGGCTCTACAAGATCGAACACGGCGCGGCTGCCGAAAGTCCGCGCTGATCGGCGGAGCAACGCGTCCTTCCCAGACATGTTTTCGGGCAATTTTGTTCCACGTCGCGGCTTGCCTGCAGCATGACTCACGCGGCCTCGCCTGCATGGCTGCCTCGACTTGTGCCCCCCGCAGCGGTCCTTTAGGGTCGTCGGAGGCGAGGAAACAACTGGCAATTTTCAGAACATGATCTTCAACAACGATGTCGTCCAGGCGATCGGCAACACGCCGCTCATCAAGCTGAAGCACGCCTCGGAGGCGACCGGCTGCACCATCCTCGGCAAGGCCGAGTTCATGAATCCCGGCCAGTCGGTCAAGGACCGCGCCGGCAAATGGATGATTTTGGAAGCCGAAAAGCGCGGCGACCTCAAGCCCGGCGGGCTGGTGCTGGAAGCGACCGCGGGCAACACCGGTATTGGCCTTGCCGTGGTGGCGAACGCGCGCGGATACCGGACCCTGATCCTGATCCCGAAAACCCAGAGCCAGGAAAAGAAGGACATGCTTCGGCTCTACGGCGCGGAGCTGATCGAAGTGCCTGCCCTGCCCTACAGCAACCCGAACAATTACCAGCATGTCGGCAAGCGGCTGGCCGCGCAGTTGCGCAAGACGGAGCCGAACGGCGTGCTGTTCGCCGATCAGTGGAACAATCTGGACAACGCCAAGGCGCATTACGATTCGACCGGCCCCGAGATCTGGCAACAGACCGGCGGCAAGATCGACGCCTTCATATGCGCGGTCGGCACCGGCGGCACGCTCGCCGGCACCAGCCGGGCGCTGAAGGAAAAGAACAAGGACATCGTCGTCGCCTGCGCCGATCCCTACGGCTTCGCGATGTATGAACTGTTCAAGAACGGCAAGGCCAAGTCGACGCCGGGCGATTCGATGACCGAAGGCATTGGCCTCGGCCGCGTCACGCCCGTGATCGAGACCGCCATGGTCGACGACGCATTCCTGGTTTCGGACGAGGAAGCCGTCACCGTGATCTACGATCTGCTGGAGCATGAGGGCCTGTGCCTCGGCGGCTCCAGCGGCATCAACGTCGCCGGCGCGATCCAGCTCGCCAAGAAGCTCGGCCCCGGCAAGACCATCGTCACCATCCTCTGCGATGCCGGCGGCCGCTATCAGTCGAAACTGTTCAATCCGGAGTTCATGCGCTCGAAGAACCTGCCGGTGCCGGCGTGGCTTGAGAAGCGCAGCGAGATCGAAGTGCCGTTCGAGAAGGTGTGAGCCGCAGCGGCAAATTCCGACCTCATTCTGAGGAGCCGCGCGCGCTTCGCGCGGCGTCTCGAAGGATGGGTAACAGGCCATGTGCCAGATGGTTCGAGACGCGCGTCAGGCGTGCCTGACGCGCTCCTCACCATGAGGCAGAAACCTTCACCGCAAAATCTGGCTCAGGAACAACTGCGTCCGCGCGTGCTGCGGGTTGGCAAAGAAGTTCGCCGGCGTGTTGGACTCGATGATCTGTCCGGCGTCCATGAACACGATGCGGTTGGCGACTTCCTTGGCAAAGCCCATTTCGTGGGTCACGACCAGCATGGTCATGCCTTCCTCGGCGAGATCGACCATGGTGTCGAGCACTTCCTTGACCATTTCGGGATCCAGCGCCGAGGTCGGCTCGTCGAACAGCATCACCTTCGGGCTCATGGTGAGGGCGCGTGCGATCGCGACGCGCTGCTGCTGGCCGCCGGACATCTGGCCGGGAAACTTGTTGGCCTGATGCGGGATCTTGACCCGCTCGAGATATTTCATCGCGGTGGCTTCGGCGTCCTTCTTCGGGATATTGCGCACCCAGATCGGCGCCAGCGTGCAGTTTTCCAGCACCGTCAAATGCGGAAATAGATTAAAACTCTGGAACACCATGCCGACTTCGCGGCGGACTTCATCGACCCGCCGCAGATTGGGCCCGAGTTCGATGCCGTCGACGACGATCCGGCCCTCCTGGAATTCCTCCAGCGCATTGATGCAACGGATCAGCGTCGACTTGCCGGAGCCCGACGGTCCGCAGATCACGATGCGCTCGCCCCTGGCGACATCGAGGTTGATGTCGCGCAGTACGTGAAAATCGCCGTACCATTTGTTGAGGCCGTCGATGGTGACGATCGGGTTGGCGGTCATGTGATCACTCAGTTGCGGCGGTGGGCATTGAGCCTGTTCTCGACGAACAGCGAATAGCGCGACATTCCAAAGCAGAACACGAAATAGACCATGCCGGTGAAGGCAAAGCCCGTGAACAAGGTCGTGGGCGTCGACCATACCGGATCGCTGAAGGACGCCCGCAGCTGTCCGAGCAGATCGAACAGCGCGACGATCGAGACCAGCGAGGTATCCTTGAACAGCGCGATGAAGCTGTTGACGAGGCCCGGAATGACGTGGCGCAGCGCCTGCGGCATCACGATCAGCCCCGTCGTCTTCCAGTAGGACAGGCCGAGCGCGCTTGCCGCTTCGCCCTGCCCGCGCGGGATCGCCTGCAGGCCGCCCCTGATCACCTCGGCCTGATAGGCCCCGGCAAACAGCGCGATGCCGATCAGGGCGCGCATCAGCCCGTCAATGGTGAAGCCGGTGGGAACGAACAGCGGCAGCATGTAGGTCGCGAAGAACAGCACCGTGATCAGCGGCACCCCGCGCCAGAACTCGATGAAGGCGATGGAGAATATCCGGATCAATGGAATGGTCGAGCGGCGCCCCAGCGCCAGCGCGATGCCCACCGGCATCGAGGCCACGATGCCCGTCACCGAGACCACCAGCGTCACCAGCAGGCCGCCCCACAGCCGCGTATCGACCACCGGCAGTCCGCCGCGGTCGAGCCTCATGACCGCGATGACGATGCCGATTCCGGCAAACACCGCCAGGCTGACGAGCAGCGCCCGCCAGCCGCGGCGCACGCCGCCGCCCGCGAAGAACAGCAGCAGCGATACGATCGCGGCGGTGGCGGCGAAGTCGGCCCAGACCGGGTTGTCGGAGGCCTGGATCTGGTCGCGCAGCCAGGTCAGCGGCCAGAGCACATAAAAAACGACGGTGCTGATCAGGACGAGCAGCTTGCCGAGCAACCACAGCACCGGTCCGATCACCGTGATGGTCTGGCTGACATTCGCGAGCTTGCCGCCGCCGTCGCCGATGCTGTCGTTGAAACCCGACAGCAGCGCGGCGGTCCAGCTCACGCCAAAACCCTTCAGGCCGCCGCCATGCAGCAGGAAGAATGCCACGACGGGGAGTGCGACGAAGAACAGGCCGGCATTGAGGCCCTTGGCCGGCAGCCGCGGAATCAGCAGTGGCAGCAGCAGCAAGGCGGCGAGGACGAAGGTCACGTCGACCCGCCACCGCTCCGCCTCCGGATAGAAGCCGTAGATGAACTGGCTGAACTTGGCCTGGATGAACGGCCAGCAGGCGCCGACCGGGCGTTTCACCGTCTCCTCGAGACAGGCGGTGCGGTCCGTTCCGCTCCAGACGGCATCGATCAGCAGGAATTTCACCGCCGGCATCACGGTAAACCACAGCAGCAGGATGCTGACGATCGTGAGCAGAATGTTGGTTGGGGAATTGAACAGCCGGGTGCGCAGGAACCCGACAAAGCCGGTGGTCTTGATCGGCGCGGCGCGCTCCGGAACCAGTTCCTGGCGGACGAAGGCGCGGGTCGCGAGTTCGCTCTCCATCTCGCTCATGGGCCGAGGCTCCGTCCAAGCCGCCATCCGTAGAAACTCATGATCGCGCTCGTCACCAGCGAAATCACCAGATAAACGCCCATCGTGATGGCGATGATCTCGATCGCCTGCCCGGTCTGGCTCAGCGTCGTGCCGGCGAAGACCGAGACGAGGTCGGGATAGCCGATCGCCACCGCCAGCGACGAATTCTTGGTCAGGTTGAGATACTGGTTGGTGAGCGGCGGCAGGATCACCCGCATCGCCTGCGGCACCACGATCAGCCGCAACGTCGAGCCGCGCTGCAGCCCGAGCGAGGAGCCCGCCTCCATCTGCCCCTTGTGGACCGACTGGATGCCGGCGCGGACGATCTCGGCGATGAAGGCCGCGGTATAGGTCGACAGCGCCAGCGTCAGCGCCACGAACTCCGGAATGACGCGCGAGCCGCCGGCGAAATTGAAACCCTTCAGCTCGGGAAATTCAAACTTGACCGGCGCGCCGAACACGAGCGCGCTGAGCAGCGGCAGGCCGATCAGCAGGCCGAGCACCCAGGGCCAGGTCCGGATCATCCGGCCATGGTCGAACAGCTGCTGGCGGGCGTAGCGCCGCAGCAGCAGGCTGCCGATCACCGCAATGACGATCGCGGCCACGAACGGCTCGAAACCGGGATTGCCGATCGGCTTTGGAATGACGAAACCGCGGTTGCTGAGGAAGAAGCTGCCGAACAGCGAAATGCTTTGCCGCGGGCTCGGCAGCGCGGCCAGCACCGCGAGATACCAGAACAGGATCTGGAACAGCAGCGGCAGGTTGCGGATCAGTTCGACATAGCCGCCGGAAATCCGCGACAGCAGCCAGTTCGGCGACAGCCGCCCCAGCGCCACCAGAAATCCGATGATCGTGGCGAAGAAGATGCCGATGACCGAAACCACCAGCGTGTTGACCAGGCCGACCAGGAATACACGGGTATAGGAGTCGGATCCGGAGTACGGGATCAGGGCCTGGCTGACGTCAAACCCCGCCGTATTCGCCATGAAGCCGAAGCCGGCCGTGATCCGCTGGGCCTGCAGATTGGCGCGGGCATTGGCGACGATTTCATAGCAAAGCCAGACCAGTGCCGCGACAAACAGGATCTGCAGCGCAAAGCCGGCCCAGCCCGCCCGTCCTCCGAGCGCCCGCTGCAGTTTGGCGGTAAACTGCGGCGGTGGTTTTCGGGGCTCGATGCTCATCGCCGCAGCCTTTTTGCCGGCGATCAGCGGATCGGCGGCGCGTACTGGATCCCGCCCTTGTTCCAGAGCTGGTTGAGCCCGCGGGCGATCCCGAGCTTGGAGCCGACACCGACGTTGCGGTCGAACGATTCGCCGTAATTGCCGTCGGTGCCGAACGCGCGCTTGAGTTCGGGCTTGTTCGATTTCGCCATTTCATCGGCGTTCTTCTGGGTGATGCCGAGCTCTTCCGCGCCGACCATCGCAAACAGCGTCCACTTGACGATGTCGAACCACTGGTCGTCGCCATGGCGTACCATCGGGCCGAGCGGCTCCTTCGAGATCACTTCCGGCAGCACGACATGATCGGCCGGATTGGAAACCTTCAGCCGCTCGGCATACAGCTGCGAGACGTCGGAGGTGAAGACATCGCAGCGGCCGGACTCGTAGGCCTTGATGGTTTCGTCGGCGGTGCCGAACGCGATCACCTCATACTTCATGTTGTTGCCTTTGAAGTAGTCGGCGAGGTTCTGCTCGGTCGTGGTGCCGGTCTGCACGCAAACCGAGGCGCTGTTCAGCTCCAGCGCCGAATTGACCTTGAGGGACTTCTTCACCAGAAAACCCTGGCCGTCGTAATAAGTCACGCCGGTGAAGTTGGCGCCCAGCGAGGTATCGCGGGAAAGCGTCCAGGTCGTGTTGCGCGACAGCACGTCGATTTCGCCGGACTGCAGTGCGGTGAAGCGGTCCTTGGCCGACAGCGGCACGAATTTGACCTTGGACGCATCGTTGAAGATGGCCGCGGCGATTGCACGGCAAATGTCGACGTCGAAGCCGGTCCAGTTGCCCTTGTCGTCGGGCGACGAAAAGCCCGGCAGGCCCTGGCTGACTCCGCAGGACAACATGCCGCGGTCCTTGACCGTCTTCAGCGTTTGCGCGGTTGCAGCCTCGGTGGAAAAGGCGGCGGCGAGAGCTAGGGTGAAAACCAGCGATACACGTTTCATGGCAAAGGCCTTTCAAGGGTCGTCCGGAACGTTGCCTATCCGCGCTCACATCGATGGGCCGATCCGATAATCCACCCCTGCAAACGGCGTGCCTGACAGGCAGTTCGATGCACAGTCCGGTCAGGCGGTGGATCGGCGGTCGCGGCAGGCCCCTCAACGTGCAGCGACTGAATAGCTCGCCTGCATCACAGAACGACTGGCGAGCCGGGTCAAGGGGTTGACGGCCGTCTTCCCTGTCCTGTTATTAGCCAACCCGACCCGAACCCGCCGCCCGGCCGGGTTTTCGACGGTCGCGGTCGGGCAAAAGATTAGTGGCGGCGCGCGCATGAGCTTTTCAGGGGATGGCGGACCGACGGATCCGCTCAAGGCCGAAACCCTGCTGGTGACGGCGGGCCGCGATACCAGGGCGCAGAAGGGCTTCGTCAATCCGCCGGTTGTCCATGGTTCCACCGTGCTCTATCCGACCGCCGCGGACCTGCATGCCCATCGCGGCGAATTCCAGTATGGCCGGCGTGGAACTCCGACCACCAAGGCGCTGCAGGAAGCGCTGACGGCACTGGAGGGCCCGCAATGCGCCGGTGTCGGTATCGCGCCCTCGGGGCTGGCCGCGATCACCACCACCCTGCTCGCCGTGCTCAAGGCCGGCGATCATCTGCTGGTCTGCGACAATGTCTACCGGCCCACCCGCAATTTCTGCAACGGCATCCTGACCCGCTACGGCGTCGAGGTCAGCTATTTCGATCCGCTGGTCGGCGCCGGCATCGCCGGCCTGTTCAAGCGCAATACGAGAGCGGTGGTGGTCGAGGCGCCGGGCTCGCAGTCGTTCGAAATGCCCGATATTCCCGCCATCGCGGCGGTCGCGCATGGGCGCGACGCGCTTGTCATCGACGACAACACCTGGGCGACGGCGCTGTATCACCGCTCGCTCGAGCAAGGCGTCGATATCAGCATGCAGGCCGCGACCAAATATATCGGCGGCCATTCCGACATCATGTTCGGCACCATCGCGGCCAATGCCAGGGCCTGGCCGCTGGTGGCTGACGCGATCCACTTGCTCGGCGTCTGCGCCGGGCCCGATGACGTATTCCTGGCGCTGCGCGGCCTGCGCACGCTTTCGGTGCGGCTGGCGCAACATCACCGGTCCGGCCTCGATATGGCCCACTGGCTGGCCGGCCGGCCCGAGGTCGTCAGCGTGCTGCACCCCGCGCTCGAAAGCCATCCCGGTCATGCGATCTGGAAACGGGATTTTACCGGCGCCTCCGGCCTGTTCAGCATCGTACTGCAGCCCAAGCCGCAAGCCGCCGTCGACGCCCTGCTCGACACCGTCAGGCTGTTCGGGATGGGCTATTCCTGGGGCGGCTTTGAGAGTCTCGCCATCCCCTTCGACTGCGCGCCCTATCGCACCGCCACGGAGTGGGCGCCGGGCGGCCCGGCATTGCGGCTGCATATCGGACTGGAGGATGTCCGGGACCTCAAGGCCGACCTCGAACGCGGATTTGCAGCCTTCAACGCCGCGTGAGGCCGCACCGGTCGGACGCACGCCGCTCCATCCCCGCGATCGCCGTCGCCGGGGCTGGCCGACCCGCCACCACGCGACATTCAGCGGGAGTTGCGCGGCCGCCGATCGCCTTGCGCTGCGGGTGCAGAGGCGCTTGAGCGCGCGCCGGCAAAATACGGATTGTTGATGCACAGGCCGGAACGGCCACCCGAGGCCGCCTGCGCGCATTGCGCCAGCGAAGTGAAGCCGCATTCGATGACGCTGCCGTCATCGCCATAGGCCTCCAGGCAGACCGGATAGTTCGGATCATAGGTCTGGGCCCGCGCCGGCGCCGCGGTCAAAATCGCAGCGATCGTGACAATCGCCAAAGCAGCAACGCGCATCGGTGGGTTTCCCTGCAATACCATCGATCCCGGACGGCATCGAGGCGCCCCAAACCAGTGCGTGAACTAACACCAACAGCGCGACACGTCACGACCGAAAAGCGCCAATCCCGGAAGGGACCGCTTCATCGCATCGTTCCGGCGTTCCCGAGCCCTAGGCCTTCACGTCGACCAGGGCCTGCTGTTCGGCCTTTCGCTGCGCCTCGACCAGCGCCCGCACGTCGCTGTTGATGACGGTCGCATGCGCTTTTGCTGTCTCATCGATGACAAGCTGGATCTTGGCCTGCGTCACCGCGGCAGGCACGGGATAAATCACCATGGCACCCTCCTGGACCTCTCCAGACTGCCAGCGGCTCATTGATGATTTGCAAATAGACTCGGTTAATGACGGTTCTTTAACCAGTGATCCGGGCGGATTTTGCGACCCCTGTTCGTTCTCCGTGAACAGACAGAGTCCATCGCGCGACCGTCCCGGGAAACCTGTCCGCCAGGCATGCCTGCTATTCAAGCGCCGGACACGCAAAGCACCTTGCGCCCGCCGCCAAAACAGCCGAAGCCACCCGCTCGGGCCGAGCCTTGCCGCGTGCAATGGCGTGCCCCCTGCCCAACCATCGACTGCTATCGAGGAACCCCGCGCGATGCTGAAAGATCGAGAAAAGATTCTGACCGCGCTCCGCGAGAAGCCGCTCAAGATCTACGAGGTGATGAAACGCGCCAACCTTCCCAACGAGGAGGCCTGCCAGTCGCTGCTGATGAAAATGCGCAGCGAAGGCCTGGTCAAGTTCGACATCCACAAGGGCCGATGGATGATCGGCTGACCCCCCTGGTCGCAGAAGCCGCCGTCGGAACAAAGCTGTTGATTGGCTGCGGTTTGCGCGCTGGAGACGCCCTCGCTGGCGCTGGCCGACGCCGCGCGCGAAACGCTTCATATGGGCGATCACGTCGAGGTCATGCTGCGCAAGGTGATGGCGGCGATGATGACCAACGACCGCGCGCTGGTCGACGAAGTCTCCAGGATGGACAACAGCGTCGACAATCTCGACGAGGCGATCAAGCTCTACGTGACAAAACTGACGCGCGGTAGCCTCGACGAGCGCGAGGGAAAGCGCGCGATGGAGATCGTTTCCTTCGCCATCAACCTCGAGCATATGGGCGACATCATCGACAAGAACCTCAGCGAGCTCGCGACCAAGAAGATAAAACGCCGGTTCCAGTTTTCGCCCGAAGGCGCCGAAGAACTGTCGGCGTTCCACAAGCGCACCGCGGACTCCCTTCGCATCGCGTTCGGCGTCTTCATGTCCGGCGACGTCAACGAGGCGCGTAAACTGCTCGCCGAGAAGGTCAACCTGCGCAACGTCGAGCTGGCCGCCACCGAACGCCACCTCGACCGTTTGCGCGAGGGCCGCCCCGAGAGCATCGAAACCACGTCACTGCATCTCGACGTGCTGCGCGACCTCCGCCGCATCCATTCGCATATCTGCTCGGTCGCCTACCCCGTGCTGGATGCCGCCGGCGAACTGCCGGCGCACCGGGCGGCGGAGAACGAGCTGGTCGCGCTGCCGGCGGCGGCCCAGCCGTTGTCGCGGTAGGCGGTTGTACTGGGACAGCCATCCTTCGGGACCCGACTTACTTGCAGACTTTTTGCAGCTGCTTTTCCGTCAGCCTCTTCGAGCAATATTGACTGCAGTATTTTCCGGCGACCTTGGTGCAATAGGCGACACACTTGTCATAGGAGCATCCCCAGGCATCGGCTGCAGACGCCGATGAAATGTTTGTTGCGCCGATGCACACCGTGAGAACAAGCGCTGTAAAAATCCTGAGCATGATCGTCTCCCGTTTATTTTGTGAGAGCCGCGGTCGACTCCGTGCCGGCATCCAGTCCGGCCAAGTGCCGTAAGATGCCCCGATCACCTGAAGCACCGCGCTTCGTCCCAACAGGTAAACACGACCGCTCACCGGGCGCACCATTCAAACAGCTAGGCTTTCCATCAAATCTGGATTCATGTCGCGCATGGAACAATTCTCGCGATGCCCTTGGTCTTTCCCGTCTGTCGGAATGGCCGGGACAGCATTGAAATGTGACCGCCAGCGTTTGATTTCAAAGCCTGAAACCATGCAGCACAGTGATTACTGATACGCCGCCACGATATCCGACACCGCCCGCTCCAGCTGTTTGGCCGTCGAGCATTGCCGCACCACGGTGCAGAAGGCGGCATAGCGCGGCATTTCGGAATCGCCCCAGCCCCAGGCCATCCGGCCTTCCGGGTTGAGCCAGACCAGCCGCTTGGAGCGCTCGGAGATGGTGCGCAGGATGTCGGCGCGCGGGTCGAGGTTGTTGGTGCGGGCATCGCCGAGCACGATCACTGTCGTCTTCGGGGTTACGCTGCGGAGAAACTTCTTTTCGAAATCGACGAACGAGCCGCCATAGTCGGACGAGCCGAAACCGACCTTCGACATGATCTCGCTCATCGCCTCCTCCGGCGACTTAGTGTCGAGGATGTCGGAAACCTCGATCAGGTTGCCGGAGAACGCGAACGAGCGGACGTCGTCCACCACTTCGTGCAGGCTGTGGATCAGCAGCAGGAAGAAATCGGACACCTGCGCCACCGAGCCCGAGACGTCGCAGATCGCCACGATCTTGGGGCGGTCGCGGTGGCGGCGCTTCCAGGAGGTGAGGAACGGCACGCCGCCCCAGGCGGCGTTGCGCCGCAGCGTTTTTCGCGTGTCGAGATGGCCGCGGCGCTGGCGCTTGCGCGGTTTTGAGTAGCGCTCGCGCAAGCGCCTTGCGATGGCGCGGATCAGCGCCTTCATCTGGTCGACCTGGCGGCGTTCCAGCCGGGCCAGCGGCGCGTTGCGCAGGATCTCGTTGCGCAGGTTCTCGGTTTCCTCGCGGCCGTACAGCACCAGGGCCTGGTTGACGACCTCGCGCACGTTTTCGCGCAGCGCCTCGAGGGCAGCCGCCAGCCGTTCGGCATCGCCGGGATTGCTCGCGGTCAGCGCGTCCAGATCGTCGCGCAGGCGCTCGATGCCGAGTTGCTCGAGAATGCGCGACGAGAAGATGCCGCGCTGGGTGAAATAGCGGATGTCGGACAGCGCAGCGGCATTCGATGCCGCCGCCATCGCGGCCGCGAGCGCGTTGCGGTCGCGCGACATCAGCATCTGCGCGAGCTCCCCGAGCTCCGGCGCCGGCGTATCCGCACCACCCTGCTCGCGCGCGCTTTGCGTAGCATCCGCCCCCTTGCCGTTCTCGGCGTCATCAGGTGCGGTTTCTTCCGGCACTTCGGGCTGGCTGAAGAACAGGTCAAAGCAATCGCCGAGCGCCTGCTTTTCCTCCTGGCTTTTCGCCAGCGTCAGCAGCAGCGTGTCCCGCAAAATGCCGCGCTCGGCAAAGCCGACATCGGCCACCGCCTTCATGGCATCGATGCTTTCCGCCGGGCTGACGCGAACGCCGGCGCCGCGCGCCGCCCGGAAGAAGCGATGCAGTTCCTCGCGCATCAGCCGAACACGCCCTGGCGGCCGGATTTCGCCACGAAGCTGGAGACCTGTGGGATCGTGGTCTCGATGTCGGCCTCGTATTTCAGCAGCACGTTGAGGGTGTCCTTGACGGTCTCGTGATCGAGTTCGCTCGACTGCAGCAGCACCAGCACGCGGGCCCAGTCGATGGTCTCGCTGACCGACGGCAGCTTCTTCAGGTCGAGCGCGCGGACCTGGTTGATAAACCCGACGATCTGCTTGCGCAGCGTTGCCGAAATGCCGGGGACGCGGCTCTCGACGATCTTCTCCTCCAGCTTCTGCTCGGGAAAGCCGATATGCAGATGCAGGCAACGGCGCTTCAAGGCGTCGGAGAGGTCGCGCTCGCCATTGGAGGTCAGGATCACCGTCGGCTTGACGATCGCGCTGACCGTGCCGAGTTCGGGGATCGAGACCTGATAGTCGCTGAGAATTTCCAGCAGCAGGGATTCGAATTCGGCGTCCGACTTGTCGATCTCGTCGACCAGCAGCACGCAGCCATTGGCCTGCTCCAGCGCCTGCAGCAGCGGGCGCGGCTCGACGAATTCCTTGGAAAAGAACACGTCGCCGAAATCGTGCAGCTTGCCCAGCGCCGCCGCCAGCGTGTCGGCGCCGCCCAGCACCTCGCCGAGCTTGTCCTTCAGGATCTGGGTGTAGAGCAGCTGTTTGGCATATTTCCATTCATACAGCGCCTTGGCCTCGTCGAGGCCTTCGTAGCACTGCATGCGGATCATCTTCAGCCCGCGCCACGCCGCCAGCGCCTTTGCCAGCTCGGTCTTGCCGACGCCGGCCGGGCCCTCCACCAGGATCGGCTTTTCGATCTTCTCGGCCAGGTAGACCGCGGTCGCGATCTGCTTGCTGGCGATGTAGCCGGCCGACGCCAGTCCACGGGTAACGGCTTCGATCGAATCCGCCGGCAGTTGGGTATTCATTGATGGTTCTCGCTTCCGATTGAATTTCCAAGCCTTGAATTTCAAAGCCTTATCGAATTACCAAGCCTGATCTGCCTGACCTTGCGCGGCTCGCGCGCGACCTGGGCCAGCATGTCGAACGCGGCCAGCGCCCGCGCAACCGCTTCATCGGGCGGCGCGCCCTGCCCCAGCAGTTCGCGGATTTCGCCGACGATGTCGCGCGCCAGCAACCTTACGCCGATCACGCGCGCCGGAACATCGTCTCCCTCGCCATCGAGTGCCGCCACCGCCAACCGGCTCGCCGCCTGCACCAGCGACACCAGACCCGCGATGCGGCCGAGCCGCAAGGCATTCTCTTCCGTAGGCTCGATATGGGTCGCGGCCTTCTTCAGCAGCCAGTCCAGCAAGCCCGCGACATTCGCCGTTCCGACGGTGTCCTCGACATCGCGAAACGGCATGGCCATAACAGGATAGGCGTCGGGCAAGTCGCCAATTTGCGCCGACGCCGGCAGTTCGCAGCCATCGAGTTCCAGCTCGCAATGGGTGGCCGGCAACAGCGTGTCCAGCGCCTTCATCGGTTTTATCGAAAGTCCGGCCGTATCCTTCGGGACCATGAACAGGCCGTAGCGCTTGCGGCCTTGCTCAACTGCTACGACCGCCAGCACCAGAAAGAGATCCGCGACCGGACCATTGGTGACCCAGGCCTTGGCGCCGCGCAGGACAAATCCCGCGCCACGGGATTCGGCCGTCGTCTTCAGCAGCTTCGGATGCGCGCCGGCACCGGGCTCGGAGATCGCGATCGCCGTGCAGACCTCGCCGGCGGCAATGCGCGGCAGCCATGTTTCGCGCTGCGCCTGATCGGCAAAGCCCCCAATGACGAACCGCGCCGCCATCTGTCGCGCGGCAAACGCGCTGGCCAGCCCCAACAGCCCGGTCTTCGCGGCAAGCGCCTGTTCGGCGGCGGCTATCGCGCGATAGCTGTCGAGCGCGGCACCCGCGCCCGGCAGGCCGATCTGGAACAGGCCGGCCTGCGCCATCCCCGCGAACGGAGTCGTCAGGATGTCGTGCTCTGCGCTCGCCCACCAGCCGTCGATGCGGCTCGCGATTTCCAGGCTCGAATACTGCGGCATTCCATCAACGACCCGGATTCCGATGCGCGCCCCTTACGCCATCGGGATGCTTTTAGAGCACCGGACCGGCCGTCGCGAGGCGATTCTTGCGGCCACCATCGTCGTGGCAGGCATGCGTTCCGGCTGCTGGCCAAGCCCGGATGCTTCTGCTTCAGCGCGACGCCGATGCCAATGCGGTGCCATGGCCCAAAAGTCTCTTCAGTGGTCCGACCAGCGGACGCGCAACCCGTCCTGCCGCCCAGCGCACCAGCGGCACGGGATCGGAGAAGTCCTCGGCAAAGGCCTTGATCCGGCCGGTCCCGCGCAAGACCCGGACCAGGTCGCGCCGGTTGTGGTGCGCGTTGGAAAGCAGTGATTTGGCATAGGCCATGATCCACAACCAGCCGATCCCATCAGGATAATCGGTTGCAACGCGCGGAGTGTCGCCCGTGAACGTCCTGTACAAAGCGGTCGGGATGTCCATGCCGATAGCGCTCGAAAGACTGGTGGCCCGTACGGGGCGTGGTTCGACCTTCATCAGGTAAAGCGCGCCGCTTCTTGAATCGCGCCGGAATTCGACCGTGATCTGGCCGGTGTATGCAAAGGCCCGGACCAGTTCGCGCGTCGCATCCATTGCTTCATCGTCATGCACGGTTTCGCACCACACAACGGATCCGAGCTCATAGGGATGCACATAACCAGCGCCGATCCTGTAGCTGGCAAGCCGAAGCCGCCGAACACAATAAGCCAGAACGATTTCTCCCTGTGGGGATATCACCATGGTCACGCCAATGGCGCTGTCGGCCGCTCCCGGCACTACCTGCTGGATCATGGGATATTCGTTGGTTCGGCTTCGCAACGCCTCGCACGCAACCAGTATGTCGCTCCGAAGCTTGGGCGCTGCTTTTGTCAGCCGCACCGTGGTTTCGTCCGCCGGTGTGCCGAGAATGGAGCGCGTCTTGATGATGTAGTCGCAATTCTGCGGATCGAGCCCCGCAACGACCGACTGCATTTCCGCATCCGAGTTCGGGCTCCAATGCTGCGGCACATTGATGCCGATCGACGCTGCCTTGGCATAACAGGTCGCCCTGTCGAAAATCGCTCCGACGATCCCCCAATCCGGCACCGGGACAATGAAATGCTCCGACAGGCGCTCGCGATTCTGGGACACCAGCGCGACGTAGTCGTCGTTGGCCGGGACCACGATGCCCCCGGCCGCACGGCCGAACGTTTCCAGATGATGCAGTTGCTCGTCCGGATCCAGCTGCAATTGATGAAAGCCGGCGAGGTGTCGCGAGGATTGGTAGACGCTTCGTTCCGTGTGAGCCGCATGCACCGGAATGCCAATTTTTGCGAGTGATTTTACAAAGGCTGTCTGCCGGGGATGGCCAAGTCCCAGAATCAGGGCTGGAAGGGAATTGTTCTTTCCTGCCGGCATGTCGGCTCCAAATTCATAACGTAATGCTCTCAAGTATGATGTGCCGGGGTTGGCTTTGCATAGGCGTACGAGCTGGGTCGACAGTGAGATAATGGTAATATTATACCACTATCTGCAACAGATCTTACTTTGCATGGGGTCGTTTTCGATATTTTGAAAAGACCTCGCGGCGAGGCCAGGCCGGACATCCTCCTGGAGTCCGCGCCAGAAACTTTCGCTCAATCCTTCGCCGACGATTGCCGTCCGGTGGCGATGATAAAATACAAATTGCGGAAATAGACCAGCAGGCCGAGCGCCTGCCCTGCGATGAACACCGGGTCGCGGCGGTACAGCGCATACACCAAAAGCAGGATGCCGCCGCCGATCGAGAAGAACCAGAACGCCACCGGGATCACGCTCTTGCGGGCGCGCTCGGACGCAATCCATTGCACCACGAAGCGCATGGTGAAAAAGCCCTGCGCCACGAATCCGAGAATGACCCAGCCATCGAACTTGATGACGAAGACGTCATGCAGATAGCTGGCGAGCATGTTGAACAGGTCAGTCATGAGACATCACCTCGGTCGCAACGGGCGTCGGTTTCTTGCGGCGGATCAGCCACCACACCCCCGCAAGATCCATGATCCCGATCCATAGCCGATCGAAGAAGCCGTAATTCGACACGCCGGAATGTCGGGGACGGTCGATGACGTCGACATAGACGATGTCAAAGCCCTCGCGGCGCACCAGCGCCGGCAGAAAGCGATGCAGACCGTCGAAATAAGGCATCATCAGGAACACCTCGCGCCGGAACGCCTTCAGGCCGCAGCCGGTGTCGCGGGTGCCGTCGTGCAGGATGGCGTTGCGCACGCCGTTGGCGGTGCGCGACTGCCACTTCTTGAAACCGGTATCCTTGCGTCCGACCCGCTGGCCGGCGGCAAGCCCGACGCGGTCGCCGCCGTTCTCGATTGCCGCGATCAGATCCGGCAGGAAGGCCGGATTGTTCTGTCCGTCGCCGTCGAGCGTCGCCACGATGGCGCCGCGCGCGGCACGGACACCGCTGCGCACCGCCGCCGATTGCCCCGACGACGCTGCATGCCGGACCTGGCGCAGATTGGCGCGCGCTTTCATCAAAGCCGCGAGCCGCTCGCCGGTCGCATCGGTGGAGCCGTCATTGACATAGATGATCTCATAGGCCCATCGGCCGTCGAGCGCGGCGGTGATTTCCGCAATCAGCGGCGCCACATTGCCGGCCTCGTTGCGCACGGGAACGACGATCGAAACAGCCACTTCTGTCTGGTCAGATGAAGGCAAATCGATGCTCATCGTTTGAGTTGATCGCAGCGGGAACCGCTGCAGCGTGCAAGTTTTTGTTTTGACGCGTTTTCTTCACGCGAACCGGGTCCACTTCGCTCGAAAACGCTATGGCGGCGTCCGCTTCTTATGGGGCTGACGCCCCTCCGGCAACCCTTTTGAGGTGCCCCAGCGAGGGCCCTGGAAGCGGCACGATGGCGCCGTCGCCACGGATCGCGAAGCCGAGGCGACGCGCCGCAAACCAGTAGCGCACCGCCATCGCGCCGATCACGCCGAGCAGCGCGCCCGCCACCACGTCGCTCGGATGATGCGCCAGCAACACCAGGCGGCTGAGCGCGATCGCGACGGCATACGCCAGCATCACCGGGCGCGCCTGCGGCCACAGCGCGGAAACCGCGAAGGCCAGCGCAAAGGCGGTATTGGCATGGCCGGACGGAAAGCTGGCAAAGGCCTCGCTGCCGCCGAAATGCCGGAAGTTGAAGACGCTGTCGCCGACGAAGGGCCGGCCGCGCCCGACGATCCATTTGAGAACGTCGCCGACGAGGGCCGGCACCAGCACCGCGAAGAACACAAATTGCAGGCGCGTGCCCAGGCCCAGCAACAGCGATCGCGCCTGCCCGCGCAATGCCGGGGCCGTGAATGCGACCACGAACAACAGCCCGGCCAGGAACCAGAGCACATAGGCGGATTTGCCGAAATCGGTCAGGATGCGGATCGGCCAGAGGCTCGGCGTGCCGCGCTTCGGCATCCAGCCGATCTCGGTCGCGTCCAGCAGATACATCAGCGCGATGATCGCGGCGCCGAGAAGGGCGGTGAGCTGCACGACATGGCGCGCCGACCGCCGCGCCGCCTCGGCACGGCGCGAATGCGACGGCGAGCGCACCAGTTGCGCCGTCGAGCGGCGTAACACGGCCACAAGGCCCGAGACATAATTCGATGAGGCGCCGACGCCGGCCCGGGCAGACATCTATTCGGTGCCTTCGGAGCGGAAGATCGCAATCGAAATCGCCTTGCCCTGCGAGAAGTTATAGCCGTCGATGCGAGTGGCCACGTTGTATCGCAGCCCGATGGCTTCGGCGCGCGCGGCAAAACTGCGTTCCGAGCGGGATTCCACCAGCGCAAACCGGCAGCTGCCCTGCCCGAGGAAATCCGCCGCCCCCGATCCGTCCGTCAGCAGCGTCGAGGTGCCGTTCATGAAGACGAGACTGGGTTCGTGAAAGCCTGCGGCCGCGGCTTTCGGACCGACGCAGACGACGTTGCGCAGGGCACGGGCGATTTCGGGGCTCGGGAACAGCGGCGTCAGCGAGGGCATCACGATGCCGTAGACCGCAATCGCCAGAAACATCGCCGAGACCACGGCGTTCAGCAGCGAGCGCTCGGCGCGGCTGTCCTCGTAGAGCCACCACGCGAACAGCCCGAAGATCAGCGACGCCGCGATGAACGGCCAGGCCAGAAACACCGGCTGCCGCGTCAGCGCGATGGCGCCGACCACGACCAGCACGGAAGCTCCGGCCGGAATCACGAACCACCAGGCCGCGCCCCGCATCAGCCAGGATCGCGACAGGATACGGCGCTCCAGCGCGCCGACCGTGAGGATCGCAATCGCCGGGTATAGCGGCAGCACGTAATGCGGCAGCTTCGTCATCACCAGTTCGAACACGATCCAGGACGGCATCAGCCACGCCAGCAGATACTGCGCGCCGGGCTCGCGCCGCGCCCGCCACACCGCCGGCGCCGCCATTCCCGCCAGCGCCGCGCCGGGCCAGAACGTCACCCAGAACAGCGCCAGATAGAATCCCGGCGGCGCGCCGTGGGATTCCTGCGCGGCGAATTTCGCCAGCATGTCGCGTCCGACGGAATCGGTAAAGAACGTATCGCCGGCGCGCCAGTAGATCGCGACGAACCACGGCAGCACCAGCACCAGCATCCACATCAGGCCCCAGACCGGACGCAGCCGCCACAGCCACGTCGCCGAGCGGTCGAGGATCGCCAGCGTTGCGATCGTGAGCACAACGAACAACAGGATCAGCGGCCCCTTGAGCAGGATGCCGGCGGCCAGCGCCGTCCAGAAAATCGCCGGCCAGGACCATGGCGGCCGCAACGGATCCTCGCCACGCTGCCACGACAGGTACACCCGCGCCATCGCACCCATCGCCGCGACCACGGTCAGCAGCAGCATGGCGTCGGTTTTCGCCAGCCGCGCCTCGACGCCGAGCAGCACTGAACTGGCCATGATCAGCCCGGCCAGGATGGCGCCGCGCCGGGTCACGAACGCCAGCGCCGTCCAGTAGGTCAGCAACACCGCCCCGATCGCGCCGATCAGCGAGGGAATTCGGTACAGCCAGATGCGAATCTCCGCCCGCGGCAGGCCCAGCGCCGTCGCGGTCTCGACCACGGCCGATTGCATCCAGTAGATGCCGACCGGCTTCTTGTAGCGGACATCGTCCTGGAAGCGGATGTCGATGAAATCGCCGCTCTCGACCATCTGCTTGGTCGCCTGCGCGAACCGCGCCTCGTCGCGATCGATCGGCGGGATATTGAAAAAGCCGGGCAGAAACAGGATGAGGCCGCAGGCCAGCAGGAACAGCGCCGCCCTGACATGGCTGGCCGCCGCAAGGTCAAGCAGGCCCGCAAGCCGGCTGCCCGGATTGACCCGGTTCTTCGGCTCGCGCGGCTCTCCAAATCGGGGACGGGCATAGGTCTCGACCATTGGTTCCGATTACGACGAAACCGCTATTCCCACAACCGGTTAGGCACCCTTTATTGAATTCGGATGACAACTGTGTCTGCGGCGCCCACCGCGTCGATCACGGTCAGCCGGGCAAAGCCCGGACCGGGCGGCTCGACCAGCCGCTGCCGCCGGCCATCGATTTCCCCCACCGACACGCCGTTCACCAGCATGGTGAGCGGCAGCACGCCGCCGGCGATCTTGACGGGCATCGCCGAGAACTGCCCGTCATTGCCGCGATCGACGTCGATCCGCGAGCCATTGAGCGGGAACTGGATGCGCGGCGCCTGCTCGGCGCCGGTACGGACCAGTTCCCCGGCCGGCCGGAACCGGCGCAACGGCAGCGGGAGTTTGGCATTGCTCGCTACCAGCGCGCCCTTCGGCGGCTTCGGCAGCGCCGCCGGCAGCTTTCCGGTGCGGGCGAAGGCATCGAACAGGATTGGCGCGGCGGCGGTGCGCCCGACCAGGCCCGGCACCGGCGCGCCGTCGGGCCGTCCGACCCAGACCCCGATGGTGAGCTTGCCGTCGAAGCCGACCGACCAGGCATCGCGGTAGCCGTAGCTGGTGCCCGTCTTGAACGCGATCCGGTTGTGCGCGGCGTTTTCCGGCGGCGGCGTGCCGATCAGCACATTGCCGACCTGCCAGGCCGCGACAGGGTCCATCAGCCGCAGGCTGTCGCGCGCGTCGTCGTTCGACCTGACGATCTCGCGCAGCGGTTTTGCGTTGCCGAGCCGCGCCAGCCCGGAATAGAGCTGGACCAGGTCCTGCAGCGTCACGCCGACGCCGCCGAGGCCCATCGCGAGGCCCGGCGCCTCGTCCTTTGGCAGCACCAGATTGACGCCGGCCTGCTTCAGCCGCGACGACAGGCGGCTGGAGCCGACGCGGTCGAGCAACGCGATGGCCGGCACGTTGAGCGACAATTGCAGCGCCTTGCGCACCGGCACCGTGCCCTGAAACGTCATGTCGAAGTTTTCCGGCGCGTAGGAGCCATAGCGGATCGGCCGGTCGTCGATCAGGCTTTCCGGATGCACGAAACCATCCTCGAAGGCGAGCCCATAGATGAACGGTTTCAACGTCGAACCCGGCGAGCGCACCGCGCGGGTCATGTCGACCTGCCCGGCGCGCCGGTCGTCGAAATAGTCGGGCGAGCCGACATGCGCCAGCACGTCGCCGCTCTCATGGTCGACCGCGACAATGGCCACGGAAATGTTCGAGCCCAGCGCGATGGCCCGGTCGCGCGCCAGCGCTTCCAGCACCTTCTGCAGCCCGGAATCCAGCGTCAGCTTGATGACCGGCGTGTCCTTCACGGTCGCCAGTGCCTGATCGGCGGAATGCGGCGCCAGAATGGGCATCGGCTTGCGCAGCTGCGGCACGGCAACGGCCTTGGCCTGCACCGCGTCCTCGACCGGAACCTGGCCGTCCTCGACCATTCTATCGAGCACGCGGTCGCGCGCGACCCGCGCCACGTCGGGATGGCGATCGAGCCGGCGGGTCTCGGGCGACTGCGGCAACGCCACCAGCACGGCGGCTTCCGCCAGCGACAGCCGCTTCGGCTCCTTGCCGAAATAGGCGATGGACGCGGCGCGAATGCCCTCGAGATTGCCGCCGAACGGCGCCAGCGCCAGATAGAGATCGAGGATCTGGTGTTTTGACAGCTGCCGCTCGATCTGGATGGCGCGGACCATCTGGCGCAGTTTGGCCGAGAGCGAGCGCTCGCGCCGCGGCTCCATCAGCCGCGCCAGCTGCATCGTGATGGTGGAGCCGCCGGAGACGATGCGGCCGCGGGTCACGATCTGCCACGCGGCGCGGCCCAGCGCCTGCGGATCAACGCCATGGTGGGAATAGAACCGTCGGTCCTCGTAAGCCAGCAGCAGTTTCAGATAGGACGGATCGACGCCGGTTCGCGCGTCGACCGGCAGCCGCCAGCGGCCATCCGCCATCGCATAGGCACGCAGCAGCTTGCCGTTGCGGTCGACGATGGTGGTGGAGATTTTCCGGGCCTGTTCGAAGGGCAACGGACCGAGCGAGACGACCCACGCGCCGATGGCAAGCGAGACGACGGCTACGGCCGCAAACGCGATGGCGGCAAAACGAATGACGCGCCGCTTTCCCAGCCCGTCATGGCCGGGCTTGACCCGGCCATCCACGTCTTCCTTATCGGCCTTGTGTGAGGCAGGCGCACTCATTTCGCCGCACGCACCTCGACTGTGCCGGTGCCGGTGCGGCCATAGCGCGAGGGATTGTACATGTCCTCGACATAGGCCTGCGGCAGCACGTATTTGCCGGGAGATACCGCGCGCACGACATAGGCCACCGTGAACACCGCCGCATCATCGCTGGCCCGGTCGATCGCCGCCGTAAAACGGTCGTCGCGGAACTCGGTGTTTTCGGGCTCCTCGCCGTCCTCGATCCAGTCCAGCGTGCCGGCGTCGCCGGAGGAGACCAGACGCGGATTGTCGATCTCGAGGCCGGCCGGGAGATAATCCGACACCATGATGTGACCGAATTCCGGCTTGGCCTCGGTGATCTTCAGCACCACCGCAAAGCGGTCGTTCTGTTTCGCCTTCGAGACGTCGGCCGGCTTACCGTCAAGCGTGAAGTAATTGCGCTCGATCTTGAAGCCATTCGACGCCGCGGGCTCCGGCGTAACAGGCGAACCCGAGACCGAGACCACCGCCTGCACCGGCGCATCGCCGGTGTTGGTGATCTTGATCGGCTGGCCCGCCATCTCGGCGGCCTTGTAGCTGCGATAGAGCGCGGTCTTGACCGAAGCGCCGTTGACGTCGAGCGTCAGCGTCTCCTTGGCGAGCGCGCGCGCCGCCAGCACCAGCCAGGCATTTTCCTGAGTCGAAGTGTAGGGCGTGAGGCCCCGCGCCGCTTCGACACGCTGGACCGCCTGGGTCAGCGTCGCCCGCGGCGCATTGCCTTCGCTGGCCAGCGAGACCAGGGCCGCGGCATCGCGCAAGGCGCTGCCATAGTCGACCCGGCCGAACTCCAGCACCGGCTTCGGCGCAAGGCTTTCGGCGGCGGCGGCATAGACCCGCTCCGCCCTGCCCTTGTCGCCGACCAGCGCCAGCGCCGCCGCCAGCTGCGACTTGGCGATCGGCGTCGCCAGATTGCCGAGCTTGGTGTCGGCGAGGTAACGCAGGTCGCCGATCGGCGCCGCGCCGTTACGCGCGAGCACATAGAGGCCATAGGCCAGATCGCGCCCGCCGTCCTTTTCCGGCTCGTTGGCATTCACCACGGAGTTGCGGATGCGGTCGAGCGCGCTCTTGAACAGGACGTCCGGAACCGCAAATCCCTTTTCGCGGGCGCGGGTCAGGAAGTCCGTGACATAGGCGTCGAGCCAGGAATCGTCCCCACCGGCCGACCACAGTCCAAACGAGCCGTTCGAACCCTGCCGCGCCAACAGCCGGTCGATCGCATCCCTGATGCGCTGGTCGACCGCGGTATCCATCGCCAGATGGGCGCCCGCCGCCAGATCGTTGACATAGAGCAGCGGCATGGCGCGGCTGGTGATCTGCTCCGAACAGCCGTGCGGATAACGGTCGAGCGCCTTGAGGATGGTCGCGGCGTCGAGCGCGGTGGACAGGCTGACCGACAGCGAGACGCCGCCGGTGCCCTGCACCAGATCCGAGAACATGTCGGAGGTCAGCGTCAGGCTCTCGCCCTTGGCGAGCGTCCGGATCGAGCGGCGCGCCAGGACCTGCGTCGCCGCCTTGACGTCCAGCGCGTAGTGCCGCGCCAGCGTCAGGCCGTTCGGCCCCTTGATGTCGACATCGAGGTTCGCGGTCCCGGCGCCGCCGGCATCGAGCGCCAGCGACATCGAGCTGCGTTGCTTGGCCGCGAGTTTGACCGTGGTGGTCGGATTGCCGGTCACCTTCACCGGCCCCGTGGTCTTGACGCTGATGGTGTAGTCACCCGCAGCGCCTTCGACATTGTCGAGGTCAAAGCTCATGGTGCCCTTGTCGCCATTGAGCAGGAAGCGCGGCAAGGTCGCCGTCAGCACCACGGGATCGCGCACCGTGACGTCGGTCGTGGCGCGGCCGAGTTTTGTGGAAGTCCACGCCACCGCCATCACCCGGGCGGTGCCGGCGAATTCCGGGATGTCGAAATCGACAGTGGCGGTGCCGTCGGCGGCGACCGTGACAATACCGGAATACAGCGCCAGCGGTTTTTGCGTGGGCGGGCTGCCCTGCAGCTCGGCGCCCGCGGAATCGCCGCCGGTCCTGATCTGGCCGCGCGTGCCCTGCATGCCGTCGATCAGTTGCCCATAGAGATCGCGGATCTCCGAGGTCATGCGGCGCTGGCCGAGATAGTAGTCGTCCGGCGCCGGCGGCTTGTAGTTGGTCAGATTGAGAATGCCGACGTCGACGGCGGCGACGACAATCTTGGCGTCTTCGCCGGGATTGAGCCCGCCGAGCTTGACGGGAATCTTCAGCGCGGTTCCCGGACGCACCAGGGCGGGCGGCGACAGGCTGACCTGCAGCGTGCGGGACTTCTTGTCGATGCCGAACCATTTCAGACCGATCGCCCGGCCGGGCATCCGCAAGGCGGCGGCATCGAGCGGGCGGCGCAGGGTCGCCACCACATAGGCGCCGGTGCCCCAGTCCTTGCCGACGGGGATTTTGACCTGCGCGGTGCCTTCCTTGACGTTGATGGATTGCGTGGTCAGCAGCCGGTCGCCGAGCACGTTGATGGTCAGCCTGCCGGCCGAGCGCGCATTGACCGACACCACCATGGTGTCGCCGGCCAGATATTCCGGCTTGTCGATCGAGGTCTCCAGCAGGTCAGGCGTATCGGCGCTGCCGTCGGAATACCAGCCGACATCGAACTGCACCGAGGTCAGCGGACCGTCGGCCTCGGTCGATTTGACGTCGAGGCGGTAGCGGCCGGGCTGCGGCGACAGCGTGATCCGGGACGGCTTGTCGGCGGCGACCGTGACGTCGCCATCAGCCACCCGCTTGGTCGACTTGACCGGCTCATATTCCCAGGACGAATTCTGCCGGTACCACTGATAACGGGACTCGATCTTCAGCAGCTCGTAGCGCAGGCCGTCGCGCGCCAATGGCTTGCCGTCGGGGGCCACGAACACGACATCGAAGCCGGCCTTGTCGCCTTCCGCGACGCTCTTGTCGGCGAAAAGCGGTTTGACGCCGATCATCGCCGCCGCGGGCTGAACCGGCAGCACCAGCTTGCGCTCGACGGCGCGGCCACCGGCTTCCGTCATCCGGACAAAAATCTGGGCTTCCTGCGGACGGGTCGAGGATGGCGGTTTGGCGAGACTGACGGGGAAGGTGGCGACGCCCTTGGCGTCGGCTTCCGGCAGGTTTTCCAGCGGGGTGCGTTCGTTGCTGGCGGTTTCCTCGTCGGCGACGCCGAACTGGTAACCCGCAAAGCCCTGAAGTCCCGAGGCAGGCGCCACCAGCATGTCGCCTTCCAGCTGCAGGCCCGAGGCCGGCGCGCCATACAGGAAATGGCCATCGACCTTCAGTTCTACCGGAGCATCAGCTTTGATCTGCTTGTCCTTGGCAGTTAATTCGAATTCGATCCGTTCGGGGATGTAATCCTCGACCATGAAGGTGGTTTCGCCGACCGACGAGCCCTTGGGGTCGGTGAAGGCCCGCGCCCGCCAGGTCCCGGTCGGAACCGCGGAATTCAGCGTCAGCGCCATGCTGCGGCCGCCCGCGCCCTGGTCGGGCAGCACGGCGCGGCGGAATTCGACGCCATCGGGGCGCTCGATCACCAGCGTCAGCGGTCCGCCGCTTACCGCATTGCCCTGGCCGTCGCGCAGCAGCGCGGTGAGATAGACCGTCTCGCTGGAACGGTAGACCCCGCGCTCGGTATAGACGAAGGCGTCGGCGCCCGCCGGAACGGCGCGGCCGGACACGCCACGGTCCGAGAGGTCGAAGGCGTTGGATTTCAGGCTGAGGAAGGCATAGTCGGTCTTCTCGCCGGATACCGTCAGCATCGCCGGCGACAGCCCGCCCTCGCCGCGCGCCAGCCCCGCTTCGAACAGCACGTGGCCGGAATCGTCGGTCTTGCGAGTGGCCAGGATTTCGTTGTTGCGCGCCACCAGCCGCACCTCGGCCCTGGCCACCGCATCGGTCGAGGCCAGCGAATTGACGAACACGTGGATGCCGTCATTGCCCGAGAAGGCCGTCAGCCCGAGGTCGGAAACGATGAACCACTGCGTCGCCAGCGACCCGTCGCTGTCGCTGCCGGGGCCCTTGGCCTCGGCCGTCATGACGTAGACGCCCGGCTGCAGGTCGCCGAGGGCCTGGTCGACCGGAAACGCCGTGGTGACGTCCTGATTGAGCGTGGTCGCGGTGGCAAGCTCCCCGGACCAGACTTTCACGCCGCGCTCGTTGCCGAGATCGGAAAGCTCGTATTTGCTCAAGGCCTGCTGAAAGTCGCTGCTCAGCACCGTATTGATCAGGTTGCGGTCACCGATGCGGAACACGTTGACGGACACCGAGGGAGTATTGACGGTGACTACGGGAATGCCGCGCTGGCCGGTGCGCGGCAGCACATAGGCGCGCCCGGTGAAGCGCACGAACGGCTTGCGATCGCGGACATAGATGTTGAATTCGGCCGATTTGGGCAGGGTTTCCTTCACGGTGGACGGCAGCCCGGCGCGCAGATTGACGTTGTAGCGCTCGCCATGCTTGAGGCCGTCGACGCAAAGCTGCTTGCCTTCCGATGTCAGCGCCGGCTTGTCGCTGCCCGCCAGCGCCAGGAACGGCGCAAAGTCGACGCGCTTGGCGAGGTCCTCGGAGAACTGGAAACAGGCGCGCGGCGACGCTCCGTCGGAATCCACGGTGTAATCGAGCAGCCGGAAGCCATGCTGGTCGCGCAGTTTCTCGTATTGGCCGCGCACCTCGGCGACCTCGCGCAGGTCGAGCGACAGCCGCAGGCTGTCCAGCGCCGGACGCCACAGCTTGCGGTCGGACATCGCGCGGCCGAGCACGGCCAGCGCGTCCGCCTCTTCGCCGGCATTGCCGGCACGCTGGTAGGCAATGTAGGCCGCGGTCGAGGCGCGCTCCAGCAGGAAGGTGCCTTCGCTGGAATTTTTGGGCCAGATCTGGAAAATGGCGCGGGCCAGCCGCAGCCAGTTGCCGCTGTCGTCCGGCGAGGTCGCCGCGATCTGCCCCAGGATCTGCAGGCCGGTGCGGAAATCGCTGCGCTTGAAGGCGGCGTCGGCGTCGGTTTTCAGCGTCGCGCCGGATTTCGCCACCGCGCCGGCCTCGCTCTTGATCTGGGCCTCCAGCTTGACCGCCGAATCCTGCAGATCGTCGCGTTTGAAGGCCTTGTCCGCGGCCTGCGCCGTGACGAGACCAAGCGCCAGCGTTGCGCAAAGGGCCGCGGCGCGAATCAAACCAATCATGATGGATCTCCCTGGGACGCGGACAGGCGCCGCGTTTCGTTCAGAAGTGCGCGAAAAGGTGACGGACTCGTGACCGCCGAAGCAGGTAGCGAAAAAGTCGCGTGCTGGATATGACGAAGCGATCCTCTGGATGTCTCCCGGCAGCCGGCCGCGGCCCGGCAATGCCTCGGGGGCGGACAAACGCAACGATCCACCTTGCGGGTTTGTCGCATGGTCCCAAAAAAGGGTTCGAAACAGGCTTGGCCGGACAGCGGATTTTTCATATTGGCAGTGCTATGAAGACCAGGCGCCGTGAAGCTACGGTCCCATAGCTCAACTGGATAGAGTAACGGATTTCTACTCCGTGGGTTGCAGGTTCGAATCCTGCTGGGATCGCCAGTCACGCCATGGTCTTTTAAGTCTCGGTCTTTCGCCGCGCGGTTCGGCATGCCGGCTGCCCTGCTCTCGATTCGCGACCGGCACCTCGCCGCCCGCACCGCCAGCCTAAATTAACCATTCGGATTGCCGCGACCATCAAGAATGTCGCCTCGCCGCATTGTTCGGATGAATGCGAGTCGAATTTGCAAAAAATGGAATGCTGCGGCGGCGACGTAGGCAAGCCATGAAAGTTCATGCTAGATTTTGATGAATTTTGAGGTGCACGACATGAAGCACGAGACATGAAGCAGCAGACCGGGCTCGGCTCGAAGCAGGATCGGAAGGCGATCGCCAGCGCGATCCAGCGCCATCTGGACGCCAATGGCCTCGCCCGCAAGGACCTGATCCGCGAGCACCTGTCGAAATCATCGATCGAAAAGCTGTTTCAGGGCGACTTCACCGAGCGCACCCTCAACAAGGTCGAGGGCATCCTCAAGACCAGTTTTCAAAGGCAGGCCCAAGGGCAACTCAAGGCAAGAGATGACACCGCCGCCAAATCGGTCGGCGGCTACGTGTTCGATGCGGTCGAACATCTGCAGGGCGACTATCTCTGCGTCCGCCCGATGTTCGCCAACCCCGCCAACTTCAACGCCTATCTGATCTCGATCGCGTGGAGCAACACGCAGAACTGCCTGGTGTTCGAGGAGAAGTCGCGCTTCGACGGCAAGTACCGGCAGGTCGGCACGGTCTATATTCCGTTCGGCACCGCCTTCATGAACCTCGTCAGTTCCAGCGCGGGCAACGTGCGAACCGTTCTGCTCTCGCTGCCCGATACCGAAGACATGATGCGCGGCATCATCTCGACGCTTAGCAACCCCAAAGGCTCGATCTACATTCCCGTCGCAGCCCCCATCGTGCTGCGCAAATTGCGCGCGGGCGAAGAGCCGGAGCTTGGCGTGATCGCGCGCGACAGTCGCCGTTACGGCGAGTATCAGTCCTGGCTTGCCACCGTCCTGACCGAGGAGTTCGGGATCTTTGCCGTTCCGCAACCGCCGGCTCCGCGAAAGACGCGGCGCGCTGCCAAGCGCTGACGAATCAACAAATGAAGGCCCCGGATCACTCCGGGGCCTTTGCATCTCATCAAGCGGTTGCGTGCTGCCTCGTGCCCGCGGCGTCAGTACCCGCAGGTCGCGCAGCGCGGCTGCGTCGCGACGTAGTATTCGCGGGCGGGCGCGACCATTTCGACGCGCTGACGGGTGGCATATTGCGGCGGGGTGCGCTCGTACTGCACGCCTTCGGGCGCCACCATCACGGTCTGCGGCACCATCACGGTGCGGTATTGCGCCGGGGTGCGATGGGCGATGACGCGGCCGGGCGCGACCATCACGGTCTCATCGACGGTTCGGTACTGCGCCGGCGCGACCTGGCGCTGATAACAGGTGACGCAAGGCGGCGGCGGCGGCATGTAGCAGCCTTGGCATTGCGCGGAGGCCGCGGTCGGAAGCGCCATGGCGGTAACGGCCGAAGCGATCAGTGCTGCATATACGCGTGACATCGTCATGGTGGTACCTTCCCGGTCTCTTGAAGAATTGCGATCTGCAAAAATGTTTTGCGGTTGCGCATCGTGCGCGAGACAGGCAAATTTCCCTTTAAGGGAAATCATTAACAAAATCTTTCGGGGATGATTTCCAGCTTCCGGTTTGCTACGCTTGGGGAATGGCTCCCATTCATCGTCGCATTCAGCAGATATCGGCGGCCGGACTTGTCCTGGCGTGCAGCCTTGCCGCGGCCGCCGCGCAGGCCCCGCTCAAGACCCAGCCCAACCAAAAGGAAAAGCAGAAGCTCGCCGGGCAGATCGCCTCGGAGGGCCTCAATTGCCCTGTTGTCGGCGTGGTCGACGACGCCGGCAAGGACGAGCGCGGCACCATGATCCGGATCCACTGCCGGTCGCTGAATGGTTCCGCCAGTTGGGATGTCCGCGGTATCGCCGCCAGGGGCGCCGCCGAGCTTCGGTTCGAGGCCTGGTAAGTCAGCGGCATCGCGCGCTGCCGATCCGAGCGAGGGGCGCGAACGGCGCCGACCCGAACCTGCTATAGTTGCCGCGGGACGGCCGAACATGCGCAACGGGCTCTACTCGATCCACATCCAGATGGGCGACGGCGTCAAGGGACGCGCCAGCGGGGTACTCGTGCTGCGCGATGGCAAATTTCTCGGCGGCGATCCCTATTTCTGGTCGAAGGGCTCCTACACATTCCGGGAGGGCAGCTGGAAGGGCGAAGTGGTCACCAACCAGCACACGGCCTATCACGACCCGACCGCGCGGCCGGTTTTTGGCGGCCGGGAGGTCACGACGGGCTTTTCGGGAACCTGGCAGAACGACCGTGCCGAGGTCTTTGGCACCTCGCTGGTGGGCAGCCGCAGCGTCAGTTTTCGCGCGACATTGCGCCGGCTGGCTGATTAAACGATGGCGTCCCGGCCCGCGCGGCTGTAAACCGCTCCTCATCGCGCCGGGGGCGCGCATTGTCCTCGCGCCAGAGCCGATCACCCATCACCCAAACGAAAGCGACAAGGCCGTTTCAATGAGTGGATTCAAGGAACCTAGCTTCGCGGACCGGCAGAAGGCGGCGCAGGAAGCAAGGAAGAGCATCCTCGAGAAGTTTAAAGCCAAGCCGGGTCTCGATGATCCCGAAGTCGCCAAACGCCGCGCCGAGCGCGAGGCGCAGGCCGCCGAGCGGGCCAAGGCCAAGCTGGCGCGCGAGACCGCCAAAGCCGAGCAGAAGGCGCGCGAGGAGCAGGCTGCAGCCGAAGCCGCTGCCCAGATCCTGCGTGAACAGGAGGCCGCCGCCGCGGCTGAATTCGCGCTCGAGGCCGAGCGCAAGGCGGCGCGCGACGCCCGTTATGCCGCCCGCAAGGGCAAGGGCAAAAAGCGATAGCGCAACCGGCGCCGGAACGGCCCGCCTCCGACAGGAGGCGAGCCGACGCGGCGCCGAGCTGAAGCTGGCGGCAGGTTCATTTCTTCATTCCGTCGTCTTTCTTCATGCCGTCCTTGGCCATCGAGTCCTTCTTCATGCCGTCCTTCGACATGGCGTCGTCCTTCTTCATGCCGTCCTTGGACATGGAGTCCTTCTTCATGCCGTCGTCCTTGCCCATCTTGTCCTGAGCGAAGGCGGCAGGCGCCAGCGCGAGGCTGACCGAGAGAGCGGCGGCCGCAATTCCGAGTGCGATACGGGTGCTGATGGTCATTGGCAGGTTTTCCCTTTGAAGCCGGTTCTTCAAGCGACTGATGCCGCTATGGTTCAGGACGGACCCGCGATGGCGTTTGTTACCCTGCCACCCAGAAATTTTTTCGGCCGGACGGGATTTTTCGGCTGGCCGCGGGGTTCCAGAAAATGCCCGATTGAACTTTTTTGGCACTGACCTGACGGCAAGCATTCGTTGCCCGCCGATGGGGCTTCCTCAAAAGCCCAACCCCGGATATCAGACCAGAGAGACTTTCGGCAAAAGCGGGCCAGTCGGCCTTCCATGCCGCCGCGATCTTCCAATCAATAATTCAATCAATAACAGCCAGAGGGAATTCCATGCTGACGCGCCGTCACGCCCTCATCACGGCGTTTGCCGCACCGGCGATCCTGCGTTTCGGGACAGGAACGGCGGTGGCCGCAACCACCCTGAAAATATCCCACCAGTTTCCCGGCGGCAGCATCGACCAGGGCGATTTTCGCGACCGGCTCTGCCGGATGTTCGCGGCCGAAGTCGCCAAACGCAGCGGCGGCGAGATCGCCGCCGAAGTCTTTCCGGACTCGCAACTGGTCAAGACCACCGCGCAATTCGCGGCGATGCGCAAAGGCACGCTCGATATCAGCCTCTATCCCCTGCCCTATGCCGGCGGCGACTTGCCGGAAACCAATATCGGCCTGATGCCCGGCCTGGTCTCGACCTATGATCAAGGCCTGCGCTGGAAGGGACTGCCGGTCGGCAGACTGTTGACGGACTTTCTGGCCGACAAGGGCATCATCCTGCTCACCTGGATTTGGCAGGCCGGCGGCGTCGCCAGCCGCGCCAAGCCGCTCATGGCGCCCGAAGACGTCAAGGGCCTCAAGGTCCGCGGCGGTTCGCGCGAGATGGATATGGTGTTGCGCACCGCGGGCGCCGACGTGCTCTCAGTGCCATCGAACGAACTCCATGCGGCGATGCAGAGCGGCGCCTGCGACGCCGGCATCACCTCCTCGACCAGCCTGATTTCGTTCCGGCTCCAGGAGGTCTCCAAATTCCTGACCTCGGGCGCCGGCGCATCCTACTGGTTCATGCTGGAGCCATTGCTGATGTCGAAGGTGGTTTTCGACAGATTGCCGAAAAACCACCAGGACATCATCCGCGCTGTGGGCGGCGAACTCGAAGCCTTCGGCAAGCGGGGCGCGCAGGATGATGACATCAGGGTTGACGAGGTCTATCAAAAGGCCGGTGCCAAGGTAAGCATGCTCGATACCGCCACGGTGGGCCAGTGGCGCGACATTGCGCGCGATACTGCCTGGAGGGATTATGGCGCCAAGACGCCGACCTCGGCCAATCTGTTGAAGCTGGCGAGCGACGTGCCGGTATAGGAGACGATGCGTGATTTCGCGTCGGGCGGGTTTTGTTGAAGGAGAACACCATGAAGCTACTCTATTTCGACGATTTCAGGCTCGGCGTGCTGAAGAACGACGCCGTGGTCGATGTCAGCGCCGAGGTCGAGGACATTCCACATACCGGCCCCGGCGATCTGATGAACAGCTTGATCGAGCATTGGGAGCGCTACAAGCCGCGGCTTGAGGCGGCGGCCGCAGGCGGCGCCGGGGTACCTGTCTCGGGCGTGCGCATCCGCCCGCCGGTGCCGGGTCCGCGCACGATCGACTGCATGGCGGTCAACTACATGGAAGACGGCACGCGCAGCGCGCCGGCGCCGGTCAATGCCTTCCACAAGTCGCCGAGCGCCATCATCGGACATGGCGACACCATGGTGCTACCGGATGTGCCGGCCACCTGCTTTGAAGGCGAGGCTGAGGTCGCGGTCGTCATCGGCAAGAAGTGCACCAATGTCAGCGAAGCCGAAGCCATGGACTACGTCTTCGGTTACATGAACTTCATCGATGGATCGGCGCGGGGCCTGGGGCCCCCGGCAAACGTATTTTTCCAGATGAAGAGCCGTGACACATTCGCGCCGATCGGCCCCTATCTTGTCACCGCCGATGAGATCAAGGATCCGCTGAAACTGCAAATCAGACTTTGGAACAACGGCGTGCTCATGCAAAACTTCAACACCGACGATATGGGCCACAAAATCGGCAAGTGCATCGCCTGGCTGTCATCGATCCATACGCTGCTGCCGGGCGACATCGTCGCCACCGGCACCAATCACCGGGGTCTCAATCCATTCATGGACG
>JAZJYY010000112.1:0-49744 GCA_040390145.1 Pseudomonadota bacterium
TCGCACAGGCTTTCCCATTCGGCGCTGGACATCTCTTCCAACGTCTTGGTTTTCCAAAAGAATCCCTCTTGGCCCGAGGGTGGCTTAACGCGTGGCTTGGGCTGCGCGGTCATGATTCCCTGACTGGGCGGGTGTGGGTTTGGCCCCTTCTATAGCGTTTTCGGGCGACGTGGGTACCGGTAAGCTACGGGCGCGCGCAAAAGCCGGCCGGCGACGTTAGCCCTGCTGTTCAAAAGCGTGAGCCAGACCATTGGTTTATGCTCCCCGCTCGGTTAGATAGGGAGCGAGTCCCCGATGGCGTAAAAACGCCTTGGGTTTGCCGCAACATTCCCGCATGACGTCGACGGTGCCCGGCCGGGCACTTGAGGCGCTGCGAATTGACTTGGGGTCCCGGTGCGCCAGATCGTACCACCACACTGGAAGACAAAGATCCGGCACTGGATGCTGGATCTGGATGCGCGCATCGACTCGACGCTGTTCTCCTCCGGCAAGGGCCTGCGCGAGCTCTATGAACGGTTTTCCACCTTCATGGACCGCTTCTATGTCGGCCGCTGGAAACGCTGGGTTTTCATTGAACCCCTGTCCGAGGCAGCTACGCTCGGGCTGGTCGGCCTGGTGCTGATGCTGGCGCTGGCGGTGCCGGCGTTTCGCGAAACCGCCGACGACGACTGGCTGAAGAAATCCGACCTCGCGGTGTCGTTTCTCGACCGCTATGGCAATCCGATCGGCAGTCGCGGCATCAAGCACAATGATTCGATTCCGCTGGAGGATTTTCCGGACAATCTGATCAAGGCGACGCTCGCCACCGAGGACCGCCGCTTCTACGACCATTTCGGCATCGACATCGCCGGCACCGGGCGCGCGCTCGTCACCAACGCGCAGGCCGGCGGCGTGCGGCAGGGCGGATCGTCGATCACCCAGCAGTTGGCCAAGAACCTGTTCCTCAACAACGAGCGCACCATCGAGCGCAAGGTGAAGGAAGCCTTCCTGGCGATCTGGCTCGAGACCCGCCTCACCAAGAATGAAATCCTGAAGCTCTATCTCGACCGCGCCTATATGGGCGGCGGCACCTTCGGCGTCGACGGCGCCGCGCATTTCTACTTCAACAAGTCGGCGCGCGACGTCAATCTGGCGGAATCCGCCATGCTCGCCGGGTTGTTCAAGGCGCCGACCAAATACGCGCCGCACATCAACCTGCCGGCCGCGCGCGCCCGCGCCAACGTGGTGCTGGATAATCTGGTCGATGCCGGCTTCATGACCGAGGGCCAGGTGTTCGGCGCGCGTCGCAACCCGGCCATCGCAGTCGATCGCCGCGACGAGAATTCGCCGAACTACTATCTCGACTGGGCGTTCGAGGAGATGCGCAAGCTGGTCGACACCTTCCCGAAATCCTATGTCGAGCGCGTCTTCGTGGTCCGCACCGCGATCGACATGACGGTGCAGCGCGCCGCCGAAGCCACCGTCGAAAACCAGTTGCGCCAGTTCGGCCGCGATTATCATGCGACCCAGGCGGCCGTCGCAGTCGCCGATCTCGACGGCGGCGTGCGCGCCATGGTCGGCGGACGCGACTATGGCGCCAGCCAGTTCAACCGCGCCGTCGACGCGATGCGCCAGCCCGGCTCGTCATTCAAGCCCTATGTCTACGCCACGGCGCTGATGAACGGCTACAAGCCGTCCTCCATCGTGATCGACGGCCCGGTCTGCATCGGCAACTGGTGTCCGCAAAACTACAGCCACGGTTATTCGGGCGCCATGACGCTGACCCAGGCGATCACGCGTTCGATCAACGTGATTCCGGTAAAGCTCTCGATTGCACTGGGCGGCAAGTCACCCAATCCAGCCAAGGCCGGTCGCGTCAAGATCACCGAGGTGGCGCGCAAATTCGGCATCAAGGCCCCCCTGCCCGATACGCCGTCGATGCCGATCGGCTCCGATGAAGTCAATGTGCTCGAACACGCGGTGGCTTATGCGACCTTCCCGAACAAGGGCAGAGCGCCGGTCCCGCATGCGGTGCTGGAGGTTCGCACCGGCGCCGGCGACCTGGTCTGGCGCTTCGATCGCGACGGCAAAAAGCAGGTGCAGGCCATTCCCGCCTCTGTCGCCGCCGACATGTCGGAAATGATGAGCCACGTCGTCAGCGAAGGCACCGCACGCCGCGCCGCCATCGACGGCATTCCGACCGCCGGCAAGACCGGGACCACCAACGCCTATCGCGACGCGTGGTTCGTCGGCTTTACCGGCAACTTCACCTGCGCGGTCTGGTACGGCAATGACGACTATTCCCCGACCAACCGCATGACCGGCGGCTCGCTGCCGGCGCAGACCTGGCGCGAGATCATGGTGGTCGCTCACCAGGGCGTCGAGGTCAAGGAAGTGCCGGGCATTGGCATGGGGCAAAAGCTGCCGCCGACGGCGCAGGCCGCTGCCGCCGCAGCCGCCGGCGCGCCGAAAATCATCGACACCAAGCCGGGACCGCCGCCAATCCTGACCAAGCGCGGCGCGGATATTCTGGTGCGCGTTGAAAGAATGCTCGACGAGGCCGCCAAGACCGCCGGCAAAGTCACGCCGGCTGATCCGGCGAAGCCCGGCAAGCCGGTATCATCGAGCGCGATCGCATTCCCGGACAGTTTTGCCGCGGCAGCGCCGGGCGAAGCCGCGGTGACAGCTCCGCCGCGCAAGAACTGACCGTGCGGCTGATCTTCATCACACTGCTGGCATTGATCCTCGCGACCGTCGTCGGCCTCGGCGCCACCTGGATGACCGCGACGCGCGGCACCGATCTCGGGACCCTGACGATCGGCGCCTGGACCGCGCGCCCGAAGACCGGCACCGCCGATGTCGATCCCTATTCGCGCGCCTCGATCGCCCGCAGCGGCGAGCTGCCGGTCGGCACCGGCGACGGCGTCGCCTTCTCCGCGACCAGGGACGACCGCAACAAGCCGCTCGACGGACGCTGCGACGTGGTCGTCAGCGGCGTTACCCCTGCGGCGCGGTTCTGGACGCTGACGCTCTACAACACCAAGGGTCACCTGGTAGCGAATTCGCTGCAGCGCTATGGCTTCACCAGCCAGGAAATCATTCGCGGCGCCGACGGCGCATTCGAGATCCGGGTGGCGTCGCGCTCGCGCGCCGGCAACTGGCTGCCCACCGGCGGCATCGAGCGCTACACGCTGATGCTGCGGCTGTACGATACCCCGGTCGGCGTGGCGACGCGGACGCAGCGCGATGCGCCGATGCCCTCGATCGCGACGGTGGGCTGCCCATGATCCGCCTGCTGTTCACCATTATCGCGGGGGTGCTGCTGGGCGCCGTCGTGCATCTCGTCAGCGTGCTGGCGTTGCCGCGGATCGCGACCCAGGACGCCTATTCGCGCCTGACGCCGATGACCCAACTCAACGCGGTCACCGCGCTGCCGCTGGCGGATCCGAACAACGCGCCCCTGCCGTTCATGGATCCGGCCTTCGCGACCGCGATCTGCCGCTACGATCTGTCGGGCGGACCGATCAAGCTCACGGTCCCGGTCAGCCAGGCGTATACTTCGGTGTCGTTCTATACCCGCAACGAAGTCGCCTATTACGCCATCAACGATCGCTCGGCCGGGCGCAGGCTGATCGAACTCGATCTGATGACCGAGGCGCAGCACGCCGAATTGCCCGAGGACGAGGAAATCACCGCGGCCGACCGCCTGATCATCGACTCCCCAACCGCAACCGGGCTGATCGTGCTGAAGGCACTGGCGCCGGAGCCCGGCCTGATGCCGCAGGCGCAAGCCTCGCTCGCGGCTTCCAGCTGCAAGGTGCAGACCGAGCCCACGCCGGTGAAGCAGGAAGAGCCCAAACCCGCGCCGCCACCGCCGGCGCCGCGGGCCAAGCGCTGATTGGGCATCTCAGCACGCGTTGCGTAAGCCTTGCTGACCGAATGCAGCTGCCCCGCTTTCGCCAAACATTCCGATACAAATATAGAACGCCTTGTGGCGGCGTCCGCCAAGCGCGACCGACTGAGCACAGCCAACAATCAAAAACAGGAGAAGATGGCTCACAGAAATCCCGGCCAGGCCAAACCCAGCAGCAAGGAATTTCGAAGCGACGGCGGTGAGCGCTGATCCCTCATGTTTTCTCGCTCACGTCGAAGCAATCATCGGCAGCTTATGAAGAGCGAGGATCGATCATGATCAAGGTGAAGGTGAACGGCCAGCAGCGCGACTGGGATGGCGATCCCGATCTTCCGCTGCTGTGGTTTCTCCGCGACGAAATCGGATTGACCGGCACGAAATTCGGCTGCGGCCAGGCGCTCTGCGGTGCCTGCACCGTGATCGTCGACAAGCAGGCGGTACGCGCCTGCATCACCTCCGTTTCCAACGTGGTCAACCGAGAAGTCACCACGATCGAAGGCCTTCACCCGACCGGCGATCATGCGGTGCAGAAAGCCTGGCGCCAGGTCAACGTGCCGCAATGCGGCTTCTGCCAGGCTGGCCAGATCATGCAGGCGGCGGCGCTGCTGATGGAAAATCCAAAACCCGATCACGACCAGATCCGTGAAGCGATGGCGGGCAACATCTGCCGCTGCGGCTGTTACCAGCGCATCGAAAACGCGGTCCATCTCGCCTCGACGGGGGTCTGATCATGAACATCATCACACATCCCGGCAAGCTTCGCGGCATCGAAGCCCGCATCCAGGAATCCTGTATCCGAGTCGAGAAGATCTCCCGCCGCGGTGTCCTCAGGGGTCTCGGCATCGCCGGCGGACTGGTGCTGGCCGCACCGGTCATGTCGCGCCAGGCATTCGCGAAATATGAAACCGGCGCCGGCAAGATGCCGCACGGCACCGTGGTCGATCCCCGCGTCTTCGTCGCCATCGCATCCGACGGCACGGTGACCATCATCGCGCACCGTGCCGAAATGGGAACGGGGGTGCGGACCAGCCTGCCGTTGATCGTGGCCGAGGAGATGGAGGCCGACTGGTCACGGGTGAAGGTGCAGCAGGCGCATGGCGACGAGGTCAAATTTGGCAATCAGGACACCGACGGCTCGCGCAGCACCCGGCACTATTTGCTGCCGATGCGCGAGATCGGAGCGTCGGCGCGCACCATGCTGGAAACGGCGGCCGCCAAACGCTGGGGCGTGCCGGCCGCCGAGGTGAAGGCGGTCAACCACGAGGTGGTTCATTCCGCTACTGGCCGCCGCCTCGGGTTCGGCGAACTCGCCGCCGATGCGGCGAAGGAATCGGTGCCGAGCGTCGAGGGACTGAAGCTCAAGAACCCCAGGGATTTCCGTTATCTCGGCAAGGGCCAGGTCGGCATCGTCGACCTGCGCGATATCACCGTCGGCACCGCCAAGTATGGCGGCGACGTCACCCTGCCCGGCACCAAGTTCGCCGTGATCGCGCGTCCCCCGGTGACCGGCGGCAAACTGAAATCGTTCGACGCCACCGATGCGATGAAGGTCTCCGGCGTCGAGAAGGTAATCGAGGTGCAGGGCTGGCCATGGCCATCGAAATTCCAGCCGGTCGGTGGCGTCGCGGTGATCGCCCGCAACACCGGCGCCGCCATCAAGGGACGCGACGCATTGAAGATCGTCTGGGACGACGGCCCCAACGGCAAATATGAATCGGTTGCCTACCGGAAGGAGATCGAGGAAGCCGCGCGAAAGCCCGGGCTGGTGGTGCGCAAGGAAGGCGACGTCGACGCCGCTCTGAAGGCCGCCGACAAGGTCATCGTCGGCGAATATTACTTGCCCCATCTCGCCCATGTCGCCATGGAGCCGCCTGTCGCCCTCGCCAATTTCAAGGACGGCAAGGCCGAAATATGGGCGCCGGTGCAAAGTGCCGGCGGCACCCGGGAAGACGTCGCCAAAACGCTTGGCATCCCCCAGGAGAACGTGACCGTCAACGTCACGCTGCTCGGCGGCGGCTTCGGGCGAAAATCGAAATGCGACTTTGCCATCGAGGCCGTGCTGCTGTCGAAGGCGATCGGTGCGCCGGTGAAGGTGCAGTGGACTCGCGAGGATGACGTCCGCAACGGCTTCCTCCACACCGTCTCGGCCGAGCGGATCGAAGCCGGCCTCGACAAAAGCGGCAAGGTGGTGGCCTGGCGCCATCGCAGCGTCGCGCCGAGCATCGCCTCGACCTTCGCTGCCAACGCGCTGCATCAGGCGCCGTTCGAACTCGGCATGGGGCTGATCGACATGCCGTTCGAGATCGCCAACATCCAGTGCGAGAACCCGGAGGCCGCCGCGCATACCCGCACCGGCTGGTTCCGCGCGGTGTCGAATATCCCGCGCGCCTTCGCGGTGCAGTCGATGGTGGGCGAACTCGCCCATGCCACCAACCGCGATCAAAAGACCATGCTGCTGGAACTGATCGGCTCGCCGCGGATCGTCAAGCTCGACTCCGTGAAGGACCCCTGGAATTACGGCGAGCCCTATGACAGCTATCCGATCGATACGGCGCGGCTGCGCCGCGTCGTCGAGGTGGTCGCCGACAAGGGCGGCTGGGGACGCGCCATGCCCAGGGGACACGGCCTCGGCATTGCCGCGCATCGCAGCTTCGTCAGCTATATCGCGACCATCGTCGAAGTATCGGTCGGCGAGAAGGGCAAGCTGGTGGTGCACCGGGTCGATACCGCGATCGATTGCGGCACCTTCGTCAATCCCGAGCGGATCGAGTCGCAGATCGAAGGCGCGGCGATCATGGGCCTGAGCCTCGCCAAATATGGCGAGATCACCTTTAGGGACGGCAGGGTCCAGCAGGGCAATTACGATGATTTTCCGGTGATCCGGATGGACGAGGCGCCTCTCGTCACCAACGTGCACATCGTGCCCGCCGATCCCGATGCGCCGCCCAGCGGGGTCGGCGAGCCCGGGGTGCCTCCGTTCGCTCCAGCCCTGATCAACGCCATCTTCGCGGCGACCGGCAAGCGGATCCGGGCATTGCCGATCGGCAAGCAGCTCGAAACTTAAGGCGGGCTCGAACGTTTGGCTTCTTTGAAGGGAGCAAACGATGAACAAGGGCAAGGGAATAATGACGCTCGCGGCATTGCTGTCGGGCGTCATGGTTTGCAGTATTCAGCCGGCGGCCGCCCAGGCCAACTCGCCGCCCGATACCACCGCCACGCGACCGGCGAAAAATTCGCCGGCGCAAACTTCCGCGCCCAATGCCGCTGCACCAGCCACGACAAGCCAGACGACCGGCGCGACCAATCAGGATGCAACCATCAAGAAAATGAACGAGGACGAGAAGGCGAAGGTCGACAACAAGGGCAAGTAGTCGTGTCGATGGGGCAGTCCGACCGCCCGGCCCGCGCGCCCACTTCACCTCTCCCCAGCGGGGAGAGGTCGATTTGCACAGCAAATCGGGTGAGGGTGTGCTGCTACAATGTGAGACCGTAACCCCTCACCCGGCGCTGCGCGCCGACCTCTCCCGAAGGGAGAGGTGAATTACTGTGCTGCTCCAGCTAGACTTGGTTCATCGCAGCCTACGGCCGCATGAACATGAAATCCGTCCCGGGATCGCAGTTGTCGGCGACGAAGCGAAGTTCCGACTGAACGTCGGCGACGCTTCTGTTTTCGAGATATTTGGCGACGACGAGGCCGAGCAGCGACCGGCAGACGCTGTCGTGGCCTAACCCTGCGGCTTCGGCTTGCGCGACAGCGGCAGAGAAATGAAGCTTCGCGATCTCGGTTGCGGACATCCCGGTTTCCTGTTTCCGCCCTTGTGTCATCGAAGCTCCCGATGTCGTTTGATCTGCGTCAAAAGCTCTCGTGGCGGGTGCCGTCGACGCGACATCCCCTTTTGTTGACTTGCCGGGCCGCGAAACTAAGGTTGCGCCGCACTTGGGGAAATAAATCGCATGAATTTGCCGATGAGCTGGGACGAATGGGCCGGGCATGACGGCGTGGCGCTGGCGGCGCGCGTCAGGAAAGGCGAGGTGACGGCAAAGGAATTGGCAAGCCAGGCGGCCGCGGCCATCGCAAAGGTCAATCCAGCACTGTCGGGCGTGGTCGAAGTGTTCGAGGACGTGATTGCCGATCCCGCCAAGGACGGCGCCAATCTCGCGGGGCCGTTTGCCGGCCTGCCCTTCCTGATGAAGGATCTGGGCCCGACCATGAAGGGCCGCCTGCAGGAAATGGGCTCGCTGCTGATGCGCGGAAATCGCGCCAGCGCCGATACGTTCCTGACCGCGAAGATGCGCGAGGCCGGACTCAACCTGATCGGTCGGACCACCACGCCCGAATTCGGTGTTTGCAGCTCCGCCGACAATCCCGCCGTCTACGTGACCCGCAACCCGTGGAACACGGACTACACGACATGCGGATCGTCAGCCGGCAGCGCCGCCATGGTCGCGGCGGGCGCCGTGCCGATCGCGCATTCAACGGACGGTGGCGGCTCGATCCGTATTCCGGCCGGCGTCAACGGCAACATCGGCCTCAAGGTTTCGCGCGGCGTGTTCTCGCTGGCGCCGCACATGTCTGACCTGACCGGGCTGGTATCGATCCAGGGCTGCCAGTCGCGATCGGTACGCGATACCGCCGCCTTCGTCGACGCCTGCCGGGGTCCGTCGCCCGGTGAATTCATGCCGTTCTGGACCTCGCCGGAGCCTTATCAGGACATGGTCAAGCGCGACCCGGCAAAGCTCAGAATCGCGCTATCGCACCAATGGGGCGACTATCGCGCGACACCAGCGATAGCAGCCGAACTCGAACGCACCGGGAAACTCCTCGAAGGCCTCGGCCATCACGTCGACTACGCGTTGCCCGCAATCGATTTCACCGCCGCCTTTGATGCGCAGACCACCTGCTACATCAGCAACTTTGCCGTCGTGATCGGCAATATGCTGGCGGCGCGCGGCCTGGACAAGCCGCCGGCCGATCTGGTCGAGCCCGTCAACATCCGGATCTGGGAAGCCGGCCGGCACACCACATTCGCCGAGCGGGCGCGCATGCAGGCCGTGTTCAACACCACGACGCGCGGTTTTGGTGCGTTCTTCGAGGAGTGGGACATCATTCTAACGCCGATCACCGCGCTGCCCACACCGAAAGTCGGCACCACGGAATATCTGACGATATCGGACAATCCATCGGTGCTGGACTGGTTCGGCCATCTCTGGCGCAATTTTGCGTTCACCCCGCTCGCCAATCTCAGCGGACTTCCCGCGATCTCGCTGCCGCTGGCGCAACATGAGAACGGATTGCCGCTCGGCATTCAGGCGATCGGCAGGCAGGCCAATGACGGACTGCTGCTGCAGTTGGCAGCACAAATCGAGCGGGCGCTCGGCGGGAGGTGGAACGCCGGACGGACGCCCGGGGTGCATGTGACGAACGGCTGAATTCTCCTCCCCCACGCCTTTTGCGCCCCGCGCAATATGGCGTAGAACCCCGGCATGTCCAAAGCACCTGTCATCACGCCGTTGCCGTTCGACCGACTGGCCGAAGCCGTCAAGGGCAGCCGCTCCGTCTATGGCTATATCAGCGGGCTCAAGCTCGACCGCGCGGCGCCGGGCGAGGCCTGGTCGAGCCTGCCGTATCGCCCGGTCTTCGTCGGCGACACCGCCACGGGCGTGCTGCACGGCGGCGTCGTCACCGCCATGCTCGACGAGAGTTGCGGCATGGCCGTCCAGCTCGCGCTCGATGGCACCAGTGCGATCGCCACGCTCGACCTGCGGATTGACTACCAGAAGCCGGCCACGCCGGGCCTCGACATAAGGGCGCATTCGGTCTGCTACCGCGTCACCCGCTCGATCGCCTTCGTGCGCTCGACGGCCTATCAGGAATCGGAGGACGATCCCGTCGCCACTGCGACGGCATGCTTCATGATCGGCGCGAACCGCACCAACATGCTGGAGCGGGCGATGGAGCAGCGCACGCTGCCGGTGCTGGACGCGCCGGAGGATCCCGCAGGCCCGTTCGCCAACAGCCCGTTCGCGCGCTGCCTCGGCATCCGCATCGGCGAGGATGGCACGCTGGTAATGCCGTTCTCGCCAAAGATCATCGGCAACCCGATCCTGCCCGCCATCCACGGCGGCATGACCGGCGCCTTCCTCGAAACCACCGCGATCGTCGGCGTGGCACGCGAACTCGGCGTGTCGTCGCCGAAGCCGATCGGCCTGACGGTGAACTACCTGCGTTCCGGCCGCGCCCTCGACAGCCACGCCAAGGTGTCGATCGTCAAGCAGGGCCGCCGCGTCGTCGCCTTCGAAGCGCAGGCCTGGCAGGACGACCCGGCCAAACCGATCGCCTCGGCGTTCGGTCATTTCCTGCTGCGGCAGACGCCAGATGCGGACGAGGAGTAGCGCGTCAAGCCCCCATAGAACATCCAGCCCTATGCGAGATCGACCTTCCGGGCGCCCTAGCGCCGATGCGCCGCCCGGCGGTCAGGCGCGCTGTCCCATCGATCTTGCCAGCCGCAGGAACGCCTTCAATATCGGACTGGCATCGTCCTTTCGATAGACAGCGTGCAGTTTCGTCAGGGGTATTTTTCCGCGCACTGTCAGGGTTCGATAGACGACACGCGGCAGCAGGAAACTCCTGATGCAATCGGCGACCACCGTTACGCCCAGGCCGGCGGCGACCAAGCTTACCGCCGTTTGCATTTCGCCGGTATCCTGATCGATGGTCGGGCTAAAGCCGGCAGCGGCACAAAGACCGATGATTTCATCGGCAACGCTCGGCCATGAATTGCCGCGGTAGAGCACAAAATTATCGGCGGCCAGCTTTTCGAGAGCGATGCTCTTTTGACGCGCCAGCGGATGGCTCTCGTGCAGAGCTGCAATGAACGGCTCCTGATGGATGACTTCGGAGACGATTTGCGCGGTATGCGCCGCGGAACGCGTGAGCCCCAGCGAGATTCGACGGGCAGCGAGCGCTTGCAGCTGATCGGCCTTGATCAAGTGCAAGATCTCCATCCGGACCAACGGGAACTTGCTGTGAAAACGCTCGAGGATTGACGGCATGATCCCAAACGATACCGAGCCTGTCATCCCCATCGCTATTCGTCCCGCCTCCCCCCGCGCGACGCCCTTGGCACGGGTGACCGCGCGATCAAGTCCCGCGAATGTCTCCTTCAGGTCGCTGTAGAGGGCTGCACCCGCCTCGGTAAGGCTGACACGCTGATTGCCACGAACGAACAGAATCAGGCCCAGTTCGTGCTCCAGAGCCTGTATCTGGCGGCTAAGGGGAGGCTGGGAAACATTAAGCCTCGCAGCGGCCCTCACGAAATGAAGCTCCTCGGCGAGAACCAGAAAATATCGGAGCTGATTAATCTTCATGGTTGCTTCTTCGTCGCACGGGGCAACGACGAATTTGGCACAGGCAGGCGGCTTAAGCCAGATCACGGGCGCCGGCGGGGAGGATCCGGTCGGCCCGGAGCGCCGCTAGATCTGCCTGCCAGCAGCTTCCCAATAGGGCGCCCGCAGCAGGCGCTTCAGGATCTTGCCGGAATCTTCCCGCGGCAGGCCGCTTCTGATTTCGATATGGCGCGGGACCTTGAAACCGCTCAAACGGCTCCGGAGATAGGCCATCACCTCGGCCGACCCCAGCGACGCGCCATGGTGAGGCTCGACCAGCGCGAGCAGCGATTCGCCGTATTCGGTATCGGGAATGCCGAACACCGCGCAGTCCTTCACGCCAGGCATGGCGGCCAACACGGATTCGATCTCGGCCGGATACACGTTGGCGCCGCCGATAATCACCATGTCCCGCTTCCGATCGCACAGGAACAGGAAGCCGTCATGATCCCGGTATCCGATGTCGCCCAGCGTGATGAGCCCTTCCCGTTCGATCTCGCGTCGCCTCTGTTCCTGCCCGTGATAGGTAAAATCGGGATAGTGGCTCAGCCTGGCATATATTTCGCCGGGCACGCCGGCGGGGCAGTCGGCACCGTTGTCATCGACAATCCGCAGGGCGGTGCGTTCAAGCGTGCGCCCGACCGTGCCGGGACGCTGCAGCCATGAGGCCGAATCGCAAAACGCGATGGGACCGGTTTCGGTGCCGCCATAGAATTCGCTGATGACCGGCCCCCACCAATCGATCATGCGGCGCTTGACGTCCACCGGACAGGGGGCGGCTGCATGCAGCGCAAATTGCAGCGACGACAGGTCATATTTCGTCCGCACTTCGGCGGGAAGCGCAAGCAACCGCACAAACATCGTGGGAACCAGAAAGAGACAGCTGATCCGGTGCTTCTCTATCAATGCGAGCAACGACTCGGGTTCAAAGCGGGGCATCAGGACGACGAGATCGGCAACCGTCGCGGCACTGATCGCAATGCCGTTTGGCGCGCCATGATACAGCGGACCGGGGATCAGGACTCGCGCGCCGGGGACGACGCCGTAGACGACGCGCCTGGTTTCTTCCATCAGCATTTTTTGCTCGGCCGTCGGCGCAAACCGGCGGACGGCCTTGGGAACGCCCGTCGTTCCCGACGTGTAGAGCATGCTCTGCGCCACCGACCGCGCGCCTTCGCGATGCTCCGGCTGGATACGCAGCCATTCATGCCAATCCGTTGAAGGCGTCGGCGAAGCGGCCTGTTGCGCATTGATTCGATAACAGTCGACCAGATCGGCGGGCGTCGCGACCGCGAAGACCTGGATGCCTGAGAGGATTTCGGGTCCCAGAGGTGACAGCAAATCGGCATGCGCGACGAGCACTCGGGCGCCGCTATCCTTGAGGATGTAGGCGATCTCCTGCGGAGTGGCATGCCAATTGATCGGCACGGCATAGCCGCCCATCTCGATCGTCCCGAGGGTGACTTCGAGAAAGGTCGTATCGTTGCGCATCAGCAAGGCGATTGTGTCTCCGGACGCAAGTCCCATGGCGACAAAGCCGCCGGCCGCCCGATTGGCTCGGCTCCTGAGATCGCTGCGCGACAGAAATCGGCCGGATTGAAGGATACCCGGCTCTTCCGCGTGGGACGTCACCATGGCTTGAGGGCTTGTCATGGGACTACACCCAGCCGCGCTTCAGCCAACGTCCTCCATCGACCATGAAGTCGCATCCCGTGACGTAATCGCCACCGGCTGAAGCGAGGAAAGCGCAGGCGTTGGCGATGTCGTCGACCAGGCCGAAGCTTCCCATGGCCATGCGCTTCATTTCGTGGTCGGCGGTGCCGCGATCTTCGTAGAGCCGCTTCAATCCTTCCGTGCCGGCGATTGGACCCGGCAGCACGTTGTTGACGCGAATCCCGTAGTCGCCCCACTCGATTGCGAGGCTGCGGGTCAGCGACAACACGCCTGCCTTCGCCGAGGCGGCATGCGCGCTGCCTGGCCAGCCCGACAGGGCCTGTGGCACCGTGATATTGATGATCCGCCCGCCATGCGGCGATGATTTGAGACCCGCCAGGGCGGCCTGGCAGCAGTTGAAAGTGCCGTGTAGATCGATGTCGATCACGGTGCGCCAGGCGTTTTCCGACAGGTCCTCGGTCGGGCAATGGAAATTTCCGGCGGCGTTGTTAATGAGGATGTCCAGCCGCCCGAACCGCTGCACGATTTCGCTCACGGAGTTCCGTATCGCAAGATGATTGCGGACGTCGACCGCGAAGGTGACGAGTTCGGCGCCCGGTACCTCACGGCCAAGCTGATCGATCGCCGATGCAAGCCGCTCTTCTCGTCGGCCGATCATGACGACGGTAGCGCCGAGTTCGGCGTAGACTCGCGCTATGCCCAACCCGATGCCGGAGCTGCCGCCCGTGATCAGCGCAATGCGGTCGTCGAGAAGATCGTCGCGAAAAATGCGCGGACGTCGTTCCGTGCCGTCGTTACGGAAGGGTACAGCTTCAATGGACGCATTCATGGGTATCCTCACGGCGACAGGTCGAGCGGACCGATACCGACCCTAGGCGTCGGACCCGGGAGCTGCGAATGCTATCGCGGTATCGATCAATTCTCTTTCGATATTGGCGGGGCGCACGCGGCTTCGCTACAAGTCGGACGGGCCACGATCGGATCGTGGCAACAGCAATAAACAAAAGGCAGGGTTGGATGCGCGCCTTACTTGCAATGGTAACGGTCGTGCTGCTCTCGACGGCAGCACTTGGCCAGGATTACCCGAACCGGCCGATCAGGTTCGTCACCTTCGGAGCCGCCGGAAGCGCAAGCGATGTCCTGGTGCGGACGATTGGCAAACGGCTCTCGGAGAAACTGGGACAGCCCGTCATCGTCGACAACAAGCCCGGAGCAGACGGCATCATCGCGGGCAACGACGTGGCGAAATCGACACCCGACGGCCATACGCTGTTCTTCGCGTCAAACAGTCCGATCGCCGCGGCCCCCGCGCTGAGGAAATCGGTGCCCTACGATCCGGTGAAGGATTTCACGCCAATCACCATGGTCGGCTATTACACTTTCTTTCTCTATGCCCATCCGGATGTGCCGGCGAAGACGCTTGGTGAATTGATCGCCTATGCCAAGGCAAATCCAGGCAAGCTTTCATATGGCAGCGGCAATACCACGGGCTCCGTGGGAGCTTCCCAGATCGCAACGATGTCGGACATCAAGATGGTTCATGTTCCCTACAAGGGAGAGCCGCAGGCACTCGTCGACCTTCTCGCCGGACGGATCGACCTGATGATCGCAACCCTGACGACGGGGCTCAGCCATGTCAGGGCCGGCAGGCTGCGCGCCCTGGTGACGACACTGCAGGAAAGATATCCGGGGCTGCCCGACGTTCCGACCATCCATGAGGCCGGTCTGCCGCAGTACACGATCACCTCCTGGGGCGGAATGTTTGGACCGGCCAATATGCCGAAGGAAATCGTTGCGCGGCTTAACAAGGAATTCCTCGAAATACTCAAGGAGCCGGAAGTCATCGAGGCTCTCGGGAAACAGGGTTTTGTTCTCACCCCGTCCACCCCGGAAGCGCTGGGCAAATTTCTCGGCGAACAGATCGAAGCCTGGAAAGTTTCCGCACGGGCGGCGGGAATCGAGCCTGAGTAGCTCCGCCCCCTCAGTTCAGGCCGGAGCCGCCCGCCACGATTCGTTCGTTGAGTTTCTGATCGACGATCTCGACCGTGCGGTCGATCTCGGCATTGGCCATGCCGAGCTGATGCGAGATCAGCTTCACCAGGAGGTCGACGCGTTCGATGAACGGCGCGCCGGCAGCGACCGCCCGGGCCGCCGATGAGGGTTTCAGCAGGCTTTCCGCCGCCTTGGCGTATTTTGCGAACGGCACCTGGTCCTGCGGATCGGCGCCCAGACGCCGGGCGATGGCGTCGACATGGTCATAGATCGCCTGCGACAGCTTCAGATCGCCATGCACGGCGTCGCGGATCGACTGCGGCTCGTGCAGCGTGATGCAGCGGTAATTGCCGGTCAGCAGCATCGACCATTTCGCCAGCGGGACGAACAGCGAATCGAACACCTTGAGTTTGACGGGAACGTCATGGCCATCCAGCGTCACCGCGTCGATGTCCGCTTCCAGCTCCCGCAGCAGCTTGTTGTGCTGTTCATCGGCAAATATCGATGCCTTGAAATTTGTCGGCAGGCCGACATGAAGCACGTTGGCCGCCTCCTCCGGCGGACGGAAGGCCTGCGGATCGGGCGAGCAGAGCGAGACCAGTCCCGGCCTGAACCGCTCCCACACCTGCGCATTGGTGTAGGCCTCTTCCAGGTCCATGTCCGCCAGCGCCGGGATCCGCTTGAGGTAAGGCAACGGCGGCATGTTCATGATCGAAAGACACGGCAGCCCGGCGGCGGCGATTTTCACCATCAGCACCCGGACCGTATGGTTGGTGTATTGCGGCTCCTGCATCGCCAGCGCCACCATGTCGTACCGGGAGATGTCGACATGGCCGGGCTCGGTCGCGTCCAGCTTTCCCAGCAGGTCGCGCGAGAAAATCGCGCGGTACACCGCCTCGTCGCGCAGCTTGATGCGAACTTCGGTGCCGTCGCGGTTGATGAGTTCGGCCGTCTTCTTCCGGCAAACCAGGGTCACGTTGTGACCCGCCATCAAGAGCTTGGTCCCCAGCAGGGAGCCATACGAGGCTCCAAGGATCAGAATGTTGCGCGCCATGCTCTCTGTTCCACCCTACGTTCGAATTTTTGGACGTCCCGACCCCGGCCGCTGAAAAGCTCGATGGATCCGCGTCTGCGTAGAAACGGAGCAGGCGAAGCCCTGGATCACACGGAAACGGCCTTCCCGGCCGGGAACGGCCGTGCTTATCGCAATTCTGCTGGCATTACAAATACCAGTTCACTTCCCCCTCCCGGCCGGATCGTGGATTGAGCAGCGAATCCGGGCGTTCAAGGCCACAAGGAACCCGCACGGGATGGATGAGTCTGTTCCTGAGGTTCGAACCGCCCACCCCATCAACGGATTTTCATGCTGGTCTATATTCAGGTGCTCCGGTTTTTCGCCGCCGTCGCGGTGGTCGCCTTTCATGCCTGGGGTGTCGCGCCTGAGGCCTTCAAGGTTCCCGAGAGCCCCATGGCCTTCGCCCTGTCCCAAGGCGGCCATGGCGTCGATCTTTTCTTCGTCATTTCCGGCTTCATCATTTTCTATGCGACCCACGGCGCCCGATTGGCGCCGGCGGAATTCCTGCGCCGCCGCGTCGAGCGCATCGTGCCGCTGTATTTCTTCGTGATATTGGCCGTCACCACGCTGGCCGTGACGCTTCCCGCCACCTTCGGCACGCCTGACTGGTACACACCCCGCCATATCCTCAAATCGCTGGCGTTCATCGCCTTCACAGACGGCGAGATGCCGGTCGTCTATCTCGGCTGGTCGCTCGAATACGAGATGTATTTCTATCTCGCCGTTGCGCTGCTGATGGCGCTGACGCGGGATGTCTGGCGCAACATCGTTCTGATTTTTTGCGCGCTGGTGACGGTCGGACGAATCCCGGGCGCCGACGCACTACTTGGAAATTACAGGTTCTTCACCGATCCGATGATCCTCGAATTCGTCTTTGGCGTCATCGTCGGCGGCGTGTTCGTTAATTGCCGGATCAGCTGGCCGGTAGCCGTTGCCGCGGCCTGTGCGATCGCGGCCTTGCTGGTGACGGACCCCGCCGGCCGCGTCATCGTGTTCGGCCTTCCTTCAGCCTGCCTGGTGGCGGCGGCGGCCTTCGTCAGCCGCACGCGCATGGATCCCGCGTGGCCGGAACGTGCGCTGGCGCGGCTCGGGGATGCGTCCTATTCGATCTATCTGGCGCAGGTGGAGACAGTGTCGCTGGCAAGCGCGTCGATCGCGGGCTGGATCCCCGCCATTCCGCCGCTGCTGCTGGTACTCGTCACAACCGGCATCGTCGTCGCGTTCGGCCTGGCTCTCAACATCCTTGTGGAACGGCCGTTGCTCAAATTCAGCCGGCGCCTCGGCGTTCAGCACCCTCCCCCGGCCCGGCTCGTCCCGCTCGCACAGCCCGTGCCGGTTATGCGGGCGGACAGATTCCCGCCGGCCTAATTCGTCGTTTGCGCCATCTTCAGCATGAATATGTGCGTGCCCTTCAGCCGTGATACGCAAAGATCTCGATCGGGTCGTTGAAGCCGCGCACCGGATATTCGCCGACGCGTTCGAGGTCGAACTCGTCCCTGACCAGATCGGCGAAGGTGCGTGACAGCAGCACCGTTTGGCCCAGTTGCTTGGTGAGGGATTCAAGACGCGAAGCCATGTTGACCGCCGGACCGATGACGGTGAAGTCGAGCCGGGCGCGCGACCCGATATTGCCGTACATGACGTCTCCGACGTGGACTCCGATACCGTAATTCAGCGGCGCACGACCGGTTGCGCTGTTCTTGTCGTTCAGGGCGATCATGGCCTGGCGGGCTTCAGCCACGGCACGCAGCAGATTTTCGCACGCCGCCGGCTGGCTGAGCGGAAAAATGGCGAGCAGGCCGTCGCCGATGAATTTCAGTATTTCGCCGCCATGCCGCGCAATCGGCTCCGACATCGCGTCGAAATAGCCGTTGAGCAGATCGATGACGTCATCGCGCGGCCAATTATCGGAGATTTTGGTGAAATCACGCAGATCGCAGATCATGATGGCGGCGCGCACCGTCGTCCCGGTTCCGCGCCTGGTGGCGCCGGCCAGAATGAGTTCGCCGGCGTGCGTCCCGACATAAGTCTCGAGCAGCGTTCGCGCCAATCGGTTCTTGATCCGGATTTCGCTGACCAGCGCCAGAACCGGCAACAGTTTCGACAGGGCTGCGACCTGCGCCTCTTCGAAACCGCCGGGCCGGTCGGTTGCAAAGGTCACGAGATGGCGCTTGCCGAGCGTATGGTGCAGCGGCCAGGCCACATAGTCGGTCAGGCCGTTCGCCCGCATTTCGTCATAGATGGCGTGTTTGCGGCCGAGCGAGGGATCGCGTTCGAGATTCTCGCGGAGCTCGGCCATACCGTCCAGGATTTCGTTGGCGGGGCTGCCGATGTATTCGGATCGTTCCTCGACATCGTAGTCGACCCGCTCGATCACGGCCTCGCGCATCCCGTCCGTCCACATCATCCTGGCGCCGAGCCACTGCGGGTGGTGGATCAGGATATGCAGCGACGCTCGCTTGACGGGAACGCCCGCCTGCTGGAGTCGGATGCACAGTTCGGCGAAAATCTTGTCGATGAAGCGTTCATCACGCGTCTCGTTCGTCAACCAGTCCGCAACGGCGCTGCTGGAATACGCTGCGGAATCGATGTTTGACGGCGCGTCCATACTTTATTCCCGGGCAGCCTCAATCGGCGGTAACGGATATGTCGCGTTCCCGCGCCATGGCGTCAATGGCATCGGCCGCGTGCTGAACGGCCGCTTGGGCCATGGTTCCCGTTGCCGGCAACCGGATGCACACGCGCAGGGTCCTTCAAGCAAGAGTCAAATCAGCCGCAATTCCAGACCGGCCCGATCGGCGTCCGCGTCCAGCAAGGGCCGAAGCTGCCGCCATTGTAGCGACCGCCGTAAAAGCCAGGCCGGCCGAAATAGTGCCGGTCGCCATCGTAGCCGTAATAACTCGGGACTGGATCGATATACCAGGGCCGCCGCTTGTGGCGCGCCGCGCGCAAAACCGAGGCTTTCTGGGCGTAAGGTGGAAGGCTGTTATTCGGCGGCTGATGGTAACCCGGCAGGAAGCCGTTGCCGTGCCAGCGTGGCGCCGTCCGCTTGTGGGCCGGCGCAGCCTGCGCCATGGCCGGCAGCAGCGACAGGACGATTGCAATCGACAGAAGCTTGAGGCGTGACATCAGCTCAACATAGACGGCCGGCCTTCGCGAGGCGATACAAATCTAAGTTCACGGTGCAGCGGAACCGCTGCCGAAGCCGATTGACTCGCTGGCCGTCAGCGGCGAACCGCTGCCTTAATTGTCACGATGATTTCGCTACGTTGAAATCACCTCGGGCCGATGCTCCGCGAACGCCAATTGCCCTGCCAGGAGGGCCAGCCTAGGATGCTGAAAAAGGGCGGAAACCAATGGCGCTTATCAGGACGATCGACACCGGGCTCTATCGGATTCCCCTGACCGTCAGCCTGTCGGACAGCACGCACGGCCAAATCGACGCCTTCGAATTGATCACTTGCCGTGTCCGCGACGCCGACGGGGCCGAAGGTGTCGGCTATACCTACACGGTCGGCCGCAATGGCGGGGCGATTGCCGATACGCTGCGGCGTGAAATTCCCGAACTGATCGAGGGCCGCGAAGCGGATGACACGGAATCCATCTGGCACCACGTCTGGTGGGCCCTGCACTATGGCGGCCGCGGCGGTCCGACCGTTCTCGCGCTATCGGCGCTCGATATCGCGCTGTGGGACCTGAAGGCGCGCCGCGCCAACCTGCCGCTGTTTCGCCTGCTCGGCGGCTTCGACGCGCGCGTGCCCTGCTACGCCGGCGGCATCGACCTCGATCTCTCCGTGGAGGCGCTGCTGCAGCAGACCGACGGCAATCTCGCCAAGGGCTTTCGCGCCATCAAGATGAAGGTCGGACGACCCGATCTCACTTCCGACGTCAAGCGCGTGCAGGCGATGCGCGAGCATCTCGGCGACGGCTTTCCGCTGATGGTGGATGCCAACATGAAATGGACGGTCGAGGAAGCCATTCGCGCCGCGCGCGCCCTGCAGCATTGCGACCTGACCTGGCTCGAGGAGCCGATCATTCCCGATGATGTTTCCGGTCACGCCCGCATCATGGCCGCCGGCGGCGTACCGATCGCGGCGGGGGAAAACCTGCGCTCGCTCTGGGAATTCAAGAACTATATCGCGGCCGGCGCGGTGTCGTATCCCGAGCCCGACGTCACCAATTGCGGCGGCGTCACCACCTTCATGAAGATCGCGCGGCTCGCCGAAGCGTTCAATCTTCCGGTGACCAGCCACGGCGCACATGACGTCACCGTGCACCTGCTCGCGGCATGCCCGAACCGCTCCTATCTCGAGGCGCACGGATTCGGGCTCGACCGCTACATCGAGCAGCCGCTCGTGCTGGAAAAAGGCATGGCGCTGGCGCCGGCGCGGCCTGGTCATGGCATCACGTTTGACTGGAGCGGGCTGGCGCGCGTGGCGTCATAGACCGGAACGGTCTGCGCACGTCGTCGGCAGCCGGTCAACTGCGCACTCATCGCGACGATCGACATTCCGCGCACGAGAAACCCGGCAACGCGCCTGCTTTTTTCCGTTCGAGGCTTGTCTGCCGACCAAGTCAGAATAAGGTAGCAAAAAACGAATTTTGGGAGGCGATAGATGGCAAGGCACTTGGCGATAGCGGCGGCCGCTGTGATGGCACTGGCCGGAATGAGTGGCGCGCGGGCACAGGATTACCCGGCCAGAACGGTAACGGTCATCGTTCCCTTTGCCGCCGGCGGCCCGGCCGATATCACGGGTCGGATCGTCGCCGATATCTTCAGCCGTCACCTCGGCCAGAAATTCGTGGTGGAGAATGTCGGGGGCGCCGGCGGCACCACCGGGGCGCTGCGCGCTGCTCGCGCGCCGGCCGATGGATACACCATCCTCTCCGGTCACCTCGGCACCAATGCGCTGGCGCCGGCGTTCTACCCGAACCTGGGCTACGATCCACAGAAGGATTTTGAGCCGATCGGATTGACGGCCGAATATCCCGAGCTGCTGGTCGTCCGCAAGGACTTTCCCGCCAACAACTTCAAGGAATTCATTGCTTACGCCAAAGCCAATCCGGAGAAGCTCAATGTCGGGCACGCCGGGCTTGGCTCCGTCTCCTATATCGGATGCCTGCTGCTGCACGCCGCGCTTGGCATCAAGCCGACCATGATTCCCTTTACCGGCACGGCCCCGGTGTTGAATGCCATGCTGGGAGGTCAAGTCGACTATGAATGCGATCCGGTGCTCGGAACGTTGAGCCAGGTGCAGGCCGGCAACGTCAAGGCGCTGGCGGTTGCCGCCAAGAAGCGCAGCCCGCTGCTGCCCGACGTGCCGACGTCACACGAACAGGGCCTGCCGGAATTCGATATCGCGCCGTTCTACGCCGTGTTCGTGCCGGCCGGCACGCCGCCGGCCGTGGTCGCGAAGCTCGCGGACGCCCTGAGCAAAGGGCTCAACGAAGAAGCCGTGAAAAAGCGACTGACCGATCTCGGCGCCGACAGCATCGAGGAAAGCCGCCGCGGACCGAAGGCCCTCGCGGACCTCGTCAAAAGTGAATCGGCACGGCTGATACCGATTCTTCGCGCCGCGGCGGAGAAATAGGCGTTGCGCCCTTTCTTCTCCCCTCCCTCCACGCGCAAGGGCGCGTGGAGGGAGGGGAGAAGAGCATCGCACCATGGAAAATGCGCTAGTGTCCCGCGCGATAGTCCACGCGAACGGGCGCGTCTCCCGTTGGCGGCACGTCCAGGCGTACGGCGATGCCTTCCAGTTGCGGGCTCGGCACTGGATAAAGCTTCATGACAAGCGGATCATGCCCCGGAACGATATGGCTCTCGTCCGGCGCCAGTGCCAGCAGCCGGTCGAACCCCTCCAGCATTTCGCCGATGTGAAGCGCGGTCGTGAACGGACGCTCGCTCGCCATGTTCTCGTAGAAATGGCTGACGTCGGAGGCCAGCACGACAAATCCCCGGCGTGTCCGCACCCGCACGAATTGCAGCCCGGCCGAATGGCCTCCGGCGGCGTGTATGGTGATGCCCGGCGCGAGTTCGGCGTCGCCATCGTAGAACAGCACGCGGCGCGCGTAATTCAGCCGCACGATGCCACAGACATCCTCGACCTCGAATGAATGCGACAACCTCGGATAGCGCATGAAGCGTCCCGTGGCATACGCGAGTTCGCGCTCCTGGAGATGGAATCGCGCCTTTGGGAACCGGTCGAAATTGCCCACATGGTCGTAATGCAGGTGCGTCAGGATGACATCCTCGACCTCGTTCGCATCGATGTCGAACGCGCCGAGCGTCTCCACCGGACAACGCAGGAACGTCCGCTTTCGCCGCTGCGCGACTTCCGCATTGAATCCGGTATCGATTACGAAGGTGCGGCCTCCCCCCTTGGCGACCCACATGAAGTAATCCATCGGCATCGGCCCGTCGTGCGGATCGCCGCCGATAAAATGTTCGCTCCTCCTGGCATCGCGCGTCGCATAGCGGATCGCAAAGAGTTCGTATTCCTGGTCAGCCATGCGATCTCCCGATGCAACGCTCAACCCGCCGCCTGCCGCGACAGGCAACTTCGAAGTGACAGGACGGAGCATTATCCTGCTTCGCACCGCGACAGCCAGAATTTTCTGCTCGGTACGGGCCCCTTGCCTGCCGGGCGCGGAGTCGTAAGGTGTCCCCAAGCCTCAAAAAAACAATGGGAGAAAATACGACATGGCAGGCATTCTCGATCGCAAGGTGGCGCTGGTCACCGGTGGCGCCTCCGGCATCGGACGGGCGACTTCTCTGGCGATGGCCCGCGAAGGCGCGCGCGTGGCGGTGGCCGACCGCACCGAGGAGCGCGCGGCTGATACCGTCGCCTTGATCAACGCGGCCGGCGGCCAGGCGATCGCGATCGGCGGCGACGTCACCAACGAAGACGAGGTCGCGGCGATGGTGGCCCGCACGGTGGCCGCCTACGGGCGGATCGATTGCGCGTTCAACAATGCCGGCGTCGCCCCCGGCGCCGTCGGTCCCGGCCGGCAGCGCCTGCACGAACTCGGCCGGGCCTCGTTCGACACCATGCTGGCGATCAACCTCACCGGCGTCTTCCTTTGCCTGAAGCACGAGATTGCGCAGATGCTGGCGCAGGGCGGCGGCGGCGCCATCGTCAACACCGCCTCGATCGCCGGCCTGATTGGCCTTGCGACCTCGAGCCACTATGTGGCGGCCAAGCACGGCGTGGTCGGACTGACCAAGAGCGCCGCGATCGAATACGCGCCCGACGGCATCCGCGTGAACTGCGTCAATCCCGGCTATGTCACCACCCCGATGACCGAGGAAGTGGTGCAGACGCGGCTCGATGCCGTGATGGCGAAGGTGCCGATGAACCGCATGGGCGTGCCCGAGGAGATCGCCGAGGCCGTGGTCTGGATGTGCTCCGACAAGGCGTCGTTCATGACCGGCGCCTCGCAGGTCGTCGACGGCGGGTATTACGCGGCGTAGAGGCTCTGCTCCCTTCCTTCCGCCACGCGCAAGGGCGCGTGGAGGGAGGAGAGTGAAGAATATCGCCGAGCCGAGTAACAGCCAATACATCTTCGTGTTGGCGGCTGAGAACTCAGCCCTTCACCACAACCGCGCGTCCAATCACCGGCTGCGCCCCGACCGGCGGATTGGCGGTTTGCGCCGCGAGTTCGCCGATCAGGCGATCGACATCGGCCGCGATCGAGTCGGGGGCCTGGATCACCAGCCGCTCCAGCGCCCAGCGGTAGGATGCGATCCGCCGCTCCAGGCTCTGCTGCACCCACTGCACGATCAGCACGTTCTCTTCCATGCGCGCCATCGCATCGGCACGCTCGCGCGGCGACAGTTCGGAGACCAGCTTGAGGCTGGCGTTGCGCTTGCGGTCGAGTTCGAGCACCCGGGCGGCGGAGGAGAAGAACGGCTCGAAGCGGGTGATGTCGTTGCGCACGTCCTCCACCAGAACGGCGTAGCGCGAGGTATGCGAGCGGTGCGGCTCGTCGATCAGCAGCCGTCCGTAGGCGGTGCGGTCGAACACCACCGCCTGCCGCCACGGCGACGGCAGCGGCTTGTAATCGCCGAACACGCTCTTCCAGGCCGGGCGCGAATGCGGCGGCTCGATCAGGGGATAGGCATAATCGCGCAGCTGGCGCTCGGCATCGGTGAGCTGGAACTGCGACGACTTGAAGCCGACGCTGCCGGTCACCTCGGCGCCGAGCCAGCGGTGCATGTCGTCGTTCTTCACATCGTCGCGGGTGCGGCCGAAATCGCCGCCGCTGCAGCCGCCGAGCGCGGCCCCGAGCAGCAAAAGCGTCAGAAGCGGCAAAAGCCGCCGGGCCTGCGGGGTCCGGATCGGAAGCAGCGTCTCCGGCATGTTGAAATGTCCCGGTTGAAATTTCCTGGGATCAGCGCCGACGGCGGCGTTTGCCGGGAGCGGCCGTGCCCTCTTCCGGTCCGCGGCCACCGCTGGTTTCATCGGTGTTGCGCTCGATCCGGATGGCGGGGAGGATCAGGATGGTTGCCGTGCCCGTGCGTGCAGCGCCATCGACACTTGAGCCCAGCCGCCGCGAAGCCGCATCCGCCGGAAATTCGATGATGGTGCCCATGTTCAACTCTCTCTGGTTGCCGCACTGGCACGATCTCGCCGGCGACATGCCAGCATTAAAATCAGGACGTGGTTAACGGCATCTTAATTTCGGCGACCGGCGGGACCCGCAATGGATCGGTCGAATACGACCGCAACCCTTCACGGGTTGTTTTCCTTAACGAGCTGTTAAAGCAAGCCACGTAATCTGGCGCTGATATCACTCAGTCGCGTACCCCTGACATGACCGCACCTCCCTTCTTTCCGGGCTTCGACGGCCTGATGACGCTCTCCCGCCGCGAGGGCGTCGATATCCGTCCCACGCTGCTGCGCGTGCTGACCGATCTCTACGTTCAGACCCAGGTGCACAGCGACGACGAAGCGCGGCAGTTCGTCGAACTGACTTCCCGCCTGATCGATGAGGTCGACGACACCACGCGCGCCGCGGTGCGGGCGCGGCTCTCGATCTATCCGGCGACGCCGCCCGAAGTCCTGAAGCGGCTCGGGCTGAAACGGCAACAGCCCGGCTTGCGCGTGCCGCTCGCCAATGAAATTCCCGCGGACCCCGCCGCCGCGCCGACGGTCAGGCCGCCGACTGAAGCGCAAATGCGGATGGCGTCGAACCTGTCGATGCAGCCCAAGGACGCCGCCGAGATCAACGACCTGTTTTTCGCGGCCAGCGCCGGCGAGCGCATTCAGATCCTGCATAATCTCGCGGAAACCCCGTTGCGGGCTTCGGCGCGGATTCCTGGCCAACGCGCGGCGCGCGCCGTCGAGGCGCTGGAGATGGCCGCCTGGGTTGGCGATATCGAAAATTTCACGATCGAACTCGGCGAGACTCTGATCCTGCCGTCGCGCGTGGCCGTCCAGGTAGTCGGCGATCCCGGCGGCGAGCCGCTGGCCTGCGCGGCCAGGGCGTTGGACATGCCGAGGCCAGTATTCGAGCGCGTGACGCTGTTTCTCAATCCGGAATTCGCCTCGGTGAATTACGTCTACCGGCTGTCGCGTCTCTATGACCGCCTCAGCGAACGCTCCGCTTTGATCATGCTGGCCGCCTGGCGCGGCTCGACCATGGCGGCGACCCGCGCCAAATACCGGCCGGCCCTCTATGACGACGAACGCCAGCGTGCCCGCGCGGCACCAAGCCAGACCCGCCCCGTCCTGCAGCCAGGCAGCGCACCGGCGGTACGCACCGGCTCTCAGGGATGACCCGCCGCTTGTCTGGGCTCACGCCCAATCAGTAGCGGGCAACGACCGGACCACCGAACCTGTAGTTCACGCCGACCCGGGCCACGTGAAAGTCTTCTCTGTGGCTGGCGGTAAACGAAGCCGCGGTTTGATTGGGTCCTACCAACAACGCGGACACTGCGGCGCTGGTCGCGACGTTGCCCAGATTCACGTACAGATATTCCGCCTTCAGGCTGACGTTGTTTCCCAGTGCATGTTCGAGGCCGGCTCCCGCCGCCCAACCCGTGGCTATCCGGGACGAACTGCCGACATAGCATCTAGGGGCCGCGGCGGGGTTGCCACAGTTGTGAACGAATCCACCCTGTACGAAATTGGAGCCCGCTTGCCCGTTGAGGTTGAGGTCTTCATCCACGCGGCCATACGCAAACCCTGCGGTGCCGTAGATCAACAATTGGCTGGTTGGAAGCCAGCCCAAACGACCTCTGACCGTTCCGAACCATTTGACGTCCTCGCTGGCCCTAAAAGTCGAGGTCCCCGGAGGGAACAGCAAGGGCTGCATCAGAAACGTGGACGTTGCCTCACCGCCCATGGAAGTCCAGGCGAAATCGGCTTCGGCGCCAATCACGCCGCTCTGATTGAACTGCCAATTGTATCCGGCCTGAAGACCGCCAAGCACACCGTCGCCGCGGAAAGACGCCGGCGGAACGCAGGTACTGCCGTTGTTTCCACCGCAACTGATGGCAAATGCGGCAGGGTCGTTGGCGGTGAAGGCGACCGTCGGATTCCTCCACCCATATCCCGCATGCGCGCCGAGGTAAAAGCCGGTCCAGCTGTAGACCGGCACGGCCACCGGCGCCTTGACCCGCAGGTCGGCCGCCTCCGCATCGCCGGAATACCCGGCAAGGGCGCAGCCTGTCAGCAGCGCGGCAACAAGCTTGCGACGGTCGTTTCGGTGCATGTCGTCTCCTGCCTCAAGAGCCGAACGCAACCGATGGTCATCCACGGCGCGTCAGCCTTGAAACAGTTGCTTGTCCGGCTTGTTAGCCTCCACCCCCAAACGGTAGCACGGGGGTAAAATGCACCACGCGGAAAACATGATTTCCCTACGCTGTTGTACGGCGGCAACAAGCGACGCCTAGCCCCGCGCCAGATCGAGAAAATGCCGCCCTGCCCGGTCCTCGGTCTCGACCACCCAGGCGTCCGGGTCGAACTTGATTTCCCGGGCCAGGCGCTCTTCCACTGTCGTTTCCGCCACCGGTTGCGGCGACATCGGCGTGAAGATGCGCTCGATCGGCCGGCTGTCGTCATAGACGGTCTGCGGCGCCGGCACGTACAGCATGGCCTTGCCGTCGAGCGTGGCGACCTTGACGAAGACCGCGCCGGCCTCTTCCGCGCCGCGCCGGCGCACCGCGCCGAACACGCCCGCGGTCTGGCAGCGGCGCAAATAGGCCGCCACCCATATCGCTGATTTCAGTCTCATGGGCCGACGATATAGGCCAGCGCCGGAGGCGAAGCTAGTCGACCGGGCGGCCGATCATCGCGGTGAGTTCGCGCAGCAGCCGATCGGACACCTGCCCGGTCACCGGCAGCTTGCGCTCGCGCTCGAACTTCTGGATCGCGGCCTGGGTGTCGGAGCCGGCGACGCCGGTCGGCTTCAACTGGCCGTAGCCATATTCAGTCAGCGTGCGCTGTACCGCCGCCACGCGGCGCGCGGCAGGGGTCTGATTGGCGATGGTCTCGTGGCGGGCAGCCGGAATCGGCGCCGGCGGCCGCGCCACACTGGAGGGCGTGGCTTGCGGCGTTGCCGTCGCCTTGACCAGGTTGGTCATCGGATCGCTCTTGGGATCGCTTTTGGAATCGATCCTGGGCTCGGCAGCCTTCAGTTCGATCGCCTTGGGTTCGGATGGCGCGGGATCGGCAACGCGCGCCGCTTCCACCGGGCGCGGACGCGGCAATAGGCTGGCCGGCGCCGAGGCCGGGGCCGGCATTCTGGTTACCGTGCCGAACATCGGCGAGGGATGGCGTCCGGCCTGCAGAAACAGCGCGTTGGCGATGATGGCGCTGACCGCGGCGAATGCCAGCATGCCTGCCAACATGTCTTTCGGGCTGTGCAGCAGGACGCGCATCACCAGGCCCCGCCCGGTCTCGGTTTCCATCACCGCCGCCTTCGCGCCGCGACGGCGGCGCGGCATGTCGTCCTTATCGGTATTTCTAGGCACTTTTCTTCACCTGATGGGATGGTTCTGAAGTGGTGGATCGCACCGCAGGCGTCAGCGTGGCGATATTACTAGGCTGCTCGGCCCTTGGTGTGAAGGCCAGCGGCAAGGCGACGGTCACGGTGGTGCCTTCGTCGAGCTTGCTCTGCACGCTGATCTCGCCGGCATGCAGGTCGACTAGGCTCTTCACGATCGACAGCCCGAGACCGGTGCCCTCGTGCCGCCGCTGATAGGTCTTGCCGGCCTGGAAGAACGGTTTGCCGATCCGCTTCAGGTCGTCGGCCGAGATGCCGACGCCGGTGTCAGAAACGCGCAGCACCAGGCGCGGTCCCTCGACCGCCGCGGACACCGTCACGGACCCGCCGCGCTCGGTAAACTTGATGGCGTTGGCGACCAGGTTCAGCACGATCTGCTTGAACGCGCGGGGATCGCCGGTCATCACGGGCAGGTCATCCGGCGCACGGGTGACGAGATCGATGGCGTTTTCCCGCGCCTTCAACGCCAGCAGGTTGCAGCAATTCACCAGTGCGGCACGCGGCGCGAACGGCTCCGGCGAAATCTCGAAATTGCCGGTTTCCATCTTCGACATGTCGAGAATGCCGTTGACGACCGACAGCAGATGCTGGCCGGAATCGTTGATCAGCTGGGCGTATTCCTTGCGCCTGACGGCATCGATCATCAGCACGTCTTCCTGCACGATCATCTCGGAAAATCCGATGATGGCGTTGAGCGGCGTGCGCAGTTCGTGGCTCATGGTGGCGAGGAAGCGGGTCTTCGAGGCATCGGCCTGCTCGGCGGCGGTACGCGCGAGGTCGAGCGCCTGCTCCTGGATCTTGCGGTCGGTGACGTCGCGCATGACAGCGACGACCTCGGCTTCGGCTTCGGAGGCAACGGCTGCTTCCGGGGACCGTTCCAGCGGCCGGCAGCGCATTTCGACCCAGATGAAATCGACTTGACCGTTCGGGCCCCGCGCGCTGCCGCGCGGCACTTCGCGCCGCAGACGAAATTCGACGCTGCGCGCCTCGCCGCCGCGCGCCGCATCCGAAAGTGCGGTGAGATAGGCCGGACGGTCGGCGACGTGGACGCGGTCGAACAGGCCATGGCCGAGCAGCCGCGACACCGGCGCCCCCAGCATGGCTTCCACGGCCGGCGAAATGAACTGCACGGCGCCGTTGCGGCTATGCCGCGAGATAACGTCGCTCATGTTGCGCGCCAGCAGGCGATAGCGATCTTCCTCGACATTGAGCAAGGCCACACTGGTGCGCGCCAGCGACTCGGCGCCGAAGGCAAGCCCGGCCGCATAGAGCGTCGCCGACGCCACGCCGAACGCCATGAAGACGCCGCGCGATATCGAATAGGCATCCGGCGCCGGCAACAGGTCGAAATACCCTGCTCCGATCAGCGCCGCAGTGCAGACAAGCGTCAGCGCGCAGGCGAACGCCACCACGCGGCGCGATGCCGAAAGTGCGGCCTCCAGCGGCACTACTACCAGCCAGATCGCGGCAAAGGATTCGATGCCGCCGGTGCTCACGGCCACCGCCATGACGAGGCCGGTCAGCGCCAGCGACGACAGCACATGCGCGCCTTCGTAGCGGCCGGTGCGCGACAGAAACCACGACAGCAGGATCGGCGCGATCAGCCAGGCGAATGCCGCGACCTCCAGCGCCGTGGGCGCGCCGCGCATCGCGAGATAGACCGGGAATGCCGCGAAGGCCGCCAGGCTGCCGAGCAGCCTCGGCGCCATGAAGGCGCGGTGCCGGGCGCGCGTCAGCGCGTCGTATCGCGCGGACGGATGCAGCAACGCGTCGAGGCAATCGCGGATGATATTCAAAATTGTCACGTCTCTCGCGCTTCGGCTGGTTCGTCTTGCAGGTGGTCTTGCAGATTGTCTTGCAGACGCGCCGGAACGCCCCCTTTATCGTTGCCTCAACCTGTCAGAGTGAACTTAAGCGAACGCTAAGGCGCGCCAGCCCGCGGCCGAAGTCCGCGCGTTCACGGGGTTTCGCCAGTCTTGCGGCAGCTCATTCGATGCAGATGGTGAACGGAGTGTTTCCGGAACCCGACCGTTATGGTTTCGAAAGGGTGGATGCGGCCGGGCGGCCGGTTTGACGCCGGAATCGGTCATCAATCGAAAATTTACACCGAATCGAACGAGTCGGATTTTTCGCGAGTTTTCGCCGTTTTAGACTCAATGAAGACACTTGTGATTTATCGACGGCTGTTAGTCAGGGATTGACTGCGAGAACAAACCGCAACGGTTGCGAGCAACAACCGAAACAAAAGAGACGACCGGGGTCGCGAGATGTTTTTCCTGCTTCGCATGGCATTCTGGCTCGGGCTGGTGCTCGTGCTGTTGCCCAGAGAGAAGACGCCTGAATCGGACACGCTTCCGCAACTGGGCGCGTCGGAAGCGGTTTCGGCCGCCAGCGCGGCAGTGTCGGACATGAGCCAGTTCTGCAAGCGCCAGCCGGCCGCCTGCGAAGTGGGCGGCCAGGCCGCCACCGTGATCGGCCAGCGGGCCCAGGATGGCGCGCGCAAGCTCTATCAGATCATCACCGACAAGACCGAGAACAAACCCGACAGCAAGACCGAGAAAGCCGACAAGAAGACGCCCGACAAGAAAGCGCCCGACCATACCGGCTCGATCGGCGACGACGATGACACCGAGGCTTCGCAGGTGGCGACGCGCGACACGCTGACGCCGGATGATATGGTGGCGGAGTGGCGGGCCCCTGCCCCGACTACGAATTAGGCCAGAAACAGTCAGGGAACCGTCGAGGAACCGTATCGCTTTCGGACGCCCGCGATCCTATATAGAGCGCTGGGATTGAGCGCGGGACACGATGACGATCGACGAAATCAGGGATAATTTTGCGCTGCTGGAAGATTGGGACGACCGTTACCGGTACGTCATCGAACTCGGCCGCACTCTAGATCCGATGCCGGAAGCCGAGCATTCCGCCGCCAACAAGGTGCAGGGCTGCGCAAGCCAGGTCTGGCTCTCGAAACAGATCGACCGCAGCGTAGGCGAACCCCAGCTGAACTATCTTGGCGACAGCGACGCCCACATCGTGCGCGGGCTGATTGCGATCCTGCTGACGCTGTATTCCGGCCGCACCCCGCAGCACATCCTCGCAACCGATGCGCTGGCGCTGTTCGACGAACTCGGATTTCGCGAGCACCTGACGCCGCAGCGCTCCAACGGCCTGCGTTCCATGGTCGAGCGCATTCGCTCCGACGCCCGCGAGGCGCTCGCGACCGCGTCCTGACTTCTTCTCCCCTCCTCCCGCGCGGCTCTTCGCCGCGTGGAGGGAGGGGAGAAGAACTACTTCCGTCGCTGGCGCTGCTGGCCGAGGCCCATCTTCTTGGCGAGTGCCGAACGCGCCACCGCATAATTCGGCGCCACCATCGGATAGTCGGCCGGCAGGCCCCATTTGTCCCGGTACTGTTCCGGCGTCATGTTGTATTGGGTGCGCAGATGCCGCTTCAGCGACTTGAAGCGTTTGCCGTCCTCGAGGCAAACCAGATAGTCGGGCGTCATCGATTTCTTGACCGACACCGCTGGCTTGGCGGGTTCCAGCGGCGCTTCGCTGCGGCCGTTCGAAACCCGCTGCAAGGCGGCGTGAACCTGGCTGATCAAGGCGGGGATTTCAGAGGCCGGCGTCGGATTATGGCTGAGATAGGCCGACACGATTTCAGCCGTCAGATCGATGAAACTTTTTCCGGCGCCGTCGGTCATGCCCAAACCTTCCAGAAAATCGCACTCGAACAGGTATCCCGCAGGATTGAACCAGCATTCCCAGGAAATACGCGGTTCGGAATCGTCCAATATCGGCCGAATATGAGCGGATTACTGCAGACGTGACAAGAACGACAGCGTCTTATTTTCGGTTGGCTTCGCCGCAACGACAGGCTCAGGAACGGTGGTCGAGATGCGCGCGCAGTTCGTCGATCGACGCGAACCGCATCATGCCTTCGGGCATTTGCGCCTCGATCGAGCCATCGGAATACAGCGAATAGGCCATGCCATCGACGACGCCTGATTTGAGCACCGTGACCTGCGCCGCATCCTCGTTGCGGACCGCGGGGGGGTAACGATCGGCGCTATCGGCGGGGGGAGCCGGTTCGGCGAACGTCGAAGGCGTGCGGCCAGCGCGACGCGGCGGCGGAACGTCGCTCCGCGCACGTTCCGCCCTCGGCCAGGCTTCGTCGAACGACGCCGGCGGCGCTTCCGGTGATTCGGGGACCGGCGGCGGGGGCCCGGCTTCGGGATGCAAGGAAGGGTCCGCTCGCGTCTGGGCGCGCTCGCGCTCCTTGCGCGATGATGACGAGAACAGCAGATTGCGCTTCGGCTTGGCGGCCGGCGCGGGCTCGGCGACGGGCGCCAGCGGACTATCGTCCTGCGCACGCTCGCGGGGTGCCGCCTCCCCATGCCATGGCGGCGAGGCCGGCGATGACGGCGCCACCGGTTCCAGATGGCCGGTCATTTCCGGTTCGGCCTCTCGGCCGGGGAAACCGCTGTCTTCCGCGGCCTGATGGCGGGGCACGCCGCCTGCCGGTACCGGTTGCGACGGGGTTTCCGCCTGGAATGCCGTCGCGACTCCCGGCCCCAGCCGTTGCGCGATATTCTGCAGTTCCCTGACCGCCATCCAGAGGCCGATAACCAGCATCCCGCTACACGCGGCCACGGTACCGGCGACGATCAGGGTATTGCCCAAACTGAATTCGTTGATCTGGATTCCAAATCCGATCGCCACCAGGCCAGCCAACAGCAAGCCCATCCCGGCCAGCAACAACACGACGACCTTCATCGAATTCACCCCTTGGACAGGCTCGAAATGCCCGTCAGCCACCCTCGCCACGATACCGTCATATTGAACGCATCGCCAACCGCCAATTGTGCGACAATCCCCGCGAAAATCAGTCCGCTGGCCGGCCAGAGGCATCGGTTTCCGGCGTTCAGTTCTCGTGTCGCGCACGCCGGCGCCCGAAGGTCTGGGACCTGTCGGCGGCGATTGCTGCATTGCATCAGGGAATTACGCCACAATTGCCAATTACTTGGAAAGGGAACTGCGCTATATGGATGCCGGGGAATAGAGGCTCAAAGCGCCAAAAACTGCTGAGCCGCAGGGGACACCGGGTTACCAATAGTCATGTCATCCATCACTGCTTCGGCCATCGACACGCCCGCTCGGCGATCGCTGGAACGGACTTGCGACGAACTCGCCATCGCGGTGCTGGCGGCGATCGGGTTGATCGCTGGCCTGACATTTCGTGATTATGGCCTGGGCTGGGACGACTACACCCATGCCGAGTATGCCGATCTGTTGCTGCGCATGTACGGGTCCGGCTTCAAGGACACCGCGGCGCTGTCGTTCGCCAATCTCTACATGTATGGCGGCGGCTTCGACATGGTCGCAGCCTTGCTGCACAAGATCATCCCGCTGGAGCTGTTTGAAACCCGCCGCCTGCTCGGCGCCATCGTCGGCCTGATCGGTCTTGCCGTGACGTGGCGGCTTGGCCGCCGGGTCGGGGGTGCGCTCGGCGGACTGGCAACGCTGCTTCTGCTGGCGCTGTGCCCGACCTTCTACGGGCACATGTTCATGAACCCGAAGGACGCGCCATTCGCGGTTTCGATGGTGATCCTGATGCTCGGCCTGGTCCGTCTGGCGCAGGAATATCCAAAACCCTCGCCGCGCACCATCCTGATCATCGGCTTCGGCGCCGGCCTCTCGATCGGTTCGCGCATCCTCGCCGGAATGGCCCTGGTTTACGTCGCGATCGGTTTTGCGCCGCTGCTGCTCGAGGAATTTCGCACGCACGGCCTGCGTGAAACGGTTCGCCGCTTCGCCCATGTCGTCTACGTGCTGCTGCCCGGCCTGGTGTTCGGCTATCTCGTCATGGGGCTGATCTGGCCGTGGTCGATCATGGAGCCCGGCAATCCGTTCCGTGCCCTGACCTATTTCTCGCACTTCTTCGAGAAGCCGTGGAAGGAAATGTTCGACGGTGCGCTGGTGTCGGTGCCGGATATGCCATGGTCGTATCTGCCGACGCTGTTCGCCCTGCAGCTTCCCGAAGTGCTGCTGGCGCTCTGCATCGCCGCCATCGTCGGCACCTTCGTCTCGCTGACGCGCAGCGATGTGCCGGCCCGGCGCAAGACCGTCTTCCTGATGCTCACGCTCGCTGCGACATTGCCGCTGGCGGTGGCGATGGTGAAGCGCCCGGCGCTCTACAACGGCATCCGCCACTTCATTTTCGTCATCCCGCCGATGGCGGTGCTGGCCGGTGCGGCCTTCGCGTGGGGAATGAACTGGCTCAAGCACAGCCACCGCAGATGGCAGCCGGTCGCCCTGGGGGTTTTCACTTTCGGCCTGATGCTGCCGCTCGGCGAAATGATCCGGCTGCATCCCTACCAGTACACCCACTTCAATTTTATCGCGGGCACGGTTCGCAACGCCAACGATCTGTTCATGCTGGACTACTGGGGCCTGGCGCTGAAACAGGCTTCCGACGGCCTGCGCGAGGAACTGGTCGAACGGCAGGAATTCCCGCCCGCCAATCGCAAATGGAAGGTCGCGGTGTGCGGTCCGCAGCGCCCCGCCCAGGTCGCGCTCGGTCCCGACTTCACCATCGGCTGGGACTCCAATGCCGCCGACTTCGCGATGACGCTCGGCGAATTCTACTGCAAGGGCCTGACCGCCCCGGTCATGGTGGAAATCAGGCGCGACGACGTGGTGTTCGCCCGGGTCTACGACATCCGCGGCCAGAGCATCTCCAACCTGCTGGCGATTCCGGCGCCGTAGAGGCGCGCTGTGCTCGGCTGACTCAGAGCGACACGCCCCGCTCCCTCATGGTGAGGAGCGTGTCCGGCAGCGCCTTGCGCTGTCCGGCGCGCGTCTCGAACCATCTGGCAGACAGCCCGCTGCCATCCTTCGAGACGCCCGTCTCCGCTGCGCTTCGCCGGGCTCCTCAGGATGAGGTCTTTGGGCGCGGCAGAGGGCCGCCGCCTCTCAAGATGAGGCTGAGTTTGCCGCCTGAATTCATACCTGCCACACCGGCCCCGCGCCTTGCTGCGACGCAGGCGCAGGGATAGGATTCGTGTCGAAAATCGCCCGTTCAGATCATTTGGAGAACCCATCATGTCGCCAGCGGAAGCGCGCCTGAAGGAAGTGCCGTCGGACATGACGGACGCGGAATGGGGCCAGCGGGTCAACCTCGCCGCCTGCTATCGGCTGGTCGCGCATTATGGCTGGGACGATCTGGTCGACACCCACATCTCCGCCCGCGTGCCGGGACCGGACCATCACTTCCTGATCAATCCCTACGGCCTGATGTTCGACGAGATCACCGCCTCCAGCCTGGTGAAGGTCGACCTCGACGGCAATCAGCTCTCCAGCAGCCCCTACAGCATCAATCCGGCGGGCTTCACCATCCATTCGGCGATCCACGAGGCGCGCGAGGATGCCGGCTGTGTGCTGCATCTGCATACGCCCGACGGCACCGCGGTGGCGAGCTCGATGGAAGGCCTGCTGCCGATGAACCAGACCGCGCAGCTGGTGACCCACGATCTCGCCTATCACGACTATGAAGGCATTGCGCTCGATCACGACGAGCGCCCGCGCCTGCAAAGGGATTTGGGCAACAAGAACCACATGCTGCTGCGCAACCACGGCACGCTGACGGTTGGCCGCTCCGTGGCGTCAGCCTTCGAGCGCATGTTCCACCTGGAACGCGCCTGCACCATGCAGGTACGCACCCGCATGCTGGGGCCGACCGCCTACCCGGTCGAGCAGGCCGTGATCGACAAGAACGCGGCGCTGTTCACCGACCCCGACCGCATCGAACTGCGCTCCACCATGCTGGTATGGCCGGCACTGCTGCGCAAGGTCGACCGGCTCGACCCCGGCTACAAGGATTGAAATTTCTGCGGTTTCGTGTAGGGTAGCGTTCAACAACCTCTGCACTGCGAATGCAAACGCCGCCCAATTCCGGGCGGCGTTTTTGTTGCCGTAGCCAACGCCCACCGGTTGACGGTCACCCGTGGCGCCCCGTCCGGCGTAGTGGCGGGTCAAGCGACACGGTTACGACGCGGGAAAAATTTGCCTGAAATTAACCCAGGCCGCGAACATTGCCGGGCAGGGCCGAATCTCTAAGGCCGAATGGGGGCTGCATGACGTCACTTTCAATACCGTTGCTCTCTGCGATCACGCGCGCCGGGCGAGCCCGGAGCGCCGCAAATTCTGCCGACATCGCATTGCAGGCGAGCCAGATCGCCGAGTCCGAGGCGCGCGACCAGACGCTGGTTGCGTGCATCGAGGCAATCATCGACGGCCGTCTCGACGTGGCGCGGCCGGCGGCGCAGGATCGCCTCTCGATCGCCGTCGGCCGATTACTGGACCGATTGGCCTCCAGCGCGTCGCGGGACCTCGATCGAATCGTCGACCTCAGCATCCAGGGCAGCGAGACCGCGATTTCGACCGCCCGCCTGCTTGATGCATCACGCGAGATTGACCATCGCACCCAGTCGTTGGCGGCCGCGGGAGAGGAATTGGTGACGTCGATCGCTCAGATCCGGGCCACCGCTCAAACGGCAAGCGCAGACGCAGCGGAAATGCGCGCCAGCGCCGTACAGGGCATGTCGACGGCCGATTCCGCATCGGCGGCAATGAGCCGCGTGGGAGTGACGGCGAATCTTGCGTCGGAGAAGATCATTGCCTTGAACGAGGCATCCGAGGCGATAGGAACGATCGTGAGCTCGATCGATGCGATCGCAAAACAGACCAATCTTCTGGCGCTGAATGCAACAATCGAGGCCGCTCGAGCGGGAGAGGCCGGCAAAGGCTTTGCCGTCGTGGCAACGGAAGTGAAAAGCCTTTCGCAGCAGACCAGCCACGCCACCGTGGATATTCGAACCCGCATCGACCAGCTGCGCGTTGATATCCACACCATCGTCGCCGCAATGTCCGACTGCACAAAAGCAGCTGAAGAAAGCCGTGGCGTCGTGGCATCGCTTGGCGGAGCGATGGCCGGTGTCAGCCAGCAGGTTTCCAGCGTTACCACCGGCATGGCCGAAATCTCCGGCATCCTGAACCAGCAGACCGACGCCTCGCGCGAAATCGCCCAGGGCATTTCCTCCATCGCCGCGATGACGCAAGAGAGCGTCAAGCAGGTCGTGGCAATTTCCGACCAGCTCGATACCGTCCACGCTCTCGTGGGACAGGAAATTCAGAATATTTCGACCTTCTCGTTCGAAAACAAGATTCCGCGCCTGGCAAAGGCCGATCACGTGATCTGGAAAAAGCGGCTGGCGGACATGGCCGTGGGACGGACCGCGTTAAAGGCCGATGAACTGTCGGACCATCATTCCTGCCGGCTCGGCAAATGGTACTATGGCGACGCCTCGAAAGATTCCCGCAGCCATCGTGCGTTCGCTCTGCTGGAAAAACCTCACGCCCTCGTGCATCAGCACGGAAAGCAGGCGGCGAAGTTGTTTGCGTTGGGCGATCTTCCCGGTGCCCTGCAGGAAATACGGCATGTGGAAGCAGCATCGAACGATGTCTTGCACCTGCTCGATGAACTCGGCGGATAGCGGCGGGACAACGACGCGGGCAAACTGGCGCATGCGTGGATTGCTTCGCGTCGCTCGCAATGACGTTGGCAGGTCACGAAACGCGATTGGCGAAGTCGCCCGCTCGCACGCCATCCCTACTTCGGCGTCTCCGCGAACGCGCCGAGGATGCGCGCCCAGGAGCGAATGCCCTTGTGAAAACTCTTCAGGTCGTACTTCTCGTTCGGCGAATGGATATTGTCGTCGTCGAGCCCAAAGCCCACCAGCACGGTGTCGAGCCCGAGGGTGCGCTTGAAATCGGCGACGATCGGGATCGACGCGCCGGACCCCATCAGCACGGTCTCCCTGCCCCACTCCTCGGTCAGCGCGCGCCGCGCCGCGGCGAGCGGCTTCATGTTCCAGTCGAGTGCGATGGCCGGCGCGCTGGAATGATCGCCGAACTCGGCGGTGCAATCCTTCGGCAGCCGCGCGGTGACGTAGTCGCGAAACGCCTTTCGGATCTTGTCGGGCTGCTGCCCCTCCACCAGGCGGAACGAGATCTTGGCGGAGGCATGCGACGGGATCACCGTCTTGGAGCCCTCCCCGGTATAGCCGCCGATGATGCCATTGACGTCGCAGGTCGGCCGCGAGGAGATCTGCTCGATCAACAGACGGCCTTTCTCGCCTGCCGGAATCGAAAGCCCGATCGGCCCAAGAAAGGATTCCGGTGTCAGATCGAGTTTCGACCACTGCGCGAGAACGTCGGGCGGCAGATCCTTCACGCCGTCGTAGAAGCCGGGGATCATGATGCGGCCGTCATCGTCGAACAGGCTGCCGAGGATGCGGGTCAGCACCCGGATCGGATTTTGCGCGCCGCCGCCAAAGATGCCGGAATGCAGGTCGCGGTTGGCGGCCTTGATCCAGACTTCCTCGTAGACCAGCCCGCGCAACGAGGTGGTGATCGCCGGCGTGTTCGGATCCCACATGCTGGTATCGCAGACCAGGGCGAAGTCGGCCGCAAGGTCCGCCTTGTTGGCCTCGAGAAACGGCACGAAATTCTTCGATCCGATTTCTTCCTCGCCCTCGATGACAATGGTGATGTCGACCGGCAGCGAACCCGTCACCGATTTCCAGGCGCGGCAGGCTTCGACGAAGGTCATCAACTGGCCCTTGTCGTCCTCGGCGCCGCGCGCGACGATGATCTTTCGTCCGTCGGCATGGTCGGTCACCACGGGTTCGAACGGCGGGCGATGCCACAGATTGAGCGGGTCGACCGGCTGCACGTCGTAGTGACCGTAGAACAGCACGTGCGGCCGCGCGCCGCTGCCTCCATTGGCCTTGGCGACGATGGCGGGATGACCGGCGGTCGGCCTGACCTCGGTGGCAAAACCGAGCGTCGCGATGTCGGCGGCCAGATGGTCGGCCGCTGCCTTGCAGTCCCCGGCAAAGGCGGGGTCCGCCGAGATCGACTTGATCCGCAGCAGCGCGAACAGCCGCTCCAGAGAGTTGTCGAAATCCGCGTCGATGCGATCGAGGACCGGTTGAAGTTGCGCCGCGTTGGACATTGCGATCTTCCCTACTGGCGGGTTTGCTCTTGGATGACTGGTTTTAGCTCGCCGGCGGCTGGAAACAAGACACCCGCTTTGGCATCCGACGGCGGATGCAGGATATGCCAGGCCAGGCCGCCTGCAATGATGGCGGCAGCCGCGAGGTTGTTGCCCCATGCCTGCAGGTCGTTCGGAAACACCGGAAACGACAGCAACATCAGGGCCCCCGCAGCCGCCAAGGCTGCCCATGTGCCCACCCGGACCGCTGAACGGGCATCATAGGCCGCCCGATGGATCAGCACGGTGACCGGAAAGAACAGCCACATGAAGTAATATTGCCGGGCCAGCGGCGAGGCCACCGTCATCAGGCAGAACAGGATGCCGAGTTCCTCGGCGGTCGACCGTGGCGTCATCCGCGCGCGCGACGGCATCACCGCGAGGAAGCCGACGCCGATCAGGAACGATATCGCCAGCACGATCCAGTTCGCGGTCCTGAAGCTGACATCGGCGAGATTCATGGTGCGCGGCGGCCGTGCCGGATCATCCTGATTGTAGTTGATCGGCCGCGTCAATCGATGCGTCATCGCGATGATGGATTGATTGACCCAGGACCAGTTCTGCTCGTCGCGCTGGCCAAACCCCTTCTCCGAGCTCGATCCCACCATGCCCTGGTACCACGTCGTCAACTCCGCGACGTTGTGCTGGGCGCCCCGAAACGGCGCCGGCAGCACGAAAAGAAACAGGCCCAGGAACACCGCCATGCTTGCCACGGCCGCCCATTGCCGGCGCCAGATCAGATAGGGAAACACCGCCACCGGGAAAACCTTGATGGCGGTGGCCAGCGCAAACATGCTTCCGCCCATCCATGGCCGGCCATGCTGCAGCAGCCAGAAACCGAACAGCATCATGGCCAGCAAAAGCATGTTGGGCTGTCCGAGGTCGAACATGTCGAACACGAAAGTCACCGTGACGAAGCCCGGCAGCGCGAACAGCCACGGCCCCGGCGTCCGGCCGGAGCCCGCCATCGCATGGGAGAATTGCGCGGTCATCCACCACGCCGCCGCGTTCAGCACGCACAGAAACAGATAGAAAGGTATCTTGCCGAACAAGGTCGGTATCGCGAGCAACATCGCCGCGGGAGGCGGATAGATGAAATCCAGCGTGGCGCTCGACATCCGCTCGTAGAGCGGGCCGCCGTGAACGACCTGCTGCCCAGCCCAGTACCAGAGCGCATAATCCTTCGTCTTGCCGTTGCCCCAGATCTCGGGAACGAGCACGTCGGCGGTAAACAAAAGACACATGACGATGAAAAGGACATCCAGCGGACGTCGCATAGATGGCCATTGCAGCACGGATCTATCCCACAATCGGTTAGGCGACAGTTCGCGCGCTTGGTAGCAGCAGTGAGATTGATCCGCAAACCCGCAGGATTCGGCCCCCGATACCGCTGTCCGGGCCTTATTCCAGCCACCTTCGATCTACGAATTCGGTCGGATTTCAACAATTCGTGCCGGCGGACGGTTGTCCAGAATGGCGTGCGGAATAACGCGAAGATTGGGAGCCTTGGCTCGCAACGAAGCTATTTCGGACTCGGTGAGAAGTGCGAGTACCGGAGCTTGCAGATTGCCGAGAATGAGCAGACCGAAATCGCGAACCGGCCCGGGTGCATCGACCAGCAGATTGTAGTTCACCGCAGCGGGACTGTAGTACAGCGTGCCGGGCACCATCGCCCTGACGGCGGCGATCGACTGTGCCGCAATTCTCGACTGGCGGAACCTATCGGGGGCGATCGGCATGACGATCCAGCCGAGGATGATCAAGGCGGCCGATATCCCGATAATGATGGTATTGCTGGCGGCAATGAGCCACGGCCTTGTGTCCCACCACCGCTCGAACAGGATGCCGCCCAATACGGCGAGCGGCAGATTGGCCGGCATCGCGTAGCGCGTGGCGATGCCGCCTGGCCACACCAGCAGGATCATGGTCGCCGACACCGCATACAACACCGCGGCCAGCATCAGGTCGCGTTCGCGACCGACGGTTCGCCTGATGATGGCGGCGATGGCCGGGACGAGCAACAGCGAGCCGGGCAGCCACTCCACGACAGCGAGGCTGAGCACAAAGTCCAGGTGGTCCCTGATCCATTGCGCCGCCGTCATGGGCTCGTTCAGCCGCGAATGGTGCAACCAGCCCCTGACGTCGTCGGGAATCATCACCGCCCAATACCAGCTGGCCACGACCAGTCCGGCGACGAGGTTGGCTGCGACGAAGCCCGGGATATCCCGCCATCGATGCTTCACCAGAATGGTGGCGCCGACGCCCAGCGCAAAATACGCCAACGGCTGCGGTCCCTTGGTCAGGCCGGCCGCCGTCAGCACGATCCCGATCGAAAGCCATCGTCCCATCGAAACATGTCCGGCCGTCACGCCCTTCCACCACAGGAAGAAGCCGCCGAACAGCAGGACCGACAGCGTGACGTCAGGCTCGGCGGTGACGAACTTCTGCGCGACCATCGGGCACGCTAACCAGCACAATGCCCCGAATACCGCCGGCGCCTTGCGCGTATGCTGCCGCACCAGATTGAACACCATCAATCCGCCGGCGAGCAGAAACAGCAAATGCGGTATCCGGGCAGACCAGAGCGTCACACCGCCGGAGAGTTTTCCGATAGCGGCCGCCATCCACGACAACAGGACGGGCCGCTCGGTGAAGCGACCGCCATACAGATGCGGCACGAGCCAGTGTCCGTCTTCGACCGCGCCACGCGCCAGCCCGATGACGGTGCCTTCCTCATAATGCGCCCCGCGCAGGGAGGCCGCGGGGAACGCCATCAACGCCCACAGCAGCACGACCCAGACCCAGCCGGGGATGTTGGCCCCCTGGATCAGCGATATCCGATGCAGAAACCAGGTCCATACCAGCTGGGTAACAGGCATCGAGCCCCCAATTGAGCTTCTCGATCCATGCGAGCCGTTGAGGGCAGGCCCGTTCGACTGAAATCAGCGGCTGGTGCCGCGCTTCTGAAATATTCAAGGTCGGCGCCCGACAGCTGGACGCCCGGAATTATCTTCGCAGCAGCGCGCTAGCGGCGCAACAGCCCGCCAAGCGCGCCGCGCACCAGCGCGCGGCCGACCGAACCGCCCATCGCGCCGCCAACGGATTTGCCGAGACGGGCAGCGACCCCGCCAACCACCTGGTTGGTAACCGTGCGCGTGATGTCGCGCGCGATGACCTGGCCGGTCGACAGTCGTCCCCGCTTGACGTTGGTGCCGAAAATCGTTCCGACGATGGCGCCGATCTGCCCGAGCCATCCGCCGCCTTCGCCGCCGGCCGAGCCATCCGAGGGCGCCGGCGCGGCTGTGCCGGCGACGCGCTTCTGCAACATCTCATAAGCGGAATCGGCATCGATCGCGGTGTCATACTTGCCCTTCACCGGGCTCTTGCCCATGATCGCCTTGCGTTCCTCCGGCGTGATCGGCCCCATCCGCCCGGCCGGCGGCCGGATCATGACGCGCTCCACCATCGCCGGCGTGCCATTGCCTTCGAGGAACGACACCAGGGCCTCGCCCTTGCCCAGTTCGGTAATGACCTTGGCGGTGTCGAGTTTCGGGTTGGGCCGGAAGGTCTGCGCAGCCGCGGCGACCGCCTTCTGGTCGCGCGGGGTGAAGGCCCGCAAGGCGTGCTGCACGCGGTTGCCCAGCTGGGCGAGCACCTTGTCCGGCACGTCGATCGGATTCTGCGTGACGAAATAGACCCCGACGCCCTTGGAACGGATCAGGCGCACGACCTGCTCGATCTTGTCGAGCAGCGCCTTCGGCGCATCGGTGAACAGCAGGTGCGCCTCGTCGAAGAAGAACACCAGCTTCGGCTTCGGCAGATCGCCGACCTCGGGCAGTTCCTCGAACAGTTCCGACAGCATCCACAGCAGGAAGGTCGAATACAGGCGCGGGCTCTGCATCAACTTGTCGGCGACCAGAATATTGACCATGCCGCGGCCGTCGCTGTCGGTCTTCATGAAATCTTTCAGAATCAGCGCCGGCTCGCCGAAGAACTGGCTCGCGCCCTGGTTCTCCAGCACCAGCAACTGGCGCTGAATGGTTCCGACCGTGGCTTTGGTCACGTTGCCGAAGGCCTGCGCCGCCTTGCGGATCGGCGCCAGCGCATCCTCCTCGGCATCGGCGGCCTTCTTGCCGGCGGGAACGATGGCATCGAGCAGCGAGCGCAGATCCTTCAGGTCGATCAACGTCAGCCCGTTGTCGTCCGCAACGCGGAAGGCGACGTTCAGGACACCCTCCTGCACGTCATTGAGGTCGAGCATCCGCGACAACAACAGCGGCCCCATTTCGGTGACCGTGGCGCGCACCGGATGGCCCTGCTCGCCGAATACGTCCCAAAACACCGTGGAAAACTGATCGGGCTGGAACGCGAGGCCCATTTCGGAAGCCCGCTTGAGGATAAAGTCCTTGGGCTCACCGACTTCGGCGATGCCCGAGAGGTCGCCCTTGATGTCGGCTGCGAACACCGGAACGCCCGCGCGCGCGAATCCTTCGGCCATCACCTGCAGCGAGACGGTCTTGCCGGTTCCGGTAGCACCGGTGACGAGACCATGGCGATTGCCAAGGCCGAGCGTCAGCCACGCCGGCTGTTCGCTCTTGCCGATGAAAATCCTGTCGCCGGTATCGGCCATCCTGGTTTCGGACGTAGCCATTGCATCGCCTCTCCGCGCCTACCCAAAGTGGGTTTCCATCAAGGGGTTTCAGTCGCCAGACACCATTATCATACTGTATCTTGCAGGCCGATTGAAACCGGTCAACGACCTCCACGGAGGATTGGAAGCCCCGGTGTTCGAGATTGGATCGGCCGGTGTCGTTCGATCGGTGGACGAAAGTTGCAGTGAAGCTGCTGGAGCGGCGATGAATCTCGATAGATTCCACACCCACTCTTGCAACGCTGCAACACTCGCGATGCGATCTCGGATGAAATCGGCTTTCGAATGCCGGGATCGCTTGTAATTCGCACCACGGAAGATCAAGATAAATTCACAAGCAAGGATCCGGCAAGTAACGGGTCGAGGACGGGGCAATATGGACGAACTGATTGGGCAACTGGCCGCAAAGGCCGGTATTGATGAAGCTGTGGCTGAAAAAACCATCGGCATCATCCTGGGCTTCCTCCGCAACGAGGGTCCTTCCGACAAGGTTCAGGCATTGATTGACCAGATTCCCGGCGCGGAAGCCGCTATCGCGGCCACGAGCAACAGCGGCGGCCTTGCGCGGTTGATGGGCGGTGGTCTGATGGCGCTGGGAACCAAGTTGATGGGACTCGGTTTGGGTATGGGCCAAATTCAGAACATCGCACGTGAACTTTTCAGATTTGGCCGCGACAAAATCGGAGCGGATCAGATGGGCGAGATCATCGCAGGGACACCGGGCCTCAGTCAGTTCGCTTGAAGCACCTTTTTGATATCGAGTACCATGACATACCCCATCTCCGAGATTGACGGCCTGCCGGCCTTCGCCGCTTCCAAACTGAAATCGCTTGGCATACGTACCACCGACGGGCTGCTGGAAGCCGCGCGCACGGTCAAGGGGCGCAAGGCGCTCGCGGACAAGACCGGCATCAGCGAGCAGCAATTGCTCGAATGGGCCAATGTTTCCGACTACATGCGGATTCCCGGCATGGGCAGGGCAAAGGTCGGGCTGGTGCGCGCGGCCGGCGTCACCACGGTTCGCGAACTCGCCCTGCGCAACCCGGCGCGGCTGGCGCAGAACATGAGAGATGTGAATACCAAGCGCAAACTCGTCCGCATCCTGCCTTCGGAAAAGTCGGTCGAACAGCTGATCGCGCAGGCCCGCAAGCTTCAGCCCAAGATCAGCTACTAGCGGCCGTTGATCGGGCCGTTTTGGATTGGTTCCGGCCGCGCGCGCAACGTCTTGACTCCCATGCACGGACCGCGCAAAGCGACCGCATGATCGCGACCACGTCCAGACCCGCTCCGGCCGCCAACCCGGCAGATCGTCAGGTGCTGCGGGCGCTGCTGTCCCGGCCCTATCCGGCCGTGATGGGGATCCTGAATGTCACGCCGGACTCATTTTCCGACGGCGGGCAGTTCATCGCGCCGGAAAGCGCGCTGGCGCAGGCCCGTCGCATGATCGTCGAGGGCGCCGACATCATCGACATCGGTGCGGAATCGACCCGGCCCTACGGCGCGCAACCGGTTACCGCGGACGAAGAACTGCAGCGCCTGCGACCGGTGCTGGCCGACGTGGTTTCGCTCGGCGTTCCCGTCTCCATCGACAGCATGAAATCGGCCGTCGTCGCATGGGCGCTCGATGCGGGTGCATCAATTGCCAACGACGTCTGGGGTCTGCAGCGCGATCCTGACATGGCAAGGCTCGTGGCGGCACGCCATTCGCCCGTCATCGTCATGCACAACCGCAGCAACATCGAGGCCGACATCGACATCATGCAGGATATGGCCGCTTTCTTCGTCCGCTCGCTCGACATCGCCGACAAGGCCGGCATTTCACGTGAAAACATCGTGCTCGACCCCGGCATCGGCTTTGGCAAGACCCCGGAGCAGAGCATGACGGCGCTGGCCCGGCTCGACGAACTCGCTGCATTCGGCCTGCCGCTGCTGGTCGGCGCGTCGCGCAAGCGCTTTATCAGTTCGGTCAGCGCTTCGGAGCCGCAGCAGCGGCTGGGCGGCTCGATCGCGGCGCACCTGATGGCGGCCAGGGGCGGCGCCCACATCATCCGGACCCACGACGTGGCGGAAACCGTACAGGCGCTGCGGGTGGCCGCGGCAATCGGGAACAGACGATGACCGATACGATTTTCATCACCGGCGTCGTCATCCATGCCCGCCATGGCGTGATGGAACATGAGACCGAGGTCGGGCAGCGTTTTGTCATCGATCTCGAACTATCGGCTGATCTGTCGGAATCCTCGCGCACCGATCGCCTGGCCGATACCGTGTCCTACTCCAACGTGGTGGCGACCGCGACGGCGGCCTTCAAGAATGCCAATTACAAGCTGCTGGAGCGCGCGGCCGGCGCCGTCGCCGAAGCCGTTCTGGCGGCGTTTCCCCGCGTCATTGCAGTCAAGGTCACCGTTCACAAGCCGCACGCCCCGATCGCTGCGATCTTCGAGGATGTCGGGGTGATCCTGACCCGCACCCGGCAAGCGACCTCGCAAGATAGTTCACATGGCTGACGTCCTGATCGCGCTCGGCGGCAATGTCGGCGACGTCAGAGCGACGTTCCAGAAGGCGATTGCCAATATCTGTGGGATGACGCAGGCCGCGTTGCTGGCGCGTTCGTCCGATTACGCCACCCCACCCTGGGGCGATGAGCAGCAGGCGCGCTTCATCAATGCCTGCATCGAGATCGAGACCAGCCTCGATCCGCATGCGCTGTTGTTCACGCTGCACAAGATCGAACACAAGTTCGGCCGCGATCGGCTTAAGGAAACCCGCTGGGGTCCGCGCACCCTCGATCTCGATTTGATCGCCTATGACGATGTCTCTATCCAGAAGCCGGAACTGACCCTGCCGCACCCCCGGTGGTTCGAGCGCGCTTTTGTGCTGGTGCCGCTGGCGGAGATCGCTCCCGACCGTATCATTGCGGGACGCAGCGTTGCCGCGGCGCTGGCGGAGGTTTCCGGCGCTGGAATCGAGCGGCTGCCCGACGTAAACTGACCAGAAGAGACCCAAAACAACCGTTTGGCTTGGCGGCCGCCACGTGGCAATTTCCGGCCAACAAGCAACGCGCCCGGGGAGCGATCTGCGTAAATGACAACTGTAACCAACGACCTGCGGCTGGCAGCGGATTTCGCGCCGGCGACCTACGACGACTGGCGCAAGCTGGTCGATGGCGTGCTGAAGGGCGCGCCGTTCGAGAAGCTGGTCGGCAAGACCTATGATGGCCTGAAGATCGACCCGATCTACCCGCGCGCGCGCGGCGCCGCGCCGGTCGCAGGCAGGCCCGCGGCAGCACCCTGGCAGATCATGCAGCGGATCGACCATCCGGATGCCGCCACGGCCAACGCGCAGGCGCTGCACGACCTTGAGAACGGCGCCAACGGGCTAACTTTGATTTTCGCGGGCGCCAACGCCGCCCATGGTTTCGGGCTCGATCCGTCAGCGGAAGCGATCGCGAAGGTCCTGGACGGCGTCTTCATCGATGCCGGGATCGGGATCGAGCTTCAGATCGGTCCGCAATCGCGGATGGCCGCGATCTACATTGCCGAATACGTCAAGCGGGGGGGACTTGATCCCGCGGCCTGCGATATCCGGTTCGGTCTCGATCCGATCGGCGCCTGCGCGGTGTGGGGATCCAGTCCTTATTCATGGGCCGAGATCGTGCCCGCCATCACCGACGCGATCAAAGGCCTCGCGGCGATGGGATTCAAGGGTCCGCTCGCGGCCGCCGACGGGCGGGTGATCCACGACGCCGGCGGATCGGAAGTGCAGGAGCTCGCCTTCGTGCTGGCGACTGGCGTCGCCTATCTGCGCGCCATCGAGAGCGCCGGCATTGCGCTAGAAGACGCGCAAGGCATGATTTACGCGCGACTGTCGGCCGACGCCGATCAGTTCATCACCATGGCGAAATTCCGCGCGCTGCGGCTGTTGTGGGCACGGATCGAACAGGCCAGCGGCCTCACGCCAAAGCCGCTGAACATAGCCGCCGACACCGCCTGGCGGATGCTGACCCAGCGCGACGCTTACGTGAACATGCTGCGCGCGACGATGGCGACATTCTCCGCCGGGCTCGGCGGCGCCGACAGCATCAACGTGCTGCCGCATACGCTGGCACTGGGCCTGCCGGATGCGTTCGCACGGCGCGCCGCGCGCAACACCCAGCTGGTGCTGCTGGAGGAATCCAATCTGGCAAAGGTGTCCGATCCCGCCGCCGGCTCCGGCGGCATCGAAACCCTGACGCAACAGCTTTGCGAGGCGGCGTGGTCGCTGTTCCAGGAGATCGAGAAGGCCGGCGGCGCGTTTGCTGCGCTTGAGCAAGGCCTGATCCAGCGCAAGGTCGCGGTGACACGGGCGGCGCGCGAGGCCAGTATTGCGCGGCGCAAGGAAGTGCTGACTGGCGCCACCGAATTTCCCAACCTGCACGAGGCGCAGGTGACAGTACTGGATGCCAAGCCGATTGCACTCGCGCCCTATGGCGAAGCGAAGCTGAAATTCGATCCGCTGCCGCCGATGCGGCTGGCCGCCCCCTTCGAGCGTTTGCGCGACCGCTCGGACCAGGTGCTGAAACAATCCGGCGCGCGTCCGAAAGTTTTTCTGGCCAATCTGGGCACTCCCGCCGACTTCACCGCGCGCGCGACGTTCGCCAAGAGCTTCTTCGAAACCGGCGGGATCGAGGCGATCGATACCGAGGGATTTGCCGACCCGGCCGCCCTCGCCGCTGCCTTCAAGGCATCCGGCGCCGCCCTGGCCTGCCTGTGCTCGTCCGACAAGGTTTACGCCTCACAGGCGGCGGCTGCCGCCAAGGCCCTTCAAGAGGCCGGGGCAAGGCATATCTATATGGCAGGCCGGCCGGGAGAACAGGAAGCCGCGTTCCGCGCCGCGGGCGTCAATGATTTCATTGTCGCGGGCGGCGATGCGCTCGCGGCGCTGCAGGACGCCTGGCAGCGCATGGAGCAAGCATGAATTCGACCGCAAAACCCGTTCTGACCGGCGGTTGCCAATGCGGCGCGGTGCGCTTTGCGCTGTCGGCGCGGCCCGCCAAGGTCAGCATCTGCCATTGCCGGATGTGCCAGAAGGCGTCCGGCGCGCCGTTCGCTTCGTTCGCCGATATCGAACACGCCGACTTCGCCTGGACCAGGGGCACGCCGGCCACGTTCCGCTCGTCCTCGATCGCCGAGCGCGACTTCTGCCGGGATTGCGGCACGCCGCTGAGTTACCGTCTGATCGGCGGTCCGCGGATCGAGATCATGACCGGCGCCTTTGACCGTCCCGACCGGATCGTGCCGACGTTTCAGTATGGAACCGAATCCCGGCTCGGCTGGGTTGTTGGTGTCGCCAACATGCCGAGCAAGACCACCCTGCAGAACTACGGACCGGAAAAGCTGGGTGAGATCGTCAGCCATCAGCATCCGGACCATGATTGACAGTGGCGACCTCCAAGGTCGCCCGTGCTATGGAAGAAGCCCATGAGCCGCATACCGAACTTCGCGACTGTCGCATTTGAAAACACCGCCCGCGCCCAACGCGCTGGCAGCGCCGAGCCGTGGCTGACACCAGAGGGCATTCTCGTCAAGCCCGCCTACAACGAAGCCGACCTCGAAGGCATCGATTTCCTCGACACCTTCCCCGGCATCGCGCCCTATCTGCGCGGTCCCTACCCCACGATGTACGTCAACCAGCCCTGGACCGTCAGGCAGTATGCCGGCTTCTCGACGGCGGAAGATTCCAACGCGTTCTATCGCCGCAACCTCGCCGCCGGGCAGAAGGGCCTCTCGGTCGCCTTCGACCTCGCCACCCACCGGGGCTACGATTCCGATCATCCGCGCGTGTCCGGCGACGTCGGCATGGCCGGCGTGGCGATCGACTCGATCTACGACATGCGCACCCTGTTCTCAGGGATCCCGCTCGACCAGATGAGCGTGTCGATGACCATGAACGGCGCGGTGCTGCCGATCC
>JAZJYY010000113.1:0-6433 GCA_040390145.1 Pseudomonadota bacterium
TCTCGAAGGTGAACGAACGATCGGCGTAGATCGTGATCACCACCGGAATCGGGGTTCCCTTTTCGTCCTTCTGCGTCTGCGCGTTGAACGCCTTGCAGAATTCCATGATGTTGAGGCCGCGCTGACCAAGCGCGGGTCCGATCGGGGGCGAAGGATTCGCCGACCCGGCCGGCACCTGCAATTTCAGGTATCCGGTCACTTTCTTCGCCATGTAGCACTCCTCATGTTGTTTCCGGACAACCCGGAAGCTTCACAGGACCGTGGTGCGGTGCGACGGATGACTGGCGATCATCCCTCTCCTCCCACGGCTTATTCCAAGCGTCGCCGCTTGCTCTCTTCGTCATGCCCGGGCTTGACCCGGGCATCCATCCCTCCTCGCAAGACTTTTACGAAACGGATGGATTGCCGGGTCGAGCCCGGCAATGACAGTCCAATCAGACCTTCTCGACCTGACCGAATTCCAGTTCCACCGGCGTGGCGCGGCCGAAGATCGACACCGCGACCTTGACGCGGCTGCGCGCCTCGTCGATTTCCTCGACCACCCCGGAGAACGACGCGAACGGGCCGTCGGCCACGCGCACATTCTCGCCGATCTCGAACGAGACCGACGCCTTCGGGCGTTCGACGCCTTCCTGCACCTGGTGCAGGATCCGCATGGCTTCGGCTTCCGAGATCGGCATCGGCTTGTTTTCCGCGCCGAGGAAGCCCGTCACCTTCGGGGTATTCTTGATCAGATGGAAGGCTTCGTCGGTGAGCTTCATCTTCACCAGCACGTAGCCCGGGAAGAACTTGCGCTCGGCGTCGATCTTGCGGCCGCGGCGCACCTCGGTGACCTTTTCGGTCGGCACCAGCACCTGCTCGAACAGCTCTTCAAGCCCGCGCTGCTTGGACTGTTCCCGGATCGATTCCGCCACCTTCTTTTCGAAGTTCGAATAGGCGTGAACGATATACCAGCGCTTGTTGTCCATCGTCTGTGTTCCGGCGGTTGCCATCAGCGGATACCGAGCAAGAAGGTGACGAGATAGCGGATGATCTGATCCGCGGCGAAAAAGAAGATCGAGGCCAGCGCCACCATCACGAACACCATGATGGTGGTGATGGTGACCTCGCGGCGGGTCGGCCAGGTGACCTTGGCGGTCTCCGAGCGCACTTCCTGCAGGAATTTGAACGGGCTGAAAGCCATCGTCTGTGTCATCCGCGTCCCGCCGGGACGATCTTGGGTTTTAAGGAATCCGAACAGCCCTCTAGCGCCCAGCCCTCTCTTGAAGGATGAGCCGGCCAGCGGGCTCGATTGTTCGGGGATTTCAAAGCCGCGCCGGATATCCGTCAAAACGGGCCGGCAGCAGGTGCGGCTGTGTACTGCGGACGCGGGCAAAGGTCAAGGTGCAGGGGGAACTGACCGGGAACTGGCAGCCGGAGAACTGGCAGGGGCGGCAGGGCTCGAACCTGCGACAACCGGTTTTGGAGACCGGTACTCTACCAACTGAGCTACACCCCTAGGGAAACAAGCGTCTACGAAACTTTGCGTCGCCGCCGATCCGCGCCGTTTCAAGCATAGGAAACGCCCCGATTGCAAGGGCGAAGCGCGGAACCGGCGTTGTGCCACCGGCTACGCCCCGCGGATCAACCATTCGCGATAGTTCTTACCGTAAAGGTTGACGACCTGATCAGCCACGTTTTGCGAGAGGGCACTGTCGACCGCCGCCTGTACCACGGTTCCCAAAACGCCCCCTCCGGCTGCCATGTTAACGCTGAGGTCGGGGTGGGCGATGATGACGGCACCGGTCCGCGCATCGACCAGATTAGCGGTGGCGGTCATCCCGCGGTTGCCCCCGATGAGAACGCTCTGCACCGCCGACGGGATATAAAAACTCCTGACGACGATATCGAGCCGGACCGGCCGCGTGCCGATGAGTTGGCCGGCCATTTGGCTCTCGACGCTGCCCTTGATCTTTGCCGCCAACAGATTCTGAACATAGGCCTTGGCTTCGGGGGTATCGGTGATCGTCGCGACCTGGTCGTTGGAGATCGCCTTGGACGCGGCATAGGCGCGGGTGCCGTCCTCCCACTGAACCCTTGCATCCGGCGCATAGCTGACGGTGACGCCGGTCAGCTTCATGGCCGCAATATCATTCTGCGACAGCGTATTCGCGACCGTCTGGCAACCGGCCAGCGCCAGCGCCGCCCCCAGCGCGGCAATCCGCGCCAGTCCCCACATCGTCCCCATCGAAGCCCCCAGCTTTACGATACTACTCGCCCACATCCCGGAATTAGAACGCCCCGCCCATCCATGTCTATTATTAAGTTCTACCATTAATTGCACCGGGCGCGTCGCCAATCCCCAGGCTCCCCGGCGGGAACGCCCTGTTCAATCCGGCCGTTCTGCGCCAGACTTCGGCCCAGCCAATAGCAACAGCCATCGGGAGAGACCATGACCGCGCAAACCGCCGCCAAGCCGACCGCCATCCCGCAGACCCCCTCCCTCCCCCAGGCCAAACCGGAATCGCTGGGGCTGTCCCCGGCCCGGCTGCAGCGGATGTCGGACGCGTTCAAGCGCGAGATCGACAAGGGCACCCTGCCCGGCGCGACCGTGCTGGTGGCCCGGCGCGGCCAGATCGGCTGGTTCGAGGCGCTCGGAAAGCAGAACCCGGCGGCGAGTGCGCCGATGGCGCATGATTCGATCTTCCGGATCTTCTCGATGACCAAGCCGATCGTCTCGATCGCCATCATGCAGCTGATCGAGGACGGCCATTTCCTGCTCGGCGATCCCGTCGCGAAATTCATTCCGGAATTTGCCGACCAGAAGGTCGGCGTCGAGAACAACGGCAAGCTCGACCTCGTGCCGGTGAAGCGGCCAATGACGATCCAGGACCTGCTGCGCCACACCTCGGGCCTCACCTACGACCACACCGGCAACGGCCCGGTGCAGCAGCTGTACCAGCAGTCGCGGCTGCGCAGCCGCAAGATCAGCAATGCCGAGCACGCCGTGATGCTGGCCGGCATGCCGCTGATGTGCCAGCCCGGCGCGGAATGGAACTACAGCCGCTCCACCGACATTCTCGGCCGCGTCATCGAGGTCGTCTCCGGCAAGAGCCTCGGCGCCTTCCTGACCGAGCGCATCCTGGCGCCGCTGCAGATGGCCGAGACCGCGTTCCACACCGGCGAGGAGAACGCCGGCCGGCTCGCCGAGCCGTTTGCGAACGATCCCTGGACCGGCGACAAGGTGCAGTTCTTCTCGATGCTGGAAAGGCCGGTGATGGAATCGGGCGGCGGCGGCCTGCTGTCGACCACCATGGACTATGCCCGCTTCAGCCAGATGCTGCTGGGCGGCGGCAGCCTCGACGGTACCAGGATCATCGGCCGCAAGACGCTGCAGCTGATGGCATCCGATCATCTCGCCGCCGGCGTCAAGGTCGACTCGCCGCTGATGCCCGCCGGCCACGGCTTTGGACTGGGCTTCGCGGTACGCACCGCTGAAGGCATGGCGCCGTTCCCGGGCTCGGCCGGTCAGTTCTTCTGGAGCGGCATGGCCGGCACGTTCTTCTTCATCGATCCGGTGGAGGACCTGTTCGCGGTGTTCATGATGCAGGGCCCCGGCCAACGCGAATATATCCGCAACGTGCTGCGCAGCGGAGTGTACGCCGCGGTGGAGTGACCCGAAGGGTCATCCCGGGGCGCGCGCAGCGCGAACCCGGGATCCGGAGATCGCATTGTCGAGATCCCCGATGCGCAATTGCGCATCTGAGGTTCGCGCTAAGGCGCGCCCTCGGCGACAAGCGCTACGCGCTTGCGCGGAGATGACGCGCTTTCGCGCGTCAACTGATCGTCGCACCGCCGTCGATCACCACGGTCTGGCCGGTCATGAAGTCGCCGGCCTTCGATCCCATCAGCACCGCAGCGCCGGCGATTTCGTCGGGGATGCCGATGCGCAGCAGCGGCGACCGCGAGGTCGAGGCCTTCAGGTTTTCCGGATTGTCCCACAGCGCTTTCGCAAAGTCGGTCTTGATCAGGCCGGGTGCGATGCAGTTCACGCGGATATTGTGCTTGCCGTATTCGCAGGCGAGGTTGCGCGCGAGCTGCATGTCGGCGGCCTTTGAAATCGCATAGGCGCCGAGCACGGTGGAGCCCTTGAGCCCGCCGATCGAGGACACGATGATGATGGAGCCGTCCTTGCGCTCGATCATCTGCGGCACCACCATGCCGATCAGCCAGTTGTTGGCGACGATGTTGTTGTCGAGAATCTTGCGGAACTGTTCGTCGGAGATGCCGGCGAGCGGACCGTAATAGGGATTGGACGCGGCGTTGCAGACCAGCACGTCGATCTTGCCGAAGGCGCTGTTGGCTTCGTTGACCAGGTTCTGCAGGTTTTCCTTGCTGGAGATATTGGCGGCGATCGCGATCGCGGTGCCTTTGCCGAACTTGTCGTTGATCTCCCTGGCGACGGAATCGCAGGCGTCCTGCTTGCGCGAGGAGATCACCACCCTGGCGCCGTGCTCGGCCATCCGCTCGGCGATGGCGCGGCCGATGCCCTTGGTGGAGCCGGTGATGACGGCGACTTTGCCCTTCATGTCGAACAAGCTCATGTGTTTCTCCCCTGTTGTTTAGGTAACCGCTCGCTTTTTCTGATCGTCATTCCGGGGCGATGCGAAGCATCGAACCCGGAATCTCGAGATTCCGGATATGGTCCTTCGACCATTCCGGAATGACAACTCCTCACGCCAGCTTGCTCTCCGGCACCACTTCCGGTCCCGCCGGCTGATGCATGGCGGCGTGCGAGGCGTCGGCCATCCATGGCTGCTGGTTGACCATCGGCAGCCGCCAGCTGGCATGGCCGGCGCTTGCGATGTGGTCGAGTCGCGTCACCGAGCAATTGTCGATGTCGAAGGCGAGGCCCTTTTCGGGCTGTCCGCCCAGGGCAAGTGCAACCGCGGCCTTGATGGTTCCGCCATGCGCCACGGCGACGATGTCCTTGCCGGCCTGCTCGATCGTGATCTGCGCGATCGCGCCGCACACGCGGTTGTAGAGATCCATGAAACTCTCGCCATTGGGCGCGGCTTCATCGATCGCGGCAAACCAGTGACTGCCGACCGGCCGGCTGGCGAGAAACGCGGCACGGTTCATGCCCTGCCAGTCGCCGAGGTGCTGCTCGGCGAAGGCGGCTACGTGTGGCATGCCAGCGGGCTTCGGGAATCCTGCGGCCCAGATCGCGTCGGCGGTCTGATGGGTCCGCATCAGGTTGCTGGCGTACCAGACCGCGTTGCGCGGCAGGATTTTGGCGACGGCCACGAACACTTCGCGATCGCCGGTATCGCACGACATGTCTTTCTGACCGTAGATGTTCCCGCCGTCGTTGCGGACCGGCGCGTGGCGTACCCACCACCAGCGCGTCAGCGTAACCGATGGTTTGTCTGGATTGGACATCGCCGGGACCCTTCAATAGTGTTTGACGTCGCTCTACGTCAGAGCGCACATCGCCTCAAGTCACCAGAGGTTTCAAGTCACTTGAACGTTTGAAACCCTGTTTGAAATTCCGCCGGACGGCAAGCCGATCGTCACGATACAAAGCGACAAGGGAGAGACTCATGGGCCGCCTCGAAGGCAAATCCGTCATCATCACCGGCGCCGGCAGCGGCATCGGCCGCGCCGCCTCGCTGCTGTTCGCCAGGGAAGGAGCCAAGCTCGTCATCGTCGATCGCAGCGACAGCGTGATGGAGACCGCCAAGCTGGTCGGCAATGCCGGCGGCACGGTCGAGGCGGTGATGGCCGATGCCGGCGCCGAAGCGGACGTCAAAGGCTTCATCGACAAGGCCGTGACAAAATACGGCAGGCTCGACGCGATCTGGGCCAATGCCGGCGTCAGCGGCGGGCTGGTGCCGCTGCTCGAGCAGACCGTGGAACAATGGCAGGAAGTGCTGCGCGTCAACCTGATCGGGCCGTTCCTCGCGATCAAACATTCGATGCCGCACATGATCAAACAGAAGTCCGGGTCGATCGTGCTGACGGCGTCGGTGGCGGGCCTCAAGGCCGGCGCCAGCGGCCATCCCTATGCCGCGAGCAAGGCCGGCGTCATCAGCCTGGTGCAGACCACGGCCTATTCGCTGTCCGGCACCGGCGTGCGCATCAACGCGGTGTGCCCCGGCCTGATCGAGACCGGCATGACCAAGCCGATCTTCGACAACGCCAAACAGCGCGGCACCGACGGCAAGATCGGCCAACTCAATCCGTTGAAGCGCGCCGGCCAGCCGCACGAACTGGCGGCGATGGGACTGTTCCTCGCCAGCGACGACGCGTCCTATGTCAACGGCCAGGCGATCCCGGTCGACGGCGGCCTGACCGCATCGATGCCGTATGCGGGGAAGCCGGTATAGTTGGCTCGAGGATGTGATGCGCAGCAAGCGTAGCCCGGATGGAGCCAGGAGGTCGCGCGAATGCG
>JAZJYY010000114.1:0-4026 GCA_040390145.1 Pseudomonadota bacterium
AGGCGATATCGGTGGCGGTGGGGATAGCGAGGCCGCGCATTTCGGGCGTGCCATAGTTAATGAGCGTATAAATAAGCGCCGGCGTGATGATGCCGCCGAGCGCGGCGACGAAAGGCAGCATCGCCTGCGCCCTGCCCGCGGCGTTTCGGTCGGCTTGATAGCGCGCGAAATCGACGACGTTGCGGGGCGATGTTATGAGTTTCTCAACCATGGCTGTCCTCGCGGCTTGTGACAGTGTTATGGCAGACAGCCGTCGCGCAAACGTTCAGCGCAATGCTCAAATTTTATCCGTAGAAATGTGGCGGGTTCCCTGGTTTTTCGCAGGTGTATGGAAGCCCGCGAGGACGTGTGTACCGTTTAACATCTCGGTGACTACAGCCACTTCTTCCATCTGAAAAAGAAGTACGGCCCGGCCGCCGCGGCCAGCATCATGATCAACGCCATCGGATAGCCGTGGGTCCATTCCAGCTCCGGCATCATCTTGAAATTCATGCCGTAGACCGAGGCGATCAGGGTCGGCGGCATCAGCACCACCGCCATCACCGAAAACAGCTTGATGATGTTGTTCTGCTCGAGATTGACGACGCCGAGCATGGCGTCGAGCACGAAAGTGATCTTGTTGGAGAGGTAGCTGGCATGGTCGGTCAGCGAGGTGACGTCGCGTTGCATGGTCTTCAACTGCTCGCGCATGTCCTTCGACCATTTGACGCCTTCGGTGCCGGCGGCGACGAAGGTCACCACCCGGCCGATCGAGACCAGGCTTTCCCGCACCTTCGAGGTGAGATCGCCCTTGCGCCCGATCGCGATCAGGATGTCGGAATAGCGCTTGGCCTGGCCGGTGCGCGCGGCCCCCGCGGGCTCGAAAATATCGTGGCTGATGGTGTCCATGTCGCCGCCGGCGCGCTCCAGAATGTCGGCGTTCCGGTCGATCACCGCATCCAGCAGTTCCATCAGCACCATTTCGCCGGTGATACCCGGCGCGCAGGCGCGCGCCAGCTTGTTCTCCACCAGGATGAACGGCTTGGGATCGTCGTAACGCACGGTCACCAACCGGTGGCCCGCGAGGATGAAGGTCACCGCCGTGGTGCGCGGATTCTCGGTGTCTGACGCGCACATCAGCGTCGCCGTCATGAAGCGCGCGCCGTTTTCGATATAGAGCCGGCTGGAAATCTCGATTTCCTGCATGTCCTCCCGGGTCGGAATCGCCACCCCGGCCAGCCGTTCCACCACCTTGTCCTCCCCCCCGGTCGGCTTGACGAGGTCGAGCCAGACGGCGCTCTCCGGCAGCGCCGCGAGATCGCTGGCGTCGATCTTCTTCAGGGAGAATTCGGCAGGAACGAATACTGAAAGCATGGAGAACTCCGGGACCGAGCGAGCTGCTTTTGTTCGGACGCGTTCTTGACGCGAAAGGGGGTGCACACCCCGGTTCGCCCGGAAACGCTACCGCTACCAACAGGCCTTAGCTCGATTCTGGCAAGCGCTTGATGACTGGCGCATTAACCTTCCATCCCTGTTTGCGGCGACGGGGTGGCGGCTCCGTGGCGACGATTCGGCGACGGTACTGCGACTGCCCAAAAATCAGCCGGAAACGACATTAGCTGCGGCAGAAAAGACACAGCGAGCCCGCTGCGACGCGGGACAGCCATGTAAGCTCTGGAATTATTGGCTATTTCAACGATAATGCAATTAATGGAATCGTGGCGTTTCGGGCGCAGGTTTGGTGCACGACCGCGAAGACTTTCGATTGGAATTGAGCCATGTCGTCGCTGAAGGCAATGTTGGGAATGCTGGCCGCTGGCCTGATGCTGTCGGGCTGCATGCAGGCTACGACCTATCAGGCCGCACCGGAGGCGACGCTCAAGCCGGCGGACAAGGCGCAGCTTGCCAAGGCGCGTTACGCCAAGGTTGCCGTGGCCGAACCGTTCCGCCGCGCCATCGTCGACTATCACCGCAAGGAAATGCCCGGCACCATCGTGGTCGATTCCGACAATCACTATCTTTACCTGGTGCAGGATGGCGGCAAGGCGATCCGCTACGGCGTCACCGTCGGCGAGGAAGCGCTGGCGTTTTCCGGCATCGCGCGCGTCGGCAACATGGCGGAATGGCCGAAATGGACGCCGACCGCCGACATCCACAAGCGCATCGAAGGTTTGCCCGCCTCGGTCCCCGGCGGCGTCGACAATCCGCTCGGCGCCCGCGCGCTGTACCTTTACCAGGGCAACCGCGACACCCTGTTCCGGATCCACGGCACCAATCAGCCGGAATATATCGGCGCCTCGATTTCGTCGGGCTGCATCCGCATGACCAACGAGGACGTCATCGACCTCTATACCCGCGTCAAGCCGGGCACCGTCGTCGTCGTGCTCGATCCCAAGCAAGGCGACTCGCCGTACAATTCCAAGATGGCGCTGCAGGGTGGCGGCAACGCGATCATGCAATAGCCGGTCAGACCGGCCCCGCATCATCAGACGATCCAATCAAAAGCGCCGGTCTTGCCGGCGCTTTTTCGTTGGCGGTGCTGCGGCCGCGTCCCCCGTCGATCTGGCGGCCGCCGCTTCCGGCTTCGCCGGTTTGGCCGCGTCGGGCTGCCCGGACTTGAACTGATCGGACTTGGACTGATCGGACTTGGACTGATCGGACTTGGACTGCTCAGACCTGGCCGGCTCGGACTTGCCTTGCTCAGACTTGCCTTGCTCAGACTTGCCTTGCCCAGACTTGCCTTCCTCGGCCTTGGCGGCGACTTCGCGGGGCGGGGCTTCCTCCGGCCGTTCGGCGGGCAGCAGCGGGGCGGTTTGCGGCAGCGGGTCCCATACGTTCCACTGGCAGATCTTGTAGTTGTTGCGCCGCTCCATCAGATCGAGATGGATATGGTCCTCGTGATACCAGTCCGAGCCCGGTCCCAGCACCGTCGGAAATCGCGCGCACATCGAATGCAGCACGCTCTCGCGCGTCTCGCGTGGCACCGCGCGGTCGGTCAGCGAGATCGAGCGGCCGTTGGCGAGCTTGATGGCGCGGATGTCGAGCGCGTTGGCGCGGCCATGCTCGGACAGTCTCGCGCCGAGCACGCGGTTGCGGCCGCGACACTCGAAGGAATCGAAATTGTCGAGATCGGTCATGACGCTGCCGAGGCTCGCTGCCAGCGGCGCCATGTCGGTCCTGATCCAGTCGGCGATCGCGCTGGCCATGGTGCAGCGCAGGATGGCCGCCGGCTTGATCGAGATCCGCCGCTTGTCCGGCAACACCACCGCCTCGAGCCGCACCAGGTCCTCGCCACCGCAGCCGCCGGCGCCCTTGATGTCGGGGATGCTGGGGGCAATCGCGATCTCATCCGTCAGCGCCAACCGGCACGCCGAAGGCGGCGGCGACGCGGGCGCGGCCGGCTCGGCCGCCTTCTCGGTGGCGGCGGGGGCCGGCTTTTCCGGCTCGGGTCTGTCGGATTCCGCTTTATCGGGTTCAGCCCGGGATTCAGCCTTGCTGGATTCAGCTTTGGGCGCCTCGGCCGGGCGCGGCTTCGGCAGCGGTACCGACAGCACCACCGCCCGGCGCGGCTTCTTCGGCCGGCTTTCCCCGAACAGGTCGCTCCAGGGTCCTGGGGGCCAGGCGCCCGCCCTCGTCGCCGCGGCGGCAGGCATTGATTGGGCGCAAAGCCACAGCAGGGCCGCGGCGGTAACCATTGCCGCCACGGCGGGGCTAAAGCTCACACAAGGCCATTTCCGGCGTGCTTTCTCCGCGCTAAAGTTCATGGCAATTCCGAATAACTGCGGCAAGCAACAACACATTCTGGAGGAACGACCGTATGCTTGGATTGATGCAAGACTGGCCTTTGCTTTGTCACCGGATTATCGAGCACGCCGCAGAGGTCCATGGCACCCAGGAGGTCGTAACACGATCGGTCGAAGGCCCCATCCACCGAACCAACTACCGGCAGATCCGCGACCGCGCGCTGAAAGTCTCGCAACGGCTCGACCGCGACGGCATCAAGCTCGGCGACCGCGTCGCCACCATCGCCTGGAACACCTGGCGCCA
>JAZJYY010000115.1:0-6985 GCA_040390145.1 Pseudomonadota bacterium
TTGAGCGTGCCGGGCTCGATCTCGGTCGGCAGATGGCCTTCCTCCAGCGCCAGCAGCCGTCCGCCGTGAAAGATGATGTTGGTGTTGGCGACGCCCGAGTCGGTGCATGAGGTGGGGGGCGCATCGGGCAGCTTGCGGCCGCCGAAGCCGCCGAACAGGGCGCGGCCGGCATCGTGCTCGGCCTGCCATTTCGGGGTGCGGACCCAGCGGTTGCGATAGCTGGCGCGGCCGTTCTCGAGATGGAAGGCGTGCAGCATGCCGTCGCCGAGGAACCAGTGCGATCCCGGCGCCTCGAACTGCGGGTTGGGGCCGTTGCGATAGAGCGTGCCGTTGAGCTCGCGCGGCAACTCGCCGACGATCTTCAGATGCGGGGCGTCGCATTCCATCGGTATCGGCGCGAGATTGGTCCTGATCGCCCTGGTTTCCACCTGGTCAAGCATCGGTCGCTCCCTGATTTTATCTTTACATCGTAAAGATAACGATATAGCGGGGTTCCGCGTCCGTCAAGCAAAATCTTTACAGTGTCAATATCGAGGCCTATACAGCGCCGATGGCAAAAACACCCAGCATTCGCCCCGCGGTCCGGCGCGCTCCAAAAACCGCGGTGCCCGCCCGGGCCGGCCGCAAGCCCGGCGGACCTCGTCAGTCCAAAGCCAGCGAAGCCGCGCCGTATCATCACGGCGACCTGCACGACGCCTTGCTCAAGGCTGCCGAAAACGTCCTCGAGCGCGACGGCCTCGGCGGATTGACGCTGCGCGCGGTGGCGCGCGAGGCCGGGGTATCGCATGCCGCACCCACCCATCATTTCGGCGATCTCACCGGCCTCGTCAGCGAACTCGCCGCGATCGGTTTTCGGCAGTTCAATGTTGCGATGGCGGCGGCCGGCGCCATCGATGCCCCGCCGCTGATGCGGGCGATGGCGCGGGCCAAGGCCTATGTCGCCTATGCGCAGGCGCATCCCGGCATGTACGGGCTGATGTTCCGCACCGAGCGGCTCGACATGACGCGGCCTTCGCTGCACGAAGCCGCCACGGCCTCGTTCAATGGATTGGCCGGCGCGGTCGGCGTCAGCCTGCAGCAGCAGGGGGATGAAGAGGCGCTGTCGCTGGAACACGCCGCTGCCATCGCGAAAGCCTGGTCGCTGGTCCACGGTTTTACGACGCTGCTGCTCGACGGCCGGCTCAACGACATCCTGAGGCGGCTGCCGAAGGGCAACACCGTCGAGACCCTGCTGGATGCCATGCTGCGATCCACGGTCAGCCGGCCGCCGGGGACGTGATCAGCGCCGCGCCGCCAGTTCCACCGCGCGGCCGCGTTCGCCGATCACCTTCACCTCGTCCTTGCCGCATTTGAAAATCCGCGCGCTTTCGTCGGCGGCCTTGCGGGCGAGTTCATTGGCATCGGGATTGGCCTTCACGTCGACGTAGGCGATATGGCACACCGCGCCGGGCGGCAGCCGCGTCACCGCCAGCAACGGTTTGGCAATGGGACGGCCATTCTTGTCCTCGTCGGCAATGTCGGCGATGTGCCAGCGCTGGATGATCGCAAACGGCCTACCGTCCATTGCCCGCCACTCGACGGTGTTGGTGGTCGAATTGAACGGGCCGAACCAGCTTTGCGCGGCTGGCTCCTTCGCTGCGGCGGCGCGGTTGCGGCCGACCGAGACCGCTTCGCGCAAATCGTCCTCGCTGATGACAACCACGAGCCCGGCCTTGCCGGGGCAAACCCGGATCGTGGAATCGTCGACGCCGTTGCCGGCGCCGGTCACGCGGCAGTCGCCGGGAGCGGTCGAGGTGTAGCTGCTGCTGAAGGTTTGGGCGCTGGCCGCAGGAATCAGCCCGAAGCAGCCGCCGAACAGGACGGCCAGCAGCGTTGCCGGCATGCCGTTGCTGCGGCAGCCCTGGCGCAGGTCGGGAATACACATCATCTGACCGCTATCTCCAGGGAACCGCTCATGGCGGTTCGACGTGCGCAATCTGGGGAAGGTTCACGCGAAACGCGCGAAAGGCCTGACATGGGCCCGGAATTGTCTTAGAACAGCGCCTTCGCAATCCCCTCATAGCATGTCAGTTCAAAGTCATCATGCCTGCCATTCCCACGAACAAACCATACCGCGTCGGCCGTTCCCGCACCGGGCTTGGCCTCTTCGCCACCAAGCCGATCAAGAAGGGCGCCAAGATCGTCCGCTATTTTGGTCCGCTGCTGGATTCCAAGAAGGAAAAGGACGACGCGATCGAGAACAAGTATCTGTTCGAGCTCACCAACCGCTGGACCATCGACGGTTCGGTGCGCAAGAACATCGCGCGCTATATCAACCACGCCTGCAAGCCGAACGCGGAATCCGACGTCATGCCGCGCAAGCGCAAGGTGGTGATCCGCGCCATCAAGAACATCGAGCCCGGCGACGAGATCAACTACGATTACGGCAGCGATTACTGGAAGGCCTATATCAAGCCGATCGGCTGCAAATGCGTCGCCTGCGAGAAGAAGCGCAAGAAGCAGCGCGCCGAGGCGAGGGCCGAAAAGGCGCGCCTGAAGGCCAAGGCCGAGCGAAAGGCTTTGAAGGAGGCCGAGAAGCAGGCGGCGAAGGCCGACAGGAAAAAGCCGGGCAAATCGGCGTCGGCCAACGGCAAGCTCCTGAACGGCCACGGCACGAAATCACCGGCGGGCAAAGCGCGATCGGCGAAGACAGGGATCGTAAATAAGACACGAGCTAAGCCGGGCCGCGAAAGCCGCGCTTCGGCTTAAGGCAGGATCAATACTTCATTGGCACGCACGGACCACGCGTGCGGGCCGCACCTTGGCCGACAGTGCCCCCGCGGCCGATGTTACTTCCACCGGTGATTTTGCGCGCCTTTCCAGGGCCGCAGGCGACGTACACGACTTGACCGGCACCGAGTTGGCCCGGCGGCGGTTCATTTGACATCACTTGCTGAGCAAAGGCTGCTTCGGCGAAAAAAAGAATCAAAGCGGCAAAAGAAACTGACCTGAGGATCGCAATCATCAAAATTCTCCCAATACTTTGTGGAGAATAGCCAGATCGCACTAAATCACAAGTAGTGTTTATCCGCCGGGCTTCCTCAGCGATCTCGGAAGAGGTGCATCGCCGAAATTGAGCGTCGAGCGTTGCAGGATCGCACCGCCCTCATCGACCACCACGCGAAATCGCCGGTGTTCCGAGAAGAAGGTCAGGCGGTAGCGGCCGCTGTCGTCATCGACGCCGCGCTCGGACTGGCTGGTGATCTTTCCCGCGCGCATCTGCTGGCGGAGCAGCGGCAGCGCGATGCCGAGCCCCTCGGCAATGATCGAAGCATCGATCTCGACGGTGCCGTTCTCGAATTCAACCGGTTTCATCGGACGTTCATGCGGCACTTCGCGCCGGTTTGTGGGTGGGCCGGGCGGGGTAGGCGCATTCCGCCAGCGTGGTGGTGTCGAGCTCGCGCATGAAAGCTTCGCGCGCGGCGGCGAGGCGGGCCCTGAGGCGGCAGCGCGGCAGCAGCACGCAATTGCCGCGATCCTCGCGAAAACACTCGACCAGCGCGTGGCGATCCTCCAGCGCGCGCACCACTTCGCCCAGCGTCATCGCCTGCGGCGCCCGCGCCAGGCGGAAGCCGCCGCCGGCGCCGCGCTGGGTCTTGATGAAGCCCGCCGCCGCCAGGTCGCGCACGACCTTGGCCAGGTGATCGCGCGAGATCCCGAACTCGGCGGCGATCTCGTTGGTGGCGAATGACCGTTCGGGCTCGCCCGCCAGCCGCATCAGCGCGCGCAACGCAAAATCCGTAAACAGCGTCAGGTTCATGGCATCCCCGGGGAAATAAGTCTTGCAAACCGAGCTTACAGGGCTAAATAGGTATTTGAAATACTTATTTAAGGAGAGCGGCCCGTGACGGCAGCTGAACGACGCGAGAAAATAACGGCCGAGATCGTCGCCAGGACCGGTATCACCGAGCCGCTGATCGAGCGCCTGGTTTGCGCGTTCTACGCAAAAATCCGCACCGATGCGGTGCTGGCGCCGCTATTCGAAGCCCGCATCCGGGATTGGGAGCCCCATCTGGAGCGGATGTGCGCGTTCTGGTCGTCGGTGGCGCTGATGTCGGGCCGCTATCACGGCACGCCGATGGCCAAGCACATGCCGCTGCCGGTCGATGCCGATCATTTCGACCGCTGGCTCAAGCTGTTCGAGGAGACCGCCCTGGAAGTCTGTCCGCCGGCCGCCGCAACGCATTTCGTCGAACTGGCGCGGCGGATCGCCGCCAGCCTCGAACTCGGCATCGCCGGATCGCAGGGCGTCATGCTCGGCAACGGCGAGCGGTTCAGACGTCAAGCAGATCAAACCGCAGGAGAAGTCAGATGAAGCGTTCACCGGTCGCGACCGTCATCAACGATACCAGGCTGGCGCAGGAGCCGGCGAATCCGTTCTCGGGCAGCAGCCTGCTGCCGATGCTGATCAGTGGCATTGTTCTGGTCCTGGTGGGAATGATTGCCGCAGTGATGTTGAGCTGACGGAAAACACGGCCGCCGCCAGGCCGTTTTGTCCAGGTCGTCATTCCGGGGCGATGCGCAGCATCGAACCCGGAATCTGGAGATTCCGGGTCTGGTCCTTCGGACCATCCCGGGATGACGATGTTGTTGGCTGGCAATGACGACCTCAGGCCGCGACCGCGCCGCGGCTCTTGCGCAAGCCGATATACTGCAACTCCGCGAACACGCCGGTGCTGATGGCGTGGGCGGCGATGAAGGCATAGCCGAGCAGGCTGGGCGTCACTGCGCCGCTGAACATCAGTGCGATGCTGCCGAGGGCCCAGGCCGCGTTGCCGGCGATGACGATCGCCACCAGCACCCGCGGCATCGATGGCCTTGTGCCGAGCCAGCCGACCAGCGCGGTGTAGGCGATCAGAAACAGGCCGGTTTCGAGCAGCAGCGGATAGGGCAGGTTGAGCAGTGGCGCCAATAGCCCGGCACCGAATGTCTGCAGCAAGGCCACGGCGCCCGTGACGATGGCGTCGGCCTGGAGGGCGCGGCGAAGAAGCAGGGACGGCTGGATCATGGCAGTCTTCCTTTCGAATTGGATCGATGGTGCTGGTGAAAATGACCCGGCCGCCGAGGCAATTCGATTACGTCGGAGGTAATGGAAGCCACGAAAATCGCATGGTAGGTTTTCCGCCATGAACGCACACACCGCCGCGGCACGAAACGAACGCACCCAGCCCGTCCATATCGGCGATCACCTGCGCGAATGGCGGCAGCGCCGCCATCTCAGCCAGCTCGATCTCGCCGGCGACGCCGAGATTTCGGCGCGCCATCTGAGTTTCGTGGAAACCGGCCGCGCGGCGCCGTCGCGCGAGATGGTGTTGAAGCTGGCGGAACGGCTGGAGGTTCCCTTGCGCGAACGCAACGTATTGCTGGTGGCGGCGGGATATGCGCCGGCGTTTCCGCAGCGCTCGCTCGACGATCCCGCGCTGAAATCGGCGCGCGCGGCGATCGAGCTGGTGCTCAGGGCGCACGAGCCCAATCCGGCGCTGGCCTATGACCGGCACTGGAACCTGGTCTCGGCCAACCGCATGGTGATGCCGCTGCTCGAGGGCGTTCCGGCGCGGCTGCTCGGCCAGCCCCTCAATATTCTGCGCCTCGCCTTTCACCCCGAGGCGCTGGCGCCACGCACCGTCAATACAGCCGAATGGTGCAGCCATCTCCTGGAGCGGCTGCACCGCCAATGCGAGGCGACCGCCGATCCCGAGCTGTTAAAACTCTATCGGGAGCTGAAGGCCTATCCGATGCCCGCGCGCTCCGGCCCGCCGTCGTCGGACAATGTCGCGATCCCCTTCAAGCTGCGGCTGAACGGCGAGGTGCTGAGCTTCATTTCCACCACCATGATCTTCGGCACCCCGGTCGACATCACCCTGTCGGAACTGGCGCTGGAGACGTTCTTTCCCGCGGACGAACCGACCGCCGCGCGGATGCGGGCGATGGCGGCCGGCCTCAAATAGCTCCCTTGTCCGTCGTCGAATTGCAGCTTATCTCTTGAGCTTCCGAAGCGAGGACGCACCCATGAGCCCCCTGAAGCCGCTACAGATCGACATCGTCTCCGACGTGGTGTGCCCGTGGTGCTATATCGGCAAGCGCCGGATCGAGAACGCGCTGGCGCTGGCGCCGGACGTGCCGGTCGAGATCAACTGGCGGCCGTTCTTTCTCAATGCCTGGGTGCCACGCGAAGGCATCAGCCGCGACGAATATCTCACCGCGAAATTCGGCTCGGTGGAGGCCTACAAGGGCATCGCCGGCCGCGTCGTGGCGGCGGCCAACGAAGAGGGCCTGACCTACCGGCCGGAACTGGTCAGGCGCCAGCCCAACACGATCGATTGCCACCGCCTGATTCACTGGGCCGAGGCGCAAGGCAAATCCGCCGAGATGAAGCAGCGGCTGATGGAGCTTTATTTCCGCGACGGCGGTGACCTGACCGACGTCGACGTGCTGGTGCAGGCGGCCGCCGATATCGGGCTCGATGCCGAGGACATCCGCAGGCGCCTTGCCGGCGACGAGGACGTCGATCTGATCTCGGCGCAGGCGAAAGATGCTTCCGACAAGGGCATCTCCGGCGTCCCGACCTTTGTGTTTGCACAGAAGTACGCGGTATCAGGCGCGCAGCCGGCCGAGCAGCTGGCGCGCGCCATCCGCGAGGTGTCGGCCGAGGTGAATGCGCAGGCGGCGGAATAGGGGTAACGTGTCCCGGACGCGGTGCAGCGTTCTCCCGGCGATGCGAAGCATCGTCCGGTTACGCTGCTCCGCGGACGGGGATCCACTCGCAAGGGCTCGTAGCTCGGGATGGTTCGACCCGACGGGCAAATCACTTCGTTTTATCGGAAGTTGTGTCAAGCCCCTGCTGAAAAAATATTTCTGTTTTCCAGAAACGAAAATCAGGTTATATCAATAGCCATCCCGTCCCGACAAGAGGGGCATTGCGCAAGGTCACCAATGCGGGGCGGGG
>JAZJYY010000116.1:0-19282 GCA_040390145.1 Pseudomonadota bacterium
AGTCTTTCATCCCTGAAAGTGCCCGAGTTGAGAGATCACCCCACCCCGTCTCGCATTCGCTGCGCTCAATGCGAGCCGACCCTCCCCCTCCAGGGGAGGGTAAGTAACGCCCGCCCTACTTCGGCAGATAGTCGTTGGTATAAAACGCCTTCGGGTTATCCTTGGCCTTGGCTTCGAGGCCGCCATATTCGACCATCAGATTGACGCTGTCGGTCATGTTGGCATCGGTGACCTGGAACGGCCGCTTGCCCTTGGTTTCCGCGGTGCGGTACAGCGGGATCGTCAGCTCGAAGCCCTGGGTCAGCGTTTCGATCTTGCCGCCCTTCGGATTGGCGTCGAGGATCGCCTGCGCCGCGCCCTTGGGGTCCTTCTCGGCGGCTTCCACCGCCTTGGTCGAGGCCGCCATGAAGCGCTTCACCAGGTCGGGATTGGCCTTGACGTAGTCGGTGTTGGCGACGAGGCCCGAGCAAACCATGTTGATGCCGTAGTCGGCGAACTTGATCGGAAAAACGTCCTTGCCGGTGGCGTCCTTGATCTTCATCGACTGGTCCATGACGTAGCCGAGCAGCAAGTCCGCCTGGCCGTTGATCACGGCGTTGAGCTTGGTCTGGCCGTCGCCGGCCACCGTCTTGAAGTCGGCTTCCTTGAGCCCGGTCTTCTTCAGGAACAGCGGCCAGATCTGGGTCATGGAGTCAGCCGGCGTGATCGCCACCGTCTTGCCCTTGATATCCTCCGGCTTCCTGATGTTCTTGTCGACAAAGCCCATCGCCGACATCGGGCTGGTCTGCAGCAGCACGCCGGTGGAAACGATCGGCGCGCCCTTGACCGCCGCACGCATCATGGTGGGCACGTCGACATAGCCGAAATCGGCGGTCTTGGCGGCGACGGCCTGGGTGGTCGCGGCCGAGCCGCGGCCTTCCTGGATTTCGAGATCGATGCCTTCGGCGGCGTAGATGCCCTTGGCCTTGCCGTAATAGAACGGCGCGTGCTCGCCATAGACGTACCAGTTCAGCATCAGCACCACCTTGTCGGCCGCAACAGCCGGAGCCGCCGCAAGGGACGTCCAGACCAGGGCCGCCGAGATCGCCGTTATCAATCGCACCATGTCATCCTCCCGTTGGTCTTGTTTTTTTCTCTCTTGGTTTCACGCCGCAAACAAAAACTCATCGCGCTGGCTGACATGCCAGGGGATCACAAAACGCTCGATGCGGTCGACAATCCAGAACAGGATCACGCCAAGCAGCGCCAGGATCACCAGGGCGGCGAACATCGTCGGCAGATCGAAGGTGCCGATCGAGCGTTGCAGCACGTAGCCGATACCGGAATTGGAGCCGACGAATTCACCGACCACGGCGCCGACCACTGCCAGCGTCACCGAAACTTTCAGGCCGGAGAAAATCGCCGGCATCGCATGCGGCAGGTTGACCGCGCAGAACACCTTGAATCGGCTGCCCTGCATGGCGCGCGCGAGGTCCACCATATCAGGATCGACCGATTTGAACCCCTGCACCGCCGACACCACCACCGGAAAGAAGCCGAGCAGGAACGCCGAGATCACCTTCGGGATGATGCCGAAACCGAACCAGACCACGAACAATGGCGCGATCGCGATCTTCGGCACCGACTGCGAGAACACCAAGAGCGGATAGATATAGCTTTCCACCGTCTTCGATCCCGCGATCAGCATCGCCACGGGAATGCCGAACACCGCGGACAGCAGGAACCCGCAGATCGTGGCGTACGTCGTCGGCCACGCCTGCCGCAGCAGTTCCGGCCAGTCGGTCCACAGCACCACCATGACATCGCCGGGCGCCGGGATCTGATACGGCGGAATCCGGAACAGCCGGATCGTGAGATCCCAGGCCACCACGATGAACAGCAGGAACAGAACCGGCCGAACCCACGCCGCGTTCAACGCTTTCGACATCGCTCCTGGGGCCTTCGGCTCCGCCACGCTTTGCTCCCTGTCGGTCTTCTTGGCGGACAAATTAACTTGTTGGATAAATACTGTCTAGGGGGATTGGGGGGCAAATTGCCGCTGAAATACCTGTCCTTGCCGCATTTGTGTTTGAAATTTGGGTCAAGCTCTCACAGCGTCATTGCGAGGAGCGCTTGCGACGAAGCAATCCATCTAACAATCCGTGCCGTTGTTGGATGGATTGCTTCGCTTCGCTCGCAATGACGTTGAGAAATCCTTAGCGGATGGAGCGAAGCGAAATCCGGGGCTGCTCGTGCATCCCCCGGATGACGCATCGGCTCGGCGCGTGGCGCCGATTCGATGTCTCCATCCCGGCTACGGGACTGTCAGCGCGCCGCTAATAACACCGCATGATGTTGACGGTCCGCTCGGCGCCGTTGCGGCCGGGCACGATGACGGCTTCCGAATTGCAGCTCTGCACATAGGGGCGATCGGAAGGTGCGACCATCGGCGGGAAGCGATGCACCCAATCCCAGGGAACGTCCTGGGTGTAGGTATAACGGATGTCGCCCCTGATCGTCTGATGGACGTCGGCCGCGACAGGCGGTTCGCCGTAGGACGACGGCCCATAGGCATAGCCTCCGGGCCAGAACCCGCCGGGATGGCCTCGCCGATGATACCCAGGACCCGGCGCCTTGGGAAAGGAATGCGTCGAAGCAACGCCTGCACGGGGGCCTGCTTGCGCCGACCGGGCGAAGCTGTCGTTCGCCGCCAGTATCAGAACTGCGACACTGAGGGGGGCGATCAACGCCCCATACATCCGATACGCCATGGTACGCACTCACCGTTGGTTACTGAGCAGGTCCCCCAGCGCAGGCTAGGCCCGCGCCCCTGCGTCCACAAACACATAATTAACTACTGGTTAAAGCGTAATACTAACAGGGCGGAACCGATCTCGTTCCCGCTGCGAAATCACGCCGGTTGCTTGGCCGCCGCACGCACCTTCGGCGCCTTGGCCTTGCCAAAGCTGGCCGCCGATTTCCCCGTCAGCGCCGCCAGCACCAGCGCCACCATATGGGCGAGCCGCTCGTCCCGGGCTTCCTTGCCCAGGAGGTCGCGACCGAAGATCACGCTCAGCGTCGCCGAGTTCGAGAGGTAGAAAAAGCACAGCGCCGCGATCGAGATGTAGAGCTGCACCGGATCGACCGCGACGACGAAATCGCCGCTTTCGACGCCGCGCCTCACCACGGTGCGGATCATCTCGACGAACGGCGAATGCATCGATTTGACTTTTGTGGAGCGCTTGAGATGCCGCGCCTTGGCGAGATTTTCAGTATTCAGCAGCGCCAGAAACTCGGGGTTCCGGATAAAATAATTCCAGGTGAAGCCGATCAGCCGCTCGATCGCGTCGGGCGGATCGAGATGCTCCAGATCGAGGCCGCGCTCCTCGGCACGGATCTGCTCATAGGCGCCTTCGAGCACCGCGAGGTAGAGATCGTCCTTCTTGCCGACATGGTAATACAACATGCGCTTGTTGGCGCCGGCCTTGGCCGCGATGCGATCGACCCGCGCGCCGGCGAGGCCATGGGCGGCAAACTCCTGCTTGGCCGCCTCCAGGATGCGTATCCGCATGCCCTCGGGATCGCGCTGCCATTTCAGAGTTTGCTTTGCCTTGGCCAAGATGGGTGCCCGGTGGGAGTGTGGATTGCGGATGTAGCATGGGCGCGGCTGTTTGAGAACGCGCCGGACTTCTCCCTTCTCCCCTTGTGGGAGAAGGTGGCGCGAAGCGCCGGATGAGGGGTTTTATCAGCCTGCACTGCGTGCTGCAGCAACCCCTCACCCGTCGCGATGCTGCGCATCGCGCCACCCTCTCCCACAAGGGGAGAGGGAAGAAAGGAGCGCTACGCCCTCGCCGTCTTTTCCACCAGCAGCGTGTGGATGCCGCAGGTGCCGTCGCGCACGCTCAGCACCCGGGTGCCGGGCCTGCGGCCGGCGCGCACCTCCGAGACATTGACGCCCGATGCCAGCAGCCGCGTGCGCGCCGCGTCGGCATCGGCAACCCGCCAGCTCAGGCCCCACAGTTTGTCGTGGGTGAGGTCCGCGCCGGCGACCGGCCGGCGCACCACCTCGACGGTGAGATCGCCGCAGCGGAAGAACATCAGCTGTCCCCAATCCTGATGCGAACGGTCGAGCGCCATGTCGAGGCCGAGGCGCGCGCCATAGAGCGCGGCGGCGCGCTCCGGATCCTCGGTCGACACCACGACGTGATCGAGCGAAAGGATCGGCGCTTCCGCCGTAATGGCCGAGTGCGGACGCTCTTGCGCCAGTTCGAGAAAGAACATCCGCACGCCCCGCGTCAGATCGGTTGCCGCGCGGGTGCGCTTCCAGCTCAGGGTCCCGCCCGACTCCAGATCGCGGCTTTCGACCTCCGCCACCGGGTCCGGCTTCAGCGCCAGACGATCGAGCCTGCGGTACATCTTTCCGATATCGTCGACGCGAAAGCAGATGCTGGCCAGGCCCTCGCCCCAGAGCTTGATCACGCTTCGGATGCGGTCCGCCGTCGCGGAGGCGCCGGCCGGCGCCATCAGCTCCAGCGTCATGTTGTCGAGGGTGAACAGCACGGTTTCAGCGCCGTCGCTGCGGGCTCGCCACGACGGCGCTCGCCCGAGCAGGACTTCGTAGGCCTTGGTGCCTGCCTCGATATCTTGCAGCAGCACCACGATGTGGTCGAGCCCGGTGATCACGGAAACAGCCCCCTTGTATTCTTGGCCGCACGGACTTTTTCCACGCCGATCGCCATGGCGGCGGTGCGATGCGAAATCTTGTCGGCCCTGGAGCGCGCCACCATCGCATCGAAAGCGCGGTTGAGGATCTGATATTCGCGCCGCATCACTTCCTCTTCTTCCCAGAACAGCTGCTGCAAATCCTGCACCCATTCGAAATAGCTGACGACGACGCCGCCGGAATTGCACAGGATGTCGGGAATCAGGAACACTTCGTCCTGGCGCTTTTCCAGTACCAGATCGGCATCCGGCGTGGTCGGGCCGTTGGCGCCTTCCGCCAGCACCCGGCATTTCAGGTTTTCCGCGACCTTGGCGTCGATCACGCGCTCCATCGCCGCCGGCACCAGCACGTCGCAGGGCAGCGTCAGGATATCAGCGGGATCGAATTGCAGCTGGCTGGAAAAGCCGGCGATGCTGCCGTGCTCGCTGGCGTGGCGCATCAGCGCCGGGATATCGAGCCCGGTCGGATCATGCAGCGCGCCGGTGTGATCGCTGACCGCGATCACCTTGAGCCCGAATTGCTGCAGCTCCAGTGCCGCATAGGAGCCGACATTGCCGAACCCCTGGATCACGGCGGTGGCGTTGTTCAGCGGAATCGACAATTCGTTCAGCACCCGCTTGGCGAGATGCGCGACGCCGCGCCCGGTGGCTTCCCGCCGTCCCAGCGTGCCGCCGGAGGCCACCGGCTTGCCGGTGACGATCTCGGTCACAGTGCGGCCCTGATACATCGAATAGGTGTCCATGAACCAGGCCATCACCTGCTCGTTGGTGCCCATGTCCGGCGCCATCACGTCGGTATGGGGACCTACGAACGGGATCATTTCCTGCATGTAGCGGCGCGACAGCGACTCCAGCTCGCGCTTCGAAATGGTGGAGAGGTCGACCCGGACACCGCCCTTGGCGCCGCCATAGGGCAGCCCCACCAGCGCGCATTTCCAGCTCATCCAGATCGCCAGCGCCGCCACCTCGCCGATATCGACGGACGGGGCAAACCGGGTGCCGCCCTTGGTCGGGCCGAGCGTCAGGTGATGCTGCACCCGGTAGCCCTCGAACACCGCGATCGAGCCGTCGTCGCGGTGGATCGGACAGGAGATGATCACCGCCCGTTTCGGCAGCAGCAGGCGGTCGCGCTCGTCCATCGGGATCGACAAATGATTGGCGATTACCCCGAACTGGTTGACCGCCATCTCGAACACCGGACCGGAATAGACGGTCATCGTTGCCTCCCTTGTTGCCCAGTCTCGGAACTCAAACCGGTACTGGTCGTTGGACAGACGCGGCATGCCGGCGATGTCCTCAATGGTCGTAGTCCCGCCATATGGTTATCTCAAGCGATTAAGGCGGCAGGCTTGCGAATAATTTCAGCGAAACATCCGCCATAACAGGTGCTAATGTATCGCTGCCGGCCGGGACCACCCCTCAGCCACGACGGACAGATTTATGCAGGCGCTCTTCATCGGACAGACCTATATCGACGTTACCTTCATCACCGACCATATGCCGACCGGCGACGAGAAACACGTCGCCTCCGACTACGCGGTGTCGTTTGGCGGCAACGCGGTGACCGCGGCTTTCTGCTGCGCCAAGCTCGGCATCGTGCCCGACCTGATCGCCACCGTCGCCAATGACTGGCTGGGACGCATGTTCCAGGACATGAGCGCGAAGTACGGAATCGAGATCCATCCGCGCAAGGTCAATTCCTCGTCGCTCTCCTTCATCATGCCGAAGGACGGCAAGCGGGCGATCGTACGCTGCCGCGATGACGAGCATATCCATCCCTTTCCGATGCTGAATCTCAGGGGATGCCGCGCGCTGCATGTCGACGGTCACCAGCCGGACGCCGCGATCCACTACGCAAAACTGTGCCGGGAGGACGGCATCCTGACCTCGCTGGATGGCGGCGGCCTGCGCACCAACACCCACGAGCTGCTTGAATTCATCGACGTCGCCATCGTCGCCGAGCGGCTGTGCGAGCAGATGGATATGACGCCGGAAAAGATGCTGGATTATCTCAAGAGCCGAGGCTGCCGCGTCGGCGGCGTCACCCAGGGTGAAAAAGGGCTGCTCTGGTATGACGAGGCCGGCGCGGTTCGCACCATGCCCGCATATCCGATTCCGCCCGAGCGCGTGATCGATACCAACGGCGCCGGCGATGTATTTCACGGCGCCTATATCTATTCCTATCTCGCCAATCCCGGCAAAGGCTGGAAGGATCACTTCGAGTTTGCGCGCGCCGCATCGACCTTCAAGATCCAGCGCCTCGGCAACGAAGCGGGATTGCCGACCCTGGCCGATATCGAAACCGTCAAGCAGGAGTTTCAGGTCGGGCGCAAGAAGGAATTCTGGGACTAGGCGATTTTGGGATCAGGCATGGGCAAGGTCTTCGTTGCCGGCAGCATCAACATGGATGTGGTGGCGATGGCCGAGCGGCATCCCCGCATCGGCGAGACCGTCGCCGGGTCAGCCCTGCTCTACTTTCCCGGCGGCAAGGGCGCCAATCAGGCGGTAGCCGCCGCGAAACTCGGCGCGCCGACGACGCTGATCGGCCGGATCGGCAAGGATGCATTCGGCGATCAATTGAAGGCGTTCCTCGGCGCCCAGGGGGTAGACCTGGGTTTCGTGCAGGCAACCGCGGGCGCGGACACCGGCACGGCCATCATCACGTCAGCCAATGCCGACAACACCATCGTCGTCATTCCCGGCGCCAATGCGCTCGTGAGCGCCGCCGATGTCGCCTCGCCCATCCTCGCGAGGGGCGACGTCGCGGTCAGCCAGTTCGAGATTCCGCTGCCCACAATCGCCGCCTTCTTCAAACGCGCCCGCGCCGCCGGCGCGACAACCATCCTCAACCCGGCGCCCGCCATCGAATTCGGCGCCGAGTTGTTCGAACTCGTCGATATCCTTGTTCTCAACGAGACCGAACTCGGCTTTCTGACAAGGACCGAACTCCGCCACGCCGACGATCCCGCTGATTTCATCGAGGCCGCGCGTTCGCTGCCGCTCGGCAAGAACCGCATCATCTGCGTGACCCTGGGCAAACGCGGTGTGCTGGCGCTCATCGATGGCGAACCGACGATCGTTGCAGGCCGAGCCGTGAAGGCTATCGATACCACCGGCGCCGGCGATTGTTTTGTCGGCGCGGTCGCAGCGCAGCTCGCCGGCGGCCATTCGATTCACGGCGCGTTGGACTACGCCAACGCCGCGGCCTCGATCTGCGTCCAGCGAATGGGCGCCGCGCCGTCGATGCCGACGGCGGATGAGGTTGAGGCGGTTATCTCCAGTTGAACTACTTCAACATCCCCATGGTGCGGGGCAGCCATAGCGTCAGTTCGGGGATCAGCGTGATCGCGATCAGCGACATCATCAGCGGTATCAGCCAGGGCAGGATCGCCATGGTGGTTCGCTCGATCGATAGTTTCGCGATCCTGGACAATACGAACAGCACCATGCCGAGCGGCGGATGCAACAGGCCGATCATCAGATTGAGCGTCATCACCACGCCGAAATGAACCGGGTGGATGCCCACCTTGAGGATGATCGGCATCAGCACCGGCACCAGAATGCTGATCGAGGCGATCGGCTCGAGGAAGCAGCCGACGATCAGCAGCAGCACGTTGATCAGAAGCAGGATGATGTATTTGTTGTTGGTCAGTTGCAGCAGCGCCTCGGCACCAGCCTCCGTCAGGCGCGTCGTCGTCAGCACCCATCCGAACAGGGAGGCCGCGGCGACGATCAGCAGCACACCCGACGTGGTCTCGATCGTGTCCATCGTGACCTTGTAGAACTGCTTCAGCGACAGCGAGCGGTACAGGAAGATACCGAGCATCAGGGCCCAGGTGCAGGCAGCGATCGCCGCCTCGGTCGGGGTGAACCAGCCGAAGGTCATGCCGCCGACGATAATAATCGGCGTCATCAGCGCCGGCAGAGCCGCGATGAAGGTCTTGAACAGAACGTCCCAGCGAAACGCCTGATCCCGGCCCATGCCGTAACGGCGCGCGCAGTAGCTGACATAGATCATCATGAAGAGCGTCATGACGACGCCGGGGATGAAGCCGCCGAGAAACAGCGCGCCGATCGAGACGTTGCCCATCATGCCGTAGATCACGAACGGCAGCGACGGCGGGATGATCGGGCCGAGCGTGGCCGACGCCGCGGTGACGCCGACGGCAAACTCGGTGCTATAGCCGTGGTCCTTCATCGCCTTGATCTCGATGGTGCCGAGGCCGGCGGCGTCCGCAATTGCGGTGCCGGACATGCCGGCGAAGATCACCGAGCCGAAGATGTTGACATGGGCGAGCCCGCCTTTCATCCAGCCGCAGGTCGCCACCGCGAAATCGTAGATGCGGTTGGTGATCCCTGCGGAATTCATCAAATTTCCGGCAAGGATGAAGAACGGCACCGCCAGCAGCGGAAAGCTGTCGAGCCCACCCGCCATACGGTGCAAAATCACGAAGTCGGGAATACCCGCGATGAAATGCGTGTAGAGCAGCGACGAGAACGCCAGCGCGATGAACACCGGAATGCCCGCCAGCAAGGTCGCAAAGAAAACGAAAATCAGGATCGGCATCGGTCGGCCCGGCTTTCAGTCGGCGTGAATTTGATCGGTGACGTCGGGTGCCCGCCGCCAACCGTCGCGCGCGTTGTTCCAGACCACCTGAATCTGGCGCGCCAGCATCATGAAGCAGCCGAGGCCGACGAGGCCGTAGACCAGGCTCATCGGCATGTCGAACACGGTCATCGGCTGCGAGTGCATGCGCTCGACGATCGTCACCGAGAAATACGCCAGCAGCGCCATGAAGCCGAGCGTGATGAAATCGACCAGCGCCAGCAACGCCGACCGGAGCGGTCCGGGACCCATCAGGTTCGACACCAGCTCGACCGCGATGTGCGCCTTCTTGCGCGTCACCACCGCACCGCCGATGAACGCCAGCGACATCAGGCCGTAGCGCGCGATCTCCTCTGTCCAGGCCAGGCTGTCGTTGAGGATATAGCGGGTGAAAAACTGCAGGAAGACGATGAAGGCGAGCGCCCAGAACAGCACGAATGCCAGCCAGTCCTCCGGATGATGCTCGATCACGACCTCTTCGTCCTCGACGACGATCAGGTGGACGTCGTCTGAGGGAGAGGCGTTGCCGGATTTTGGATTGGTGTTCATGGCGGAGGGTCTCGCATATGTCTCGTGGTCGTCCCCGCCTAGTGCGCAATTGCGCACGAGGCGTGGGGACCCATACTCCGCGGCGCCCGGGTGGATAAAAGGTCCTTGCGACCTTGCATTACCGAAACAGCACGGCGCATGGGTCCCGGCGTTCGCCGGGACGACTCGTTGAGAGTTCTTACTTCAGCGCCTGAAACTCATCGTATTGCGCCTGGCTCCAGCCGGCGCCGGCCGAGGCGTCGTTGTGCAGCGGGATCGCCGCCTTGCGGAACGCTTCGCGATCGACCGCGACCACGGTCTTGCCGAGCTTGCGCAGCTCATCCGCGGTCTTCTGCTCGGACTCGCGAATCTGATCCGAGGATTTCGCCGCCGCCTGAATCAGGACTTCCTCGAACACCTTCTTGTCGGCGTCGGACAGCTTCGACCAGACATGGCTGCCCGTGATGGTCAGCAGCGATTCGGCGATATGCCCGGTCAGCATGATGTGGCTCTGCACCTCGTAGAATTTCTTCGCCATGATGGTCGGCAGCGGGTTCTCCTGACCATCGACGGTGCCCTGCTGCAGCGCGAGGTACACTTCGGCGAACGCGATCGGCGTGGCGTTGGCGCCGACCGATTTCGCCAGCATCAGATAGAGCGGCGCCGGCGGCACCCGCAGCTTCATGCCCTTCATGTCCTCGGGCTTCTTGATTTCCTTGTTGGCGGTCACCATGCGCTCGCCGTAATAAGTCAGCGCGATGACCTTGTGCTTGGTCTTGTCCTCATAACCCTTGGCGATGTCGCGGAACAGCTTGCTGTCGCGGTAGGACTTCCAGTGGTTGAAGTCGCGCAGCATGAAGGGCGCGCCGGAAATCGCCAGCGGCTTGTGGATCGAGCCGGCGAACGAGGTGCCGGTGTAGATGATGTCGACGGTGCCGAGGCCGAGGCCCTCGTTGATCTGGTTCTCGTTGCCGAGCTGGGACGCCGGGAACACCCCGATTTCGTAGCGACCGGAGGTGCGCTTCTTGATTTCCTCGGCAGCCCACAGCGCCTGCGCGTGATAGGGTTCGGCGACTTCGTAGACATGCGCCCATTTCAGCTTGGTCTGCGCCGAAGCCGGACCTGCGATGGCGGCTGCGATAACGAATACGGATGATAGCGCCAGACGGCGCGTCCAAACGGACATGATTCCCTCCCCTGAAATTATTTCCCGAGACCTCGTTGACGGGTCTTCGGACGACAACGTCGCCGAAATGCACAGCGGATGCAAGTGGCGGCGAAGTCGACTTAAGTCAGGGCCGCCTTCAGGTCGAAGCTCGGATCAGCCGCCTGTTCCGGCTCGATCGAACGGTTCGACGCCAGGATGCGGCGTCCGAACACGTGGTCCGATGCGCGGTTGACGGACTCGACGCCGACCAGCTGCCCGGACTTGTAGCAGAAGGCCGAGAATGATCGCTGCGCCGGGTCGCCGCGCACGACCACGCGGTCGTATCCGGTGGTCAGGCCGGCAATCTGCAGCTTGTCGTCGCCCTGGTCGCTCCAGAACCATGGCAGACCGTCGTAGGTCCTGGCGTCGCCGGTCAGCCGCGCCGCCACGCAGCGCGCCTGGTCGGTGGCGTTCTGCACCGACTCCAGCCGCAGCGAGCCGCCGAAGCGCGGGCTTGCGAACAGCGCGCAATCGCCGATCGCCGAGATATCGAGATCCGACGTCAGCAATTGCTCGTCGACGATGATACCCGACGCCACCTTCAGGCCGGCCTCGGCCGCCAGTTCGACATTGGGCAGGACACCGACGCCGACCACGACCAGATCAGCCGGTATATGGCGGCCGTCGTTGAGGCTGACCCCGGTGACGCGGCCGCCGTCGCCCTCGATGGCGGTCGCCTGCACGCCGAGATGGATGCGGATACCGGCAGCGCTGTGTCTGGCCTGAAAATACTCCGAGATTTCCGCGGTCACCGCGCGCGCCATGACGCGGGCGCCGAGTTCGATCACATCCACCTCGAGGCCCTTGGCCCGCGCGGTGGCGGCGAATTCCAGCCCGATGAAGCCGGCGCCGATCACGACGACGCGCTGTCCCGGCACGATCCCCTTGCGCAACGCCTCGCTCTCATCGAGCGTCCGCAAATAGCGCACGTCTTCGAGATCGGCATTGGGAATATCGAGCAGGCGATTGCGCGCGCCGGTTGCCAATATGAGGTGCCAATAATCCAGCGAGCCGCCCGATGCGAGTTTTACTTTTCGCCCGCCGCGATCGATCGCGACAGCGCGATCGGCGATCAGTTCGATGGTCTGGTCGCGGAAGAATTTGTCCGGCCGGAACATCAGGCTGTCCGGCCGCCCATCGCCTTTCAGATAGGCCTTCGACAGCGGCGGCCGCTGATACGGCAGATGAGCTTCATCGTTGAGCAGGCAGATGCGCCCGGCAAAGCCATGCTGGCGCAACGACGCCGCGACCTGAAAACCGGCGTGGCCGGCGCCGACGATAACGACCGTTCCCTGCGTCATGGGAACAGCCCAACTGGAAGGGCACAGGGATTACCCATGTCATCTCCTCACTATCAACCGATTTGGTGCTTGCCCACGTCATCCCGAGTGGCGGCGCTCGTGGCCGCAGCTTACAGGACGGGGGCATCGCTTGGCCTCATGGCTCGTGCACGAGGGTTGACGCCAAACCTCGCAGACTTCGCCGGGATTGTCACCTGTCCCCTTCTGCGATTTAAATGCCGGACCCCTAACCTCCGAGGTCCCCCGCAATGCCGACACCCGAACCGGCGACCGCCTCCCTCCCCGACGATCCGGCGCTGCTCAGGATCGACGGCCCGATCGCCACCATCACGCTCAACCGGCCCGGCGCCTTCAACTCGATCGACCTTTCGATCGCGAAAAGGCTCGAACACCTCGGCGCCGAGGTCGAGGCCAATGACGACATCCGGGTGCTGGTGATCGAGGGCGAAGGCCGCGCCTTCAGCGCCGGCGGCGATCTGCAGACCATCGGGGCGGCCGCCGAGGCGGATACCATCGCGCCCGTGGTCGGCGAGCTGCTCAGGCATTATCACGCCTTTATCGAGACCGTCAGGCGGATGCCGAAGATCGTGCTGTCGAGCGTCCACGGCTCCGCCGCCGGCGCCGGCATGGGCCTCGCCTTCGTCGCCGACCTCTGCATCGCCGCCGACACCGCCCGCTTCACGCCGGCCTATGCCAGGATCGGCGTCTCGCCGGATGGCGGCAGCACCGTCGGCATGGTCGGCACCGTCGGCGTCCGCCGCGCGCTGCAGATATTTCTGGCCGAAGACCATTTTTCCGCACAACAGGCATATGATTGGGGTCTGGTCGCCAAGGTCGTTCCGGTGGCGGAACTGAAGGCGGAGACGCGAAAGTTCGCCGAGCGCCTGGCGCAAAATCCGCCGGCCGCGATCGCCGGCACCAAGTCGCTGGTCTACCAGGCCGCGGTCACCCCGACCAAAGCGCAGCTCGATGCCGAGGAAGCCAAGATCATCGACGCCATGCATACGGAGGATTTCCGGGTGGCGGTGAAGAAATTCACGAGCAAGGCGAAGTAGCCCGCGGAGTCAGCTCAATTGTTGCCGCGAACTCGAACCTCATCCTGAGGAGCCGCGCGTACTTCGCGCGGCGTCTCGAAGGATGGCGGCAGGCCAAGTGCCCGATGGTTCGAGACGCGCGGCGGGCCGCGCAAGCGCGCCGCCCGACACGCTCCTCACCATGAGGCAGCGGGGCTGGTTCAAGCAGCGAAATCAGCCCTTTCCCTGGGCGCGCATGAAATCGAAATCGCAGCCTTCGTCGGCCTGCAGGATGGTCTCATTGAACAGATGTGCGTAACCACGGGTCGCCCAGTCCGGCGTGGTTGCCGGCGCCAGCGCGGCCTGCCGCCTGGCAAGCTCGGCGGCATCGACCAGCAGATCGATGCTGCGTTTTTCGACGTCGAGCCGGATCATGTCGCCGTTCCTGACCAGCGCCAGCGGACCTCCGACTGCGGATTCCGGCGTGATGTGCAGCACGATGGTGCCGAAGGCGGTGCCGCTCATCCGCGCGTCCGAAATCCGCACCATGTCCTTGACGCCGCCGCGCGCGAGTTTTTTCGGGATCGGCAGATAGCCCGCTTCCGGCATGCCCGGCGCGCCCTTGGGGCCGGCATTGCGCAGCACCAGCACGTCGTCGGCGTTGACGTCGAGATCGGGATCGTCGACCCGCAGCGTCATGTCTTCGACGGATTCGAACACCACGGCACGGCCGGTGTGCTGCAGCAGCTTCGGGCTCGCCGCCGAATGCTTGATCACCGCGCCGCGCGGCGCCAGATTGCCGTGCAGCACCGCCATCGCGCCCTCCGGCTTGATCGCGGTCTGTCGCGTACGGATCACATCCTGTCCCGGCACTTCCTCGGCGGCGGCGACGACGTCGCGCAGGGTCGCGCCGGTAATGGTCCTGGCGTCGAGGTCGATGAGGTCGCCCAGCTGCGCCATCAGTTTCGGCAGGCCGCCGGCATGATGGAAATGCTCCATGTAATGATCGCCCGACGGTTTCAGATCGATCAGGACCGGCACCTCGCGGCCGAGTTCGTCGAAGCCTTCCAGATCGATGCGATGCTCGGTACGGTTGGCGATCGCGGTGAGATGGATCAGGCCGTTGGTCGAGCCGCCGATCGCCTGCAGCACCACCTGCGCATTGCGGAACGACGCCTTGGTCAGGAATTCGCTCGGCTTCGGTCCCTTAGCCTTTGCCATCTCGGCGGCGACCTTGCCGCTGGCCTCGGCGGAACGGAAGCGCTCGGCATGCGGCGCCGGGATCGTGGCACTCATCGGCAGCGACAGGCCCAGCGCTTCGGTGATGCAGGCCATGGTGGAGGCGGTGCCCATCACCATGCAGGTGCCGACCGACGGCGCGAGCCGGCCATTGACCGCCTCGATCTCGACATCGTCGATTTCGCCGGCACGGTATTTTCCCCACAGACGCCGGCAATCGGTGCAGGCGCCCAGCACCTCGCCCTTGTGATGCCCGACCACCATCGGTCCCACCGGAATGACGACGGTCGGCAGGTCCGCGCTGAGCGCGGCCATGATCTGCGCCGGCAGGGTCTTGTCGCAGCCGCCGATCACGACCACGGAATCCATCGGCTGGGCGCGGATCATCTCCTCGGTATCCATCGCCATCAGATTGCGCAGATACATCGAGGTCGGATGCGCAAAGCTCTCGGCGATCGAGATGGTCGGAAACACCATCGGCATCGCGCCCGCCAGCATCACGCCGCGCTTCACCGCCTCGATGATCTGCGGCACGTTGCCGTGGCAGGGATTGTAGTCGCTGTGGGTGTTGGTGATGCCGACAATGGGGCGGTTCAGCGCGTCGTCGGAATAGCCCATCGCCTTGATGAAGGCCTTGCGCAGGAACAGCGAAAATCCGGCATCGCCGTAACTGGTCAAACCCTTGCGCAGTCCGTCCGCCATCGTGCTAATTCCTCGTCGCCCTGTTTCTCCCCACTTATGAAGTCCGCAGAATTATTGTCAATCTTTGATATTGTATCGCTGATCTGCCCGGATTGATGCCGAAAATATCGCTATTATTGACAATGAAATGCCTGCGTGCTGATTTCCGAGTATGAGCCGAAGGGCACGCAAATGAACAAGTCGCTGCGTATTGGCCTTATCGGCGCCGGCATGGTGAGCCGTCATCATCTGCTGGCCTGGGCTGCGATTGCCGATCAGGCGAACGTGGTGGCAGTTGCCGATCCCTCGGCTGACAATGCCGCGCGGCGCATGGCCGAATTTGGAATTGCGCAGTCCTACGACGATGCCGAAGCGATGCTGGCTGCGACCGAACTCGACGCCGTCGATATCGCCGCTCCCCGCCAGATGCACGCGCCGCTGGTGCGGCTCGCCGCGAAGCGGGGCTTGCCGGTGCTGTGCCAGAAGCCGCTGGCGCCAAACCTTCACGAAGCCATCGAACTCGCCGCCGAGGTCAAGGACCAGACCCGCCTGATGGTGCATGAGAACTGGCGTTTCCGCGGCTATTACCGCGACGCCGCGGCGTGGCTGCGCGAGGGCCGCATCGGCAATTTCAGGCAGGCGCAGCTGACCCTGCTGACCTCGGGGGTGTTGCCGGGCCCCGACGGACTGCGGCCGGCGCTCGAGCGGCAGCCCTTCATGCGCCGGGAAAGACGCATGCTGGTCGCCGAAGTGCTGATCCATCACCTCGACACGCTGCGCATGCTGCTCGGCCCGCTGCAGGTCACCGCAGCCGAACTCAGCCGCAGCTATTCGGAAATGGCGGGTGAGGACGGTGCGGTGATCCAGCTGAGGGCTGCGAGTGGCGGCGCCGTCACCGTGTTCGCCAGTTTTGCCGCGCACGGATTTCCGCCTGTTCAGGTCGACCGTCTGGACATTCTTGGCGATGCCGGCTCGATCCGGCTCGATGGGGCATTGCTGACCTGCGCGGGCGCCTCACCGGAGGCGCGGCACTACGATCTCGCCGCCGAATACCAGGGCTCCTACAACAGGACCATCGCGCACTTCGTCCAGTCGTTACGCGACAACACCCCGTTCGAGACCGCGCCCGAGGATAATATCGAGACCCTGCGTCTGGTGGAGGATTGCTACCGCTTGTCCGGCTGGGAGACGAAGCCATGACCTTGCAGGCGTCATCCCCCGACATATCAGCGCCGACCCGCGAGGAAGAACAGGCCGACGTCATCCGCCGGCTCGAGGAGGACATCATCTTCGGCCGCTTCGCGCCGGGCTCGCGGCTGGTCGAGGACAGCTTGATGGCGCGCTACGGCGCCAGCCGGCACTTCGTCCGGCAAGCGCTGTTCCAGCTGGAGCGGCAGGGCATCGTGCTGCGTGAAAAAAATGTCGGCGCCACCGTGCGGTGCTATTCCAGCGAGGAGGTCCGGCAGATCTACGAGGTGCGGGAAATGCTGACGCGGCAGGCGGCGCTGATGATCGCCCTGCCCGCACCCGCCAGCCTGATCGAGCAGCTCACTGAGCTGCAGCGGCACTATTGCGCCAAGGCCGACGCGCAGGACCTGCGCGGCATCCACGAAGCCAACGACGCCTTTCACGTCGCGCTGTTCTCGGCCTGCGGCAATCCCTATCTGGTGCGCTCGCTGCAGGACTACATGAACCTGACGCTGCCGATGCGCGCGAAAAACCTCGCCGATGCCGAGGGCCTGGCGCTGTCGCGCCGCCAGCACGAATTCATGATCGAACTGCTGCGCGGTCGCGACAACTGGGCGCTGGCGCAGCTCAGCGTCGACCATATGCAGTTCAGCAAATCGGATTATCTCGGGCGGATCGCGGGGGAGAAGAGCGCCAATTAACAGCCGTCATTCCGGGATGGTCCGAAGGACCAGACCCGGAATCTCGAGCTTCCGGGTTCGCTCGCTTCGCTCGCGCCCCGGAATGACAGCAGTGATCACTTCCAGTCCACGATCCTGCTCATGTCGCCGTCAAACTCCATCCCGCAGAACGCGCCGCCCTGGTAGAAGTCGCCGACGGGGTCGGGCTTGAGCTTGGCCTGCTCCGCCATCGCGTGCTCGCGATGATCTTCGCCGCGGCCAGTCGGGCGGTAGCCGAGGTCGTAGGCGCGATGGTTGTCCCACCAGGAGCGCTCGTTGTAGGAGGCGCCGTACAAAACTTCGAAATGGATGTCGGGATGGTCGAGCCCGATCCGGCAGAGCTGCACCAGGTCTTCGGGCTTGAGCCAAATCGACAGCCTACGGTGATCGAGCGGCACCTCGCCGAAATTGCCGATGCGCAGGCAAGTCACCCCGAGCCCGTGCTTGTCGGCATAGAGCGCGCCGACCGCCTCGCCGAACACCTTGCTGACGCCGTAACGGCTGTCGGGCCGCGGCGTCACATCGGTGCCGATGCGGTGATGGCGCGGATAAAAGCCGACGGCATGATTGGATGACGCGAACACCACGCGCCTGACGCCCTTTCTCCGCGCCGCCTCGAACAGGTTGTAGCAGCCGATGATGTTGGACTGGTGGATCTGGTCCCAGCTGCCTTCCACCGAATGGCCGCCAAAGTGCAAAATGCCGTCGACACCCTCACAGATCGCCTCGACCTGCGCGAGGTCGGCAAGATCGGCCGCCTTGAATTTTTCGCCTTTGCCGAGATCGTCGGGCGTCTTCAAATCGCTCAGCAGCAGGTCGGGATAGACCGGCGGGAGCAATTTTCGCAGGCTCGTGCCAATCCCGCCGGCGGCACCGGTCATCAATATGCGTGGCATTTCTTCCCTCGTTCTTATGATTTGAAGCGAGTATGGCGCGGTGGCCGCGATGCAGCAAGACTCCCTCAACGTCATTGCGAGAAGCCCTTGCGACGAAGCAATCCAACTTTCTTGCCTGTTGCGCGATGGATTGCTTCGCTGCGCTCGCAATGACGGGTGAGGCATCGGTTGCTTGCTGTGGAAACGGACGGATGATAGCAAGATCATCCGCGAGGAAACGCAACAGCAACGAGAACAGCAAATGTCCGAGGCTTTACCCCGCGCCGGCTGGCAGCCGGCGACCCATTATCCCGATCCCGCGATTCACGCGCTCGATCCGCGCTTCGAAAAATACTGGTGGAAATTGTCGGCGGTGGAGCGGCTGACCACGGGGCTGCGCTGGGCCGAGGGCCCGGTGTGGTTCGGCGACGGGCGCTATCTGTTGTGTAGCGACATTCCCAACCAGCGCATCATCAAGTGGGAAGAGGAGAACGGCGCGGTCAGCATCTTTCGCAAGCCCTCGGGGTTCGCCAACGGCAACACCCGCGACCGCCAGGGCCGGCTGGTCACCTGCGAGCATGGCGGCCGCCGCGTCATCAGAACTGAATATGACGGCGCCATCACCGTGCTGATGGATAACTTCGAAGGCAAGCGGCTGAATTCGCCGAACGACGTCATCGTCAAATCCGACGGCTCGATCTGGTTCACCGATCCGGTGTTCGGCATCCTCGGCAATTACGAGGGCTACAAGGCCGAGTCCGAGATCGGCATGAACGTCTACCGGATCGACGGCACAACCGGCAAATCCAGCATCGTCGCCGAGGGCATTCTGGGGCCGAACGGGCTGTGCTTCTCGCCGGACGAAAAAATTCTCTACATCATCGAATCGCGCGGCGACAGGCCGCGGAAATAATCCAGCCCGCATTCGCCGATTGCCACCACTTTCGGGTGCTTGGCCAATTCTAAATACGCATTATAGTCGAATTCTTCACCCCTGGAAGTAAATGCCTTGCCCCCTTCGCCCAATTCCTGGGCGTCATGATGAGACTTAGACGTATGAATGGGATGCAGGCCAATGATGGCATACATGTCAGGATATTTCTGAGCCAATTCAATAGCAGACTTTGAAGTATCTAGATGAGTGCCTACGTTTATGACTGCTACGCCAGCATTGTGAGCTCGTTTGATCGTTTCCTCTCTGTCCAAATCGTAGGCGTTGAAATT
>JAZJYY010000117.1:0-7346 GCA_040390145.1 Pseudomonadota bacterium
TTCGCGTCGACCCTCCCCCTCCAGGGGAGGGTAAGAAATCGGCCTCACCTCGCCAGCCACTCCGTCACGCGTTTTTGCGAGTCCGCGCGCGCGTCGGGGTCGGCGCCGAGATGGCCGCGTTCGGGCAAGGCGGGATCGGCCGCACCGCCGATTGCCTGCTGCGGAAGATTGGCACGGTCGAAATCGTGCAGGGCACCCGGATAGACCACGATCCGCGCCAGCGCGCTGCGGCCGCGCGCGCCGTCGACCATCTGGCGGCAGGCGAAGGGGGAAGAGATGTCGTCCCTGGCGCCGATCAGCAGCAGCGTCGGGACCCGCGCACTCCAGCCGAGGCCGGACGAGATGCGGCAGTCCGGATAGAACGCGATCGCCGAACGAAAATCCGGTTCGACCCTGCGCGAGCGCGATTGCGGACGCACCGCCCACAGCAGCGCACCGGCGCCCTCTCCCCATCCCATCAGGCTGACGCGCTCGTGCGCCGCCCACGGCTGCTGCAGCAGCCATTGCCGCGAGGCCATGATATCGGCCACCCGTTCGCGGCGGGCGAGGATGCGGCGTTCCTTGACGCGGCACTGCGGTCCGAGTTCGCGCGAGCCGTAGCTGTCCGGCAGCAACACCGCGGTGCCGCCCTTCAGCAGGGGCTCGGCCCAGTCGCGGTAGCGCCGCTTCACGGGATCGGATTGACCGCCGAGGCCGCCGCAGCCGTGCAGCGCGATCACCACCGGAAACGGACCGTCGCCGTCGGGCTTGTAGAGCTGTGCATGCAGCATGCCGCTGCTGAAGGGAATCTCGACCTGATGCGGCAAAGGCGCCGCCTCGGCGGCAAACGCCACGGCCAGCAGCGTCAATAATGCAGTCGCTGACAAAAGGCGCATCGTATCCCTGCAGGTGCCGGGACGACAGCGGCCCCGGGTACCAAAAGGCTATCATGCGCCAAAAGCCGAAAAACATCACAAATCGGTGGGTTTGACCGGCGGACAGCATGACCTATTTATGATACTGGAAGAGCGTATTTTGCCCCGGCCCTGTAAAGGCAGGGACCGGTTGGAGATCTCAAACGTGCTGAATAAATTCGGCCCCTCAGGCCATGGCGAGGCCCAGGTGCAATATCTGGATGGCGATTTCCGCGTGATCTCGCCGGGAACCTATGTCCGCTGCGCGGTGACCGACGCGCGGATACCGCTCGACGAGCTGAAATACTGGAGCGTCGACCTGCAGGAAGCCTATGCCATTCCGAACGCGGTGTTGCAGCGACACTATCCGGCGGCGGTGAAGGGCTAGATTTTCGTACCCTCCCCTGGAGTTTCGTAGGGTGGGCAAAGGCGCGCGCTTCGCGCCGTGCCCACCATCTTCAAACACAATGTGGAATGGTGGGCACGCCCGTCGGTCGCGCATTCGCGCGCCCTCCTGGCTTTGCCCACCCTACGAACCGGCGCGAAACTGCTTCTCTCTCGCCCTGAAAAGTCGATCGCTCACGAACTTGCGCAATCCCGCGGCGTGATCGAATTCGAGCGTCACCGCGAACGGCACGATGCCGCTCGCCCAGGGCGGCAATCCCCCTGTTGTCCGCAGCCGCGCCAGATCCTTTTCCGTCGTCACCAGGGTCAGCGCCTCGCCCGCGGCTTCGGCGATCAACGCCTCGATCTCGCCTTGCGAAAACGGATGGTGATCGGCGAAGGCACGCTCCCGGATAACCTCGATGCCGCCGGCGCGCAGCGTCCGGAAGAATCGCCCGGGATCGCCGATCCCGGCGAAGGCCAGCACCCGCTTGCCTGCCAGCGCGGCCAGCGAGGCGTCGGTCGGCTTCAGATGCGCTCCCAGCACCGGCACGCCCCGCGCGGCGAGTTCGGCGGCCACCGGCTCGGCCGCGTCGCCATCGCCGATCACGATCAGCGCATCAGTGCGGGCGAGTTGCAGATCCAGCGGTGCGCGCAGCGGGCCTGCGGGAAACAGGCAGCCATTGCCGAGGCCGCGGTTGGCATCGATCACGATCAGCGAGGCGTCCTTGACGATCGCGGGGTTCTGAAACCCGTCATCCATCAGGAGAACGCTGGCGCCTTGCGAGCGCGCCAAAGCGACGCCGCTGACGCGGTCGCGCGCGACCGCCACCGGCACCGTCCGCGCCAGCATCAGGGGTTCGTCGCCGACATCGGCGGCGGCATGCCGCGCGGGATCGACCATGACCGGGCCGCGCAACCGGCCGCCATAGCCGCGGCTGAGCACGACCGGCGTCTCCTGGAGATCGCGCAGCAGCTTTGTCAGGGCGAGTACGGTGGGAGTCTTGCCGGCGCCGCCGGTGTGGTAATTGCCGACGCACAGCACGGGGACGCCGGCATCAACACCCGGACGCTGCATGCGCCGGCCCGCCACCGCGCCATAGAGCGCGCCGAGCGGCCACAGCAAACGCGAACTCCATGACGCGGGCCGGTGCCAGAAGGCCGGCTCACGCATTGGCGGCTCCCATCTCAAGCCGCAATTGCAGCAGATAGGGTTCGAGCGCGGTCAGCGTGCGCTCGAGCGCGCCGCCCAGCTGCTCGACCACCTGCGTCGAGGCCGCCAGCGACGCGTCGCGCGCCGCCGGATCGGCCAGCAACTGGCCGAGCTGCTTGACCAGCGCTTCGGTGGTGTCGGCCTGCCTGGCGCCGCCGGCGCGATCGAGCGCCTCGTAGACATCGGTGAAGTTGAACACGTGCGGGCCATGCACGACCGAGGCGCCGAGCTTGATCGCTTCGATCGGGTTCTGTCCGCCGTGCGGAACCAGCGAGCCGCCCATGAACACGATCGGCGCCAGCCGATAGAACAATCCGAGTTCGCCCATGGTGTCCGCGACGTAAATATCGGTGGCCGCCGTCGGCAATTCCTCGCGCGAACGCAAGGCTGCGTGCAGGCCGGAAGCCGCGATCGTGCGGGCGATCGCCTCGCCGCGATCGGCATGCCGCGGAACGATCACGGTCAGCAGCTTGGGAAAGAATCCCGCCAGCGTGCGATGCGCCTCGCACAGGATTTCCTCTTCGCCCGGATGGGTCGACGCCGCGACGATGATCGGACGGCCGCGCGTGACCGCCATCAGCCGCTCCAGCTTGGCGGGATCGGCGGGCGGCGCCGGCACGTCCAGTTTCAGGTTTCCGGTGGTGACGACGTTGCGGCTGCCGAGCGCGGCAAAGCGTTCCGCGTCGATTTCCGACTGGGCGAGGCAGACCTCGAACTTGCCGAGCAGGGCCGAGATCGTGCCGCTCATCCGGCTCCAGCGCGGGAACGAACGCTGCGACATCCGGCCGTTGATCAGCACCATCGGCAACCGCCGCGCCGCACTCGACAGGATCAGATTGGGCCACAGATCGGATTCGATGAACAGCGCCAGCGAAGGCCGCCAGTGGTCGAGAAAGCGCGCGACATAACGCGGCGAATCGTAAGGCACGTATTGATGGATGATGTCGGCGGGAAATCGCTTGGCGACGATCGCCGCCGAGGTCACCGTGCCCGAGGTCAGCAGGATCCGCAGGTTCAGCGCGCGCAATTTCTCGATCAGGGCCGCCGCCGCCAGCACCTCGCCGACGCTGGCGCCGTGAATCCAGACCAGCGGCCCGTGCGGCCGGACATCGGCGCTCATGCCGCGGCGCTCGCCGACCCGCGCCGGATCCTCCTTGCCCTGCTGCAGCCGCCGCTTGATCAGCGCCGGCGCCAGCGGCACCATCGCCGAGGACAGCTTCCGGTAGACCCGCAGCGTCATCGGCAGAGGGTTAGTCAAGGCCTGCCTCCGGACGGCCGACCAGGGCATAGGCGCGACGGGCCGCCTCGTTCAGATAATTCTCGAGTTGGAGGCGGCACTTTTCCATGGTCTCGGCATCGGCGTCCGGCGGCACGATCACCGCATCGACGCCGGTCACTGCACCGCGGCCGAATGGCAAATTGATGGTGGTCCGGTCCCAGTTGTTCAACCGTATGAAACGGCTGGTCACCATCGCGAAGGGCACGATCGGCCGGCCGGATTCCCGCGCCAGCATGATGATGCCCATTCCGGCGACCCGCGAGCGCTTCGGCACGTCGGCGGTGGAGGCGACGTTGTATCCCTCCTCGAGCGCCTGCACCATCTGCCTGAAGGCGCCGACGCCGCCCTTGCGGTGAAACGCGCCGCCATGGTCGCCGGAGCCGCGGATGGTCTCGATGCCGAGCCGCTCGGCAGCGATGGCGTTGAACTCGCCGTCGCGATGCCTTGATATCAGCACCTTGGCGCGATGACTGGCCTTGGTCTTGATGAACGGCGTCAGGAAATGCTGGCCATGCCAGAACGCGAAGATCAGCGGCTGGTGCGGCTCGACCATCGCGTAAACGTTGGCCGGATCGAACGTGAACCGGTTGGTGAGCCATACCAGCCGCAGATATTCGGCCGCGAGAACACCCACAGCGCGCTGGACCCAGCTGCTGCGCAGCACGTTGCGAAGAAGCTTTTTCAACGGGCAGGCTTCGCGTCTTGACCTGGGTCGAGCAGCCGGTGGAGGTGCACGACGAAGTAGCGCATATGGGCGTTGTCCACGGTCTGCTGCGCCTTGGCTTTCCATGCGGCATGCGCGGTGGCGTAATTGGGGAATACGCCCACGATCTCGACGGCATCGAGATCCTTGAAGGTGGTGTGTTCGAGGTCGGTCAGTTCGCCCCCGATGACGAGATGCAGCAATTGCTGCTGGGCATTATCTGGCATGTTTCTTTTTCCTAGTGCGGTGCCCGGCAAAGCAACGGCAGTCTTAACACGTATCAAGTCGTGACGCGGATCGAGTCGTGACGCGTTTCGAGGACGCTCAGGGCAGCGGGTGGTTGCGAAAATGCTCGACGATGCGCGCATGACGATCGCGTCCCGCTGCCACCAGCACCCCGTGCGTCACCTCCCGGCGATTGTAGAGGATCGGATCCCCCGAGAGCGCGGTCATGTTACCATTCGCTTCCTGCACGATCAAATTGGCCGCGGCAAGGTCCCAGTCGCGGCTCTGGCCGCCGGCAAAAGCGGCTTCCAGGCCACCATGGGCGACCCGGCACAGCCGAAGCGCCAGCGAACCGATTCGGGGGTGAAGCACGGTATCGCCTGTGGAGGCGTCGAGCCGTTCGACCAGCGGCTTCGGACCGGCGACGCGGGAAAAATCCAGCTCCGCGCCGGTAGATGCGGCAACGGATACGCCGTTCAGCGTAGCGCCCTGCCCGCGCACCGCGAAGAAGAATTCGTCGCTGACCGGCACGAACACCGCCGCCAGCACCGGCGTCGCATCCTGCACCAGCGCCACGCTCACGCACCAGTCCTCGCGGCCGGCGAGATAACCGCGGGTGCCGTCGATCGGATCGACGATCCAGGTCAGGCGCCTGCCGAGACGTGATTCGTCGTCGACGCTTTCTTCCGACAGCCAGCCATAGTCCGGCGTGGCCGAGCGCAGCCGGCTTTCGAGCAAGTCGTTGGTCCTGATATCGGCCTCGGATACCGGTGAGGACGCGCCCTTGGTCCAGTTTTTCAATTCAGTGCGGAACAGGGACAGCGCCAGCGCGCCGGCCTCGCGTACGGCAGATGCGAGCAACGCGGCATCGCGCGTCAGCATCTCGCGCGTCACATTCTGGTCATGTACGCGCCCGGCGCTAACGTCCACCAAGCGTCAATCCCTCGATGCGAACCGTCGGCGCATTGACGCCGTAGCGGAATTCCAGATCGTTGGCCGGAATCATCGACTTGAATATTTCCAGCAGATGTCCGGCGATCGTGACCTCGCTCACCGCATAGGTGATCTCGCCGTTCTCGATCCAGAAGCCGGAGGCGCCGCGGCTGTAGTCGCCGGTGACGCCGTTGACGCCGGAGCCGATCAGGTCGGTGACGTAGAATCCCTGTTTGATGTCCGCGATCAGTTCGGCCGGCGTGGGCTCGCCCGCCTCGAGATGCAGATTGTACGACCCCGGCGAGGGCGACGACGACACGCCGCGCTGGGCGTGGCCGGTGGTGACCATCCCAAGCTCGCGCGCGGTCGCGCAATCCAGTAGCCAGGAGGTCAGCACGCCCTCATCGATGATGGCGAGCTTCTTCACCTTGACGCCCTCGGCGTCGAACGACTGCGAGCGCAGGCCACGCACCCGCAGGGGATCGTCGATGATGCGGATGTTCCTTGCGAACAATTGCTGGCCGAGGCGATCCTTCAGGAACGAGGTCTTGCGCGCAATCGAGGCGCCGTTGACGGCGCCGACGAGATGGCCGACCAGCGAGCCGGAAACGCGGGGATCGAACACCACGGGCACCTTGCAGGTTTCGACCTTGCGCGGATTGGCGCGCGCCACGGTGCGCTCGCCGGCCTTGCGGCCGACGCTTTCGGGCGATGCGAGGTCGGAGGCGTGCGGCGCCGAGGTGTAGTCGTAATCGCGTTCCATGCCGGTGCCGTCGCCGACGATGGCGGTCATCGAGATGCCCTGGCTGGAGCGCAAATAAGAGCCGTGAAAACCGGTCGAGGTCACCAGCACCATGCCGCCGATGCCGGTCGAGGCTGAAGCTCCGCCCGATTTGGTGACGCCCTTGACCGCGAGTGCGGCGGCTTCGGCTTCGCAGGCGCGGCGTTCGAGCTCGGCTGTCGAGGGCACCTGGGAGTCGAGCAGATCGAGGTTGGGGAAATCGCGCACCAGCAATGACGGATCGGCAAGACCGACATATTTGTCGTCGGGCGCCACCCGCGCCATCGCGACGGCGCGCTCGGCGAGTTTGGCGACGCCATCGCCGCTGATGTCGTTGGTGGAGACCACCGCCTGGCGCTGTCCGACCAGCACGCGCAGTCCGACGTCGTCGCCCTCGGAGCGCTCGGACTCCTCGACCCGACCGTCGCGCACCTCGACGCCTTGCGAGATGCCGCGCACCGCCACCGCGTCCGCGGCATCGGCGCCGGCGCGTTTGGCCGCCTCGACAAGGCGCTGCGCCAGCGTGCTCAGCGCCGATTGATCGAACAGGTCGGAAGAGGCCGCTTTCGACGAAAGCGCCGATGCGGCGGATGGTGAAGAGTTCACGAATAAAATCCCAGGGATTTGAGGGGCATTTGAGGGGCGTCGAGGGAGGCCCGGAAGCAAATCAGCAGACCCATCAGATGTGCCTGATTCACAGGGATTTCAAGCGTTTGTTGCGCCGTAAACCGAACGATTTTCAGCTTCCCCGCAAGGTCTCGTCAATCATGTCGGCCAAGGTCTTGTCAATCATGACCGCGGGTGACGTGGGATTAACCAGCCTTTTTAAGCCAATTCGGACGCGGCCCGGCTACGGTCTCACACATCGACCGGGAACATAATCCCGGCGGGGAGATAAAAGCCGTGCGGCGTCAAACAGCAACAAGCGGGTTCAA
>JAZJYY010000117.1:7356-23113 GCA_040390145.1 Pseudomonadota bacterium
GCGGCTCGACCCCCTTTCCCTGCCCATCCGCTTCGAGGCGCATGACACGCGCGCCGACGGCGGCGTGCGCCACATCGAGCTCCACCGCGAACGCGTCGTGCTGCGCCGTGCCGTCAGCGGCATGCAGATGGCGATCAACGTCCGCGTCAGCGATTTTCTCGGCGTCGCGCTCCGCGGCATCGACGATGCGCAGATGCTGGTGCTGGTGCATCGCGATCCGTCCTTGACGATCCCGCTGTGCGTCAGCTCCGACCGCGAAGAGATCGCCGATGCGTGGCAGATGTGGAGCGACATCTTCGCGCTTCCCCAGTTCAGGGAAAACAAGACCCGCGAGCCCGCGCCGCGGCGCCGGCGTCACAACGCGATCCGGGCAAGGCGTCCGAAATTCCTGGTGCGGCGACGCGCCGGCGGCCTGATCAATCCGGCCAATATCCATCAAGGCGAGCGTGAGATCATCGCGCGGGATTGACTCTGAAAGCTGCGTCGACGCCAGGTTGCGACTCATATTTCTTCCCGTACTCGATGCGGGATGCTATACTTTTGAGGAAATCATCGACAGAAAGCCCGTTCTTTGCGGACAGGTCGGCTCTCTCGGCTAGAGTTTTCAACGTGTCTGTTCCTGACAGTTGCGTGGCTTTTTGTCACCTCTACAAGGCCTTTGCTGGCCGACGTCAACGAAACCCGGGCCATCAATCAGCAGGTTCTCGACCTGATGAAGGCGTCGAAGCTCAGCGAGGCGGAAGCGCTTGCGACGAAGGGCCTGCTGCTCTGCCACGAGGCGGGCGCTTTCAGGGTCTTCTGTGTGAGCCAATTCAACGAGACGCTGGGCGACATTGCATATCGGCAAGCACAGTATTCATCGGCACTCGCTTATCACCAGCAAGCCTTGTACGTGCGTGAAAACGGCCTGAATAGCGGTCATTTCCTGATAAGCAGATCGTTATTGCGCGTTGGAATGACCCATCTGGCTCTTCAACAAATGCCCGAGGCCGAGGCCTTTGTTGTGCGCGCCGTGTCCGGCTTCGGCAACATCGTGCCCCTCAACGGCGAACTCGGGGGAGCACTTGGCTATCTCCGTAAAATCTATCTCGACACTGACCGAGTAGACGATGCGGTTACCGTCACGCGCCGGGAACTGGCAGTTTACGAAGCGCTCGGAGACAAGGATGGCCAGGCAATTGCCAATGCCCGGCTTACCTTGAGCGTGGTCCTATCGCGACAAGCCACTACTCTCATCGGCAAAAATAGTTATTCAGATGCGGAGCCAATACTGATCGAGGCGATCAAGCTCATTGATCCGCCGGTATCGGGCCGAGAGGGGACGTTCAGCGCGCTTCAAGCACAACTGGGTCATGTCCATGAGAGACGGCGCAGATACACGGAAGCTGAACCATTCATGCTCCGGGCCCTCGAATATCGCCTAAAAAATGCCCTTCCCGCCGACGCCGCGATACCGGTTATGCTCCTCAACCTTGCTTCGCTTTACAACGATTTGCGCCGGCCCGCAGATACCATCACTTATGCTCTCAGAGCCGTTGCGTGGTTTGACGAAAACAAACCAGAGAACCCCATACTTGGACACGTTCTGTTGCGCATGGGTATCGCTCAGGCGCAACTTGGTCAGTTGTCGGACGCGGAAACCACACTCCTCCGTTCGAGGGACGTGCTGGATCGCCTTCTGCCTAAGGGGGATCCAGCGCGCATTAGCGTGAGGAACGATATTGCTGCGCTCTGGACTGGCCAGGAAAGATACGACGAGGCCGGACGGGAGCTTCGATCCGCGCTCGAAATCGAGAAAATGCTGGGCAAACCAACCAACGGTTGGCGAGCCACCTTGTTGTCAGCTCTCGGCATGGCCTATCGAGATCAGGGGCGATATCGGGAAGCCGGGGAACTGCTATCAGAAGCGGTCAAGCTGGAAGAAGCCGCCGGCAACGAACGGTCGAAATTCGTAGGACCGAAACTGATCGAACTGGCTTCGGTCCTCCGGCGAGAAAATCGTTACGCGGAAGCAGAAGCCGCTCTTATGCGCGCGCTTGCCTTGCAGCCGTCCATGCTCGATCGCGCATCTGCCCTGAACTCGTTGGGCGTGATCTATACGGCCACCGACCGGTACGAACGAGCAGAAACCGTTCTCCAGGAAGCACTTGCTATTAGAACGAAAGAGCTTCCCGCGAACAGCTTTTTCATTGCCGAGACCATTGGCAATCTCGCAATGATCGACTCGTCCAAAGGTCATTATTCCGACGCGGAATTCAAACTCCGGCATGTGATGAACGTTATCGATACCCTGGGCCTTTCACGTTTTAGCAGCGCTGCACTCTATGCGGCACTGTTGTCCCACACATTGCAACTGCAGGGAAAGATCGACGAAGCCGAGGCCCTGATACGGCGCTCACTGGACCTCTATCAACAACGGCTCGGATCTGACCATCCACGCTTCGCCGGCGCACTGAAGACGTTGGCATCGATCGAGGCGCTTCATGGGCGCGACAAGGATGCCGAGGAGCACTATCGCCGCGTGCTGGCGATCGACGAGAAGGCGATCGGGCCGCAAAGCCCCGCCGTAGCAGCAGATCTGATGAGTCTGGTTCCGCTCTTGAAACGCGCAGGCAAGCGACAGGAAGCGAAAGCGACGATCGACCGCGCCCTGGCCATCAATATGGCCCAGCTTGGCGAGGACAGTCCCGCAACTGCCGGGGTAATCCTCGCTTCTGCCAGCATGGCCTACGAGGAGGCCCGATACACCGACGCGCGCCACTTGGCGGCGCGCGCCCGACAAATTCAGGAACGCGCGTTCGGACCAGATCATGCTGCAATGGCCAGAAATTGGACCTTCGCGGCGCGGCTCGACATCGCCCAAGGCAAGCTGGATGACGCCGGCAACAATATGGATCGCGCTGCGCAGATCATCGCCAAGTCACTCCCTCCCGGCCATCCCTCGGGCATTGACGTCCTCGATGGCAAGGCGGACGTGGCATGGGCACTTGGCAAGATTGCCGATGCCGAGCAGCATAATCGCGATGCACTCGCCGCTGCCGAAAAGTTGTACGAGCCGGACCATCCGGTCCGGCGCAATGCACTTGATCGACTGAGCGGTGGCTTGTGGATGCAGGGTAGATTCGCCGACGCAGAACGCCTGCAACGCGACCAGCTCGCCAACATCGAGCTGAAGTTTGGGCCTAACCATTACAGCACCGCGGCTGCCATGCGAGGCATCGCCAATATTCTTGGCGGTTCAGGCCGTCAGGGGGAAGCCATTGCGCTTTACCGCCGCGCGCTCGTGATCGACGAGCGCGCGTTCGGCTCCCAGAGCGACCAGGCGGCGCGGGACCGCGTTGTGATCGGCTCTTTGCTTCGCAAAGTTGGACAATTCGAGGATGCGCGAACCGAAATCAACCTTGCCCGGAATGCTTGGGAAGGCCAAGGTCGCATGCTGGCTGCCACCGCTTCTTTACGAGAACTGGCGCTGCTCACTTTCGAACAAGGCTCCCCTGCAGAGAGCGTTGTACTGATGGAACGCGCGCTCACCATTGCCGAACAGACTTTTGGACACGAAAGTCCCGCCCTTGCCGCTGCGTTAGCGCAACTTGGGCATTTCTATGTCGCCGCTGATCGAAGCGACGCCGCCGAGAGGGTGCTGGCGCGTATCAACAGCCTGATTGGCGAGAACCCGCCAGAGCAGGCACCGGCATATATGACTGTGCTGCAATTGCGCGCTCAGCTCAGCGCCGAGCGCGGCGATTTCGAGGATGCGGAAGCGGGATTTAAACGCGCAATCGCCATAGCCAGCAAATATGGCGGCCTACAAGGCAACGCTGTCGGCAATAACGCATTCAATCTGGCCACCGTCTATTTAAAGGCTGACCGCCCTCAGGAGGCCATCAATTACTTCGTCAAGGCACTCGATGTCTTCAAGAGAGAGGGTGGCGACCGTGCCCCAATCGTCGGCTATGTGCTGATTGGTGCAGCCGGAGCCTATGCCCGGATTGGCGATGAAGCATCGTCGAAGGCGCTCCTTGCGACAGCAACCGAAATTCTCGGGCCGACTTTCGCTGCGCAACGCCCACTGCCCCGGTGGCTATGAACCTCGCAGATCTATGCCAGCAGCACCGCGTCGACCAGCAAGCCCGCAAACAGCAACAGCCCCGCGTCGCGGTTGGACTTGAACAGCCGCAGGCACAGCGCGGGATCTGAAATCTCGAGCCGCCGGATCTGCCAGATCAGATGCGCGGCGAATGCGGCGAGCCCGATCCAGGCCGGCCATCGCGCGCCACCCAGCGCCAGCGCTGCGCCGATCAGCAGCACCGCCAGACCATAAAATATCCCGAGCGCCAGATGGGTGCGCGCGCCGAACAGGCGCGCGGTGGATTTCACGCCGATCAGCGCGTCATCCTCGGCGTCCTGATGGGCGTAGATGGTGTCGTAGCCGATCACCCAGGCGATCGAGCCGGCATAGAGCAGCAGCGCCGTCGCATCGATCCGTCCCAGTATCACCGCAAATCCCATCAGCGCGCCCCAGGAGAAGGCGAGTCCGAGCACGGTCTGCGGCCACCAGGTAATCCGCTTCATGAACGGATAGACCGCGACGATAACGAGCGAGGCGATCCCGGTCATGATCGCGAAGCGGTTGAACTGCAGCAGCACCAGCAATCCGACCAGGGCCTGGGCGACCAGGAAAACCGCCGCCTGCGGCACGCTGACCTGTCCCGCCGGGATCGGCCGCGACCGCGTCCGTTCGACCTGGGCGTCGAGATCGCGGTCGGTCATGTCGTTCCAGGTGCAGCCGGCGCCGCGCATGACGAAGGCGCCGATGAAGAACAGCACGATCACGAGCGGCAACTGGCTGACGTCGCGGGCGATGCCGGCGGCGAGCGCGGCCGACCACCAGCACGGCATCAGCAACAGCCAGGAGCCGATCGGCCGGTCGAAACGGGAGAGCCGCAAATAGGGCCGCGACCACGACGGCGCGCGCGTATCGACCCAGTTGCCGGTGGCGTCGGCAACGGGCGCCGTCGCGCCGCTCATCCGACGCGGGTCATCGTGTGAGGACGTTGCCGTTCAGGGTGTCGAAGGTGCTGCCGCCTTTTTTCGTGACGGTGGCTTCCGGCAGCGCGGCCGAAGAGCCGAGCACTTCGCTCAGGCTCGGGCCGGCCGGACCTCGCTGCTGCACCTGCTGTGCCGCCGCGCAGACTTTCGAGCGCATGCCCTCGGTATTCTTGTGACCGGTTTTCATCTGTTCGGCGACCTGCGGCGGAATTCCGCATCGGGCGGCGTTGGTTTCGACGAATTTGATCATCTTGATTTCGGCCTGGCCGAAATTGCCGATCAGCTTGCAGGCTTCGTCCGGGGGCGCCTTGCGTTCGCCGGCGGCCTTGATCAGCTTGCCGCGTTTTTCCGCCTCTTCGCGCAGCGGCAGGAACTTCTTCATGCAGTCGTCAGGAGGACCGCCTGCCTGCGAGGCAGGCGCCGGCGGCCGCTCGAACGCGGAGCCGGAGATCGGCGGCGCGCCTGCGGACGGAAACGGACTGGGACCCCCGACGGAAGCGGCGGGAGCCGCGCCATTGACCGGCGGAAACGGCGAAGCATTGCTGGGCGCGGCTTGACCGGGCAGCGGCGCCGGAAACGCACCTTGCGCAAAACCCTGGCCGGCATAGCCCATCACGACAGCCACGGTGAGTGGCACAATCAAGCGGCGGATGATCAAAGCTGTTCCTCCGGCACGGTCGAACGGTCCCCAGCGCCTTCCCAATAGAAGAGCGAACTTGAATAAGGGTTTATTACGATTCCTGCCGGCTCTTAACAACCTGCCGAATTTGGCAACAGCGCGGCGTAGAGCGGCTTTGGACCCGATAATTGCGTTAAATCGCTGTCTTTGCGTTAAAAGGCCGCAGGAATCGGAAACCTGACCATGCCTCAACACGATTTTCGCAGTCCGCGCCTGTTTGTCGATGCCGCGCTGGCGTCCGGCGAAACGGTTGAGCTGGAGCGCAACCAGAGCAATTACCTCGGCAATGTGCTGCGGCTGGCCGCCGGCGACACGATTCTGGCGTTCAACGGACGGGACGGCGAATGGCGGGCTGAGATCGCCGGCCGCAAGCGGCCGGACAGTCTGACCATCACGGACCAAACCCGGCCGCAGGACCGGCTGCCCGATATCGCCTACGTCTTTGCGCCCCTCAAGCATGCCCGGCTCGACTACATGGTGCAGAAGGCGGTCGAGATGGGGGCGTCAGCGCTGCGACCGGTGGTGACCCGCTTCACCCAGGTCTCCAGGGTCAACAGCGAGCGGATGCGCGCCAATGTCATTGAGGCCGCCGAACAATGCGGCATCCTGAGCCTGGCCGAAGTCGCCGAGCCGGTGCCGCTCGATCGCTATCTGGCCCAGCGCGACGCCCAGCGCCTGCTGGTGTTCTGCGACGAGGCCGCGGATGCCACAAATCCGCTGCGGGCGCTGCAAAGCGAGCCGGCGGGGCCCCAGGGCATCGATATCCTGATCGGGCCCGAAGGCGGATTTGAAGCGGAAGAACGCGCCAACCTGCTCCGGCAGCCGCGAACCTTAAGGCTTTCGCTGGGGCCGCGGATCCTGCGGGCCGACACCGCCGGGGTCGCGGCGCTGGCGCTGGTGCAGGCGGCGCTGGGCGACTGGACCGGACCCGGCCCGGCTGGATAGAAATCGCGCCTGCTGCGGGGAGCTCTCCCAAGAATCGCGAAAACAACCCCATGTACAGAAAGCATGTCGTTCTGGCTGCAGCACTTTTGGCCGCTCGTTAAGCCACTTCCCATTCCCTCGCTATTCCCAGTCGAAACCCCCGCCGGGCCATGCTAAGGGCTGCGCCCTGACCTCTGGAACCGGTTTTCCAGCCCAAAGTTTGGACTTCGCGATGACCTTGACCGCCGCCCCTCACGCGACCGGATCCGCCGCTTGGGCGGACGCCCTGCTGTTGTCGTTCGCGCAGGCCGGCTACATCAAGGCCGAACCGGATATCCTGCAGCCCGCCGAACCGTTTCTGGATCTGTCGGGTGAGGACATCCGCAAGAGCCTCTATCTGACCACCGACCCCGGCGGCGAGGAACTGTGCCTCCGCCCCGACCTCACCATTCCGGTGGCGCGGGACTATCTCGCCTCCCCCGGCGCCGGCCAGCCCATGGGCTTCTGCTATCTCGGACCGGTGTTCCGCTACCGTAGCGGCCGGCCGAGCGAATTTCTGCAAGCCGGCATCGAATCCTTCGGACGGGCCGACCGCGCCGCGGCGGATGCCGAAATGCTGGCGCTGGCGCTGGAGGCGACAACCGCGTTCGGGCTGACCGAGGTCGAGATTCGCACCGGCGACGTGGCGCTGTTCAACGCGCTGATCGAGGCGCTCGATCTCTACCCGGTATGGCGGCGGCGGCTGATCAAGGATTTCAATCGCAAGGTCAGCCTGACTGAGGATATCGAGCGGCTGACGCTCAAGACCGCGCCTGGCCGCAACGAATATGAAGGCGTGCTCGCCGCCCTGGCCGGCTCTGACCGCAAGGCGGCGCTGGCGCTGGTGACCGACCTGATGTCGATCGCCGGCACCACCAATGTCGGCGGCCGCACCGTCGCCGAGATCGCCGACCGCTTTCTCGAGCAATCCACTCTGAAGGGCGGCGCGCTGCCACGCGACGCGCTCAAAACCATCAAGCGCTTTCTGGCGATCGAGGGCGATCCCAACGAGGCGGTCACGCAATTGCGTGCGCTCGCCGCCGACGCCGGGCTCGATCTGTCAGCCGCGATCGACCAGTTCGAAAGCAGGATCCGCTTCATGGCCGCGCGCGGCATCGATACCGCCAGAACCCGGTTCTCCACCTCGTTCGGACGCGGCCTCGACTATTACACCGGCTTCGAGTTCGAACTGCATGCGAAGGGCAACGGCACCGAGCCGCTGGTGGCGGGTGGCCGCTACGACGGGCTGATGACGCAGCTCGGCTCGGCTGTGCCGATCCCGGCGGTCGGATTTTCGATCTGGGTCGAATGCCTGGCACAGGCGGGCCGCCAGCCCGCCACGAGCGGGAGCGTAGCATGACCGCGCCCTTCGTTCTCGCCGTTCCCTCCAAGGGCCGCCTGCAGGAACAGGCCGAGGCCTTCTTCACCCGGGCGGGTCTGACGCTGGCCAAGCCGCGCGGCGCCCGCGACTATCGTGGCACCATCGCCGGGTACGACAATGTCGAGATCGCCTACCTCTCGGCGAGCGAGATTGCCTCCCAGCTGGCGCGCGGCATGGTCCATCTCGGCGTCACCGGCGAAGACCTGGTGCGCGAGAGCATTCCCGACGCCGACAGGCGCGTGCTGCTGATCGACAATCTCGGCTTCGGCAGCGCCAACGTCGTAGTGGCGGTGCCGCAGGCCTGGATCGACGTCCGCACCATGGCCGACCTCGACGACGTCACGACAGGTTTTCGCGCCCAGCACAACAGGCGGATGCGGGTGGCGACCAAATATATCAACCTGACGCGGACCTTCTTTGCCAGGCATGGCGTGGTCGACTACCGCATCGTCGAGAGCGCCGGCGCCACCGAAGGCGCGCCCGCCGTCGGCACCGCCGAGATGATCGTCGACATCACCACGACAGGCGCCACGCTGGCCGCCAACGGCCTCAAGGTGCTCGACGACGGCGTCATCCTGCGCAGCCAGGCCAACCTCGTGGCGTCAAAGGACGCCGACTGGTCGGACGAGGCCCGCGAGACCGCGCGCGTCATCCTGGATCACATCGCGGCAAGGGCGCGGGCCAGCAAATACCGCGAAGTCCGCACCCGCTTTGCCGGCTGCGACGCCGCGCTGCTGGCGGAAGCCCATAACCGCTTCGGCGTGGTCTCGCCGTTCGGCGGCCCGACCTCATCGGGGATGGTGACGCTGCACTGTCCGCCGGCGCAGCTTTACGCGCTCGGCAGCTTTCTGCGCGACCATGGCGCCGAGACGGTGTCGGTGGCCTCGCTCGACTATGTGCTCGACCGCGACAATCCGCTGTTCGCGAGGCTTGATGCGTTTTTGGGGCGTTAGGCAATCTTGATTTCTATTGCTTCATTCGCGAGACACATGCGGCGATGCTAATTTCTCCCCTCCCCCCGCGCGCTCTTGCGCGTGGCGGGGAGGGGTCGGGGGTGGGGGGCGTCTCAGCGAACTCGCGGACAGTCGGGCGCGCGGATAGACCCCCCACCCCCGACCCCTCCCCGCCGCTGCGCCCGCCTTCGCCAAGCGGCTCGGCGGACACAGCGGAGGGAGGGGAGAAGAAGAGCTCACTGCTTCTGACGGAAAGCGCTTACGCGCCTTCTGTTCATCGTAGCGACAGCTGGCAGCGCATACCATATGATGTCCCTAATGGGTTTTGGACCTGATCGATGATGCTGGGTACCGACGTTTCTGATCTGTCGACCACCGCGGCCACCGCCGCGGCGCAGGGGCTGTCGATCGTCGTCCCCCTCTATAACGAGGCAGCCGGGCTGGCCTTTCTGCACCAGCGGCTCGGCGCGCTGGCGAAGACGCTGCGGCAGCGCTACGGCCTGGCCTGCGAGGTCGTCTATATCGACGACGGCAGCGCCGACACCACGCTCGACATTGCGCGCGGGCTTGGCGCCGACGGGCTCGACGTTCAGGTGGTGTCGCTGTCGCGCAATTTCGGCAAGGAAGCCGCCTTGATGGCGGGGCTCGACTATGCCCGGCTCGGCGCGGTGCTATTCATGGACGGCGACGGCCAGCATCCGCCCGCGCTGGTCGAGCAGCTCGTCAGCCACTGGATCGAGGGCGGCTTCGACGTGGTCTATACCGCCAAGGCGCACCGCGACAATGAATCGCGGCTGCGCCGCATCGCGGTGCATGGTTTTTATGCGCTGATCAACTGGGGCGCGCGGCAGAAAATCCCGGCCGATGCCGGCGATTTCCGCCTGCTGTCGCCGCGGGCCGCGGTGGCGTTGCGCCAGCTTCCCGAACGCAATCGCTTTTTCAAGGGGCTGGCGAGTTGGATCGGCTTTCGCCAGATCCGCGTCGATTACGAACCGGCGGCCCGCGCCCATGGCGTCACCTCGTTCAGCCCCGGCCAGTTGATCGGGCTTTCGATCGAAGGCCTGACGTCGTTCTCGGTGGCGCCGCTGCGTTTCGCCAGCCTGCTCGGTGTCGCGCTGGCCAGCGTCGCCTTCCTGTTCGGACTGACCATCCTGTGGGAAACCTGGATCAGCGGAAAGTCCGTCCCCGGCTATCCCTCGCTGGTGGTCGGCCTGATGACGATCGGCGGCGTACAGCTGATCATGATCGGCATTGTCGGCGAATATATCGGCAAGATTCTTTCCGAATTGAAGGCGCGCCCGATCTATTTCGTGGCCGAGCACGGCGTGAAACGGAGCGAGCAAGGAGCCGGCGCCGGCATCGGCGAACGGACCGCCGCGGAATGAGCGATGCCGCGCCGCCGCGCCGGATCTGGCTTTGCGCCGACGATTACGGCATCAGCCCCGGCGTCAACCGTGCGATCCGCGACCTGATCGAGCGCGGCCGTCTCAACGCCACCTCGGTGATGATGGTCGGGTCGGCGATCGGCCGCGATGAAGTCCGCGCGCTCGACGCCGCCGCCGCCGCCAGTCCGCGTTGCGCCGTCGGCCTGCACGTCACGCTGACGGCGCCGTTCGCGCCGCTGACCATGCACTTTCGCCCCGTCGACGGCGGCATGTTTCTGCCCTTCCCGAAACTGCTGCGCGCCGGATTGCTGCGGCGGCTCGATCCCGAGATGGTCCATGCCGAGGTGATGGTGCAGCTGGCGGCCTTCGGCGAGCTGTTCGGCCGCATGCCCGACTTTGTCGATGGCCATCAGCACGCGCAGCTGTTTCCGGGCGTGCGCGACGGCTTTCTGGCCGCGGTGAAGCAATCCGCACCCGACGCCTGGGTTCGCCAGGGCGGACGCAACCTGCCTTTGACCCGGCGGCTCGGCACGCCCAAGGCGCTGGTTCTCGACACGCTGAGCGCGCAATTTCGCCGCCGCGCCAGGCGCGCCGGCATCGCCTTCAATCCCGGATTTGCCGGCGCCTATGATTTCTCGACGGGGCCGGATTTCGGCGCGCTGATGCGGCAATTCCTCGACGCGCTGCCGGAGGACGGCCTCATCATGTGCCACCCCGGCTTTGTCGACGACATCCTCGTCAGCCTCGATCCCTTCACCGTGCAGCGCGAACACGAACACGCCTTTCTCGGCGGCGAGGATTTCCCGGAAATGCTGGCGGCGAATAAAGTTACACTGGGTTGATACCGGTCGGAAAACCGCCGGACGCTTTGTCGCATACCGAAATTTAATTCACCCGGGGACTACTTGCGACACAAACCAGCCCTACATCTGCTCGGCGCTTTGTCGCAATGGAGAACGTTATGACGCCGCAAGAACGCCAACTGGTTGACGATCTTTTCGACCGCCTCTCGAAGGTGGAGGGCGGAGCTCGCGATCCGGGTGCATCGGACGCGATCGCACAGGGCTTGCGCAAGGCCCCCAATGCCCTCTACGCGCTGGTGCAGACCGTGCTGCTGCAGGACGAAGCGCTGAAGCGCGCCCATAGCCGCATCCAGGAACTGGAGGGCCAGGACGAACAACCCCAGGCCGGCGGTTTCCTCGATTCGATGCGCGAAACGATTTTCGGGCAGAGCCCGCAGCGAGGCTCGGTGCCGAACGTTCGGCCGCCCGAACTTCCCGGCCGCCCGACCTGGAATAGCGGCCAGGTGATGCAGCAGGGGCAAGGTCCTGGACAATACGGCCAGCAGCCATCTGGCGCTCAGCCGGCAGGGATCGGTGGCGGCGGCTCTTTTCTCGGAACCGCAGCTGCCGCGGCCGTCGGCATGGTCGGCGGGTCGCTGCTGATGAACAGCCTCGGCTCGATGATGGGCGGCGGCAATCGGCAGAGCTTCGGTGATAGCGCGAATGCGGGCGACGGCGGTGGCCATCGCGGCAGCGTCGAAGACCGCAGGCCATGGGGCGATCAGTCCGGCGGCGATCTGGCGAAGGAAGCCGGCATCAACGATATCGGCTCGTCAGGACGCCACGCCAGCAATGACGACGGCTCGTCGCGCGCGGGATTTTTCGACAGCGCGTCGAACGACGACGGCGATCACGACGACATGGACATGGATTCGGACGACTTCGGCGGCGGCGACAGCGACGACGTTTGAAGATTTTCGCCGGCATCGAAGCAGAACGGCCGCCACAGGGCGGCCGTTCTTGTTTTGAGTAGACGGCCTTTTTTATCCCTCCCCCCGCGAAGCGGTGGGGAGGGTGGCGCATCGTGAGCGCAGCGAACGATGTGACGGGTGGGGGGTGCTTCAGCGCATTCAACTGCCAGCTCGTTTGCTGAAGCGCCCCCCACCCGACCGGCCTTCGGCCGGCCACCCTCCCCGCCACGCGCAAGGGCGCGCGGGGGGAGGGATAACGAAAAATCAGATCACGACCACTCTGGCGCCGACATTGACGCGGCCGTAGAGGTCGATGACGTCCTCGTTGCGCATCCGGAAGCAGCCGGACGAGACGTTGGTGCCGATGGTCCAGGGTTCGTTCGAACCGTGGATGCGATAGAGCGACGATCCCAGATACATCGCGCGGGCGCCGAGCGGGTTTTGCGGTCCGCCCTCCATGTGCCGCGGCAGATCGGGACGGCGCGCCAGCATTTCCGGCGGCGGCGTCCACGCCGGCCATTCCTTCTTTGCCGAAACCTGCTTGACGCCCGACCAGGTGAATCCGGGGCGGCCGACGCCGATGCCGTAGCGCAACGCCTTGCCATCGCCCTGAACCAGGAACAGGAATTTGTTGGGCGTGTCGACGATGATGGTGCCGGCGCTTTCCTTGCCGTGGTAATCGACCAGCTGCTTCTCGTATTTCGGATCGAACGCCGGACGCACGGGTTCGCTGACGTCTTCCTGCCGGCGCATCGCCTGCTCGGCGCCCATCGGCGGCAACAGCGTGCGCCGGGGTTCGTAGGACGGCTGATAGCCGGGCTGCTGCTGATAGCGGCCGCCCTGCACAGGTCCTTCACTGAACAGGAACTCGATGAAGCCGCCGCCCATGCCGGAGCGCTCGGCGGAAGCCATTCGCACCGGTGCCACTTGTCGCTGCCCGGGCTCGGCGTAGATCACGGCTGATTCGGCGGGTTGTCCGGCTTCGATCGCCGCAGCCTGATGGGTGGCGGCCAGAAAGGACGCGCCGGCAAGCAGCGCGAGAGACATATTTTTCAACATCGACGTACTCTGTACTGTTTCGTCACTGTTCGGGGAGCGCCTGAATGAGCGCCTTTGCACCTCACCAATTAAAATCAAAACCGCCTCGGTTTGGTAAACGGAATCGCCGTTTCGATTCACCACGTCGCCAATTCCACGCGGTTTTGAGCGGTAGCGTTTATTTTGAGTGAACGCAGAACGCTGATGGTTAATCGTTGGTGAGCATGCCGGCCGCTTTCGCGCTTCGACGGGTTCCGGCGTGAACCTGACGTTAAATCGCATCTGCCTAAAACATTACGAGTGCAGTCAGGGAAAATCCAATGCCGGTCAATCGCAGACGTTTTCGTATCGAACAGGCTTTCGTCGGCGACATGCCGATGCTCGCAGCGGCGGACGGCGAAGCCGGCCCGATGCATCGCGAGATCATGAACGAACTCCGTTCCATCCGGGCACAGATGGCCAGCTCCGGCCCTGTGCACAGCAGCGCGGCGACCGATACCATCGGTCAGTCGGTCAACCGCGAGGTTGCCGAAGCGCACGCCCTGCTCGAAACCTACCGCGCCCAGATCGAGCAATGCGAAAAGCTCAAGGTCGAACTCGACCTCATTCACGACGCCATCAGCCGCACCAAGCGCGAGATCGCGGTGCTGCACGGCAAGAGTTTCAACGGCGAGGAGATGGCCAAGGTCAACGGCGAGCTCGGCGCCGTGGTCGGGGGCACCGAGGAAGCCACCCAGCAGATCCTGGAGGCCGCCGAGGCGATCGATCAGGCCGCCAGCGCGCTCGGCAAGGTGAATTCGCCGGATCAGCAGAAGATCCTGAGCGAGGAAATCAGCGAACGCGTCGTCTCCATCTTCGAAGCGTGCAATTTCCAGGATCTCACCGGTCAGCGCATCAGCAAGGTGATGACCACGATGAAGTTCATCGAAAACCACATCACGGTCATGATGGACATCTGGGGCGGCGTCGACGCCATCAAGGCGCATGCCCCCCCGATCGTCGACGACCGCGAAGGCGACGACAAGCTGCTGAACGGGCCGAAACTGGACGGCGACGACGGCCATGCGTCGCAGAACGACATCGACGCCCTGTTCGACTGAACCCGCTCTTTACCAAACCAGCAAAAACGCCGGCCCAAGGGCCGGCGTTTTTTGTTTGGGAGCGTCATTCCGGGGCGGCGCGAAGCGTCGAACCCGGAAACCCGAGATTCCGGGTCTGGTCCTTCGGACCATCCCGGAATGACTTCGTGTCACGCACGCGGGGCGCAGCGGATGTAGACCATGTTGCCGTAGCGGACCGCGGCATCCTTGTCGACGAAACGGGTGACCATCACGCGGCCGTCGAACGAAACGATCTCGCGATCCTGCTCGCCGGGGGTCGGCCCGGCCGGACCGATGTAATTCTTGCCGCTCGGGCTGCCCTTGAGCCGGAGTTCCTGCGGGGTGGCCTGGTCGGCCAGATGCATGACGACGCCGCCCGACGTGCCGGCGGTGATCACGTAAGGCTGCTTGCATTGCGCGCGGGCGGCGGCTTCGGTGCGCGCGCGGTCATTGGGGTTCTGGTAGGACGCCAGCCCCCAGCGGCCGACGATCTCGTCGGCGCGAATGCTGGCGGGCATATCCGGCGCCACCGCGGGCTCCGGCGGAGCCGACGGCCCCGACGAGAAGGACGGCAGGCTCATGCCGCCGCCGCACGCCCCCAGAAATATCGTCAGCGCCGAGGCGATCCCCAGATTGGCGACCGTCCGCACGCTACATGACCTGACCATGGTATTCCCCCGAACAATTTCCCGGCCGCACCCGTCCCGCAGCCAAGCTTAAAACTCCTGTCGGAGCAATGACGTCCCATTAACTACGCCATAGTCCCGATATGGTTTCCGGATTATCCTATATCAGCCTCACCAAGGGCTTAACCCCTCTTGCTTGACAGGATCGGCGTCAAGCCATATTTCCGGACCCACAATTAGCACTCAGATACCACGATTGCTAAGGGTGTGAGCCGACCTGCCCTGTCGTTTCCCTTGGCAGTTCGGCACGCGCCCCCGTCTTCAGAGCCACTTTCGATGGCGAACCAGACCTGAACCGAGCCTCCAAAAGGAACCGTCATGGCTAAATCCAAATTTCGTCCACTGCATGACCGTGTCGTGGTCAAGCGCATCGACGCCGAAGAAAAAACCAAGGGCGGCATCATCATTCCCGACAGCGCCAAGGAAAAGCCCTCGCAGGGCGAAATCACCGCCGTCGGCCCCGGTGGCCGCGACGAAGCCGGCAAGCTGATCCCGATCGACCTCAAGGTCGGCGACCGCGTGCTGTTCGGCAAATGGTCCGGCACCGAGGTCAAGCTCGACGGCGAGGAACTCCTGATCATGAAGGAGAGCGACATCATGGGCGTGCTGAGCTGACGGCACTTCTTCTTTGGCCTTCTCCCCTTGTGGGAGAAGGTGGCGCGCGCAGCGCGCCGGATGAGGGGTTTCCATCCGCGGGCAAACTGCCTGTTGAGCGAACCCCTTGTATCTGCCCATTGAGCAAAATGTGCGATTTAAGCGACTGAGCGCTT
>JAZJYY010000118.1:0-30421 GCA_040390145.1 Pseudomonadota bacterium
CCCCGTCTCGCATTCGCTGCGCGATGCGAGCCGACCCTCCCCCTCCAGGGGAGGGTAAGACGCCACTAAAACGACGTTCCCGCCCGCTTCGGCTTCTTTTCCTCGATCTCGGTTTCGCGCGGCACCGGGACGATGCGAAGCGCGGTGATCCGGTTGCGCTCGCGGCGCAGCACACGGAAGCGGAAACCGTGGAAGGTAAAGCTCTGGCCGCGCTCCGGGATCGAACGCGCCTCGTGAATCACCAGGCCGGCGACGGTGGTCGCCTCTTCATCGGGCAGGTGCCAGTTCATGGCGCGGTTGAGATCGCGGATCGGCACCGAGCCGTCGACCACCACCGAGCCGTCGGGCTGGGCGCGGACGCCGGCCACAACCACATCGTGCTCGTCTGAAATGTCGCCGACGATTTCCTCCAGGATGTCTTCCAGTGTCACCATGCCTTCGACCTCGCCGTACTCGTCGACCACGAGGGCAAAATGGGTCTTGCGGCGGCGGAAGGCTTTCAGCTGATCGGCGACCGGCCGCATCTCCGGCACGAACCACGGCGGCAGCGCGATGGCCGCGACATCGATTTTGGTGGTGTCGCCGTCGGCCGCCCGGATCGCCCGCAGCAGGTCCTTGGCATGCAGCACGCCGATGATGTTCTCCGGCTTGTCGCGCCACAGCGGAATCCGGGTGTATTCGGTGGCCAGCACGTCGCGCACCAGTTCCTCGGGCGGAAGGTCGGCGTTGAGCATCACCATCTCGGTGCGATGAACCATGACGTCGGAAACCTGCAACTCGCCGAAGCGGAAAACATTCTGGATGTATTCCGCCTCGCCCTGCTCCATCTCGCCATGCTCGGCCGATATTTCCACCAGTCCCCTGATCTCGACATCGGTCAGGATTTCATGCTGCGAGCTCTCCTTGACGCCCAGCATCCGAAGGATCGAGCGCGATGCCGCATTGAGCAGCCAGTTCAAGGGGTAGAACACCAGGAAGGAAATATAGAGAGGATAGGCGATCCATTGCGAGACCGGCACCGGCTCGCGAATGGCCAAGGTCTTGGGGACCTGTTCCCCGATCACGATATGCAGCGAGGAGAACACCAGGAAACCGACCAGGAACGAGGTGAAATGACGGGCCGAGTCGGACATCCCGAACGGAACCAGCACCGGCTCCAGCAGCCCCGACACCGTCGGTTCGCCCACCCAGCCAAGGCCGAGCGAAGCCATCGTGATGCCGAGCTGGCAACACGCGAGATAGGCTTCGATATTTCCCATCATCTGCTGCAGCAGGCGCGCGCCGAAGCGATTCTGCTCCGCCATGGCGTTGATGCGAAAGCCGCGGCTCTTCACCAGCGCGAACTCGGCCGCCACGTAGAAAGCGTTGGCGGCGAGCAGGAAGATGGCGATCAGCAGATGGAAGATCGTCTCGTTCATGGCGGTCCTGTGAGGCCGGCGTCAGGCCCGATGCGGTCGGCAGAGAATGCAGTGAATCAGGATTTGCGCGCGAGTCTTTCGACCAGAAATTCGCGAACCCGGGACGGTTCGACGTCGTTGGCAATCACGGCGCGACCGACCGCCTCGAGCAGGATGAAGGTGAGGCGGCCGCGCTTGACCTTCTTGTCCTGCGCCATCAGCGCCATCAGCGCGTCGGCATCGGCCAGACCTTCCTGGGCAAATCCGGCGATGTCCTGCAAATGGGTCGGCAGACCCACCTCGGCAAGGTGATGCGTGACGCGCGCCGCCGCCGATTCAGGGATCATGCCGAGCCGGGCGGAAAACTCCGCCGCCAGCACCATGCCGACGGCGACGCCTTCGCCATGGAACAGCCGGTCGGAGAAACCGGTCGCGGCCTCCAGCGCATGGCCGAAGGTATGACCGAGATTGAGCAGCGCCCGCTCGCCGTTTTCGCGTTCGTCGCGCGCCACGATCGCGGCCTTGGCGCGGCAGGAGGTGGCGATGGCATGTTCGCGGGCGGCGCCGCCCTTGAAAATATCGGTGTGGTTGGCCTCCAGCCAGGCGAAGAACGCTTCGTCGCCGAGCACGCCGTATTTGGCGACCTCGGCATAGCCTGACCGGAACTGGCGCGGCGACAGCGTGTCGAGCACCGCGGTGTCGGCGACCACCAGCACCGGCTGGTGAAACGCGCCGAGCAGATTTTTGCCCTGCGGCGAATTGATCCCGGTCTTGCCGCCGACGGAAGAGTCGACCTGCGCCAATAGCGAGGTCGGCACCTGCACGAAATCGACGCCGCGGCGCAGGATGGCCGCCGCGAAGCCGGCGAGGTCGCCAACCACGCCGCCGCCGAGCGCGATCACCAGATCGTTGCGCTCGATCTTCGCCGCGATCAGCGCCTCGGAGACCTGGGCGAGGCCGGCATAGGTTTTGGAGCCTTCCCCCTCCTCCACGACGATCCGCGACGCGGCGATGCCGGCCTCCGACAGCGAGGCCTCGGTTTGCGCCAGCCAGTGTTTGGCGACCGTGCGGTCCGTCACGATGGCGGTGCGGGCGCCCGGCCGCAGCGCGGCCACACGCTTTCCAAGGGATTGCAGCACATCGCGGCCTATGACGATGTCATAGGTGCGGTCGCCGAGCGCGACGTCGACGATGACCGAATCGGAATGCTTCAGCGGCGCGGTCATGGTGAGGCACTCAATGCGTTGGAGGTCGCCCTCGATCCGTCGCCGCACAACCAGGCATGCAAGGCATCGAGACACTCGTCGACGATTCGTTCGTGCGGCACGTCGCGCGACCAGATCGTCAGATCGGCGCGCTGATAGACCGGTTCGCGTTCCGCGATCAGGCGCCCGATGGTGGCGGCCGGATCCGCGGTCTGCAGCAGCGGACGATCGGCGCGGCGCTTGACGCGTTTCATGATGATCTCGGCATCGGCCTTGAGCCAGAGCGAGACGGCCTTGTCGCGGATCCGGTTGCGGGTTTCCTCGCGCATGAAGGCGCCGCCGCCGGTGGCGATCACGGCGGGGCCGCCGTCGAGCAGCCGCGCGATCACCCTGGCCTCGCCGTCGCGAAAATGCGGCTCGCCATGGGTTTCGAAAATGTCGGGGATCGACATCCCGGCGGCGGCCTCGATCTCGACATCGGCGTCGAGGAACGGCAGATGCAGCCGCGCCGACAGCCGCCGTCCGATGGTGGATTTGCCGGCCCCCATCATGCCGACCAGCACGACCGAGCGCGTTCCCAGCGCCGAAATGATTTCGGCCTCCTGGGAGGTGGCGGCGCCGGCCGGTGTGGCTATCTCGGGCATCGAACTGCTCATTTCGCCGCGGATGGCCGCGTTCCGCGCCACCTATACTACCCCCGCCGATACCGTTGCCAGAGACTCTTGCAACGGAGGGACGAACATGTTGGTAGTCGGGCCCCCGATGATTTCAATGGTTAATTCGTCGCCTGAGGCGCCCTGATGCCCAGCCTGTTCCGCTTTCTGACGGTCGTCGCCATCATCGGCGGCATCGTCTATGGCGTGGTTTTCGCGCTGGCGAATTTCGTCAATCCGAAGCCGCGGGAGATGACCGTCACGATCCCGCAGGACAGGTTTCTCAAGAAATAGCGGCTAAGGTGGGCGGATGCGATCCAAACCCTCAGATGCCAAACTCACCAGCCTGTTCCTCGACATGCTCGCGGCGGAACAGGGCGCCGGCGACAACACGCTGGACGCCTACCGTGGCGACCTCGAGGATTTTTCGGCGTTCGCCGGCCGCGCCAAATCCGGCTTTGCCGCGGCCGACACCCAGTTGCTGCGCGATTACCTCGAGGATCTCGATTCCCGCGGCTTCAAGTCGTCGAGCGTCGCGCGCCGGCTATCGGCGCTGCGGCATCTATTTCGCTTCCTGCTCAGCGAGCGGATTCGCAGTGACGATCCCGCCGCCATCCTGTCCGGCCCGAAGCGCGGCCGCGGCCTGCCCAAGGTGCTGTCGATAGCGGACGTGGACCGGATGCTGACGCGCGCCAAGGAAATGACGCAGGCGCCGGAAACCTCTGCGCCGCAGCGGCTTCGCGCGCTGCGATTATATTGCCTGCTGGAGGTCTTGTACGCCACCGGCCTGCGGGTCTCGGAACTGGTGGCGCTGCCGCGCTCGGCGGCGCAGCGCGACGCCCGCATGATCGTGGTGCGCGGCAAGGGCGACAAGGAACGGCTGGTGCCGCTGAACGAGGCATCGCGGCAGGCGATGGCGGATTATCTGGCCGCGACCGATGCGCTGAAAACCGAGAAGAAGAAAAACGCCGCCAACTCGAAATGGCTGTTCCCCTCGTTCGGCGAGAGCGGACATCTGACCCGGCAGCATTTTGCCCGCGACCTGAAGGAGCTCGCCGGCCTGGCCGGGCTGTCGCCGCGGCTGGTCTCGCCGCATGTGCTGCGCCACGCGTTTGCGAGCCACCTGCTGCACAATGGCGCCGACCTGCGCATCGTGCAGACGCTGCTCGGCCATACCGACATCTCGACCACGCAGATCTACACCCATGTGGTGGAGGAGCGGCTGAAGAGCCTGGTGCGCGACCTGCATCCGCTGGCGGAGAAGTAGGAACATCGTCCCGATTGCCTTCACCCTCCCCTGGAGGGGGAGGGTGAGGAAATCATCGCTCGCTCGCCCGCCTTGACTTCGACGCCTTCTCCCCCGAAACAGCCATCTCCCGCCGCGACCCCTTGACGCGTTTGAAGCGAAACGGGACCCCGATTTGCCTCGGACTGCACGCTAAATCGTTGAAATTGCGTGCCTTCTCACCCAAGCCGGAAACCGCTTCGCGTCCACGCCGCTTCGTCCTTATATTGCCTGGATGCCGGATCACATGCGCAGCACCTATCTCGATTTCGAAAAGCCCGTCGCCGAGCTCGACTCCAAGGTCGATGAGCTGCGCGCGCTGGCTGCCACGGGCAGCGACATCGGCGAAGAGATTTCGCGGATCGAGGAGAAGGCCACGCAGGCCCTGACCGACCTCTATGCCAATTTGACGCCGTGGCAGAAGACGCTGGTGGCGCGGCACCATCAGCGCCCGCATTTCACCGACTTCATCACCGCGCTGATCTCCGAATTCACCCCGCTGGCGGGCGACCGCAAGTTCGGCGAGGATGAAGCGCTGGTGGGCGGGTTCGGCCGCTTCCGCGGCGAGAGCATCTGCGTGATCGGCCAGGAAAAGGGCGCCACCACCGAATCCCGCATCAAGCACAACTTCGGCATGGCGCGCCCCGAGGGCTACCGCAAGGCGGTCCGGCTGATGGAGATGGCCGACCGGTTCGGCATTCCCGTGCTGACGCTGGTCGATTCCGCCGGCGCCTATCCCGGCATCGGCGCCGAGGAGCGCGGCCAGGCCGAGGCGATCGCCCGGTCCACCGATGCCTGCCTGTCGCTGGGCGTGCCCAATGTGGCGATCATCACCGGCGAGGGCATGTCGGGCGGCGCCATCGCGATCACCACCGCCAACCGCGTGCTGATGTTCGAACACGCCATCTACAGCGTGATCTCGCCGGAGGCGGCGTCCTCGATCTTGTGGCGCGACGGCACCAAGGCGCAGGAAGCCGCGACCAGCATGAAGATCACGGCGCAGGACATGCTGCGCTTCGGCGTGATCGACCAGATCCTGAAGGAACCCGCGGGCGGCGCCCATCGCGATCCCGCCGCCATGATCGCGACCACCGGCGACGCCATCGAGCAGGCCCTCAACGATCTGCGCAACCTCGACCCCGCCATGATTCGCCAGCAGCGCCGGCAGAAATTCCTCGATATCGGCCGCAAGCTGGCCTGATCTTACCCTCCCCTGGAGGGGGAGGGTCGCTCGCATAGCGAGCGGGGTGGGGGGACGGTCCCTCGACCCGAACAGTGCCCGAGTCGAGAGATCACCCCACCGCGTCTCGCATCTTGCGATGCGAGCCGACCCTCCCCCTCCAGGGGAGGGTAAGAATCGTGACCATCGGGCTTTTTTGCGAATCTGCTCTTTTCCGCCGCAATTAGGCCCGGAGCTCGATATTTAACCTCTGTTGACCATGCTTGACGGGGAACCCGTCGCGAGGCTGGCGTTGGCTTGCGACGAAGTGACCCAAAGGGTAGTATTTTAGTCAATGGCTTCAGGGCGTGGACGCCATGTTCGGGGTGCGCGAATTGCCTTTGGGGTGTGGAGCTCTGCATTGATTTATCGCTCGCTGGTTCGCGCGCTCATCACTTCGGCCGCGCTCACGGCCGGTGTGCTGCTGGCTGGCTGCAACAGCGACCAGATCTCGCTGGCGAATAACGCCAAGGCCAACCAGCCGGTCCCGCCCAAATTGATCGCCGACATGACGGCGAAGGACATGGACCTGCAGTCGCCGATGCTGGTCCGGATCTTCAAGCAGGAAGCCGAACTTGAAATCTGGAAACAGGATCGCTCCGGCCGCTTTGCGCTGCTGAAGACCTATCCGATCTGCCGCTGGTCGGGCGACCTCGGGCCCAAGGTCAGGGAAGGCGACCGCCAGGCGCCGGAAGGCTTCTATTCCATCAGCCCGGCGCAGATGAATCCGCAATCGTCCTATTACCTCTCCTTCAATACCGGCTACCCCAATGCGTTCGACAAGGCGCTGGGACGCACCGGATCGCAGCTGATGGTGCATGGCGACTGCTCGTCGCGCGGCTGCTACGCCATGACCGACGAACAGATCGCGGAAATCTATTCGCTGGGGCGGGAGTCTTTCTTCGGCGGCCAGCGCGCGTTCCAGCTGCAGGCCTATCCGTTCAAGATGACGCCGATCAACATGGCGAAGCATCGCAACAACCCGAACATGCCGTTCTGGAAAATGATCAAGCAGGGCTGGGATCATTTCGAGGTGACGCGGCAGGAGCCGAAGGTCGATTTCTGCGAGAAGAAATACGTGTTCGACGCCATCAAGGCGCCGGATGCCAAGCGGGATCCGGTGTTCGATGCCTCGGCCAAATGTCCTGTCTATGCGATCCCCGACGACATCGCCGACGCCGTGCGCGAAAAGCAGCAGCAGGACCAGGTCGAGACCGCCAAGCTGATTTCGAAGGGAACACCGGTGGCGCGGCTGAATACCGGCATCGACGGCGGCATGCACCGGGTGTTTGCGGCCAAGCTGCCGGAGGCGTCTACCGGCCTGTCGGAAGGCGGCGAGGGCCAGAGCCTGTCGCTGGCCGCCATCGCCCGCGCGCCCGGCACCATTCCGGCCCATGTCAATCCGCCGCGCGGATCGGTGTCATCCCCCGAAGAGCCGCTGGCGGCCTCGATGGCGGCGCAGCAGGCCGCCCCGACTCAGGCGCCCGCAACTCGGGTCGCGTCAGCCGAACCCCCGGAAAAATCCGGCGGCTTCTTCTCCAACCTGGCCCGCAAGGTCGGCATCGGCGGCGCGGAAACCACCGCAAGCACCAAGCCGGCCGCCGCGCCGGCCCCGGCACCCGCCAAGCCGAAGCCCGTCGAGACCAAACGTCACGAACCGCCGCGCCATGAAGCCTCGGTGCCGAAAATCGCCGCCGCGCCGAAGCCGGCCGACAGCAAGCCTGCGCTGAAGCCCTCGCTGTCGGATGCGCCGGCGCCCGCCGCGCCCGGCCTGGTCGCCGGTTCGCAGCCGATCGTGCCGGCGAACTCGTTCGACAGCCGCTTCTCGGCGGTGAAGTAGCAAAACACCGGGAATCGCAGGGTGGGCAAAGGCGCTTTTCGCGCCATGCTCACCATTCCTGTGCGTGCACGTCGTAAGGGATGGTGGGCACGGCGCAAGAGCGCCTTTGCCCACCCTACGAATTTACGAAGCTACCGCCTTCAGGCGTGCTTGCCGTGGCAGTGCTTGTAGCGCTTGCCGCTGCCGCAGGGGCAATCCTCGTTGCGGCCGACCTTGCCCCAGGTTGCCGGGTTCTTCGGATCGCGGTCGGCGGCCGCGGTCGGCACCAGCGAGGCGTTGGCGAACGCCATTTCGTCCTCGCCGGTCGTGGGATCGAGCTTGTGCGCCTCCATCACCGGCAAGGGCGGCTGCTCGTCCGGCGGCACGATCTCGACGCGCATCAGCTGCGCCGTCACCGCTTCGCGTAAGTGAGCGGTCATCGCCTGGTACAGGGCGAAGGCTTCCGATTTGTATTCCTGCAGCGGATCGCGCTGGCCGTAGCCGCGCAGGCCGATCACCTGACGCAGATGATCGAGCATCACCAGATGCTCGCGCCACAGGTGATCCAGCGTCTGCAGCAGGATGGTCTTCTCGACGTAACGCATCACGTCGGGGCCCCACTGCGCCACTTTCGCAGCCATGTGCTCGTCGACGCGCTGCTCGATGCGCGTCAGCAATTCCTCGTCGGCGATGCCTTCTTCCTTGGCCCATTCGTCGACCGGCAGGTCGATGTCGAGTACGCGCTTCAGCTCTTCCTTGAGGCCGGCGACATCCCACTGCTCGGCATAGGCGTGCTCGGGCACGTGCTTGGCGACGACGTCGTCGACGAAGTCGCGGCGCATGTCGCCGACCATGTCGGCCACGTTCTCGCTCTTCATCAGCTCGACGCGCTGCTCGAAGATCACCTTGCGCTGGTCGTTCTGGACGTTGTCGAATTTCAGCAGGTTCTTGCGGATGTCGAAGTTGCGGGCCTCGACCTTCTGCTGCGCCTTCTCCAGCGCCTTGTTGATCCAGGGATGGATGATGGCCTCGCCCTCTTTCAGGCCGAGCCGCGTCAGCATGCTGTCGAGCCGGTCGGAGCCGAAGATCCGCATCAGATCGTCTTCCAGCGACAGGAAGAATTTCGAACGCCCGGGATCGCCCTGACGTCCAGAGCGGCCGCGCAGCTGGTTGTCGATGCGCCTGGATTCATGGCGCTCGGAGCCGATGATGTAGAGCCCGCCGGGTTTTGTCACCGTCTTGGCCGGCTTCGAGCCCTTGGCGGGCTCGATCTCGACCACGTCCACGGCCTTCAGCACGATCTCGCGGAAGCGTTCGACGTCGGCCTTGATGCGCTCGATCTTGGTGGCCTTCTCGGCCTCGTCGGTAATGTCGGCGGTCTCATGCAGGATCCGCATTTCCAAGGAACCACCGAGCTTGATGTCGGTGCCGCGGCCGGCCATGTTGGTCGCGATCGTGATCGCGCCGGGCACGCCGGCTTCTGCGACGATGTAGGCTTCCTGCTCGTGGAAACGTGCGTTCAGCACCGCGAACAGTTTTGCGGGTTTGCCGGCGCGGGCGGCGTCGTACAGTTTCTGCATCGACTTCGGGCTTTCGAAGTCGAGCTGCTTGTAGCCGTGGCTCTTGAGGTAGTCGGCCAGCACTTCGGACTTCTCGATCGAGGCGGTGCCGACCAGCACCGGCTGCAGCCGCGCATTGGCGCGCTCCACCTCGGCCAGGATCGCGGCGTATTTCTCGTTCTGGGTGCGGTAGACCTCGTCGTCCTCGTCGAGGCGGGCCACCGGCACGTTGGTCGGGATTTCCACCACTTCGAGCTTGTAGATGTCGAACAGTTCGTCGGCTTCGGTCAGCGCCGTGCCGGTCATGCCGCCGAGCTTGGCGTACATCCGGAAATAGTTCTGGAACGTGATCGAGGCCAGCGTCTGGTTTTCCGGCTGGACCTGGACGTGCTCCTTGGCTTCCAGCGCCTGGTGCAGGCCTTCGGAATAGCGGCGGCCCTGCATCATGCGGCCGGTGAACTCGTCGATGATGATGACTTCGTTGTCGCGGACGATGTAATCCTTGTCGCGCTGGAACAGCGAGTGCGCGCGCAGCGCCTGATTGATGTGGTGGACCACCGAGACGTTCTCGACGTCGTAGAGTGAATCGCCCTTGAGCTGGCCGGCGTCGCGCAGCAGGGTCTCGATCTTTTCCATGCCGGCTTCGGTCAAGGTCACCGTGCGCTGCTTCTCGTCGACCTCGAAGTCGGTGGCCTTGTCGAGCTTCGGCAGGAAGGTGTCGATGGTGTTGTAGAATTCCGAACGGTCGTCGAGCGGGCCGGAAATGATCAGCGGCGTGCGCGCCTCGTCGATCAGGATCGAGTCGACTTCGTCGACGATGGCGTAGGAATGGCCGCGCTGCACCATGTCCTCGAGCCGGTACTTCATGTTGTCGCGCAGATAGTCGAAGCCGTATTCGTTGTTGGTGCCGTAGGTGATGTCGCAGGCGTAGGAATTCTTGCGCTCGGCGTCATCAAGCCCATGCACGATCACGCCGACGGTGAGGCCGAGGAAGCCGTAGATCTGCCCCATCCATTCGGAGTCGCGCTTGGCGAGGTAGTCGTTGACGGTGACGACGTGGACGCCCTGGCCGGCCAGCGCGTTGAGGTAGACCGCGAGCGTCGCGACCAGGGTCTTGCCTTCGCCGGTCTTCATCTCGGCGATGTCGCCCTCGTGCAGCACCATGCCGCCGATCAGCTGGACGTCGAAATGGCGCTGCCCGAGCGTGCGCTTGGCCGCCTCGCGCACCGTGGCGAAGGCCGGAACCAGGATGTCGTCCAGGGTCTTGCCGGCGGCGAGCTGGGCGCGGAATTCGGTGGTGCGGGCTTTCAGCGCCTCGTCGGAGAGCGCCGCGATCTCGGGCTCCAGGGCGTTGATGGCATCGACGCGGGGCTGATATCCCTTGATCCGCCGGTCGTTGGCGGAGCCGAAAAACTTGCGGGCGAGCGCGCCGATCATGCCAAATTCCTGTCTTTACCGTGCGGCGTTGCCGCCGTGAAATGGTCCACCGGGATGCCTATCAACTCATCGTGACGCATCGCGGCGCGGACCCCGATCCGGGGAGCATCCGCCAATGAGTGGGAATTCAGCAATCCAAGGTTCAACGGCCAAAAACACTGCCAAATACGCGCTTTCGCCATTGACCCGGTTTTGCAGAGATATGGCTGGGCCAGAGGCTTGTCAACGGCGCGAACTCTCAAGGATTTCATCATTCTGACACCCTTTTCGCGTTGCCAAGGCTGGCCGATTGGGCGAGTGTCCCGCGGCCCCGAGCAGCCCCCCAGCTTTGAAGATAAGGATTTTGCATGACCACGTCGTTCCCGGAAATGAAACCCGGCCTGCGTCTCAGCGTCGCCTCCGCCGCCGTGACCGGCGCGCTCGCCATGGTGCTGCTGGCCGCCCTGCCGGTGCGGGCGCAGGACGCCAACCCGGTGCTCGCCAAGGTCAACGGCGCCGAAATCCGCCAGAGCGACCTCACGCTGGCCGAGGAAGAACTCGGACCGAGCCTGGCGCAGATGGACCCTTCGACCAAGCGGGAAAACGTGCTGGCCTTCCTGATCGACATGAAGATCGTCGCCAAGGCCGCCGAGGACAAGAAGGTCGAGAACAACGAGGATTTCAAGAGGCGGCTGGCGTTTACGCGCAACCGGCTGCTGATGGACAGCCTGCTGGCGACCGAGGGCAAGGCCGCGACCACCGACGAGGCCATGAAGAAGGTCTATGAGGAGGCCTCCAAGCAGATCACCGGCGAAGCCGAAGTCCACGCCCGGCATATCCTGGTCGAGTCCGAGGACGAGGCCAAGGCGATCGCCGCCGAGCTGAAGAAGGGCGCCGACTTTGCCGAACTCGCCAAGAAGAAATCCAAGGATCCCGGCGCGTCCGACGGCGGCGATCTCGGTTTCTTCACCAAGGACCAGATGGTGCCGGAATTCTCCGCGGTCGCCTTCACGCTGGAACCGGGCAAGATCTCCGATCCCGTCAAGTCGCAGTTCGGCTGGCACATCATCAAGGTCGAGGAAAAGCGCAACCGGCAGGCCCCGGGCTTCGACCAGGTCAAGGCCCAGATCGAGACCTATGTGACGCGCAAGGCGCAGGCCGACTACGTGGCGAAGCTGCGCGAAGCCGCCAAGGTCGAGCGCCTGGACAAGCCGGACGAGACGGCGGCGAAGCCCGATGCCGCCAAGCCCGCCGACTCCAAGATGGCGCCGCCTGCGAAGAAGTAAGCTCTTCACCCTCCCCTGGAGGGGGAGGGTCGGCTCGCATCGCGCGCAGCAAGATGCGAGACGGGGTGGGGTGATCTTTCAACTCGCACCGCTCTCCACGTGAGACCTCCACCCCACCCCGCCGCTCCTTTCAGCGGCGTCGACCCTCCCCTCCAGGGGAGGGTAAGCGACCTCTCCCGCCGCAACGATGAAGGTGATACAGAGCGCTTCCCTCGCCTCATAGCCGGAAGCCCTCATGTCCACTGCTGTCTCCCCCCTCGCCCCGACCGATGTCCCCGAGATGCCCGCGATCGCGGGCGTGAGGCTGGCGACTGCCGCCGCCGGGATCCGCTACAAGGGCCGCACCGACGTGCTGCTGGCGGTGATGGACAAGCGCACGACCGCCGCCGGCGTCTTCACCCTGTCGAAGTGCCCGTCCGCCCCGGTCGAATGGTGCCGGGCCAGGCTCGGCAAGAGCGGATCTTCCAAGGCAGGATTGGCGCGCGCGCTGGTGGTGAATTCCGGCAACGCCAATGCGTTTACCGGCAAGACCGGGCGGCAGGCCACCACGTTGACCGCGTCGATCGCCGCCAAGGCCGTCGGCTGCAGCCCGAACGAGATTTTCCTCGCCTCCACCGGCGTGATCGGCGAACCGCTCGACGCCAGCAAATTCGACGGCGTGCTCGGCACGCTGGCGGAGACCGCCGTGCCGGGCGAGTGGATGAACGCCGCCCGGGCGATCATGACCACCGACACCTTTCCCAAGGTTGCGACCGCGACGGTCAAACTCGGCAAGGCGAAGGTGACCATCAACGGCATGGCCAAGGGCGCCGGCATGATCGCGCCCGACATGGCCACCATGCTGGCCTTCGTGTTCACCGACGCGCCGCTCAGCGCCGGCGCGCTGCAAGCGCTGCTCAAGAGCGGCGTCGAGGACACGTTCAACGCCGTCACCATCGACGGCGATACTTCGACATCCGATACGCTGCTCGCCTTCGCCACCGGCGCCGCCGCGGCCAACGGCGCACCAAAAATCAGCCGGGCCGGCGACCCGCGCCTGAAGGCATTTGTAAAGGCCTTCAACGCGGTGCTGGCCGATCTCGCCGAACAGGTCGCCCGCGACGGCGAAGGCGCCCGCAAGCTGGTCGAGATCATCGTCGAGGGCGCCACGACGAAGAAATCCGCGCGAAAAATCGCGATGTCGGTGGCGAATTCGCCGCTGGTCAAGACCGCGATCGCCGGCGAGGACGCCAATTGGGGCCGCGTGGTGATGGCGGTCGGCAAAGCCGGCGAGCCCGCCGACCGCGACAGGCTCTCGATCTCGTTCAACGGCATCCGCGTCGCCAAGAGCGGCGCGCGCGACCCGTCCTACGACGAGGCGGAAGTGTCAGCGGCGATGAAGAACCCGAAGATCCAGATCAGGATCGCGCTCGGCCTCGGCAAGGGCCGCGACCGCGTGTTGACCTGCGACCTCACCAAGGAATATGTCGCCATCAACGGCGACTACCGGTCGTAGCCGTCATCCCTGCGCAACGATCACACCGTCATCCTGAGGTGCGCGCCCATTTGGGCGCGCCTCGAAGGATGGATGCGACGACGGTGTACGCGGCCTATCCTTCGAGGCTCGCCAAGGCGGCGAGCACCTCAGGATGACGGTGCGGGGGATGGTGCTGGCGCCAGCCCTCAGTTGCTGATGCGGGCGTCCGCGACCGCTCGCTGGAACAACACCGTCATCGCCTCCGAAATGCCCTGGGTCGGGCTAACCTCGAAATACAGGCCGGGCGAAGCGCAGGACTGCATGTTCTGCGCGATCTGGCTGTTCGGCGAGGGACCGTACGGTCCGGCGTTGAACGGCTTGATCCAGCTATTGTACCAATCGTTGGTCGGCAGATCGAGATAGGTGGTGTAAAGCACCGCGATCTTGATGCCGCGATCCTTGAGGGTCGTGCACAGCGCCGGATTGATCGGCGACTGGCATCGCAATGTCCCCGACTTCGGCTTGAGGCAGGAGGCGTTCGATTCGTCGGCAACGCCGTCGGAGACGAAAAACAGATACTTCAGCGGTGACCCGGAGGCACCGGTCCCCGGCGCGGTGATCACGCCGTTAATCGCCGGAAACAGTTTGGTGTACTGCGTATCCTGATCGTTGTTGTCGTTCTGGCCATTGACGGTCATCAGGTCGATATTGCCGGCGGCGGTCTTGGCGGAGGTCAACGAGGAACTCAATGCGAACAGGGCGCGCAAATTGGCGGTCTGTGCAGAACCGCCGAAGTCGTAGATCGCCATCCGGAACTGGCTGGTATAGGTCTGCGTGGCCGTCGCGGTGTCCATCAACTGCTGCGTCGCCGTGCGCAGCACGTCGATCCGCGTCGTCACGCCCAAGGTCTTGGCCTTGTTGTAGTAGTTGTTGTTGTCGTTGAGATCGTGACAGGCGAAGGCGCACTTGTCCGAGGTATTGTTGACCATCTTCGTGACGTCGGCCGGGGTCGCGCCCACGCCCATCGACGGCGAGTTGTCGAGCAGCAGATAGAAGTCGATGTATTGCGGCATCTTGGTGACGGCGGTCGAACTGCCGGTGACCGTCATCTTGCTCTTGTTCATGACGCCGAGAAATACCGTCGGGACATCGGCCGAGAACGTTACGGTAGAGGTGATGAGCATGCCGGCCTTGGTCACGGTGGGCGTCACGCTCTTGAGCGTATAGCCCGATACCCCGGACATGTTGCCGTCAAAAATATTCTTCGCGTCGGTCGCGCCGGCCGCTATTGCGCCGTCCCCGGTCATCGTGCCGGCGGTAATGAAGGCCGGCGACTTCCTGGCAACCGAACCGACGCTGGCGGCATCGATCGCCGACTGCAGTTTGCTTCTGACCTGGGTCGCCCGGCTGTAATCCACCGCGACGCCGATCGCCGACAGGATCGGCAGCATCGCCAGCGTGAAGATCACCGCGACGTTGCCGGACCGGTCCTTGCGAAAGCGGCCGATTTCTCCAGGAAGCCTGCGCATGAATGAAAAATGCCTGACGGGTTGAAATCCTCGTAAAACCTAGCGTCGGCGCATTAAAAACGGCTTATGCCTATCGCAGAAAAACGAGGCCAATAAACAAGTTGGCGGTAAGGAATTTGATGGTTAAGGAACCCTGTCCGAACGGCCGGCAATTCGCCGGAACCGGTTTTCGAAAAACACCCGCGGCATGAACGACCTCAAGCTCACCCTCGTGATAGCCTGCGCGCTGGTCGACACCGACAAGCGCGTGCTGATCGCCCAGCGTCCGCCCGGCAAGGCGCTGGCGGGATTGTGGGAGTTTCCCGGCGGCAAGCTCGAGCAAGGCGAACGGCCGGAACAGACGCTGATCCGCGAGCTGCATGAGGAAATCGGCATCACCGTGAAGGCGGACTGCCTCGCGCCGCTGACCTTCGCCAGCCACGCCTATGATGATTTTCACCTGCTGATGCCGCTCTACATCTGCCGGCGCTGGGAAGGCCAGGTCATCGCGCGCGAGGGCCAGCAACTGGCCTGGGTTCGCGCCAACAAACTGCGCGACTTTCCGATGCCGCCGGCGGACATCCCGCTGATCCCGCACCTGATCGATCTGCTGATGTGATCCGGCAGATTGTCGCTTCCAGGGTACGCGGGAGGGTCCCGCACCAAAAAGTCGAAAACGAGCCCATGCAAAGATACAGGGAGTCGCGTTTTCAATGGATTGCTGCATCGCAGCAATGATGCGCGGCGGTCATTCCGGCGCCAACCGCTTCACCGCCTCCGCCAGGCTCGCCTTCGCCGAACCCGGCTTCAAGGGCTGCTGCTGGCTCTCATGCGGCGCCCAGCCGGACAGCCAGATGATGTCGAAGGTGGCGCGGATGCGGCCGTCGGGGTCAGCAAATCGTTCGCTGTAGATCTGCGCCATGCGCAGCAGCGTGGCGCGGCGGGTCGGCATGCGCCGCCGCTCGACCAGGATATTGGTGGCGCCCATGCGCCGGAGATCCGCCATCAGCGCAAAGGCGCTGTCGTAGCGCACCACGACGCGATCGACGTCGGTCACCGGCAGGGCGAAGCCGACACGTTGCAGCAGCGCGCCGATCTCGCGCAGATCGGCCGATGGCGCCACCCGCGGCGACACGCCGCCCTCGCATTCGGCTTCCGCGGCGGCAAAGCTTTGCCGCAGTTCGGTCAGCGTATCGCCGCCGATCATTGCCGCCAGCAACAGCCCGTCCGGCTTCAGCGCGCGGCGGATCTGCGCCAGCACGCCCGGCAGGTCGTTGACGAATTGCAGCGCCAGGGCGGACACCGCGAGGTCGAGGGTATCCGGCGAAAGCCGCAGCGGCTCGGATTCGAGGTCGGGCAGCGCGATGGGCGTGAACTGACCGACGCGGCCAGCCAGCGCGTTGCGGAGCTGTTCGCCTGCGGTGCCGATGTCGGCTGCCGCCCTGAATTCGCGCAGCACCGCCTGCAGCCGCTCCGCCATATCCTCGGCGACACGGTCGAGCAGGAATGTCGCGGCACCCAGCCGTGACACGCGCGCCTGTCGCGCCCGCAGCAAAGCGCGGTCGAACAGGACGGGGGCTGCGGTCGGGTTCGGGGCCATGGGCGGGTTGGTACGCCGGTCGCCCCGCTTCTGGCAATGATCGCGGACGCAACGCGCCGGCCGGAACCCGGCGCGCGAATTGGTTCGCTATTGATCCGGGCGGCGGCGAGCGGCCCGCGGAAACGGCAGGATGACCGCGGTCGGGCGTCGATCGAGAACGTGCAAGGTATTGAGGCGGCCTTCGCTATCTTCGACAATGGCGGCGATGCGACCGCGTCTGATGGCGTCTTCCGTCAATCTGACCTCGCGCCACACCAGTTCAGTCTGGAGACTGGTGGCCTGCCGCAGGCCCTCGATGTCGGCGAACTGTGCCATGACGCAACTCCCTTGATGCCATCATTTAGCGCCGTTGCGGACATCGTCGCCACCAGGACCGTCGGAGGTAGTTAACGAAGCGCGGTGAGCTCGGCACAAGCGGCCGACATGGGGCGCCGCTGGTAAGCCGGCACGTTTGAGCGCCAAGCGGCGGTGGCCGCTTTGATTGCAACTTGCGGTACAACCGGGGATAATCGGCGTCCGACAAATCCAAGCACCGGTATTATGCATGCTCAGGGTTCACCTTCGCGACATCAACCCTGGTGTGGTCAAAGCGTGGGAGGACACTTTCGCCGATGTGCCGGATGTTACCGTTTCCCGTGGCGACATTTTCGAGCACAAGGCCGATGCCATCGTCAGTCCCGCCAATAGCTTCGGTTACATGGATGGCGGGATCGACCTGCTGTATTCGAAGTATTTCGGATGGCAGCTTGAGACAAACCTGCGCGCCTTGTTGTCGGAGCAACATTACGGCGAACTGCCGGTCGGGCAGGCAGCGGTGCTCGCGACCGAACACGAGTCCATCCCATTTCTCGTCAGCGCACCGACGATGCGGGTGCCGATGCGCATCGGCGAAACCATCAATGTTTATCTTGCCTTCCGGGCCGCACTGATCGCTGTTCTCGCGCACAATGCAGCTGGCGGCACGCCGATCCGCTCGCTGCTGGTGCCCGGCCTCGGTACGGGCATCGGTGACGTAACGCCTGAACGGGCGGCACGGCAGATGCGGCTTGCTTACAACGCGATCATCAAAGGGACAGGCATCAGGAGCCGTAACGCCCGCACCATCTTGGTTGAACATCGTGAGTTGCTTTCATAGTCCGCAAAGGCTTGAGCACGCTTGAGCACCGCGCGGCATGGCGCTAGCTTTGTGCCATGGACACCCAGGCATCACCGTCCCGGTCCATCGCCGGCCATCTGCGCGGCGCGGTCCGCCTCGCGCACGGGGCATGGGCGCATGCCGCGCGGCTTGCGCTCGACATCGCGCTGCCGACGCTGTGCGTCGCCTGCCGCGAGCCGGTCGACGGCGAAGGCGTCTGCGCCGCGTGCTGGGCCAGGCTGTCGTTCATCGCACCGCCCTACTGCCCGCGGCTCGGCATTCCCTTCGTCTACGATCCCGGCCCGGATCTTTTGTCGATGGAGGCGATCGCCAATCCGCCGGCCTATGCGCGCGCCCGCGCCGCGGTGCGCTATGACGACGTCGCGCGGACGCTGGTGCATGCGCTGAAATACCAGGACCGCACCGATCTGGCGCCGGCGATGGGCCGCTGGATGGCGCGGGCCGGCCGCGAACTGCTTGAGGAGGCCGATGTGCTGGTTCCGGTGCCGCTGCATTGGCGCCGGGGCTGGAGCCGCCGCTACAACCAGTCCGGCGCGCTGGCGCGGGTGATCGAACGGCAGACCGGCGTCAAACTGGCCTCCGAAGCGCTGCGGCGGGTGCGGCCGACCCAGCAGCAGATCGGGCTGTCGCGGTCGCAGCGCGCCAGCAACGTGCAGGGCGCCTTCAAGGTCGCGCCCGACCGCGCCGCCGAGGTTCAGGGCCGCCGCGTGGTGCTGATCGACGACGTCCTGACCACGGGCGCCACGACGGATGCCTGCGCACGGGCGCTGCTGCGCGCCAAAGCCGCTTCGGTCGACGTGCTGGTGTTCGCGCGGGTTGTGGACACCTACAAAGCCCCCATATAATCAGATACTTCGAGCAAGATGACCCGCAACCTTCAGTTCAACGCAGAGCGCGCGACATGACCGCTGCCATTGAAATCTACACCCGTCCCGGCTGCGGCTATTGCACCGCCGCCAAATCGCTGCTGACGCGCAAAAAAGCCGCGTTCACGGAACACGATGTCGCCACCGATCCGGCGCTTCGCCAGCAGATGTGGGATCGCGCCGGCATGGGCGCGACGTTTCCGCAAATCTGGATCGGCGAGACCCATGTCGGTGGTTGCGACGAGCTTTACGCCCTCGACCGCGCGGGCAAGCTCGATTCCCTGCTCGCGGGCGAAAAGGCCAATTGATGAGCGCCGAGCCAACCTTCACCGCCGCGCAACCCTTCACCGCCGCCATGATCCAGATGTGCAGCGGGCTGTTGCCCGAGGCCAATCTCGAGCAGGGCACCAGACTGATCCGGCAGGCCGCCGCTGATGGCGCCGATTACGTGCAGACCCCCGAGGTCAGCAACATGATCCAGGCCAACCGCAATGGGCTGTTCGAACATCTTGCGCCGGAAGAGGACGATCTTTCGCTTAGGGCTTATCGCGCGCTGGCCAGGGAATTGAAGATCCATCTCCACATCGGTTCGCTGGCGCTGCGCTTTTCGCCGGAAAAGGCCGTCAACCGCTCGTTCCTGATCGGGCCTGACGGCATGGTGCTGGCGAGCTACGACAAGATCCACATGTTCGACATCGACCTGCCCGGCGGCGAGAGCTATCGCGAATCCGCCAATTACCAGCCGGGCGAGACCGCCGTGATCTCCGACCTGCCCTGGGGCCGTATCGGCCTCACTATCTGCTACGACATGCGTTTTCCGGCGCTGTACCGGGCGCTGGCCGAAACCGGCGCCTCGTTTCTCACGGCGCCCTCCGCCTTCACAGTGCGGACCGGCGAGGCGCACTGGCACACCCTGCTCCGCGCCCGCGCCATCGAAAACGGCTGTTTCATGTTTGCCGCGGCGCAGGCCGGCACCCATGAGAGCAAGCGCCAGAGTTTTGGGCATTCGCTGATCATCGCCCCCTGGGGCGAAATCCTCGCCGAGGGCTCGGGCACCGAGACCGGCGTTATCATGGCGAAGATCGATCCCGCCTTGGTCGAGACCGCGCGCAAGACCGTGCCGTCGCTGCAGCATGGAAGGCGTTTTGCCGTTGCCGACCCCAAGGCCGGTCCCGAGCATCTGCACCTGGTGCGGGAAACGTCATGATCCGCTACAGCCTGCATTGCGATCGCGGCCACACCTTCGAGAGCTGGTTCCAGAGTTCGTCGGCCTATGAGAGCCAGGAAAAGCGCAAGCTGGTGAACTGCCCGGTGTGCGGCTCGGCCAAGGTGGAGCGGGCGATCATGGCGCCGCAGATCGTCAGCAAGAAGGGCCGCGACAGCCAGGGTGGCGACGTTCCGGCGCCGGTTCCATCCACCGAGGTCACGACGCCGGGATCGACGCCGCTGCTGATGGCGCAGGAGCGCGAGCTGCGCGCCAAGCTGAAGGAATTGCGCGACCATATCGTCAAGAACGCCGACAATGTCGGCGAGCGTTTTCCCAATGAAGCGCGGAAAATGCATTACGGCGATATCGAGCACCGCCCGATCTACGGCGAGGCCTCGCCGGAGGAAGCCCGCTCCCTGATCGACGAAGGCGTCGAGGTGTCGCCGCTGCCGGTGCTGCCGGACGACAGGAATTAAGGGGCGGCGTCATTCCGGGGCACGCGTCTTCGCGTGAACCCGGAATCTCGAGATTCCGGGTGCGATGCTTCGCATCGCCCCGGAATGACGACGCGAATTAAACCGCCACCAGCATTGCGACGCCGACCACGATCAGCGCGATGCCGGAAAGCTCGCGCGCCGACAGCGGCTGCTTGAACGAATAATACGACACCGCCTGCGCGAACAGCACCTCGACCAGCGCCAGCGTGCGCACATTGGCGGCCGCGGTCAGCGCGAACGCGAGGAACCAGAACTGCGAGGCGAACGCGCCCATGAAGCCCGCCAGCATCGACGGCCTCCACAGCCCGAAGATCTTTTTCAATACGTCGGGCGCCCGTAGCAGCAGATAGATCGTCAGCACCAGGGTCTGCACGAACAGGCCCCAGACCAGCGTATAGGTCGCCGTCGTCACGAAGGAGACGCCGGGCACGTTAATGATCGCGCCGCGAAAACCGATGGCCGAAAGTGCGAAGAACGCCGCGGCGACCAGGCCGATGATGGTCGGCTTCAACTCGGCAAACCCCTTTTCGCCGCCCGGCCGCAACGCGGTGATGACCACGCCGACGGTAGCGATCACGATCGCGACCACCTTCAGCACCGTGAGATGATCGCCGAGAAAGACGAAGCCGAAGATCGCGGTCTGGATCGCCTCGGTCTTGAGATACGCCGTCGTCACCACGAAGGAACGGTCGTTCATCGCCAGCAGCATCAGGCCGGTGGCGGCGATCTGGCTCAGCGCGCCGAGCAGCAGCCACGAAAAGAACGAAGCGGTCGGCCACGGCACCGCGTCGCCCGTGACGAAAATCACCACGCCGAAGAACAGGATCGAGAACGGAAAGCCGAACAGGAAGCGGATATTGGTGGCGCCCCAGGTGCCGAGCGGCCCGGTCAGCTGCCGCTGCATCGCATTGCGCGCGACCTGGCCCAGCGCAGCAATGATGGTGAAGGGAATCCAGAGCGAGGCGAGGGTGAACATGGGGGGATGGCTACCGGCAGGAAATGGCAGCCACCGTGCAGGGCCAGGCCGAGGCGGTCAACCCGGGTTATTGCATGCGACCTACACCTACTCGTCGTCCCTGCGAACGCACCGCTCCCTCATGGTGAGGAGCGCAGCCGGGCGGCGCGCCAGCGCGGTCCGGTGCGCGTCTCGAACCATCTGGCACGCTGCGGAGTCGCGAAGGATAGCGTCAAAAAAACTGCCAGATGGTTCGAGACGCACATCGACAGCGCAAGGGCGCTGGCGATGTGCTCCTCACCATGAGGGAGCAGGGCGCGTTCGCGGGGACGACGAGGGAATTTACATCCCCTCCGCCACCACCATGTAGTTCACGTCCATGTCCGACGAGAGGCTCCATTTGTCGGCGAAGGGCGAGTAGACCACGCCGGCCTGTTCGGTGATGGCGAGCTTGTTGCCGGAAAGATGATGCGCGAGTTCGTCGGGGGTGACGAACTTGTCCCATTGGTGGGTGCCGCGCGGCAGCCAGCGCAGCACATATTCGGCGCCGACGATGGCGAGCGCAAAGCTCTTCCAGTTCCGGTTGATGGTCGAGACCACCATCATGCCGCCGGGCTTCAGCATCGCGGCGCAGCGGTTGAGGAACATGCCGACGTCGCTGACATGCTCGATCACTTCCATCGCCAGCACGATGTCGAAGCGTTCGCGCACGTCCATCTCCTCGACGGTCGTACAGCGGTAGTCGATCGACAGATGCGCCTTGTCGGCGTGCAGCCTGGCGGCGGCGATATTGGTGGCGGAGGGATCGACGCCGATCACCTGGGCGCCGAGCCGGGTGAACGGCTCGCACAACAGGCCGGCGCCGCAGCCGATGTCGAGGATGCGCAGGCCGGACAGGCAATTCAGGCTTTTGACGTTGCGCTCGAACTTGCGGCAGGCGGCGTCGCGGATGTAGGTCAGCCGCAGCGGATTGATCTTGTGCAGCGGCGCCATCTTGCCGTTGGGATCCCACCACTCGTCCGACAGTTTTGAAAATTTGGCGATCTCGGCGGGATCGACCGTGGACGCAGCAGCGCCCGGGGGCGCAGTGGCGCCCGCGGGGGACGCTCCGGAAAAGTTGGCAGGATTTTGTTGCATGGCCATGGATTACGCGCCGCTCCTATCGCGCGGTGATAGCGCTGCGGAATTCCAGCGGCGAGGCAATCATCTTTATGACCTTGCCGCCCTCGCCAACGCCGAAGATTTCCACGTCGCCGTAATTGAAGATGCGGCCGAGAATGCTCTGGTTGACGTCGACGCTCTCAACCTTATCCAAACTCATCTCGAACGTCTTCCGCTGGATAAAGCCTTCCTTGTGAACGACTCGCAGATTGGTCACGTCGATCTCAGTGATCCAGCGATGGAACCAGGCCGTCACGGTCTTGTACAGCGCGAAGACCGCCACGATCGCCGCCAGCGCCAGCAACACCTTCATCGCGGTCTCGCCCGTGACCATTCCCGACGCCACGAAGAACGCCGCGGCCACGATCCAGCCGGCGATCGCCGGCAGGAAGAAAATCCAGTGCGCATTGGTGGAATACAGCACCTTTTCGCCGGGCTGCAGGATATCGTCGATATAACGCCCCATACGCTGGCCTCAATTACCCTTGAACCGCCGGAACCCAGTTGCTTGCCCGCAACCGCGCCGTTATGTATACGCGCCTTTCGGGCGGCGCGCTTCCGCTTTTGCGCGCCGGCCACCATACTCAACCCCTCAGGGAATGCACCAGTCGTCATGGGCCGCCTCGTGATGAAATTCGGCGGCACGTCCGTCGCCAATATCGAACGTATCCGCAACGTCGCGCGCCATGTGAAGCGCGAGGTCGACGCCGGACATGACGTCGCCGTGGTGGTGTCGGCGATGGCCGGCAAGACCAACGAGCTGGTGGAATGGTGCCGCGAGGCGTCGCCGATGCATGACGCGCGCGAATACGACGCCGTGGTGGCCTCCGGCGAACAGGTCACCGCCGGCCTGCTGGCGATCGCGCTGCAGGCGCTGGGCATCCAGGCGCGCTCCTGGCAGGGCTGGCAGATCCCGATCAGGACCAGCGAAGCCCACGCCTCCGCCCGGATTCTCGAGATCGACGGCGCCGAGCTGATCAACCGTTTTGGGGATCGCAAGGAAGTCGCCGTGATCGCGGGATTCCAGGGCATCAACCCGCAAACCGGGCGAATCACCACGCTCGGACGCGGCGGTTCCGACACCTCGGCGGTGGCGATCGCGGCGGCGATCCATGCCGACCGCTGCGATATCTATACCGACGTCGACGGCGTATACACCACCGACCCGCGCGTGGTTCCAAAGGCGCGCCGGCTCGACCGGATCGCGTTCGAGGACATGCTGGAACTGGCGTCGCAGGGCGCCAAGGTGCTGCAGGTCCGCTCGGTGGAACTGGGCATGGTGCACAACATGCCGATTTTCGTCCGCTCCAGTTTCGACAAGCCCGAAGATATCGACCCGCACGCCAACCAGCCGCCGGGCACGCTGATCTGCAGCGAGGAGGAACTCATGGAAAGCCACGTCGTCACCGGCATCGCCTTTTCCAAGGATGAAGCCCAGATTTCCGTCCGCCAGATCCAGGACAAGCCCGGCATTGCGGCGGCGATCTTCGGCCCGCTGGCGGAAGCCAACATCAACGTCGACATGATCGTGCAGAACGTCTCGGAAGACGGCAAGACCACCGACCTCACCTTCACCGTGCCGGCCTCGGACTACGCCCGCGCCCGCGAGACCATCACGGCAGCCAAGGGCGAGATCGGCTATGCCCGTATCGACAGCGCCACCGACGTGACCAAGGTCTCGGTGATCGGCAGCGGCATGCGCAGCCATGCCGGCGTCGCGGCGTCGGCGTTCGCGGCGCTGGCCGCCCGCAACATCAACATCCGCGCCATCACCACCTCCGAAATCAAGTTTTCGGTGCTGATCGACGCGGCCTATACCGAACTCGCGGTGCGCACGCTGCATACGCTGTACGGGCTGGACAAGGCTTAGTCGAAGCCGGGATTTTGCAACGACGGCAGTTTGCCCCCTCTCCCGCTTGCAGGGGAGGGTTGGGGTGGGGGCTGCCTCCGCAAGCACCGGCGCCAATGGATAGAGCTTCCCCCACCCGCCGCGCTCCGGACGATGCTTCGCATCGCCGGGGGCGCGTCGACCTCCCCCGCAAGCAAGCGGGAGAGGTAAGAGCTGCCTCACCACCGAATTCGAACGTGTAATCACTCAATTTAGAATGATTTTCCCTTAGCTCCCGCAGCATTGGGCTGACAGAGACGTTATCGCCTCTGGCAGGCGTTTTGCTTGGCAAAACAAGCCTCAATTCGCTATACGGCCGGATGGGTGGGCTGCCGCAAACTGTGCCACAGTTTTGAGCGACGCTGATTCGGCCGGTTACGACCCTTGTGGCGGCGCCGATTGACTGAAATTGTTGTTTTCACTGGATTTTAAGCCAGCTCCCGGCCACCCCGGATGCTGGCTGGGCGGGGAGAGGTATCGGCACATGCGGAGCGCGTCGGGAGGCCCCCGCGTCTTGCTGAGACGGCTCCGCGAAACCATGGCGGAGCAGGTCTCCGCCCAGGAGCGCCTGGACAAGATCGTGGTGCTGATCGCGGCCAACATGGTGGCCGAGGTCTGCTCGACCTATGTGCTGCGCGTCGACAACACCCTGGAGCTGTACGCCACCGAAGGCCTCAACCGCGACGCCGTCCACCGCACCGTGCTCTCCTCGCATGAAGGCCTGGTCGGCCTCGTCGCCAGCGAGGCCAACCCGCTCAATCTGAGCGACGCGCAGAACCACCCGGCGTTCTCGTTCCGCCCGGAAACCGGCGAAGAAATCTATCATTCCTTCCTCGGCGTGCCGATCCTGCGCGCCGGCAATACGCTCGGCGTGCTGGTGGTGCAGAACCGCGCCAAGCGCACCTATGTCGAGGAAGAGGTCGAGGCGCTGCAGACCACCGCGATGGTGCTGGCCGAGATGATCGCCTCGGGCGAGTTGTCCGCGCTGGCGCAGCCCGGCGCGGAGCCCGCGGCGCGTCACTCGGTGCACAAGACCGGCGCGGTGCTGTCCGACGGCATCGCGCTCGGCCATGTCGTGCTGCACGAGCCGCGCGTCGTCATCACCAATTACATCGCCGAGGACCTGCCGAAGGAAATCAAGCGGCTCGACACCGCGCTGGCCAAGCTGCGCGCCGACCTCGACCGCATGCTGGAGCGCGGCGACGTCGCCGACGGCGGCGAGCACCGCGACGTGCTGGAAGCCTATCGCATGTTCGCCAACGACCACGGCTGGTCGCACAAGCTGCACGAAGCCGTCGCCACCGGCCTCACCGCCGAGGCCGCCGTCGAACGCGTGCAGTCCGATACCCGCGCGCGCATGCTGCGCTCCACCGATCCCTACCTGCGCGACCGGCTGCACGATCTCGAGGATCTCGGCCATCGCCTGATGCGACAGCTGGTGGGACGGGATCACGCGCCGTCGCGCGAGCAGATGCCCGACAACGCCATCCTGATCGCGCGTGCGATGGGACCCGCCGCCCTGCTCGACTACGATCGCAACAAGCTGCGCGGGCTGGTGCTGGAGGAAGGCACCGCCAATTCGCACGTCTCGATCGTGGCGCGGGCGCTGGGCATTCCCGCGGTCGGCGAAATCCCCAACGCGCCGGGCATTGCCGACCCGGGCGACGCCATCATCGTCGACGGCACCTCCGGCTCGATCTACATCCGCCCCTCGGCCGAAATCGAATCGGCCTATGCGGAGCGGGTGCGGTTTCGCGCCCGGCGGCAGGCGCAATATCTGGCGCTGCGCGACCGGCCCTGCGTCACCAAAGACGGCCAGCCGATCGAGCTGATGATCAATGCCGGCCTGATCATCGACCTGCCGCACATCGACGACACCGGCTCGGCCGGCATCGGGCTGTTCCGCACGGAGCTGCAATTCATGGTCGGCCAGAGCCTGCCGCGGACCAGCGACCAGCTGGCGCTGTACCGCGCCGTGCTCGACGCTGCCGGCTCGAAGCCGGTGACGTTCCGCACCCTCGACATCGGCGGCGACAAGGCGCTGCCCTATATGGAGACCGTGGTCGAGGAAAACCCGGCGCTCGGCTGGCGCGCGATCCGGCTCGGCCTCGATCGTCCCGGGCTGCTGCGCGGCCAGATCCGCGCGCTGCTGCGCGCCGGCGGCGGCCGCGCGCTGCGCATCATGTTTCCGATGATTTCCGAGGTCGCCGAATTCGACCTCGCCAAGGGCATCGTCGAGCGCGAACTGACCTATCTGCGCCAGCACGGCCACGCGCTGCCGGAACGCATCGACGTCGGCACCATGGTGGAGGTGCCGGCGCTGCTCTATCAGCTCGACGAGCTCCTGAAGAAGGTCGATTTCGTATCGGTCGGCTCCAACGATCTGTTCCAGTTCCTGTATGCGGTCGATCGCGGCAATGCCAAGGTCTCCGAACGCTTCGACACCATGTCGGCGCCGATCATGCGGGCATTGCGCGATATCGTCGTGAAGGCCAATGCGGCGAAGAAATCCGCCTCGCTGTGCGGCGAGATGGCGTCCAAACCGCTCGGCGCGCTGGCGCTGATCGCGCTGGGCTATCGCTCGCTGTCGCTGTCGGCCACCGGCCATGGCCCGGTCAAGGCGATGATCCTCGACCTCGACGCCAGGAAGGCCCAGGCCATGATGGCGCCGCTGCTCGATGCGCCCTCCGGCAGCGTGTCGATCCGCGAGAAACTGACGGCATTCGCCGAGGCCGAGGGGCTGTCGTTGTAGCGAGGCTCCGTCCCGTTTGAACGAGCCCTTTCTGCAATTCGAGACCTGACCATGTCGATCCTTCCTGAAGCCAAACTCGACGTCCTGCTGGCACACCACGCCTCGCTGGAGTCCCAACTGCTCAGCCAGATGAGCTCGGAGAATTACGTCAAGCTCACCCGCGAGCTGTCCGAGCTCAATCCGCTGATCGACGCCGTCAAGACCTACCGCGCCGCCAATGCCGAGCTCGCCGGCATCGAAGCGCTGATCGCGGACCCCGCCACCGATGCCGAGATGCGCAGCATGGCCGAGGCCGAGCGCGAAACGCTTGGCCTCCGCAGCCTCGAGCTGGCGCAGCAGATCCGCGTCGCGCTGTTGCCGAAGGACGCCATGGACGAGCGCAACGTCGTGCTGGAAATCCGCGCCGGCACCGGCGGCGACGAGGCCGCGCTGTTCGCCGGCGACCTGTTCCGGATGTATGAGCGCTTTGCCGCCCTGCAGGGCTGGAAGGTCGAGGTGATTTCCGCCAGCGAAGGCACCATGGGCGGTTACAAGGAAATCATCGCCGAAATCCAGGGCCGCGGCGCCTTTGCAAAACTGAAATTCGAATCCGGCGTGCACCGGGTGCAGCGCGTGCCCGATACCGAGACGCAGGGACGCATTCACACTTCGGCGGCGACGGTGGCGGTGCTGCCGGAGGTCGAGGAGGTCGACGTCGACATTAAGGCCGACGATCTGCGGATCGACACCATGCGCGCGCAGGGCGCCGGCGGCCAGCACGTCAACAAGACCGAATCGGCGATCCGCATCACCCACATCCCGACCGGCATCGTGGTGATGATGCAGGACAGCCGCTCGCAGCACAAGAATCGCGCCTCGGCGATGAACATCCTGCGCTCGCGCATCTACGACGCCGAGCAGCAGCGCATCAACGCGACCCGTGCCGCCGACCGCCGCGAGAAGGTCGGCTCCGGCGACCGCAGCGAGCGGATCCGCACCTATAATTTTCCGCAGGGCAGAGTCACCGACCACCGCATCAACCTGACGCTCTACAAGCTGCCGCAGGTGATCGCGGGTGAAGCGCTCGGCGAGCTGGTGGACGCCCTGACGACGGAGCATCAGGCGGCACAGCTCGCCGCACAGGGTGCAGCGGCGTGAGCTGCACCAGCGGCGTAGCCCGGATGGAGCCAACGCGTCGGCGCAACGCGCCGCACGATGGCGCAATCCGGGGCCAGCCTCACATCCGTTCCCGGATTGCGCCATCGGCGCCGCGCATTCGCGCGACCCGACGGGTCCATCCGGACTACGGGAGCGATCAGTGACCGCCGCCGGACCAACCGTCGATGCGGCACGGCGCGCGCTCGCCGCGCGCTTCAAATCCGGATCGATCGAATCACCCGAGCTGGATGCGCGCATGCTGGTCGGCGCCGTGCTCGGCCTCGACCTCACCGGCCTGATCTCGGCTGCCGGCCGCCGGCTCACGGTGGACGAATCGATTCGGCTGGAGGAGTTTGCGCACCGCCGCCTCGGCGGCGAGCCCGTGGCGCGCATCCTCGGGACAAAAGAATTCTGGGGGTTGCCGCTGCAGCTCTCCGCCGCAACGCTGGTGCCACGGCCGGATACCGAAACCGTGGTCGAACTGGCGCTGGAAATGCTGCGCGCATCCGCTGCCCCCGATCGTCCGTTGCGCATCGCCGACCTCGGCACCGGCTCCGGCGCTATTCTGCTGGCGCTGCTGACGGAGTTGCCGCGCGCGCATGGGACAGGCACCGACATCAGTCGGGAAGCGTTACAAACAGCACACAGCAATGCGGCAGGTCTCGGCCTCGCCGACCGCGCTGATTTCATCGCCTGCGATTACGCGGCGAATCTGTCGGGCGCCTTCGATCTCATCGTCTCCAACCCGCCCTACATCCGCTCGGCCGATATCGCCGGGCTCGCCGCCGAGGTGCGGAATTACGACCCGCTTGCCGCGCTCGACGGCGGCCGCGACGGGCTGGATGCCTATCGCGCGCTGATTCCGCAGGCGGCGCGGCTGCTGGCGCCGCAAGGCGTACTCGTCGTGGAAGTCGGGCAGGGCCAGCACGACGATGTCCGGGAAATGATGACGGCGGCGGGGCTGGCGGCGGAGGGGCCCGTCAGGGCCGATCTGGCGGGCATCCGCCGGGCCGTCGCCGGCCGCAAAAGCCGTCATAAAGCCTGATTGAAAGGCAAAAAAACCCCTTGGAATATTCCCCGTTAGCGACTACGTTCCGGCCACAGCGTCGGTCCAGGGTTACTGGCCCCGTAGTACCCTGAGGGGATATCGCGGGTGGAGGCCAGAGTTCTCAGAGCGAGAGCCCGCCCCGAGTGAAAGGTTCCAAAACGCAGGTCAATTGAGCGCGATGGCTGAAAGAGCTGCGCTGCTTCCGACCGCAAAGCGAACGAAAGCCTGATAATTGCGCTTTAGAAACTCACGCGAGAAAGTTGTGCTTGTTTTGGCAGGCGGACTGATTTGATGCAGCCGGCGACGTAGGCTGGGCTGTTGGGGAACGCGTCTTTGTTGACTGCGACATACGGCAAAAATCTTTGTGGGACTGAACGGCGATGCGATTCGGTGCGCATGATGTGCGCCTGCGCGGAGACGATGACGTCGGCAATCAAGCCGTTTGGGCAATCCAGGGTTTGGACAATTCAAGGCTAAGTGATTCAAGGCTGGTAACTTCAGGGCTGGAATAAAGGCGAGACATGAGAAACGGTCAGAACCAAAACAAGCGGATGCGTAACCGTAACAACAATAACAACCAGAACCGGAACGACGGCAACCGGCGCGGTCAGAATCCGATGACCCGGGTGTTCGAGTCGAACGGGCCGGACATCAAGATCCGCGGCACCGCATCCCACGTCGCGGAAAAATACGTGCAGCTGGCGCGCGACGCGCGCTCTTCCGGCGATCCGGTCGCCGCCGAGAATTACTATCAGCATGCCGAGCATTATTTCCGCCTGATCGCCGCTGCCCAGGAGCAGTTCCGGCAGAATCAGCCGCAGCCGCGCACCGAAAATGAAATGGCGCCGGAGGACGGCGACGACGAGAGCGAGAGCTTCTCGAATTTCGGCCAGGAGCCCGGCTTCGTGCCGGCGCAGCCGCAGCCCTTCGTGCCGCGCGACAATCCGCCGCCGCGCGATCATCAGCGAGAGGGCCAGCCCTACCAGCCGCGCGAGCAGCGCGACCATCAGCCGCGCGAACACCAGCCTCGCGAACACAATGTCCATCGCGAGCATCGTCCGCAGCCGCAGTTTCAGCCGCCGCAGCCCCAGCCGCAGCCTGTCATTGCCGACGTCAACGTCGATCGCCTGCCGTCGTTCATCACCGGACCGCAGCCGCAGATCAGCAACCCGCCGGCCGCCTTCGAGGGCGGCGAGCGCTTCCCGCGCCGCCGCCGCCGGCCCCACGGCCCGCGCCCCGACGGCGCCGCCGCACCGGCCGCCCCCAGCGAAGATTTCAATCCGGGGAATGAGTAAGGCTCTTCACCCTCCCCTGGAGGGGGAGGGTCGACGCGAATGAAATGAGCGGCGGG
>JAZJYY010000119.1:0-71019 GCA_040390145.1 Pseudomonadota bacterium
TCGTATTGAGCGTAGCGAAATGCGAGACGGGGTGGGGTGACAGTCTCTCCCTTCGGGCGGTGTGCAAGCTGGGAGACCTTCACCCTACCCCGCCGCGCGTTGCACGCGCGTCGACCCAAGAGCGAGCTTCGCTCGTCTCGGCCCCTCCAGGGGAGGGTTAAGGCGAGCCCCATGCATAAATGTGCCTTTCTCGTCGCGGCCCGATGCTCTATGGCCTTTGAAAACCTCAAGGGAGCCACCGCCGTGATCGACAAACAGGTCAAAACCACCGCCGACGCCGTGGCCGGGGTTCGCGATGGCTCCACGGTGCTGGTGGCCGGGTTCGGCGCGGTCGGTGTGCCCGATATCCTGCTCGACGCCCTGCACGAACAGGGCGCCCGGGAGCTCACCCTCGTCGCCAATAATTCCGGCAATGGCGATTACGGCATGGCCCGGCTGATCAATTCCGGCCGCGTGCGCAAGGTGATCTGCTCGTTTCCGCGTTCGGGCGACTATAGCGCCTTCCTCAACGCCTACCGGGCCAAAAGCCTGGAGCTGGAATTGCTGCCGCAGGGCACCATTTCCGAGCGCATGCGCTGCCACGCCGCCGGCCTCGGCGGCTTCTTCTCGCCGGTTTCGGCCGGTACGAAACTCGGCGAAGGCAAGGAAACCCGTGAGATCGGCGGCCGCCTGCACGTGTTCGAAAAGCCCCTGAAGGGCGATGTGGCCCTGATCAAGGCCAACAAGGCCGACCGCTGGGGCAATCTCAGCTACATCAGGTCGGCGCGGAATTTTAATCCCGTGATGGCGATGGCCGCCGACCTCACCGTGGTCGAGGTCGACCAGATGGTCGAGCTCGGCGAGATCGATCCGGAAGCCGTCGTCACCCCCAGTATTTTTGTCGACCGCGTGGTCGTTGTCGGAGGCAAGGCATGACTTCCCATGAGCCGTTGAACCGCGAACAAATGGCCTGGCGCGCCGCGCAGGATCTACGCGAGGGCGATTACGTCAATCTCGGCATCGGCATCCCGACGCTGGCTGCGAGCTTCGTGCCGCCGGGGCGCGAGGTGATCTTCCACAGCGAAAACGGCATTCTGGGCATGGGCCCGAAGCCGGAGCCCGGCAAGGAAGACCCGTACATGGTCGATGCCGGCAAGAACCTGACGACCCTGGTCGCCGGCGGCTGCTTCGTCCATCACGCCGATTCTTTCCTGATGATCCGCGGCGGCCATCTCGATGTCAGCCTGCTCGGCGCCTTCGAGGTGTCTGAAACCGGCGACCTCGCCAACTGGACCACCGAAGACCCGGCATTCCCGCCCGGCGTCGGCGGCGCGATGGATCTGGCGGTCGGCGCCAAGGCGATCCGGGTGATCATGGAGCACACCAGCAAGAAGGGTGAGCCGCGCATCCTGAAAGCCTGCACCTATCCGCTGACAGCGCCGGGCTGCGTCAAGCGCATCTACACCAACCTTGCCGTCATCGACGTGACGCCGCAGGGCCTCGTGGTTGCGGAAATGGTCGCGGGGATGACGCTCGAGCAACTGCAGGCGCTGACCGAACCGAAGCTGCAGCTCGCCCCCGACTGGAAGGTGCTGGCCCCGCCGGCAGCCCCAAAAGCCCGCGCAGCGTAGGCGACCTCCCGTAGCCCTGATGAAGCGACCGGGGCGGCGCGAAGCGTCGCGCCGATCGCGTAATCCGGGGCCGGTGCAACGATCGTCCCGGATTGCGCCCATCGATCGCCGTTTCGCGCCGCCCGCTGCGCTCCATCCGGGCTACGGCACTGCTGGACCGGCATATTTACCGTCCCTTATCCATAATTTACCGCCCCTTATCCATTCTGCCCTATTTTTCGGCACGGGCTCGCGCTTCGCGCGCCCGATCCCGCGGGTTTGGGACAAGACGACGGGGGCTGGGTGGGAATGTCTGAGCGTGCCGGATCGACCTCGATGACGCCAAAACTCCCGACCTTGCGGCTTCGCGCCAAGATCATCCTCGGTTTTGCCGTCACGCTCGCCATTTCGGCCGCCAGCATGGGCATCGCCTGGCTCGGCTTCGAGCGCGTCGCAGCCGGCGTCGTCACCTACCGCCACAGCGTGTCGGAAGCCGATCTGGCACGCAACATCGACCGCGAGCTGATCTCGTACCGGTCGCTGGCGCGCTATTTCGTGGTGACCGGCAAGGAAGAGGACGGCAAGGCCGCGCTGGCCGCCGAGGCCGGCCTGAAGGACGCCATCGATCAGTCGATGAAGGGCACGGCCAATCCGGCGCGGCGCGACCAGGTCGCGCGGCTGGACAACGAGTTCCAGAACTTCAGCAGGATCTTCGCCGACATCCTCAGGCTGAAGCAGGAAAGCGCACTGATCACCCAGAACCAGCTGACGCGCGGCGGCACCAGCCTGCGCTACAAGCTCGACGATCTCGCGACCAATGCCGCCGACGCCGAACTGCCGGCGGTCGAACTCGGCGCCAAACAGGTGACCTCGCAATATCAGGCCGCGACCGCGCTCGCCAACACCTTCGTCATCAATGCCGACATGACGGTGGCGAACAGCGCGCTGGCGCGGCTCAAATTCGTCGAGAATTCGCTGAAGGCGATTTCGACCACCGACGCGAAGCTGGTCGAGGCCCTCAAGGAGATTTTCGGGCTGTTCGAGGACTACCGCACATCGCTGATCAAGCTGATCGAGAATTCGAAATCGATCGGCGAGCAAACGGCAAGGATCACCGAATCGGCGACGGCGATCATGCAGGGCGCAGCCACCCTGAAGGCCGACCTGGTGTCCGATCAGCAAAAAATCGAATCCGGGACCAGCGCGCTGATCGGCGAAACCGAGCGCCTGATTGTGATGCTCGCGGCCGGCGGCTTCCTGCTCGGCGGGGTATGGGCGCTGTTGCTGGGGCGGGGAATTTCCAGCCCGATGACGGCGATGTGCAAGGCGATGCGCGAACTCGCCGGCGGCAATTTCGAAGTCGTGCTGCCGGGCCTCGGGCGCAAGGACGAACTCGGCGAGATGGCGGGCGCGGTGGAGGAATTCAAGCTGCAGGCCATCGCCAAGGCGGAACGCGACGCCGCGGCCCATGAGGCGCAGAACAAGGCGAGCAGTGCGGCGCGCCGCACCGAACTCATTCGTTTCGCCGACGACTTCGAAGCCGCCGTGGGCGCCATCGTCTCCAACGTCTCGGCCTCCGCGGTGCAGCTCGAATCCGCGGCCGGGACGCTGACGCGCACCGCCGAAACCACCCAGACCCTGTCGAGCCAGGTCGCCGGCGCGTCGGAGGAAGCTTCCAGCAACATGCAATCGGTCGCCACCGCGACCGAGGAACTGTCCGCCTCGGTCAACGAGATCGGACGGCGGGTGCGCGAGTCCAACAAGATCGCGGACGCGGCGGTGACCCAGGCCGAGCAGACCGACGGCCGCATCGGCAAATTGTCGCGCGCGGCCCAGGAAATCGGCGACGTGGTCAAGCTGATCACGGCGATCGCCGAGCAGACCAATCTCCTGGCACTCAACGCCACCATCGAGGCCGCCCGCGCCGGCGAGGCAGGTCGCGGCTTCGCCGTGGTCGCCTCCGAGGTCAAATCGCTCGCCAGCCAGACCGCGAAGGCGACCGACGAGATTTCGTCGCACATCATGGGCATGCAGGGCGCCACCCAGGAATCGGTCGCCGCGATCAAGGAAATCGGCGGCACCATCGGCCAGATCTCCGACATCGCCGCATCGATCGCCAGCGCCGTCGAGCAGCAGAGCTCCGCGACCCAGGAAATCTCGCGCAGCGTTCAGACCGTCGCCCAGGGCACCCAGCAGGCCGCCGCCAACATCATGCAGGTCAATCGCGGCGCCACCGAAACCGGGTCGGCTTCCGAGGAAGTGCTGAATTCGGCCAGAACCCTGTCGAGCGAAAGCACGCGATTGCGCGAAGAGCTCGACCGCTTCATGGCGAACATCCGCGCGGCGTAGGCGCGGCTGTCCCCGTCCACATCCCCACAACTGTCATCGCCCGGCTTCGACCGGGCGACCCAGTACGCCGCGGCTTCTCAGCGGGACACAACGGTCTCTGGAATACTGGATCGTCCGGTCAAGCCGGACGACGACAAGTTGAGCAAGTGAGTATGACCCGACGGCACACGCGGCTATCGGGCGCCCGGCCTCCCGTGCCTTCTGATTGAAGAGGGCAGGAAGTTGATGGCAAACCTCGGGCGAAGCCCGCCGCGAGAACGCGAAACTGCGTCAAGACACACGTGTTTGAAATTGAATTGAAGCTCCCGCATCGTCATTGCGAGGAGCGCTTGCGACGAAGCAATCCAGCTTTCTTCCTTTTGTGGCGCTCGAAGAAAGCTGGATTGCTTCGCGGAGGCTGTAATCGGGCGCGCATTCGCGCGACCCGTTGGCTCGCAATGACGACTAATTGCCACCAAATCGCCCCGGTTCCCTGCCGCGCCGCGGGGAACCCCACCCCTCCCGGGACGTTGGTTTGGGGTGGCAGGTGCGACGATCGCCGCACTTTCAGCAGAAAAACCTTGGGAAGTTGCGTTCCGGGTGCTTTCTCTTTGGTCCGTTCAATGGATGTGCAACTGACACAGCCCCATTCAGCATTGCATTCCGATGCGTCCACTTCTGCGCCAGCTTCTGCAAGCGGCGATCGCGTCATCGAAACCGATATTCCCGCCCGTCTCGACGGTCTGCCCTGGAGCGGCTTTCACACCCGCGTGGTGCTCGCGCTCGGCATCACCTGGATTCTGGACGGGCTGGAGGTCACGCTGGCCGGCGCGTTGTCGGGGGCGCTGAAGGAGAGTCCGACACTCAAATTCAGCAATTTCGATGTCGGATTTGCCAACAGCGCCTATCTCGCCGGCGCCGTGATCGGCGCCATCGGATTCGGCTGGCTGACGGACCGGATCGGGCGCAAGAAACTGTTCTTCATTACGCTGGCGCTCTATCTGGTGGCGACCGCGGCCACGGCGTTTTCGTGGAATCTGGCGAGTTACACCCTGTTCCGGTTTCTCACCGGCGCCGGCATCGGCGGGGAATATACCGCGATCAATTCGACGATCCAGGAACTGGTGCCGGCGCGCTACCGCGGCTGGACCGACCTCGTGATCAACGGCAGCTTCTGGATCGGCGCCGCGATGGGGGCGGTCGCGGCCATCGTACTGCTCGATCCGGCCTTCATCGGTCCGGATCTCGGCTGGCGGCTGGCGTATTTCTCCGGCGCGGCCCTCGGTCTCGTCGTGTTCGTGATGCGGCTATGGATTCCGGAGAGCCCGCGCTGGCTGATGATCCATGGCCGTCCGGAAGAGGCGCACGCCATCGTCGCCGACATCGAGCGATCGGCGACCGGATCGGTGCAGGACCGGCCGCGCGAAGGCTGGCCGAAGATTCGCCTGCGGATGCGCAGTCACACCCCGCTGCGCGAGGTGGCGCATACGCTGCTGACGCTCTACCGCACGCGCTCGCTGGTCGGGTTGTCGCTGATGACGGCGCAGGCGTTCTTCTACAACGCGATCTTCTTCACCTTCGCGCTGGTGCTGACCGACTTTTTCGGGATCGCGTCGAACCAGGTCGGCTGGTACATCCTGCCGTTCGCGGCCGGTAATTTTCTGGGGCCGCTGCTGCTCGGCCGTCTGTTCGACACGCTGGGACGACGCGCCATGATTGCGTTCACCTACGGCATGTCGGGCGTGCTGCTGGCGCTGTCGGGCTATCTGTTTTCGATCGGCGTGCTCAGCGCGCAGACCCAGACCATCGCGTGGATGGTGATTTTCTTCTTTGCCTCGCCCGCCGCCAGTGCTGCGTATCTCACCGTCAGCGAAACCTTTCCGCTGGAGGTCCGGGCGCTGGCGATCGCGCTGTTCTATGCGATCGGAACCGGCGTCGGCGGGGTTATCGGCCCGATGTTGTTCGGGGCGCTGATCGACACCGGATCGCGCGACACCGTTTTCGCGGGCTACCTGCTGGGATCGGCGCTGATGATTGCGGCCGCCGTGATCGGCTGGCGCTACGGCATAGCTGCCGAGCGCCGGTCGCTGGAATCGGTTGCACGGCCGCTTGCCTTTGTGGAGTAGAATGAAATGAATGACGAACTGATGGAACTGGAACAGGATTTGATCGGAAAACCCATGCCGCAACACGCCTTGGCAGACGACGAAGGCAAGCTGGAAACCGTTCCGGTGCCGCGCTCGCTCATTTCGCATCTCAGCGAAACCGCGATTCTGCTCGATATCGACGGCACCCTGCTCGATCTGGCGCCGACGCCCCGCGAGGTGTGGGTGCCGCCCGGCCTGGCGCACACCCTGGAACAGCTGCATCGTCGCACCAACGGCGCGCTGGCGCTTGTCAGCGGACGATCGCTCAACGACATCGACCTGATCTTTGCGCCCAAGCAATTTCCTGGTGTCGGCGGCCACGGCGCCGAGATGCGGGTCGCGCTCGATTCCGAATCGGTCGCTACCCATGCGCCGCCGATGGACAAGGAATTGAAGATGCGGCTTGCCGCGATCGCCAAGCTCAGTCCCGGGATTTTGCTCGAGGACAAGGGCTATTCGCTGGCGCTGCATTACCGGCTCGCGCCGCATGCGGAGAAGGCGATCTATGAAGCGGTATCGCTGATCCGGGCCGATCTGCCGAATGCGCCGATCGAGGTGCTGCCCGGCAAATGCGTGTGCGAAATCAAGCATGCCGGCTTCACCAAGGCGACCGGCGTGCTGGAACTGATGAATCACGCGCCGTTCAAGGGGCGCCGTCCGTTCTTCATCGGCGATGACGTCACCGACGAGTCGGTGTTCGCCATCATGCCCGACCTTCGCGGCCTGGCATTCTCGGTCGGAAGGCGGGCGCAGGGAGTGGCCGGCCATTTCGACGAGCCCAACGATGTCAGGGAATGGCTCGCGCGTCTGCTCGATGATGAAAAGGCCGAAAGAGACTCGTCATAGGCATGGGTTCCTCGCGGGAACTTCCGCGGAGCCACCGTGCGCGCAAGTGCGGATTTCGTGGCTTGGGAGCGCTCAATTGTTCATCGTCAGGTTTTGCCTGACATGGAAGACTGAGGTTCCATCGCTGCCGCCCGAATTTGGTTTCAATTCGTTGAAAGGGTGGCGAGGAACCATATTGATGAATGGCCGTTAATTCACGAGTGACCAACCGGAGGGAGACTCGGTGAACCTCGTCGTCGTTTCAAATCGCGTGTCGCGGGGCAAGGCCAACGAACCCATGACGGGGGGGTTAGCGGCCGCATTATTGCCCGTGGTGGAGAAATCCGGCGCGATTTGGGTGGGTTCCAGCGGTCGCGTGCGCGATGGCGCGCAGAAAGAGCCGTTTGCCGAAATTGAAGCCCTGGGCGCGGGTGCGCTGGCCATGCTGGATCTACCCGCGGCCCATTACGGCGGATATTACGAAGGCTTCGCCAATTCGGCGTTGTGGCCGGCGCTGCATTCCCGCACCGACCTGATCCGCGCCACGCAGGAGGATTATCTCAGCTACCGCGAAGTCAACGCCTTCATGGCGCGCGCGCTGCTGCGATTTCAGAAGCCGGACACCGCGTTCTGGATTCAGGATTATCATTTCCTCGCGCTGGGCGCGGAATTGCGCGATCTCGGCGTCACCAGGCCGATCGGTTTCTTTCTGCATACGCCATGGCCCGCCCGCGCCGTGATCGGCGGCGTCCCGCATCATCGCGAACTGGTCGAGGCGATGCTGGCCTACGATCTGATCGGGTTCCAGACCGAAGATGATTGCGAAAATTTCCTGTCCTATGTCCGCTCGGATCTCGGTCTCGCCGTCAAGGGTGGCGTGGTCGTGTCGCGCCATGGCAGCTCGCGCGCCGCGGTATTCCCGATCGGCATCGACCCTGAAAAGTTCGCCCAGCAGGCCGCCAAGGCGGTGATGCATCCGGATGTGTCGCGGCTGCGGCGCAGCCTGAACGGCGAGAAGCTGGCGATCGGCGTCGACCGGCTGGATTATTCCAAGGGGCTGCCGAACCGCATCAATGCATTCGACCGGATGTGGACCTTGCAGCCGCAGCTGGCGCGCGCCGTCACGCTGCTGCAGATCGCGACGCCGTCGCGCGGCGCCATCGAAGCGTATGGCAACCTGCAGAACGAGATCGCCAAGCTTGTCAGCGACGTCAACGGCCGGCACGGCGAAGTCGACTGGACTCCGATCCGTTATCTCAACAAGGGCTTTAGCCAGACCGTGCTCGCGGGTCTCTATCGCACGGCCCAGGTCGGCGTCGTCACCCCGCTGCATGACGGCATGAATCTCGTCGCCAAGGAATATGTCGCCGCGCAAAACCCGGCCGATCCCGGCGTGCTGGTGCTGTCGAAATTCGCCGGTGCGGCCAACGAGCTCGACACCGCGCTGATGGTCAATCCGCACGACATCGACGGCATGGCGAAAACCATCGCGACCGCGCTGTCGATGCCGCTGACCGAGCGGCGCCTGCGCTGGGAAGCGATGATGAAGAAGCTGCGCGCCGGCACGATCCAGCAATGGTTCGGCGATTTCGTCGAGGCCCTGCAGGAAACCCATCAGGACATCTGCGTCGACGGGGATGCCGCCGAGCCGCGGCTCGCGGAGCCGGTATTATGGCCGCCCCGTCCGGCCAATCTCAACGCGCGGTATCACTAGTCCGACGTCATTCCGGGACGCGAGCGACGCGAGCGAACCCGGAATCTCGAGAGTTAGGATCTGGCCTTAGATTCCGGGTTCGATGCTTCGCATCGCCCCGGAATGACCTTTGGGTATTAATAGCAATACGACAGGCCATCGAGCACGGCGCAGCGCGCCTTGTTCGGCGCGCTCGGGTTGTCCATCGGCACCACGCCCTTGCCCTTGCCGACGAATATCCCGGAGCCCACGACGACCGACGACTTGTTGCCGATGATGACGCTCGGATGCGGCGAGGTCAGGCTGGAACGGGTGCCGTCGGCCCAGATGATCGCATCGCCCGACAGCATGCCGCGCCTTCCGTCCTCGCAGGATACGTCGACCCCCTGACGGCTGCAGGCCTGCGCCCAGGCCGGCCCGGCCTGCAACGCCGCGGCCGCGGACATCAAAACCCCTGATATCAGCGCCCGATAGGTGGCCATGCCGCGCTCCGCCTGTTGAATCATTGCCATGATCCATCGTCGCCCGGTACCGGTTTTCGGTTCAAGGCTCCGGGCCGGTGCCCGCCGGTGCCGCCAACCTCGCCAAATTATCCATATTATTCAGTCGGTTGAGGAAATATTGCCGGCCGCGGCCGCAGTCCCTTGCAAAAGTCGCCGGGCCCCTTCAAGACAGGCCATCCGGAGAGATGGCCGAGTGGCTTAAGGCGCACGCTTGGAAAGCGTGTGTGCGGGAAACCGTACCGTGGGTTCGAATCCCACTCTCTCCGCCAGTTCATATCTTACGCCGGCAGCGAACGACACGAACGACGCCGCAACCGGCAAAACCGACTGTCCCGTGCCGAGCGGCGGCGCAGCCATCGCAGGATCTGGATTAGATAGCCCGATCGTCGAGAAGTGGGACGCCGCCAAGCGCGGACATTTTCTCGGCAAAGTCTCGCGCTTTCGGTCCAAATTTGATTCCCTTCACGATACTCAGCGAGCGCAGCTGCGAAAAGAGCACGAGGTCAGTCTCCGAAAAGGCTTCCCAGGCTTCTACGATCAATTCCAGCCTGGCGAGCAGTTCTTCGGCCTCGACGACCAGCCTCGGCGTGTCGTTCATCAGAGCCTCAAGATCGCCAAGGGCTTTTTGCTCGCGTTCGAGATACGCTTTTCGTGCCGCCTCGGTCGCGTTCTCCTCGAAAGAAGTCCTTGTCATCCGCGGGATGGCAAGCCTGGAGATGGTGGATCGCGCTTCCTTGCACCAGGCCTCGATCTCTTCCCGAACAGGGTCCGTGAGGCATTTCGGGGGGAAGCGGTCATCGACGTAGCGGACGATATCCATGCTTTCCGGCATGGCGGTTCCGTCATCCTTTTCCAGAATCGGAACGACTTTTTTTCCAACAAGACGTATGGAGGTTTCGGCATCGCCTTCCATGACGACCGAAATTTCCACAGGGATCCCTTTCAGGCCAAAGATGGTCCTGGCGCGGGCCGAAAACGGGCAATGCTCGTAGATATACAGTTTCATCATTTTTCTTTCGGCAAGCAGGCGCGACGGGGACGCGGGCACCAATTCCGTCAACGATCTCGTGGAGCCTGGTCCAGTTCGCTCATTTCAAAAGCCTCCGGCACAGCCATCCTTGCGCGGATCGGAGCCGGCGACATATCCCCCGTCGATTTTTCGCACGAGCTGCGCGCCGCCAAAGCCGAAGGCAGAATCCGGAGGCTCACGCGCGATGTCGTGGCCCCGGCTCGCCAAATCGGCGGCGACCTCGTCCGTCACAGTGCTTTCGATCGCCACCTTCAGACCGGCGACATAGCGCCAGCGCGGCGCGTCGGCGGCGGTCTGCGGATCCTGATTCCAGAGTTGCGTGCGCAGCATCATCTGCAAGTGGCCCTGCGCCTGCATCGGCCCGCCCATCAGGCCAAACGCCATCAGCGGTTCTTTTCCCCTCATGACGAAGCCCGGAATGATGGTCTGGAACGGACGCTTGCGCGGGCCGACCTGGTTAGGATGGCCCTTGGCCAGGGTAAATCCAAAGCCTCGATTCTGCAGGCTGATGCCGGTGCCGGGCACCACCACGCCGGAGCCGAAGCCTGAGTAGTTCGACTGGATATACGACACCATCATGCCGTCGGCGTCGCCGGTGGCGAGACAGACGGTGCCGCCGGTGGTCGGCGCGCCCGCGCCAAACGCCTGCGCCCTGTGGCGGTCAATCAGCATCGCGCGCAAGGCGAGATAGGCGGGATCGAGCAGGTGGGCCACGGTGACGTCGCGCATGTAATCGAGATCGGCGGCGTAGGCATAGACATCCGCGAACGCCAGCTTGATCGCCTCGATCTGCAGGTGGAACGCGTCAGCACTGTCCAGCACGAGACCTTCAACGCCGGCGGCCTTCATGATGCCGAGCGCCATCAAGGCGGCGATGCCCTGGCCGTTCGGGGGGATTTCGTGCAGCGCCGCCTCGCCAAAATCCTGATGAATGGTGCCGCACCAGTCATTGCGATGCGCCGCGAGGTCCGCCTCGTCCAGCGCAGCGCCATGCTGGCGCGCAAAGGCGGCGATGCGCTGGGCCAGCTCGCCGCGGTAGAATGCTTCCCCGCGGGTCTCGGCGATCAGCCGCAGCGAGGAGGCATGGCCGGGCGCGCGAAACAACTCGCCTGCCGCCGGGGCCCGCCCGCCCGGCATGAAGGCCTCGGCAAAGCCGGCCTGGCTCTTCAGTTCGGCGGCGCCACGACGCCACAGTTCGGCGATGACGGGAGAAACATGAAAGCCGTTTTCGGCATAGCCGATCGCGGGCTCGAACAGGCGCCTGAACGGCAGCTTTCCGAATTTCGTCGAAAGATCGACCCATGCCGAGACGGCGCCCGGCACGGTGACGCTGTCCCAGCCGCGATGCGGAAAGGTCGCGTGGCCGGCAAATCGTTCCGGCGTCCATCCGGCCGGCGAGCGGCCGGATGCGTTGAGCCCATGCAGCTCCTTGCCGTCCCACAGGATGCAATAGGCGTCGGACCCGATGCCATTGCCGGTCGGCTCCACCACCGTGAGCGTGATGGCGGCCGCAAGGGCCGCATCCAGCGCGTTGCCGCCCTGTTCGAGCATGCGCAACCCTGCCTGCGTCGCGAGCGGCTGCGACGCGGCAACCACATTGCGGGCCAGCACCGGCGAACGGCGGGATGGGTAGCGCCCATCATGACGAAACTGCATGAACAAGATCTCCTGGGCGGCGCGGATAGCAATCAGCCCGCTGGTTCGAGGCAGCTCACGCTGGCGATAATTCTACGATGAAGATCAGGCCGGGATCTTCATGCGCATTCCGTCCGGAATCGGCAGCGCCTGGTTCGGGCTGTCCAGGAATTCGACCGTCGTAAAGGATACATCGGTATCGCCGATATTCTCCACGCTATGAAGCATGTATTTGCCGAGCGGGAATTCGTAGTGCTGGGTCTGGCCCTTGTAGAGCACGGCCTCCGAGATGCGGCCATCCTCGAAATAGTTGCGTGAGCGACCGTCGCCCAGCGACGTCCAGAAATAATTCAGGACGTGCCGGTGAAAGCCGAAGCGCTTTCCAGCCGGGATGTGCAGGTGCCACACCCGTACTTTCGGAGTTTCCGACAGCAGCAGCGTGCCGACGCAGCCGTTCATCCTTCCGGACGCCAAACCTGCTTCGACGCCTTCGGGCCAGCCTGCAAATGGATTGCTCGACATTGCATTTCCTATTGATGTCCGGGCGAGGACGCCCATGCGTTGCGATTCATGACGGCGGATTGCCGGGCGCATCGATCGCTCAATGCCGTTTGAGACTATGAAGCCGGTCGTCTCTTGTCCAGCATCAAATCGAGACCTTTGAGATATTGGTTCGAACTGCGCTGCATCAATGTTCCTCAATACAGGCTATAATTATTAGCCAATTCGATCAATCGGTGGGCATCAGCCATATTTCTCGAACCATTTGCTAAAGGTCCGATTGACAAAGCCGAGGGAGGATGTCGTCTATGGGTTGCCGATGAGATCACTCGGCATCGTCTCCGCCCGACACGGATGCCTGTTCTTCGGTCGATCGAACAAGAGCGGCCAGCAATTCGCAGCGCGTGAACAATGAACTGCCCAGTTCGCGCATTCAGAGGACCCAAATGATCGTTTTCGGTGGAGACTACGAACACACGATCGAGGTTTCATCCGTACAGAACGGCATTGAACTCGAATATCGCGTTTTGAGCCGGCCCGAGCTGTTCGCGAAAGTGCTGGAGCGACAGGAATTCGACGCCTGTGAATTCTCGCTGTCGAACTACATCATGATGCGCGATCGCGGCGCCGATTGGCTGACCGCCATCCCGGTATTTCCGAATCGCGCCTTTCGGCATGGAACGATGCTGGTCCGGCAGAACGATTCAATCGAAAGCTTCGCTGATCTCGTCGGCAAACGCGTGGGAATTGCCGACTATACCATGACGGGCGGCGTATGGGGTCGTGGCATCTACGCCGAATACTATCAGTTGCACTGGTCGCAGGTGGAGTGGTTCTCGAGCGGAAAGCCGCGATTTGCGCCGCCCGAATCGGCGCGCGTGACGGTGCTCGATGAAGATATAGAAGACGCGCTCGCCGGCGGAAAACTGGACGCGATCCTTTACCCCCGCAGCCGCGACGCACTTCTGCCTGCCGCAAAACGACGATTCCGCCCTGTGATCAAGAACTGGCGCGCAGCCGAGATCGATTATTTCAAATCGAGCGGCATCTATCCGATCAGCCATGTTCTGGTTCTTCCGCGCGACAAGATTGCGCTTCATCCGGATCTCCCCGGCGCCGTCATCGCGGCCTACACGCACAGCATGACCAGGACCAAACAGCGCCGGCTTGCTTCGTCATTTCTGCCGTGGGGCGACGCGACCTGGAGCGACACCATGGAGATGTTCGGCGGCGATCCTCTGCCGTACGGCCTCGGTGCGGAAAACAACGCCACGATCGCGAAACTTCAGGACTACCTCTTCGAGCAAGAGCTGATCGGCTCGCGGTCTTCCCTGCCGGAGCTGTTCTGGCCCAACTAGTCAGCCCGCCGGTTCACGCTGGAACGAGACAAATGCGCAAGCTATTCGAACAAGTTGCTCTGGACGCTGGACAGATGGAGCCGCATGGCACGGCTTGCCTCGTCGGGGGAGCGTTGCCGCAACGCAGCCAGAATCGCGCGATGATGCGCCACCGAGTTACGGCGCTTGTCGGCCGTGATGGATGCGATCCGCATCGCGCTCCACGCCGGCTTGGCACGCGCGGCGTTGAAGGCACGAACGAGGGCGACAAATATTTCGTTATGGGTGGCTTCCGCGATGGCGAGGTGAAAAGCGCCGTCCCATTGCACCCAGCTGTCGTCGTTGAGCACTTCGGCCGTTCGGCGCATGCAGGTTTCGATGGCATTCAAATCCGCCTCGGTCGCTTTCGTTGCGGCCAGGGCCGCGATTGCCGGTTCGACCGCGAACCGGGACTCCATGGTATCGCCCGGACTGGCCATGGAAAAACTGCGATCAATTCCGGCGGCGGCCGTCGCAGGCGCGCGCCCCAGTATGGTGCCGTTGCGCCGGCCTCGCCAAAGCTGCCCCTCCAGTTCCATTTGCGTCAAGCATTGGCGAAGCGCGCGGCGGCTCATCCCGAGTTCGGCGGCCAGTTCTCGTTCCGGCGGCAGACGGTCACCTTCCTTCAGCGTGTTCTGTTGGATGTAGGTCAGCACCGGGTTCACAGTTCAGCTTCCTTGAGGTCGTGTCGGGTTTCGCAGCAGTCCCTGCTCGCACAACCGCAACGGGCCGACAAGTCCCGTCGCCTCATTGGTCTACGAGCATGAGGCCATCGCGATCCGTCGAACGCTACACACCACCCGCACTTCTTCACACAGGAGATTATCATGAGCCGACATAATACGCGCCGAGAATTTCTTCGCCTGAGCAGCGGCCTTGCGATCGGCGGCGCCATGGCGCTCGGTCGATCCGACAGCGCATTGGCACAGGAGTTGGCGACCCTGCGAGCGACGCACTTTGGAGGCCCCTATCAAATCCTGCGCGAAATCATAGCCCAGCCGTTCGAACAGGCCAAAATGGGACGCGTTGTCTATGAGGTCGAAACCGGTCCGACGACCGTTGCCAAGCTGCAGGCGCAGCGGGATGAACCGCCATTCGACGTCGTCATGATATCGCGCTCGTTCGCGCTGCGCGCGCTGAATAGCGGCCTGCTGGAGAAGCTCAACCCGGCCGAAATTCCCGAAATGGCGTCTCTCAAGCCAGGCAGTGCCGCGCCGAGCGGATCGGGCGTCGCACTGATGCTCGATGCCATGCAGCTCATGGTCGACACCAAACAAGTCAAGGAGCCGCTCACCTCCTGGCTGGATCTCTGGCGCCCCGAACTGAAAGGCAAGATAATGTTGCCGGCAGCCTTCAATGGCGGCGCGACGATCCCGTTCATCGGCTGTATCGCGCGTGCGATCGGCGGCGACGAGAAATCGGAGGCCGCCGTGAACGAAGCGTTCGCCCGGCTCAAGGCGCTGAAGCCCAATGTGCGCGGGTTCTTCACGGACGGTAACCAGCCGACGGAAGTGATCCAACGCGGCGATATCGCGGTGGCCGCTCAATTCGCGATCCGCATCGCAAACATCACCAAGAGTACGCCGCACATTGTCAGCGTAACCCCGAAAGAGGGCGCCTGTGCGGTTCCCTACGACCTTTGCATCGTCGCCGGCGCCAAGCAGCCCAAGCTCGCCAAGACGTACATAAACTTCACGCTTGGCGAGGCGGTGCAGGGCAAGCTGGTGCAGAATCTGCTCGCGACGCCTTCCCGCGGGAATGTTCCGATCAGCCCGGAACTGCGGCCGATGGTGATCAGCGATCCGAGCAGGATCTGGTTCATGGACGAAGAATATACCGCCGCCAGGCAGCGTGAATGGCTGGATCGCTATACGCGCGAGGTTCAGAGTTGAGCACGGCCGCCGTGACATCCGCCCCGGAACTCGAAATCGCCGCCGTATCGAAGCGATACGGCAGCGTGGTGGCACTGGAGAGCTGCAGTCTCTCCATGAACCGCGGCGAGATTCTCGCGCTGCTTGGCCCGAGCGGCTGCGGCAAGTCGACTTTGCTCAATATCATCGCCGGATTCGAAACCTCGGATACCGGTTCGATCCGGCTGCGCGGGAGATCACTCAACGACGTCGTTCCGCATCGGCGCGACGTCGCCATGGTGTTCCAGAACTACGCACTGTTTCCGCATATGACCGTGGCGGAGAACATCGCCTATGGCCTGTATCCGCGGCGCCTCGATGCATCGACGATCCGGGCCCGCATCGACGAGATGCTGGCGCTGCTCAAGCTTTGCGGTCTGGAAAGTCGCTATCCCGCCCAGCTGAGCGGTGGACAGCGTCAACGCGTGGCGCTGGCACGTGCGCTGGCGATTCAACCGCAGATGCTGTTGCTGGACGAAGCCTTCAGCGCGCTCGATCGTAACCTGCGCGAAGAGATGCAACTCGAACTTTCGCTGCTGCTGCACCGACTTCAGGTGTCGACGATTCTCGTCACTCACGACCAGCGCGAGGCTTTCGCACTGGCCGACCGGATCGCCGTCATGGAAACCGGCCGTATCTCGCAGATTGGCGCGCCGCGCGAGATTTACGAGCGACCTGCCTCGGACCACGTGCTGCAATTTCTCGGCACGACCAATTCGCTGGATGGAACCGTGGAAGCGGCGGGAACAACGATGGCGCTGCGCATCTCCAGTGGCCTGGCATTTGCCTGCCCGCCACAAGCGGTCCCTCTGCGTGCCGGAGAGCGGGCGGTGGTCTACATCCGCACCGAAGATGTGGATGTCGCGCCGCACCCGACGGCGGTGCATGCGTCCGAGCCCGGCAACGTCTCCCTTGTCACCTTTCTTGGCGCACAGGAGCGGATCGTCGTCAGTCTCGGCGCACGGCAGGTGGTGATCGAGCGGCCAACGCGAAGCACGCATCAGCAGATCGCGATCGGCGCAGCGGTATTCCTGGATTTCGACCCCGCCAAATGCCGGATCGCCGCCCCTGCGGTGTCGCCATGAGGCTCGGCCGCTACGCACCCTGGTTGTGGCTGTTCCCAGCCGGCGCATTGCTGATTCCGTTTTTCCTCATCCCGCTTTGCCTGGTGGTGCGCGACAGCTTCTACCGCGAGGATCCTGTCCGGTTTCTGGTCCCCGACTTCACATTCGCCAGCTATGCGCGGGTGCTCGGAGACCGATACTACCTGACCGTCTTCGGCAATACCCTGCTGATCGCGCTGGTCATTTCGGTGATCGCCCTGATCATCGCCGTTCCCTTTGCGCAATACGTCGCCCGCAGCACCGGCAAGCAGCGGGCGCTGCTTCTATGGATCATCTATCTGCCGCTCTATGTCAGCGTAATCATGCGCGCCTTCGGCTGGATGGTCATCACGGCCGACAGCGGCCTCATCAACAGTACGCTGATGTACCTGAGGCTGATCGGCCAGCCGATCAAGCTGCTGTATGAGGTCGAGGGCATGACGCTGGCCATGCTGCATCGCTACCTTCCGCTGATGATCATCCCGATCGTCACCACGCTGCAGAAGCTGGACGGCGATCTGCTCAAGGCTTCCGCCAATCTGGGCGGCAGCCGCTGGTATGGCTGGCGCCGGATCGTGCTGCCGATGGCGATCCCGGGCATGGTGGCCGGCACGCAGTTGGTGTTCGCCGGCGTGCTCAGCGATTACGTGCTGCCGTCGCTCACGGGCACGACGCGATTTCCCATGGTGGCGCCCGTGATCTTCTACGAGGCCGCCACCAACGGCGCCTGGGCGACTGCGAGCGCGATGGGCACCCTGGTGCTGGCCGTGGTCGCGCTATTCCTCATTATCTCGAGTCTGGCGGTCAGGCGGCTGATGCCATGGCAGAGGGCCGTTCAATGAACCGTCCCGGCTTCGATTCACCCCGCCTGTCGGCCTATGGATACACGGCGTTCGTCGTCCTCTTTCTGCTCCTGCCGATCGCGCTGGGAACCGTCGTCGCCTTCAGCAGCGGCGATCGCCTCGAATTCCCGCTGCCCGGCTTCAGTCTGCGCTGGTTTCAGGAAGCCTGGCGCAATGTGCAGTTCGTCGATGGCTTGTGGAACAGCCTGATCATTGCCGTCTGCAGCGCGGCTCTGGCGACTATCGCCGGCACCGGCGCGGCGATCGCGCTCAATCACTACCGGTTCAAGGGGCATTCGGTCGTTCAGCTCGCGGTCATGCTGCCCGTCTCACTGCCCGGCATCGTGCTCGGCCTCGGTCTGCTGTTCATACTTTCACCTTACGGCATGCGCCCGGGCAAGGTGGCCGCGATCTTCGGACACGCAACAGTCAGCATCCCCTATGTCGTCGCCATGGTGACGGCGGCGCTGGCGAATTACGATCGGGCGCTGGAGCGTGCCTCGCTCAACCTGGGCGTCAGTCCCGCCCAGACGTTCTTCAAGATTACCCTGCCCCTGATCCGTGGCGGTGTGATTGCAGGCGCAATCTCGGCGTTCCTGATTTCCCTCGACAACGTCTCGCTGTCGCTCTTCATCACCCGCGGAGATACCTTGCCGCTGCGGCTGATGCAGCAGCTGCTATTCTATGCCGATCCGAGCATTGCCGCGATGGCGACCATCCTGCTCGCGCTTTCACTCGGATTATTGATCATGATGCTGCCCATGGTGATCTGGAGGCGCTCCCGATAGGAGGAAGTTGAAGACCGCGGGCGGGTGATCGACGGCTTGAAGCGCCCGATTCACGAGGATGCCGCCGCGACGGCAATTCGTTTCGCAACTCGTTTGTTGGTTGCTCGATGAGCGGGTCATTGACGGAACAGGCTTTGACGGGCGGAATCCTCATTCCGGGCGGTTGCTCAAACGGTGGGTTTCGGTCTAGGAAGGTCGAAATGCATTATCATTCGATGGGGATTGACTGACGCTCTCTCCGCCATGCCACCGCGCCCGGGCGATCTGCCAGTGAACCAATCCCCCAATCTCGCCGAACTCGACAAGCTCAAGCTGCGCATCCAGGCGTTGCGTGCCAAGACCATCGACAATGGCTGTACCGAGGAGGAGGCGCTGTCGGCGGCCGCCAAGGTCGCCGAACTGCTCGACCGCTACGACCTGTCGCTGACCGACATCGATATCCGCAAGGCGCCTTGCGAACGGCGGGCCTATGAAACCTACCGCAAGAAGCGAATCCCGCTCGACGACTGTATCGGCGCCATCGCGAATTTCTGCGGCTGCCGGGTCTGGCGCGAGAAGAACGAGGCGGGCGAGAGCCGCTATGTGTTCTTCGGCCTTCGCTCGGACATCGAAGTCGCGCATTACCTGGCCGAACTGATCGACGCCTCCGTCCGCTCCGAACTCGGCCGCTACAAGACCACGCCGGGCTATCGCCGATTCCAGCACAATCAGCGGCACCTGGCCAACGCCTCGTTCGCGCTGGGAATGGTCGCGTCCATCGCGGAGAAGCTGACGGCGATGAAGGCCGCCCGCGATCGGGTGGATGAAAGCACCGGGCGCGGGCTCGTTGTCCTCAAGGCTTCGATCGTCGATGACGAGTTCGGCAAGCTCGGCCTGAATCTGCGCGCGGCGCGCAGCACCGGCCGCACCGTGTCGATGACGGCCTATGAAGCGGGCGGCGTTGCCGGATCCTCGCTGGCGATCAACCCCGCGGTGGGAGGATCCGCCGATTGAAGCTCATGCCGGCGTGAAGGAGATCACGCCGGTGGCGCTGACATCGCGTGTCAGCCTTCCGGTCGATGCCAGCATGTTGAGATGGGCCAGCGACTCGCCGAATGCCTGCCGCGGGTTGTCGTAGAGCGCCCGCGAAAACACTTCCTGTGCGATCGCAAACGCCGTGGTCATGCCTGATATGACCGACGCCACGTCGTCGAGCCGCGCCAGATGATGCGCGCGCAGCTGAGCCAGCCGGGTGTGCAGCCCGCGAAACGGCAGGCCGTGCGACGGCAGCACCAGCGTATCCGCCGGCAAGGCTTCGAGCCGCGTCAGCGAATCGAGGTATTCCTTCATCGGATTGGCCTGCGGCTGCGCCGGCGGCACCATCACCGATGGCGCCATGTGCGACAGAACCTGGTCGCCCGCGATCAGGATATTGTCGTTCTCGCAATGGAATGAGGCATGTTCGGGCGAATGCCCGCCTGCCGTGATCACCCGCCACTCGCGTTGCCCCATGTCGATCAGGTCGCCATCGCGGATACGGATGAATTCGCGCGGCGGCCGCAGGCCGAGGTATTTCGACCGGCGCTGGGTTGCCATGATCCCCGCGACGTCGTCGTCCGGTGCGCCATTCTGTTTCATGAACGAGGCAAATTGCTCGTCCGGACCCTCCTCGCGCTCATGCCACACCTTCCAGCCATTGAGCCATTCGGCCAGCGGCAGGCGCACCGTGCATTTCGACTCCTTCACCAGAAAGCTGGCCAGGCCGTAGTGATCGAGATGCGCATGGGTGAAGGTGAGGTTTTGCAGCGGGCGGCTGCGCAGCAGTCCGCGCCACAGCGTGTCCCAGATTTCGAAAATGTCGTCGGTGTTCATGCCGCAGTCGACCAGCGTCCATCCAGGGCCGTTGTCGAGCAGCCAGCAATTGACGTGATTGGGCGGCGACGGCACCGGTAGCCGGACCCAGAACAGTCCGGGCAGCACATCCGTCAATTCGCCGTAGGCCGGAGGACGCTGGACCGTGAATTTCAGATCGTCGGACATTCGATGCTCCAGCCGCGTCTGATGGTTGACCCCGCGGTTATGGCGACCGGAGCAGCCCGATCCGGCAGCCAGTCTAGGCGATTCCCGCGGGCCATCAACGTCGGCGGAATTTTCATGGCGTCCATGCTCCAATAGCAGGCAAAATATTCCGCCTCGGACTTGAGAAGGAGTCGATTCTCCTACAACGTGCTTCGCGCTCTCGACTTGGATTCCAGGGCGGCGCCTCCCGAAGTCGTTGAGCAAGAACAAGAATGGATGCATTGAACCCGCAATCCGGTCTCAGGCCTGAAGCCGGTCCGCAGGATCGGCTCGACCGGCGGGCGCACCGCAATCTGGTGCTGCTGGCGTGCTGTCAGGCGGTCGGCCAATCCTGCAACACCATGATGTTCGCGGCCACGGGGCTGTCGGTCATCACCTTCTATCATCGCCCCGACCTCGCCAACCTGCCCGTGACGATGCAGCATATCGGCGTGATGATCTGGGTCTTCCCGGCCGCGCTGTTGATGCAAAGGGTCGGCCGCAGCATCGGCTTTCGCGTCGGTTCGCTGTTCGGCATGACCGGCGCCATCGTGATGTGCCTCGGGCTCTATACCGGCAACTTCCTCATCATGTGCGTCGGCGGCCTCGTGCTCGGCTACGCGGTGGCCTGCCTGCAGATGTACCGCTTCGCCGCGGCCGAACTGGTCCCGATCCATTACCGCGCCAAGGCGATTTCGTGGGTCACCGCCGGCGGCGTGGCCGCCGCCGTGATCGGCCCCAGCATCGTGCGCATCACCCACGATCTGGCGATGCCGCTTTATCTCGCGACCTATGCCGCCATCATCTGCCTGCACGCCATCGTCTTCACCATCATGTCCTTCATCACCTTCCCGTCGGTCGCGACATCCGCTTCGTCGGCGGGCCAGGTTGACGCCGCACCGCCACGCCCGCTGCTGGAAATCGCCAGCCAGCCGCGCTTCATCGCATCCGCGATCGCCGGGATGCTGGCGTTCGGCACGATGTCTTTCCTGATGAGCGCGTCGCCACTGGCCATTGTCGGCTGCGGTTATCCGCATGCCGAGGCCCATTGGGTTATTTTCCTGCATGTGCTCGGCATGTTCGTGCCGTCGTTTTTCACCGGCAACCTGATCAACCGTTTCGGCACGACGACGGTGATGGCCTGGGGCGTCGCGCTGATGCTGGCCGGCGTCGCGGTGGCGCTCAGCGGCACAGCCGAATGGAATTTCAGGATCGCGCTTGCCGTCAATGGCGTCGGCTGGAATTTCCTGTTCGTCGGCGCGACCGCGCTGGTCACGACGTGCTACCGGCCGAACGAGCGCGGCAAAGCGCAGGCGCTGAACGACCTGCTGGTTTTCAGCACCACGGCGACGTCGAGCTTCATGGCGGGCTTTCTGCAGGATCGCTGGGGCTGGCAGCCGCTCAACTGGCTTTCCGTGCTGCTGATGCTGGCTGCCGCCGCCTCGGTCATCTGGCTTCGCTACCAGCGCCCGTCGTTACATCCCGCCGGCTAGTTCGACGGCAGATGCCGGGGCCCGGATCGCTCTTCGCTGAAGCGGGCGACGACAGCTTTGTGCTTGATTTGCCGATGTGCAATCCGCATGATCTGAGGTGTTGCGATGCCACACGCAGTTGCTGCGATAGGGCGTCGCGAACGAACGAGCGTCCGCAAAAATGCGGCGCAATAAAAAAGACCTGGGGGAGGAAGCCGCCGTGATTCACCGGATTCTTGGACGCGCATTATTGGGCTCTGGCCTCGTGCTTGCCGCGTTAGCAACCCAGGTCCATGCACAATCCAGCCCGAAGACCGTGACGCTGGTGGTCCCCTATGCGGCGGGCGGCGGCACCGATACCGTCGCGCGGCTGATCGGCGAACGGATGTCGGGCACGCTCGGCCAGACCATCATCATCGAGAACCAGGTCGGCGGCGGCAGCACGCTGGCCAATGACCGTGTTGCCCGGTCGGCGGCCGACGGCTCCACCATCCTGATCAATCACGTCGCGCTGCTCGCGGCGCCCAGCCTGTTCACCAATTTGCGCTACGATACCAAAACCGCATTCGAGCCGGTCGGTCTCGTCAACAACGCGCCGATGGTGCTGGTCGGACGCAAGTCGATTCCCGGCACAGGACCGAAGGATTATGTCGCCTGGATCAAGGCGCAGGGCGACAAGGCGAACTTCGCGCATGGTGGTGTCGGAACCAACAGCCATTTGTGCGCGGTCATGATGGGTAACGTGCTCGGCTTCAAGCCGACCGTCGTGGCCTATCGCGGGTCAGGTCCGGCGATCGGCGATCTGCTGGCGGGGCAGATCGATCTGCTGTGGGACCAGGTGACCAACGCGCTGCCGCAGATTCAGGCCGGAACGCTGCACGGCATCGCCATCACGTCGTCGAAGCGGCTCGACCAGCTGAAGGACGTGCCGACCACCGCCGAACTCGGCATGCCCGAGGTCAGCTACACGATGTGGCATGGGCTCTATGTGGCGAAGGGTACGCCCAGGGAGACCATCGGCGCGCTGAATGCGGCGTTGCGCAAGGCGCTGTCGGATCCGGTGCTGCTGGAGAAGCTGACGCAGCTCGGGACCCTGCCATTCCCCGAAGCCGAGTTGACGCCCGAGGCGCATGCCCGGCTGTTCGCCTCCGATCTGCCACGGGTGGCAAAACTCGTTGAAAGCTCGGGAATCAAGGCGAGCGAGGCGAAGTAGGGGTCTCCCGGACATGGCGTGCAGAGTGCCACCCGGCATGCGCCAAAGCGGCATTGGACCCGACGCGTATTGACTCTGCCGCGGGCGCCGTCAAAGTTGTGCCGCGTCGAATTACACCGGGAGTGGGGGCCGCGATGCAGCGCGCGTTCTTGGCTGCTTTGAGTTTTGTGCTGGCGATTTCAAGTGCCCAGGCCCGCGGGCCTTACGGCTCCATCAGTGTCGGCAACTGGCAGGGCGGGGCCTATACCAACGACACGAGCGGTTCGTTCTCGCATTGCGCAGCGGGGACCACCTATCAGAGCGGAATTTATTTCGTCGTGTCGGTCGGCGAGGACCTGACCTGGCGGTTGGGATTCGCTCACGAGAACTGGCAGCTGACCCCCGGTCAGGCCTTTCCCATTGCCCTCACCTTCGACGGTCAGCCGGCCATCAACGTGTATGGGATGCCGTTTGGGGCGCGCCTTGTGAACGTGGAGATGCCGGGAAACTCATCGCTCATTGCGCAGTTTCGAAAAGCCAAGGTTATGACCGCCTTCACGCAAGGCCAGCTGTTTCAATTCACCCTGACCCAAACGGCGCAACTGTTGCCTTCGCTGGTCAATTGCGTCGTCAGCGTCAAGAAGAACGGTGTCGGCAATGCGACCGAATTCGCGGTAAAGCCTGCGGCTGCAAAGCAGGCGGTCGCCGCTTCCCCGGCACAACCCGGAAGCATGCCGCCGAAAAAGGAAGGCGGCAGGACCGGGACCGGATTCGTCATCAGCAACAACGGACACGTCGTAACCAATCACCACGTGGTCGATGGTTGCGGCGAAATTCAGGGCAATCTGAGCGGCGAGGCGCCCGTCAAGCTGCGCCTGGTGTCAGGCGATGAAACCAACGATCTGGCATTGCTGCAGGCACCGAGTGCCTTCAAGGACGTCGCGGTCATCAGGGACAAGCCCATCCGCCCGGGAGACAGCATCGTCGCGATCGGCTATCCTTACCATGGATTGCTGACATCCGATTTCACGGTCACCACCGGGATCGTAAGTTCGCTGAGCGGCATCCTGAACGATACGCGCTACTTGCAGATCAGCGCGGCGGTTCAGCCGGGCAACAGTGGCGGGCCGCTGCTGGATACCGGCGGGGAAGTCGTCGGAATGGTCGCGGCAAAGCTGAACGCTCTGAAATTTGCCAAGGCGACCGGCAACATCCCGGAAAATATCAACTTTGCCATCAAGACCGGCGCGTTGCGCGACTTTCTCGACAACAGCGTGGTGCCATATCAGACCGCCGAGACCAGGAGCGAGCTGAAGACGTCGGACATCGCCCGGAATGCGAGGGCGTTTACGCTGCTGATTTCCTGCACGGCGGCGGAGCAGAGCGCGAGTGCGAAAAAACAGCCTTGACTGCACGAGCCGCCGGCTGCGTTCTCACACCACCGGCACGCGCCGCGCCGCCACCGCGGCCGGCGAGATGACGTCGATGTCGATCGGCACCCGCCAGCGTTCCGTCAGGCGCACCTTCGGCTCGGCATTGCCGGCCGCGGCGCCTTCGATGACAAAACCCTCGAAGCCGCCGCTCATCACCTCGTTGCATTTCTGCACATAGACCGGGAAGCCGCCGATATAGGGCATGAAGACCCGGGGACGGCCGGGGATGTTGGTGCCGACATACCAGGAGCTGCAGGTCGAGCGTAGCGAGACCGTTGAAACGTCGGTGACGTGCTCGACCCAGGCGTCCTCATCCTCCAGAACCGGCTCGATGGTGGCGGCTCCAACGTCGCGCAGATGGGTCATGCAGTCGGCCATCCAGTCGACATGCTGCTCGATCGCCTGGATCATGCTGGCCAGCACCGACGGGCTGCCGGGGCCGGTGATGGTGAACAGATTGGGGAAGCCCGCCGAAGCGATCCCGAGATAGGCGCGCGGGCCCGCCCGCCATTTCTCGGCCAGCGTCAGGCCATTGCGGCCGGTGATCGCGATCTTGTCGAACGACCCGGTCATCGCGGCAAAGCCGGTGGCGCAGACCACCGCGTCCAGCGGATAGGCGACGCCATCGACCTCGATGCCATCGGCGGTGAAGCGGTCGATCGGTGTCCGGGAGACATCGACCAGTTTGACATGCGGTAGATTGTAGGTTTCGAAATACGCGGTATCGACACAGAGGCGCTTGCATCCCAATACGTTGGTCGGACACAGCAGGTCGGCGGTGGCCGGGTCCCTGACGATTTCGCGGATCTTGCGGCGGGTGAAATCGGCGATCGTGTCGTTGGCGGCCTTCTCGAACAGCAGATCGCCGAAGGCGCCGAGGAACGGCAGGCCGCCGCGTTGCCAGGCTTCCTCGTACAGCCGTTCGCGCTCCTCGGGCGCTGCCTCCAGCGCCGGCTTCATGTTGAAGGGAAAATAGAAGCCGGTCGGGCGGCCGCGCGCCTTGGCGCGTAGCGCCGGATACTCGGCCTTGGCCGCCTGCAGGTATTCCGGCGTCAGGCCTTCGTTGCGGGCCGGCACCGACCATGTCGCGGTGCGCTGGAACACAGTGAGGTGAGCCGCCTGCCGCGCGATGATCGGGATCGACTGGATCGCCGAAGAGCCGGTGCCGATCACGCCGACCCGCTGGCCGGTGAAGTCGACGCCGTCATGCGGCCATTCGCCGGTGTGGTAGATCGGTCCGCGGAAATCCGCCATGCCCGGGAACGCCGGCCGGTTCGGCGCTGACAGGCAGCCGACCGCCATGATGCAGAACTTTGCCAAAACCTTGTCGCCGCGATCGGTCTCGATCCGCCAGCATTTCTTGCTCTCGTCGAACGTCGCCGCGGTGACGCGGGTGTCGAACTCGATATCGCGGCGCAGGTCGAAGCGATCCGCGACATGGTTGGCGTAAGCAAGGATTTCGGGTTGCGGCGAGTATTTCTCGGACCAGTTCCACTCCTGGTCCAACTCCTCCGAGAAGGAAAACGAATACTGCATGCTCTCGACGTCGCAGCGCGCGCCCGGATACCGGTTCCAGTACCAGGTGCCGCCGACGCCGCTGCCGGCCTCGAATACCCGTGCCGAAAAGCCGAGCCCGCGCAGCCGATGCAGCATGTACATCCCGGCAAAACCCGCGCCGACGATGACGGCGTCGAAAACCGCGTCCGTCTCGGGCGGGCGGGCCTGTCGCGCCCGAACTGTCGTGTCGGTCATCATGGTGCGCGTCGTCTCCCTGCTGGCCGCTTGTTGCGGCCTTGCGGAGCCATCCCAGCATTATCAACCGCGCTTTTCAATTCGCCGTTTTCGGTGGCCTCCCATGCGGCGGCGGATACGGCGCCGCATTGCCGGAGCGGCCGCCGGAACCTATGCTGGCGCAAAACGCCTGCCCGGGGGAAACCATGATTACGCCGCTCGATCCCGTCATTGCCGAGATCATTCCAAAACTGCCGCTGCGCGACCCCACGATGATGACGCCACAGAGCGCCCGCGATGCGCTCCGCGCGCTGGCCGCCGCGCGCGCCGCGGTTCCGCCGCCGCCGGTCGCGAGCGCGGCCGATACGGTGGTGAAGGGCGCGGCCGGGCCGCTCGCCGCGCGGGTCTACCGGGTGTCGGATGCGAAATCCCCGACCGTGGTGTTTTTCCACGGCGGCGGCTGGGTCGCCGGCGACCTCGAAACCCATGACAGGCAGGCCCGGCTGCTCGCGATCGAGACCGGCGCCGTGGTGGTCTCGGTCGATTACCGGAGGCCGCCGGAAACGCGCTTTCCCGGCGCGTTCGAGGACGCCTTCGCCGCGGTGCGCGACGTGTTGGCGCGCCTCTCCGAATTCGGCGGCGACGCTGCGCGCGTCGGCGTGGCTGGCGACAGCGCCGGCGGCAATCTGGCGGCGACGGTCGCGATTGCCTGCCGCGATGCCGGGATCGGGCTCGCCGCGCAATTGCTGGTCTATCCCGTCACCGATGTCGCCGGGGGCTTCGCGGACGCCACGGAGAATGCGCGCTTTGCCTCACGCGCGGAAAACGCGGAAGGCTTTTTCCTGTCGCGCGCGGTGATGGAATGGTTCTGTGGCCATTATCTCGAAGACGCCGGGCATGGCACGGATTGGCGGGTTTCGCCGCTGCGCGCCAAGAGTCATGCCGGACTTGCGCCGGCAGTGGTCACGACGGCTTGGTTCGATCCGCTGCGCGATGAGGGCAAGGCCTATGCCGATGCGCTGGCCGCAGCCGGTGTCACGACCAGGTACCATCACGGCCCCGGCCTGATCCACGGCTATTTCGGTCTCGGCGATGCGTCGGAGACCGCGCGGGGCGAGGCGCAACGCGCCCGCGCCGATTTCAAGGCCATGCTGGAACGCGGCGTCTAGCGAACGGCGGCTGCGCGCCGCCGATCGCCAGGGCCCGAGCTACGCAATCGTCTTCAGATAAAGGCTCGGATCGAAATATTTTGTAGCCGGCGTGGCGTCCTTGATGTTGGCGTTGGCCATGAAGAAGTCCGTCGTCTGCTGCAGCCAGTTGGTGACGGTGCCGTCGGAATAATATTTTTTCCATTCGCTCGACGTGAACATCTTCTGGGCCTTGAAGGACTCGTTGATGTCGGCCAGCGGCGTCTGGCTGTAGTGGCCCTTCTGCAGTTTTTCCATCGCCTCGGCGGGGTTGGCGATGATGTAGTCGTTGGCCTCGGCCCAGCCCTTGATCAGCTTGCCCAGTGTTTCCTTGTTGGGCTCGTAATAGTCATTGGCCGCCGCCCAGCCGCCGATGATTGCCGCCTGCGGATAATAGGCCGAGGCGTCAGCCAATTTCACCGCGCCGGGCACCTTGTCGCGCACGGTGACATTGAAAGGCACCCACAGCGCGACGGCCGGCACCGCACCGGAGATGAACGCGGTCACGGCCGCCGGCATGGTCTGGTTGACGAGTTCGACTTCCTTCGGATCGATGTTGTTGGCGCGCAGCGCCTTGTCGAGGAACACGTGCGCCGTGGTGCCGGTCGCGGTGGCAATGCGCTTGCCCTTCAGATCGGCGAACGACTTGATGCCCTGGTCGGAGCGCACCCAGAGCTGGGCGGTCGCCACTTCGATGTCGTTGATCAGGAATACCTTGCCCTGTCCGCGCGCCGGAAAGTTCGACAGCACCGCGCCGGTCGCCAGTACGTCAAGGCTGCCGCCGATCAAGGCCTGAAAAATCTCGAGGCCGGTGTTGAACTGGCGCAGTTCCAGGTTGAGGCCCTGCTTGTCGAAGGTGCCGCGGTCCATGCCGGTCCAGATCTGGCCATCGACGGCGACCGTATGCAGATAGCCGACGCGGACTTTTGTCTTGGCCTGGGCGATGGCGGGCGCCGAAGCCGCAAAGCCGCCGAGCGCTGCGCCGGCCGTCGTGGTCAGGAATTGTCGTCGATCCATGGTGTTCTCCTCCCGGTTGCTTTCTTGATTATTCCGAAAATGACGCCGGTCGCATTTGCGCCTGCTGCGCGCGGTATTCGCTCATCACCAGTTCCCTGATGTGGCTGCGCAACTCGCCGAACTCCGGCCGCTCCTGCAGCGATTCATCGCGCGGATAGGCGAAGGGCACCTCGATGATCTCCTTGATCCGCGCCGGCCGCGCCGTCACCACCACGATGCGAGAGGCGAGGTAGATGGCTTCCTCCACCGAATGCGTGATCAGCATGACGGTCTTGCCCTCGGTGGCCAGCACCTGGAGCAGAAGGTTCTGCATGTTGGCCCGGGTCTGGGCGTCGAGCGCGCCGAACGGCTCGTCCATCAGCAGAAATTGCGGCTTGACGGCGTAGGCGCGCGCGATGGCAAGGCGCTGCCGCATCCCGCCGGACAAATGCTTCGGATAGGAATTGGCGAAATCCGACAGACCCATCAGCGCGAGATAATGTTCGCAGATCTCATTGCGCTCGGCGACGGGCACGTGATTGGCCTTCAGCTTCAGGCCGAATGCGATGTTGTCCTTGACCGTCAGCCAGGGAAACACCCCGTATTCCTGAAAGATCACGCCGCGTTCGGGGCCCGGTCCGGTCACGGGATGGCCGTCGAACAGCACCTTGCCGGAGGTCGGCTTTTGAAAGCCGGCCAGCATGCTCATCATCGTGGTCTTGCCGCAGCCGGAGGGGCCGATCACGGCGATGAAGTCGCCATCATTGATGTCGTAGCTGACATCGTCGACCACCCTGAGCGTGCCCTTCGCCGTCGCGAATTCGAGCGAGACGCGATCGAATCGCGCGCGATGAATGCCGCCGGCGGTATTCATGCGACGGCTCTTTCCTGCCACACCAGCAGGCGGGCGCTGATGCGTCGCAGGATCAGGTCCATGACCAGGGCAATGCAGCCGATGCAGATGATGCCGACATAGATCACGTCGAGCAGGAAATAGGTCGAGGCGTTCTGGATCATCGCGCCCAGCCCGCGCTGCGCCGCGATCAGTTCGGAGGCCACCAGGGTGGCCCAGGCGACACCCAGCGCGACGCGCAGCGCGGTCAGGATGTGCGGCACCGTGAGCGGAATGATGACTTTGCGGAAAATCTCGAACTCGCCGGCGCCGAGCGTCTGCGCGACGCGGATGTAGAGCGGCGTGATCTGCGAGACGCCCTCATACATCACGATCACGCCGGCGAAGAACGAGGCGTAGAACAGGATGACAAGCTTCGCCGTTTCATCGACGCCGAAATAGACGATCACCAGGGGGATCAGCGCGATCGGCGGCAGCGCGCGGAAGAAGTTGATCATGGGGTCGGCGAAGGTGCGCGCCGAACGGTACCAGCCGAGCAGGAAGCCGACGGGAACGGCGGCGGCAATGCCGAGCATGACGCCTAAAAACACCCGCCGCGTCGAGGCAAAGACGTCGACCAGCAGGCCCTCGTGCAGCAGCAGCTCGACGAATTTGGCGGCGACCTGATGCGGCGCCGGAATCAGCGATTGATTGACGAAGCCGCTCCAGCGCACGCCATACCAGAGCGCCACGGCGCCGACCCACGGCGCCAGTCCGAGTAAAAAGCGCCTCGCGACACTTCCGTCCATTGCGTTCGATCCGGGGCCAATTGCGGTTGATCCGGGCCAAGTCATATTATAAGTAAGATGACCATACAAGAGGCGGCGACGTGTCCTTCGAGGGCGGTTCCGGATTTGCCAGCATGACAACGCAGACCTTTGCCATCCGGACCATCCAGGCATTTTGCTATCGCTATCCGCTGGCGACGCCGGTCGTCACGTCGTTCGGCCGCATGCTGGACCGGCCGGCGGTGTTCGTTCGCGTCGAGGACGATGACGGCCATGTCGGCTGGGGCGAGGCCTGGGCCAATTTCCCTTCGGTTGGCGCCGAACATCGCGCGCGTCTCGTCAATGAGGTGCTGGCGCCGGCGATCACAGGCTTTGCTGCCAGCCATCCCGTGGATGTGTTTGAAAAGCTGACGCAGGCGACGTCGGTGCTGGCGCTGCAATCCGGCGAGCCCGGCCCGTTCGCGCAGGCGATCGCCGGGATTGATCTCGCGGTCTGGGACCTCTATGCGCGCCGCCGCCAATTGCCGCTGTGGAAGCTGCTCGGCGGCAACGGCAACCGGATCCCGGTCTATGCCAGCGGCATCAACCCGACCGGTTCGCAGCAAATGGCCGAAGCGGCATTGAGCCGCGGGCATCGCGCGCTGAAGCTGAAGGTGGGCTTCGACCTCGCCGCCGACCGCGCCAATCTGGCGTCGCTTCGGCAGTTGATCGGCGATGGCATGCTGGCCGCCGACGCCAACCAGGCCTGGTCGACGGCGCAGGCGCTGGAAATCATGCCTCATCTCAGCGAGTTCGGCCTCGCATGGCTGGAAGAACCGATCCGTGCCGACCGGCCATGGCAGGAATGGCAGACGCTACGTCAACGCATCGACGTGCCGCTCGCCGCGGGAGAAAACATCGCGAGCCGGGCAGGTTTCGCGCAGGCGCTCGGCGGCGACGTGTTGCGGGTCGTTCAGCCCGACATCGCGAAATGGGGCGGTCTGAGCGCCTGTTCCGACATCGCCCGCGATATCATCAGGTCGGGCAAGATTTTCTGTCCGCATTATCTCGGCGGCGGCATCGGCTTGCTGGCATCGGCGCATTTGCTGGCGGGGGTCGGGGGAGATGGCCTGCTGGAAGTCGACTGCAACGAAAATCCGTTGCGCGACCGCTTCTGCGGCCCCGTCATCGATATCCGCGACGGTATGGTCACGCTGGGCGAGGAGCCGGGCCTCGGATTCGAACCTGATCTGTCGTCGATCGAAAACTACCGGACAGCCTGACTTTTTGGGCGGGAAGCGCTGCATGTCTCGCGGGTATGACTACATCATCGTCGGCGCCGGCTCGGCCGGCTGCGTGGTCGCCAACCGGCTGTCGGCCGATCCGTCCTGTCGCGTGCTGCTGCTGGAGGCCGGCGGCTCCGATCGGAATTTCTGGCTCAAGCTGCCGGTCGGATACTATCGCACGATCTACAATGAGCGTTTCTCCCGCCTGTTCCGGACCGAGCCCAGCGAGACCACCGGCGGTCGCGCCATCGTCTGGCCGCGCGGCCGGGTGCTCGGCGGATCGTCGTCGATCAACGGCCTGATCTTCATTCGCGGCCAGCACGAGGATTTTGACGACTGGGAACGGCTCGGCGCCGAGGGGTGGAGCTATCGCGACCTGCTGCCGTATTTCAGGCGTTACGAACGCTACCAGGGCGGCGAGAGCCAGTATCACGGTGGCCTCGGCGAATTCGAGGTGTCGGACCTGCGCAACAACAACGCCGCTTCCAAAGCCTGGGTCGACGCCGGCGTCGAGTTCGGCCTGCCGCGCAATCCCGACTTCAACGGCGAGACCACGCTCGGGGTCGGCAGCTACCAGCTCGGCATCGGCCGGCACTGGCGCACCAGTTCGGCGTCGGCATTCCTGCGGCCGGCCATGCACCGCCCAAACCTCACCGTGGTCACCGGTGCGCAGGTCAGCAAGGTGACGTTTCGGGGAGCGGTTGCGACGGGTGTCGAATGGATCGGAAACGGCCAAGCGCACAGCGCCGTTGCCGACCGCGAAATCATCCTGTCGGCGGGCGCGCTGCAGTCCCCGCAGATCCTGCAGCTTTCGGGCGTCGGTCCGGCCGGTCTGCTGCGCGGGCTTGGCATTCCCGTGGTGGCCGACTCCCCGGAGGTCGGGCGCAACCTGCAGGATCACTATCAGGCGCGGCTGATCGTGCGGCTGAAGCAGCGAATTTCGCTGAACGATCAGGTCCGTAACCCGGTCGAACTGGCGAAGATGGGGCTGCAATGGATGTTCGCCGGCAGCGGTCCCCTGACCGTCGGCGCCGGCCAGGTCGGCGGCGCCGCCTGTACCGAATACGCCGTCGGCGGGCGCCCCGACGTTCAGTTCAACGTGATGCCGCTGTCGGTCGACAAGCCCGGCGACCCCCTGCACAGCTATTCCGGGTTTACGGCTTCGGTCTGGCAATGCCACGGGGCATCGCGTGGACAGCTCGCGATCCGCTCGAACGATCCGCTCGACCAGCCGCGCATCGAGCCGAATTACTTTGCCGAGGATGTTGACCGCAAGACAATCGTCGCGGGCCTGAAAATGCTGCGCGAGATATACCGGCAGAAATCGTTCAGGGATCTCTGGGATATCGAGATGGTGCCGGGCGAGGCGGTCGACAATGCCGCGGGCCTTTGGGATTTCGCGCGGACCACCGGCGGCACCGTATTTCACTGCGTCGGCACCTGCCGGATGGGAAGCGACGCGACATCGGTGCTCGATCCGCAATTACGCGTGCGCGGCGTCGAAAGGCTGCGCGTGATCGATGCCTCGGTCATGCCTCAGATCACTTCCGCCAATACCAATGCGAGCAGCCTGATGATAGGGGAGCGTGGCGCCGCCCTCGTGATGTCGTAGAGTGCGTCGTTGCCGGCCGTCCGCCGCGCTTCGAATGTGGGACCCTGAAATGGATCTGATCGCCGACAGCCACGTTCCGAAATACGCCCAGATCGCCGATATCTTTCGCCAGCGGGTCGCCCGCGGGATATGGGCGCAGGGCTTGCGGCTGCCGGCCAACGAGGACCTCGCAGCCGAATTCGGCGTCTCCCGCGTCACCATCCGGCAGGCCGTCGATCTCTTGGCCCGTGACGGGATCCTCGAAGCCCGGCAGGGACGCGGCACCTTCATCATCGGCGAGCTGAAGCAGGACCGCTGGCTCAAGGTCGAGACGACCCTGTCCGATCTTGCGGAAGTTTACCGCGACACCTCGCCCGAGATCATCAACATCTCCGAAAGCCGCACCGACGCGCCGCTGCTTCCCGAGGATGGCAAACCGGCGGAGCATTACGTCTTCATGCGTCGGGTGCATTCGCGCAACAAGCGGCCCTATTGCGTGATCTCGATCTATCTCGATGAACGGATTTTTCGCAAATATCCGAAGCGATTCCGCAAGGAGACGGTGATTCCGATCCTGAAGGACATGCGCGATCCCGAGATCAGCAGTGCGCGGCAGACGCTGACGATCGGCACCGCGGATCTCGAGGTCGCAAAACTGTTGCAGATTCCCTTGAATTCGCCGGTGGCCGAAGTCAGGCGGGTTTTCACCACCGCGGACCGGACGGTGATCTATCTGGGGGAAGTGACCTACCGCGGGGATTTCATCCGCATCGACATGGATCTGCGGCCGTAGGCGAAAAAAATCGCCGGGTCAGCGCCACATGCCGCGCATGCGGGCGCCGACGTCGATGCGCGGACCTGCAGTGGCGGAACGCGCTGTAGCTCCGCTGGCCGCGCGCGGCCAGAGCGTCTTTTCGAACAGATGAAGCAGCTGGTCCGGAATGAAGCGGGTCCGCGACGCATAGACGTGACGGTCGCCCTGTGCGCTCTGGCCGTGGGTGAAGAAGCGTTGCGGCACCATCAAATGCAGGTCGTCCTTGGCCCGGGTCATCGCGACATAGAGCAGCCGGCGCTCCTCTTCGAGTTCCGCGCTGGTGCCGGCGCCGAGGTCGGACGGCATGCAGCCGTCGACCACGTTGAGCACGTAGACCGATTTCCATTCCTGGCCCTTGGCGGAATGGATGGTGGAGAGGATCAGATAGTCCTCGTCGAGCAGCGGCACGCCGGCCTGGTCGCTGGTCGCGTCGGGAGGATCGAGCGTCAGCTCGGTGAGAAAGCGCTCCCGCGAGGGATATCCGCCGGCGATCTGTTCGAGCTGGATCAGGTCGGCGCGGCGGGTCTCGGCATCTTCGTGGATACGGTCGAGATGCGGTTGATACCACAGCCGCGCGCGTTCGATGTCGGCCGGCCACCCGGAACGGCCGATATCGGCGATGGCGCCGATGAAGTTGCTCCAGTCGTCGCCGGCGCGGGGAGGCGCGGGCGCCAGCCTGAGCGCCGCGATCGGATCGGCGCTTGCCGCCATGGCATCCAGAACCTTCTGCGCGGAGGCGGGGCCGACCCCCGGGATCAGGTGCATCAGCCGGAAGCCGGCGACGCGGTCGCGCGGATTCTCGACGAAGCGCAACAGCGCCAGCATGTCCTTGATGTGGGCGGCATCGAGGAATTTCAGGCCGCCGAACTTGACGAAGGGGATGTTGCGCCGGGTCAGTTCGATTTCGAGTGGCCCGCTGTGGCTGGAGGTCCGAAACAGAACGGCCTGCTGCTTCAGCAGCGTGCCGGTTTCGCGGTTCTCCAGCACGCGTTCGACGATGCACCGTGCCTGGTCGGCTTCGTCCCGCGTCGTGACCAGCTGCGGCTTGATGCTCGATATCCGGTCGGTCCACAGGTTCTTGGTGAAGCGTTCGCGGGCGAGGTCGATGACGCCATTGGCGGCGGCGAGGATGGTCTGGGTCGAGCGGTAATTGCGGTCCAGCGTGATGATGTCGGCCGGCGGGCTGAACTGGCAGGGAAAGTCGAGAATGTTGCGCACGGTCGCGGCGCGAAACGAATAGATCGACTGGGCGTCGTCGCCGACCACCGTCAGCCCGTGGCCACCGGGCTTCAGCGCCAGCAGGATCGAGGATTGCAGCCGGTTGGTGTCCTGGTACTCGTCGACCAGCACGTGGTCGAACCGGCCGCCGATATCGTGGGCGAGGGCGGGGTCGTTCATGGTTTGCGCCCAGTAGAGCAGCAGGTCGTCATAATCGAGCACGTTCTGCTTCTGCTTGGCCTCGACGTAGCCTGCGAATAATTCCTTCAGTTCGGCCGCCCATCCGGAGCACCAGGGAAATGAGCCGCCCAACACCTGTTCGATCGGCGTCTCGGCGTTGACGCATCGGGAGTAGATCGACAGGCAGGTTCCCTTGGTCGGAAACCGGCTCGCGGTTTTGGAATAGCCGAGTTCATGCCGGATCAGGTTGATCAGGTCGCCCGAATCGTCGCGATCATGGATGGTGAAGGCGGGGTCGAGGCCGATCTGATCCGAATAATCCCGCAGCAGCCGGGCGCCGATGCCGTGAAAGGTGCCGGCCCATTGCAGCGCGTCGGTCATGACGCCGGCCTTGTCGCCCAGCACCTTTCGGGCGATGCGCTCGACGCGCCTGCTCATTTCGGCGGCGGCGCGTCGAGAAAATGTCATCAGCAGAATGCGCCTGGGATCGGCGCCGTTGACGATCAGATGGGCGACCCGGTGTGCCAACGTGTTGGTCTTGCCGGATCCGGCGCCGGCGATCACCAATAGCGGCGAAACCGGCCCGCCGTCACGCCCGGGCACCACGCCGTGCTCGACGGCCCGGCGCTGCTCTGGATTGAGGCTTTCGAGGTAGCTCGCAGCGGCTGGCACGTCCGAATCGTCCTTCTGATGCCTTGACCGTCACTGATTCCCGCTTTGTTCGCAATGGCGTGGCAAGGTTTCCGGCGGGCCACCTCGGCGCCTCAGAGATCGCCGATTCATTGCCATGGCGGCTCGCTCGTCGTCGCCAAACCCTGGATCCGGTTTAGAGTCCCCAATCGATTCGCCTCATGCCCTATTTTTGCCGCCGCCGATCTAGAGAACACCCGCGAGTCTGGCCAGATCAAGTTTCGGGATCGAGATCCCGAAGGCGCCCAGGCGCTTCAGGAAAGCACGCTTCATGACCGACACTTCCATGATGCCTGAGACGCCCAATGTCGCGGAGACGGCGCATTTTCTAAGGCGCTTTGCCGACATGATGTCGGTCGGCCACAACGCGAATTTTCTTCACCACGCCGCCGTCTGGCTGGAAACCCTGTCGACCCGGCTGGCCGCGGCGCAGGATGAAGAGCAGCTGTGGCGGTACAAGTACGAAACCATCGCCGAGCATACCGACGCGATGGAAGCCGAATGCGCAGCGCTCAAGCAGGAACTCCAGGGGCACCTCGACGTCACATCTGCGGCGCTTGAAGAACGTGAAGCGCTGAGGGCCACGCTGCAGGCGCGGGAAGCCGAAGTATCCGAGCTTCAGGGCGATCTGCGGCGCGAACGCGATGAGCTGGCCGCCGTGTCGCAGTCGCATCTACAGGCGCTGGCGGAGCTTCGCGCGGAATTCGAGCGGGAGCGCCAGACACTGGTGACGGGATTCGACCGCGAACGCGAGACGCTGACCGCGGCCTTCGACGGCGAGCGCGCGGGGTTCGCGGCGGTGGTCGAGCGGCGCGGCGAGGAGCTCGACCAGCTGCGCCTGCAGCTGGCGGAACAGTCGAAGGCGCATGAACTCGAATTGTCCCAGCTGCGTCTCGGCTTTGCCGGCGAACGCCATGACCTCGCGGCCCGGCTCAAGGTAAGCGGCGATGAGCTTGCTTCGCTTCGCATCGTCTCCGAGCGGGAGCGCGACGCGCTGATAGCGAAGGTCTCCGCCCTCGAGGCCAAACGTGACGAAATTCGCTCGGCATTCGACCGCATTGCCGATCTCAAGAACCAGACCGATGAGTCCGCGAATGGCGCCGGCCGGTCGATGGCCGAAGTATCCGCGGCGCAGTCGAACCCGGCGCTAACCGGCGGCCGCGTCCTGGCGATCGGAGAAGCTGACGTGGTGGTACCGAGGGCAACGCTGCGCCAGGCGCGCTCGCAGTTTGAATATCTCGCCCATGAATTCACCGGCGCCGGAGATGTCGCGTCGCAGGTGATGTGCGAATTAGGGGCCTTCACGATGGACCTCGCGCTCGGCGTCGACCGCAAGGCGGATCCGCTGGCCGTAGGCGAAGTCGCGCTGAGTATTTTGGCCTCGCCCGGCTCGGCGGCCCCGGCCGGCGCTGAGACCACTCCAGTAGCAAGCTGAAGACGCATCGGCGATGCTTCGCTCCCCTCCCCACCGCTGCGCCCGCCTTCGCCAAATGGCTGCGGCGGACACAGCGGGAGGAGGGGAGAAGAAAAGCGAGCTGCTAACCCGCCGCCTTCACCAGCGCGATCAGTTCGTCGCCGTAATGCTCCAGCTTCTTGTCGCCGATCCCGGGGATGTTGCGCAGCCCGGCGAGCGTGGTCGGGCGCGAGGTCGCGATGCCGTCGATGGTGGCGTCGTGCAGCACGACATAGGCCGGCACGCCGCGCGTGCGCGCCACTTCGGAACGCCATGCCCGGAGCGCGCCGACCAGGTCCGGATTGGCGGCTCCGCCTGAGCCCGCGATCTGCGGTGCGATATCGCCGCGCCTCGACTTAACCCGGGTTGCGCGGACGCGGGCGCCGGCGACCTGCTCGCGCAGCATCACCTCGGTCTCGCCCTTCAACACGCCGCGCGCGGTGTCCGTCAGCTTCAGCGCGCCAAAGGCCTCGGAATCGGGCGCCAGATGGCCCATCGCCACCAGCTGGCGGATCACGCCGCGCCACTGCTTTTCGTTAAGGTCGGCGCCGATCCCAAAAACGGACAGCTTGTCGTGTCCAAACTGGGTGACGCGCTCGGTCAGGCGGCCGACCAGAATATCGATCAGGTGCATGGCGCCGAAACGCTGCCCGGTACGGTAAGCGCAGGACAACAGTTTTTGCGCGGCCACCTTGCCGTCGCGCACCAGCGGCGGCGACAGGCAGTTGTCGCAATTGCCGCATTTGGCCGCCGCCGGAGTTTCACCGAAATAGCCGAGCAGGCGGGTGCGCCGGCAGTTGGCGGTTTCGGCCAGGCTGACCAGCGCGTCCAGCTTGCCGATCGACACCCGCTTGAACGCCTCGGCGCCGGTGGATTCGTCGATCATGCGGCGCTGCTGCACGATGTCCGACAGACCATAGGCCATCCAGGCGCTGGACGGCTTGCCGTCGCGCCCGGCGCGCCCGGTCTCCTGGTAATAGGCCTCGATGCTTTTCGGCAGGTCGAGATGGGCGACGAAGCGCACGTCGGGCTTGTCGATGCCCATGCCGAACGCCACCGTGGCGACGATCACGATGCCGTCCTCGTTGATGAAGCGGTCCTGGTTGCGGGCGCGCGTGCCGGCGTCGAGGCCCGCGTGATAGGGCAGCGCCTCTACGCCGGCCTTGTTCAGCGCGGCCGCGGTGTCCTCGACCTTGGCGCGCGACAGGCAGTAGACGATGCCGGCGTCGCCGGCATGACGCTCGGCGATGAAGGTTTTGAGCTGGGTCTGCGCGTTCTGCTTGTCGACGATTTCGTAGCGGATGTTGGGGCGGTCGAAGCTGGCGACGAAGCTCGGCGCGTCGGTCAGCCCGAGCCGGTGGACGATCTCTTTCCGGGTGAGGTCGTCGGCGGTGGCGGTCAGCGCGATGCGCGGCACATTCGGAAAGCGTTCGGCGATGACGGACAGGCCGATATATTCCGGGCGGAAATCGTGCCCCCATTGCGATACGCAATGGGCCTCGTCGATCGCGAACAGGGAAATGTCGGCGCGGCCGAGCAGGTTGAGGCAGCGCGGCGTCACCAGCCGCTCCGGCGCGACATAGAGCAGGTCGAGATCGCCGGCCAGCAGCCGCGCCTCGACCGCGTTGGCTTCTTCATAGGACAGCGTCGAATTCAGCACCGCCGCCTTGACGCCGGCTTCGAGCAGGCCGGCGACCTGGTCGCGCATCAGCGCGATCAGCGGCGACACCACGATGCCGCAGCCCTTTCGCAACAGCGCCGGCAATTGATAGCACAGTGACTTGCCGCCGCCGGTCGGCATCAGCACCAGGCAATTGCCGCCGCCGGTGACGTGCCGCACGATTTCCTCCTGCGCGCCGCGAAAGCCGGGCAGGCCGAACACGTGATTCAGCACCGAGAGCGCGTCCTGGCTGACGTAGGAGATGCGGTCGCTGGTCGCGGCCATGGCAGGTTGAGACATGCAGTTACAATCGTCCGATTCGGGCAGCCCTACATACTCACTTCCAGCGCATTTTCGGGGCAAATATTAGCCGGAAGCCACGGAAACCCCCGGCATTCAGGGACGGCGGGTCCAATAACCCGAATTGGCGGCGCAATGCCCGCTCATTCAACTCGCGCCAACACGGCTCATGGTCCCAGCATGCCCTTCAGGCCGGTGTAGACCGAGCCCGCCGCGGTCGCCACGACGCCGGCAAGGGGGCCGGCCGTCTGCATCAGGTCCTGAATCCGCCGCGCCCGTCTCCGCAGCGTGTCCTTTCCGACATGCTGCCCCATCAGCCGCGCCACCCGGTAGGCGCCCGCGTTGGGCTTGCCGCCCGAAGCGATCGTCGAGGGCAGTATGAAGAGAACCAGGGTGATCAGGATATTTCCGGTCAGGAAAGCGAGCGCAATGCTCAACCCGTATTCGAGCGTTTCCCTCCATTCACGAAAAGATTCCGGTATGATGGAGGCACCGTCGATGTAGGCAACAACGGCGAGCATGCCGGTGACGCTGACGGCGGCGGTCAGCGCGCCGAGGCCGAACGCACCGCGGTACCCGATCTTGCTCACCGCAAAGGCGGCCATTCCGAACGGCAGGGGAATGATCACCGAAGCGATCCGCAGGTAGAGCGGCGATACGTTCAGTGTCATCGTGATCAGATAGTGGGCCGCGAGCAGCAGCAGCGACGGCAGCAGGACGTAGATTCCGCCATTGAGGAACAGGTATCGGACCGGGCGGTCGAACATCGCCAGCGAGGCGTTGACCCGGTCGAACTGCCGCTGCAGCGCGTCGAGTTCAGCGACGGTTTCATGGATTTCGGTGATCACCGGCAGCACGACGCGCAGATCGCGGCTGCAGTGCTTGCAGATAATGGCCTCGTCCTTGATCGTCTCTGCGCAGAAGGGGCACTCCATCGAGGCTAGGCCGGTTCGGCGCGCGATGTGCGCCGGCGGCGGGCTGCCAGCCGGGCATTTGCCGCGTCGAGTTCAGAGCGCAAGGCGTCGCGTTTTGCCAGCAGTTCGGCGCGCTCGGCGATCAGCGATTCCGGGATGGCCGTGTCGCGTCCGCACTCGCCGCAGACGAGAGCGAGATCAGGCAGCTCCTTCCGGCAGAAGGGACATGGCATCGGGGTTACGGCGCTATCTTCAACAGGAAGCTGGTGCTTGCGGTGCGGCCCTCGGAATCCTTGACGTCGACCCGCACCAGATGTTCGCCGGGGGGCAATTGCGCGTCCGGCATATCGATCCCTGTGGCCTGCGCAAACGGCTTGATGCGGGAGGTGAGATCGACCACGGGCGACTTGAGATAGGTCACCTTCAACGCGTCGAGATCGATGTTCGATCCGCCGAAAGTCTGGAACTTGACCTGGAAGCGCATCGGCGACGGCAGCGCGGTTGCGGCTTCCGTCACCTGGATCTTGGGGCCGCGGGTGATGCCGCGCGCCGAATTGGGGACGGCTCCCTTTAGCGGGGGCAGCGCGGCCTCCTCAGGGGTAATGAGCGGTGCGGCGATGGCCGGCATCGATACGGTTGTGACGAGGGCCAGGAAAACGGCCGCGGAAACCGGGTTCAATGAATGTATAACCATCGAATTCTCGCTCGTTCAATTGCAGGAGACATTAACGGGGCCAGGGGATTGGGGTCAACGACGTCCGCCGTCACCGATGATGGTGTAGGGGGCCCAGAACAGCGGGTGGGCATAGGTGAATTCCGTCTTGCCTGCCGCATCCAGATAACCTTTACCGTCCGCGAGCGCCATCATGGCCTGACGCAAAGCCTCGCCGCGCGTCAGCTTGGGATCATCCGCCTGCCGCTTGAACAGGTCCGTGACGAGATCCTTTGCCGATTGCGAATGCACCGACCAGTTGGTCACGAGCAGTGCCCGTGTACCCGCGTAGAAGAATGCCCGCCCCAGCCCGGACGCAGCTTCCGCGCCGGCGCCTGCCCCGGCGCCGGTGTTGCAGGCCGAGAGTACCACCCAGTCCGCATCGAGCTTGAGCGAGAGGATTTCTTCCATGGTGAGCAGCCCGTCACCGCCGGACTCCGACAATGACGGCGCGGACAACGCCAGGGCCGGTTGCGTCAGGCCGTCCAGTTCGCCGGGCACCAGGCCATGGGTCGCAAAGGCGACGATCTTGAACCCCGAAAGGTCCATGGTCTTGACCGCCTTCTCGGTGGCGTTCTTCCCGAGATTGAGCACCTTCGAGGGGTCTGCCTGCAGCGCCAGCGCAATGGACCTCAGTTCGGCCGCCGTATCAGGCAGTCGCGGCAGCATCGCGAGGTCGGCATGATCGGCGCCATCGAGCTGCGGGCTGTTGCGTCGCTTCAACGGTGCGCCGCGCGTCGCACTGGAAGCATCGGCCAGTTGAACCGGCTTGTCATCCTTCGACGCGTCCTCAGCCTGTTCCTTGCTGAAATAAGGGTCGCCAAACGCGATGAGATCCTGACGTGCGGCCTTGCCGGGCGGCAGCTTGCGCAGCGTCTGCAGCGCCGAAGCCGACGGCACCATGGTGACCGCATGGGTCCGCGCCAGCCACGGCACGTCGCGGTAGCTCGCGAACAACGGATCGTCGTCGGCCTTTATCTCCGCCGGAGCCGTCGGCAACAGCGATAATGGCAACAGTCCGAGGGCGCCGTTGGTCACGACGATCAGGCTTTTCGCCGGCTTCCAGCCGCTCTCCACATTCCTGAGCAGATCGCCATAGAGCTCCGAGGCGAGTTTCAGATCAAACGGAGGAATATCTGAGATCATCGCCGCCTTCGGCTCGAGCGCCTCGCGCAGCTTGGTCACCTTGGCGTTCAGATCGCCGATGGTCATTTTGATCCGCGAGAACTGGACAGGGCTGTCCTTTCTCAACACCCAGACGAAACTGTCGAGTCGACCAAAATAAAACGAGAGCAAGGCTTCATCGTCGGCGAGCTGCTTCTGGATATCGACGGCCCCCGGCGGCGGCGGATTGACGAGGTTGCCGTATTCGGGAAATTTCCTGGCAATCTCGTTCAGGGTTTTCGCCCGCGCGGCCTGCAGCGCGGCGATTTCGGCCTGTGTGGCCCTCAGGGTCTTTTCCTCGCGTTCGGCCGGAGGCAGCGTCAGCAGGTTGTTCAAGGTGGCCACGGCGGCGCCGATCTGCTTTTCGCCGTCCTGTGATGCGCGCACCAGTTTGGCCAGTTCCGGCTTGTCGGTTGCCGCGCGAGCCGAGGAAGCCTGCAGCGCGCGCTGCACCGATTGCCCGCGCAGCACGTCGGCATAGCCAAAGGTCTCTTCGGCGACATTGGCCGGGGCCAGCGCCGGGCTGAGGGCCAGCACGCGCAGATAGCCCTCGACCACGAAACGAACACGACCCTCACGGGCGGCCGCCGTCGAACCGGCGTCGTCGTCGCTGCCGCCCGAGGCGGTCAACAGTACCGGAATCGATTCCCGGAACGCCCGCAGCGCTTCATCGGTCTTTGACTTGCGCGCGAGCGCGACCGCCAGATAGCCGCGTGCGACCGCGGTGTTGAGGCTCTTGTCGCCGGATCTTGCGCGTTCGCGGTCGAAAGAGCGTTGCGCGATCTCCAGCGCATTGTCGTAATTGCCCTGCGTCAGCATGATGGAGACGCGCGCCAGCCCGCTGTTGACCGCTTCGCGGCGTGAAGGCTCCCACTTCGACGTCCAGATATCGATGTTGTCGTAGAGCTTGCTGGCCTCGTCATAGCGCCGCTGCAGATTGATCAGCTGAGCCAGGAAAATCTGGGAATTGACCATCGGCCCCGAATCCACGCCGTATCCGAGGCCCTGATAGATGTTGATGACCTCGCGTTGCAGCTGCTCAGCCTCGGGATACCGGCCCTGCTCCTGAATGACGTACACCAGCACGGAGAGAACCCCTGCCGTATCGGCATGGAATTTTCCGGATTTGGAGAGCCGGCTCAGCAGGGCGCGGCGCACGTCCGCTTCGCCTTCGCCGACCCGTCCCTGCTTGACCTTGACGCGTCCCTCCAGCGCGAGCGCCCAGTCCACGGCGCGCTCGATTTCGCCTTCCTGCGGTTTGCTTTCCCACTGCGAAACGGTCTTCAACGTGGCCGTGTAGAAGATGGCGGCCTTGCGAAATGCCGTCTCGGCGTCCGCCAGACGACCGCGCGCTTCCGCGACGCGGCCATTGCCGTCCTCGACCGTGGCCTGCCAGTTCGCGCCGTAAATCGGAAAAACCGGCCAACGCTGCGCCTCCGCGAGCAGCGAGCGATTGCGCGCCGCATAGCTTTCCGCGGTATTGGTGTCGCCATTCCTGATATGACCGGCCAACAGCGTGTAGTTGAGCCCGAACAGCCGTCCCTTGCTTTGATTGGCGAATGTCGCCATCTGTTTGGCGATGAGAGCATTGGCGCGCTTGTGCTGGCCGGCCTCGCGCAATCTGCGCACCAGGAATTGCTCGTAACGGCTCCCGACATTGTTGTAATCGCTGGCTGGTGCGCTGCTGACCGCGATCTCGGCATCCGCAAGCGCGTCTTCCGAGCGGCCGAGCAGCGATCTTGCCTGCCCGCGCTTGTAGTGGAAGGCCGCCAGCGCCGGACCCTTCAGTCCAGCTGGTATGGGGGCGTCGGCCGTTGCGGTCAGTTCGGCGATCTTGCCGGCGTCCGGCTTCTGCTGGTCGAGAATGGCCGCGACATCGGTGATGGTCCTGGGGGGCGCAACCAGGCTCGCCGGCGCTTTGTTGGTCAGGGCGGCGGCGTCCGCTGCGGCTTCCTCCGGCTTCGGCGCAGATATCTTCGCGGCGTCGAACAGCTGGGCCTTGGGCCGTGACGCAGCCATCGCGCTTTGGACACAGGCCTTGACCCTTGGGCCGGCGCTGGCGCGGCAGGATTCCAGGTTGCCCCGGCCGGCGCTCATGCAAGCCATGACAATCGGCTTGCCGACGGTGTTCCGGCAGTTTTCGATGGCCTGATTGAGTTCGAGGGCCGAGACGGGAAACAGCCCGGAACATGAAAACAGGACGGCCGCCAAGGCCGCTCTTGCAATTGAAGCCATGAAATCCGTCTCCGAAGCGATAAAATCAGGGCGAAATCGAAAGCAATGAAACGAGGGAAATCCTGCCCGAACCGATTCAATCAAAGTAACAGGATTGGTCAAGCGCGTCGTCGATGGAACCGGTCGGTTCTTCAGTCCGTGCAGGCTGCACTCGCGATCAGCCGGCAAGGCCCGGATCGTCCATCGGCGTCGTCCAACCGCTAGCTGCTAACCGAGGCAACCGGCAAGTTACTCTCTACTCCGCTCCGGTAATTTTCCGGAGCTTTCGAACGAAGCCGCCGCGGCGGCCGTGAGCAAGCGCCATCGGCAACGAAAGCGGATGAATTCCGATCCGGGCGAGAAGTGCGTAGACCGGACGAAGCAAGGTTCGCCGCGCCAGCGACCAGAGCGGCGGATATCTATGGTGGCGGAAATGTTCTCGCGCTTCATTCACCGCGGCTTCTTCCAGGATTCGCTCGAGGCATCGGGGGTCGTCGCGAAGCCGCTGCGTGAGCAAATCATGTTCCGCGCTGCTCCGGCGCGCATAGCTCCCCGCCCGCCCTCCGGCCTGCACGAGAATGACCGAAACGGAGGGCAAAAATCTCAATCGTGCCCCGAGATGCCATGCTCGAAACAGCCAATCCTGCGAGGGCACGACATATATCCTGTCAGGTGAGCGCCATGGCCCGACACGGCCGACCAAATCCCGCCGAAACACCCAGGATGACGCGACGTATAATCCCAGCGGCGAGTACTCGAACGTGGAGGGCACGCCGACAAGCGCGAACGAAAACGGCCAGTCTCCGGTCGGATCGGCTTTCGGGCGTGCGGTGGCGCACGGCACCCAGACGAGGTCGGCGCCGCCCGACTCCAGTTCGGCCACGCATTTTGCGAGATGATCGGGGAGATAGAGGTCGTCATGATTCAGGAACGCGACGTACCTGCCGCGTGCCAGAGGCAGGACGTGGTTGTGTGGCCCGGACATGTCGCCGCAACGGCTCGGCAGATTGATAAACCGTATGCGCGGGTCGTCGAAAGACGAAACCACCTGTGCGGTATCGTCGGTGCAGGCGTCGCCGGCGACGATGACCTCCCAATCGCTGAACGTCGAATTGCACACGCTGCGAATGGCGTGCCGCAACGGCTGGCTTCTGTTGTAGGTCGCGATAATGACCGAAACGGTCGGAGCCGCCGTAGCCGGACCTGATGTCACGACGTCGTCAGGCACAATGCGGAATTCGTCTGCAGGTTCAAATGCATTAGATGCCGGATGCCGGTCTCCCGGCTATGGAGTTGGACAGCGCTTCATATTTGAGGGCCATATCGTCAAAAGATCCCGACTCGATGTCCCTGTTCGAAAGCCGCGCGCTTTCCACGGGCCAGCGCAGGGATGGATCGAGATCGTTCCAGCGGCAACCGATCACATCCAACTCGGCCTTCCAGTAGTTGCTGAGCCCGAATGCGAGGACCGAATTATCCAGGAAGAAAACCGCGTGCGCCACCCCGGCGGGTACCGGAACCGCAAAGCCGTCGGCGGCATTCCATTCGAAACCGACGCTGTTGCCGAACGTCGGAGAGGCGCGGCGAATGTCCCGAAGCGCAAGGAAGACCCGACCGAACGGCAGGGTATAGAACTCGTCATAATCGACATGAACGTGGACGCCCCGCATCACGCCGGCAAGTGAACTGCAGGCATTCCACTGAACGGTCTTGAAGGCCCCGGCCCATTCCTCACGGAAGATCTCGAACAGGCACCCGCGGTCGTCCGAATTGGCCACCACGGGCACCGGCGCGCAGCCCTCGATCGGGATTTCGGGCAGGCTGTCAGGGTGCATTGTGCGTCTCATCCGCGGGCGCGGGGTGCTGCATTATCTTGCAGATTCTAGCAGGCAAATCATGCTTGTTAAATGACCATTTTGCCCGGCCAACAGGACGTTGCCGGGTTGCGGAACGGGCAGGCCTTTGTCGCGCTGGCGAGCAGACGATTCAGCCCGTTTGCCCCGCGCAGAGCCCGGTGTACCGCGGCGCGTCTCTACCGGGCATCTGCAACGTCAGCACTTCTGTCCACGTGAGGCGGCCGGACCAGCGCTCGCTGGTCCGGCTCTCCGCCCGTTTCGGCGTCGCTATTTTGCCGTGACGGTCTTGGGGTCGAATGCCCACGGGGCCTTGTCGAGCCGCTCGGCCACGCTCATGTCGGTCTTTTTGTCGAGCGGCGGAACGGCCGGATAGATCTTCAGGTCGGCCGCCTGCCTACCCAGTCCGAAATAGCGATCTTTTTCCGCCGGTGTGAAGGAAAGGCGGACGTCCGCCATGCCCTTCGCGGACCACTGCGGGTCGAAACTCGTCGCCTTCTCCACGACTTCCACCGACAACGCCTGGGCGGGCGCCGGCTCACGAAACCAGCCATTCGCCTTGTCATGGTTGGAAGCGGCGAACAACAGCGCCTCCTTCTGGGCCTTGAGGAATTTCTCGACCACATCGGGATTCTTCGCCCTGTAGTCATCGCGCATCGCAACGACCATCGTAAGATCGGTGCTGGATGCCAGAACATGCGCAAGGCCCTGGCTGGCGAAATTCTCCACCCAGGGATCCCAGACGAACAGGGCGTCGATGCGACCCGCCTTCAGCGCATCGGCAAGTTCGGCGAAGCCCATGTTGACGACCTGCACGTCGGTGCCCGGTTTGAGCTTGGCTCCGTCCAGCATCGCGAGAGCCGCGAGATAGATCGAGCTTCCGGTCGGCCCGTACAGCGATTTTCCCTTCAGTTCGGCGAGATTCTTGATGCCGCTTTTGGTCGACGCAATGATTGATCCACGAAAGCTCGACTGGCGCGCGATGATGGTTGTCGGAGAGCCGGCGGCGGCGAGCGAGACCGATGGCATGTCGCCGATGAAGCCGACGTCGATCGCGCCGGATATCAGCGCCTCATTCACGGCCGGTCCAAAGCTGAACATCGTCATCTCGGCCTTCAGGCCGTTTCTGGCGAGAATATCGGTCCTGGCCAGCGTATGGGCGATCTGCGCCTCGACGGTCGTGGTGGGCTGCCAGCCGATCCGGATCGTCTTGAGATCGTCGGCGATCGCAGCATTCCGCGGCGTCAGTGCGATGAGCGAGGCGGCCACCGCCAGCAATAGCAATGTCGTTCGTCTTTTCATGTCGGGTCCTTGACCATGGGGGGTTGGGTTACGTCTCCCGTCTCGGCACGCCATTCGGGCCGCAGAGACGTCCAGAGCTTGTCGACGAGTTCTCGAAACGACGCCTCCGACCGCATCGCCGCAAGGCGCGGGCGGGCGAGAGCAACCTCGTAAATGTCCCGGACGCGGCCGGGCCGGCTGCTCATGACGATGATCCGGTCGCCGAGAAAAACGGCCTCGTCGATCGAATGTGTTACGAAAATGATCGTCTTGTTGGTCTCGGCGGAAATACGCGCCACCTCTTCCTGGAGCAGGACGCGGGTCTGCGCGTCCAGCGCTCCGAAGGGTTCATCCATCAGCAGCACTTCCGGATCGGGTGCGATCGCCCGGGCGATCGCCGCGCGCTGCTTCATTCCGCCGGAGATCTCGTGGGGGTAACGATCCTCGAAGCCGGACAGTCTTACGGTCGACAGCAGTTGGCGTGCGACGGATTGCCGTTCCGCCGGTGACATGCCCCTGGCCTTGAGGCCGAACTCCACGTTTTGCTGCACGGTCATCCAGGGAAACAGCGCATATTCCTGAAACACGACGGTTCGCCGCCGGTCGGGACCGGACACTTCGGCGCCGTCATGAAGCACCACCCCCGAGCTTGGCTTGATGAAGCCCGCGATCAGATTAAGCAGCGTCGACTTGCCACAGCCGCTGGGTCCGAGCAGTACGAGAAACTCCCCACGAAATATCTCGAGATCGACGGCAGCCAGCGCGGTGACTTCACCGCTGTCCGCGCGACTCCTGAACCGCTTTGCAACGTCGCAAATGGCTATGTGAACATTGTCCTTCCCGATCACGGTAGCGGCTCCCCGACTTTCCAGGGGATCAGTCGCCGCTCCAGCCAGAGCATGCCCGCGTTCATGACGAAGCCAATGATGCCTATCGTGATCATTCCCGTCAGCACGACCTGGGTCTGCAGCAGCATCCGGCTTTGCTGAATGAGATAGCCCAATCCGGATTGCGCGGCGATCAGTTCGGCGGCGACCACGCACATCCAGCCGACGCCAAGCGCGATCCGCAGCCCCGGGAAAATAACCGGCAGCGAAGCCGGCACGATGATGTCGGTGATGAGCAATCGTGGACCGGCGCCGAGACATAGTGCGGCATTGATCTGGGTGCGGTCGAGGCCACGGACGGCAGCAAACGTGTTGACGAACACCGGGAAGATCGCACCGATGAAAACGAGAAAATAACTCGGGGCGTTGCCGATCCCGAACCAGAGAATGGCCAGCGGGGTCCAGGCGATTGGCGGAATCGGTCGTATGGCTTCCACGATCGGCATCAACTGTTCGGAAACAGCCGGCCACCAGCCCAGTATGATGCCGAGGATCGTTCCGGCGAATGCCGCGGCCAGGAAACCGACCACCACGCGATCCAGGCTCGACGCGGCGTGCACGATCAGGGAGCCATCGAGCAGCATACTCCAGAACGTCACCAACAGCCGGCTCGGTGGCGGTAGCAGGAATGGATTGATCAGATCGAAGGTTGCGAGTCCTTGCCAAACCAGCAACACTGTTCCGAGCACAGCGAACTTTCTGAGAGCACGGCCCAGCTTGAAGAAGTTCATCCTCGGATTGATTCCACGAATTTCCCATCGTTTGATGGCCGCAATTTCGATGCAAGTTGCGGGCCACTTGCCGCATTTTTCATCGAGATCCGGCGTCGCGAAATCGCCCGCACAGTTCCGCTGACCACGGACCCAAAATGCGGTCGTCGCATTCGAAGATGTGCGAATTCGGACCCGATCGCATGGTGCAATTTCCGAAATCTGACGGCAGCATCAACAGAATCGTGCGTCACCGGCATTTTCCGCCCCCGGCGGGGCAGCCTGTGAAACCGGGTTGTGGCTGTTTCGCCGGCATGCTGAAACGCGCTACGTGCAGGTGCGAGGAGAAATCATGGCAAAGGCGGTTTTGGGCATTATCGGCGGCTCAGGCATCTACGATCTGCCGGGACTGGAGAACGCCCGCGAGGAGGCGATCGCGAGCCCTTGGGGGGAGCCCTCGGCGCCGGTGCGTCGGGGTACCATTGCCGGCCTCCCGATCGTGTTCCTGCCACGTCACGACAAGGGTCACCGGCTGTCGCCCTCCGACATCAACTACCGCGCCAATATCGATGTGCTGAAGCGGGCCGGGGTCACCGACCTGATCTCGCTGTCGGCCTGCGGTTCCTTCAAGGAGGATCTGCCGCCGGGCACTTTCGTGCTGGTCGATCAGTTCGTCGACCGCACCTACAAGCGCGAGAGCTCGTTCTTCGGCCGGGGCTGCGTCGCCCACGTGTCGATGGCGCATCCGGTGTCGCCGCGGCTGCGCATCCATCTGGCTGCCGCCGCCGAGGCCGAGGGCATCGCGATCGCGCGCGGCGGCACCTATGTCTGCATGGAAGGCCCGCAATTTTCCAGCTACGCCGAGAGCATGACCTACAAAAATCAGGGCTACTCGGTGATCGGCATGACCAACATGCCCGAAGCCAAACTCGCCCGCGAAGCGGAGATATGTTATGCGACCGTGGCGATGGTAACCGATTTCGATTGCTGGCATCCCGACCATGATGCGGTGACGGTGCAGGATATCATCCGGGTCTTGACCACCAATGCCGACAAGGCCAAGGCGCTGGTGGCACGGCTGGCCGGCGAGTTTCCAAGGGAGCACGAGCCGTGCCCCGTCGGTTCGGATCGCGCGCTCGACACGGCCTTGATCACCGCGCCGGAAGCGCGCGATCCGAATCTGCTGAGAAAGCTCGATGCGGTCGCAGGACGGATTTTGCGCGGATGAGGTTCACACCGTCGATGGGCACGCCATGAAGGTCGGCGACAAGCACCTCCGCAGCATCTGGCTCGAGAGCGATGGCTGGTCGGTCAGCGCGATCGACCAGCGGCGGTTGCCGCATGATTTCGTCGTGGCCCGGCTGACGGACTGCGATGCCGCCGCCGATGCCATTCGTTCGATGCTGGTGCGCGGCGCGCCCCTGATCGGCGCGACGGCGGCCTACGGCATGGCGCTGGCCATGCGCGCGGATGCCTCCGACGCCGCACTTGATCAGGCGCACAAGAAGCTGATGGCGACGCGGCCGACCGCGATCAACCTCAGATGGGCGCTCGACGCGATGCGGTCGATGTTGCGGCCGTTGCCGGTATCCGAGCGAGCGGCGGCGGCCTATTCCCGCGCCGGCGAAATTGCCGAGGAAGACATCGCCATCAACCAGGGCATCGGCCGGCATGGCCTTGGGCTGATCGAGGCGATTGCCGCGCGGAAAAAACCGGGTGAGCGGGTCAACCTGCTGACCCATTGCAACGCCGGCTGGCTGGCGGCGGTCGATTGGGGCACCGCCACCGCGCCGATCTATCTGGCGCATGAGCGCGGCGTCGCCGTCCATGTCTGGGTCGACGAGACCCGCCCGCGCAATCAGGGCGCGGCGTTGACGGCCTGGGAACTCGGTCATCACGGCGTGCCGCATACCGTGATTCCCGACAACACCGGCGGTCACCTGATGCAGCACGGCATGGTCGACCTCGTGATCACAGGCACCGACCGGGTCACCGCTGACGGTGACGTCTGCAACAAGATCGGCACCTACCTGAAGGCGCTCGCCGCGCGCGACAATGGCGTGCCGTTCTATGTCGCGCTGCCGTCACCGACGATCGATTTCAGTGTCTATGACGGGGTGAGGGAAATTCCCATCGAGCAGCGCGGGCCCGAGGAAGTGACGCACATGACCGGGCGGACCGCCGATGGCAGGACCGAAACCGTGCGGATCGTGCCCGAGGGATCGCCGGTTGCGAATTATGCCTTCGATGTAACGCCGGCGCGGCTGGTGACGGGGCTGATCACCGAGCGGGGCGTGCTCAAGCCGGATCGCGCCGCGCTCTCGGCGGCTTTTCCCGAACGGATCGCGGCCGCAGCCGAATAGCCAAGGAAACAAGCGCATGCAGAGTGCCTGGATCGATCGCGATGCCGATGCGGCGCTGGCCCGTTATGCCAGTCTCGGCCGCGATGTGGCGCTCCGGGTCTATACCACGCGCCTGCTGGGCCAGGATCCGCGGCTGGTGCTGCACGGCGGCGGCAACACTTCGGTGAAGACGCAGTTGGCCGATCTCAACGGCGACACCGTCGACGTGCTGTGCGTGAAAGGCTCCGGATGGGATATGGGCTCGATCGAGCCGCAAGGCCTCCCCGCCGTGCGGCTCGCGCCCCTGATCAAACTCCGTGCCCGCGAAAAATTGTCCGACGAGGAGATGGTGCAGCTGCAGCGCGCCAACCTGATCGACCCGATGGCGCCGAACCCGTCGGTCGAGGCGCTGCTGCATGCCTTCATTCCCCACAAGTTCGTCGACCACACCCATTCGACGGCAGTGCTCGCGCTCACCGACCAGCCCGATGGCGAAGCCTTGTGCCGCGAGGTTTACGGCAAACGGGTCGGCTATGTCCCCTACGTCATGCCGGGGTTCGGACTCGCCAGGGCTGCGGCGGAGGTGTTCGACGCGGATCCGTCCGTAGAAGGCCTCGTGCTGGTCAAGCACGGCATCTTCAGTTTCGGCGCCGACGCACGGGAAGCCTATGAGCGCATGATTGCGCTGGTCACCCTTGCGGAACAACGGCTGGCGTACCAACGCAAGCCCGCGTTTCCATCTGCAAAATTGCCGGCGCGCCCGGCGCATCTTGCCGACGTCGCGCCGATCGTCCGTGGCGCCTGCAGTCTGCCCGACAGCAGGAGCGACGGCGCCTGGAAGCGCTTTGTGCTGGATTTTCGCGGCGGCGACGCCGTGATGAATTTTGTCAACGGCACGGAAGTGGCGCGCTACGGCCAGGCCGGCGTGGTGACGCCGGATCACAACATCCGCATCAAGAACAAGCCGCTGCTGGTTGCCGCGCCTGACGATGACGACCTCGCCGGCTTTGCGAAAGCGGTCCGTGATGCCGTCGCGGCCTACGGCGAAACCTACAGGGACTATTTTGTCCGCAACAATGCCCGCGTCGGAGGCGTCAAGATCATGCTCGATCCTTCGCCGCGCGTGGTGCTGGTGCCCGGCGTCGGCCTGTTCGGGCTCGGCCGCAGCAAGAAGGACGCCCGCGTCGCCGCCGACCTCGCGGAGGCCGCGATTGCCGCCATCACCGATGCGGAAGCCGTCGGCCGCTTCGAGCCGCTGCCGGAAGCCGATTTGTTCGATGTCGAGTACTGGTCGCTGGAGCAGGCGAAGCTCGGCGGCGCGAAGGAGCTGCCGCTGGCGGGGCAGGTGGTCGCCATCACGGGGGCTGCGGGCGCCATTGGTTTCGCAACGGCGAAGGCATTCGCGGCGGCCGGCGCGGAAGTCGCGTTGCTCGATGTTGATGAAGCTGCCGCACAGACAAAGGCCGCGGCGATCGGCGGCGCCGCGATCGGGCTCAAATGCGACGTCACCGATGCCGCATCGGTGCGGGCTGCGTTCGCACAGGTAGCCGCTGTGTTCGGTGGGGTCGACATATCCATATCGAATGCCGGCGCCGCCTGGCAGGGCCGGATCGGCGAGGTCGATGAGGCGGTGCTGCGCGAGAGTTTTGAGCTCAATTTCTACGGCCACCAGCGCGTCGCCCAGGCCGCCGTCAAACTCATGCTGAAGCAGGGTACCGGCGGCTGCCTGCTGTTCAATGTATCCAAGCAGGCGGTCAATCCCGGTCCCGATTTCGGCCCCTACGGGTTGCCGAAGGCGGCGACGCTGTTTCTGGTGCGGCAGTACGCGCTCGATTACGGCAACGAAGGCATTCGCGCCAACGCCGTCAACGCCGACCGGATCCGCTCCGGGCTGTTGACCGAAGAGATGATTGCGTCGCGCTCCAGGCTTCGGGGGGTGAGCGAGCAGGCCTATATGCGCGGCAACCTGCTCGGCCGCGAAGTGGCAGCCGAGGATGTGGCGCAGGCGTTCCTGGCCCAGGCGCTGGCGTTGAAAACCACCGCCGACGTCACCACGGTCGACGGCGGCAACATCGCCGCGGCGCTGCGGTGACGAACCCCGGGAATTGAGCGCCGGCCGCGCCGCCCGCACCGGTCCCGGCGTGGCAACGGCGCGCAGCGACATCGTCGCCGGGCTGGTTTCGTCGACCGTCGCCATCCCCCTGGCAATGGCGTTCGGCATGTTCGCCTTCGTCACCCTGGGTACGAATACTTTTACTATGGCGCGAATTACGCGTGCGGATTCGCCACGCCAGCATGACGATGCTGCAGCTGGAGCGCTGACGCCCTCGCCAACGGTCCGGATTCATCCCGCCGGCGCAACTCGCGCGCGCCGCGAGTCTCCGTGTTTATACGGTATTCGAAATTAAGGACTGGGAAGCAAGCCGCCCAATAGATTGCGTGGCACGAAAGCCATTCGAAGTGATTCGCTCGGCTTCCGGGTACTGCGTCCCGTGGTCCAAAAAATTCGTTTCAAGCAAACGAGACCTCTCTCGCTGACGTCACCAACCCGAGTGTGAGTACATGGAAATCGAGCACGAGCCTCAGCAGTCGCTTCGGCTGCCCGCCGATTGCAGCATCGGCGGCATTCGCACTGTATATGATCTGATCTGCAAGGCGCTGCCGGGTCAGAACCGGCTGGAGATCGATTGCTCCGGCGTCGACAAGGTCGATGTCACATCGGTTCAGCTTCTCATCTCCACAGCCAAGACCGCGCGCCATTTGGGAAACAGGGTCAGCCTGACGGCGGTTCCGGACGTGCTCCGGTCGGCGATCAAACGCGCCGGGGTCGCCAACCGTGCCCTGCCCGATTGCCAATCCGACCAGCCGAACGAGATCAAGTAATGGCCAACATTCTCACCGTCGATGATTCGCCGAGCATACGCCAGATGATCAAGGTCACGCTGGCGCCCGCCGGGCACAATGTGACCGAAGCCGGCGACGGCGCCCAGGGACTCGAAAAGGCCAAGGCCACCCGCTTCGACCTCATCATCACCGATCTGAACATGCCTGTCATGAATGGTCTTGAACTGATCAAGGCCTTGCGGGCGGTTCCGAGCCTGCTTGGTTTGCCGATCGTGTTCCTCACCACCGAATCGAACGAGGCCGTCAAGGCAGAGGCCAAGAAGGCCGGCGCCACCGGCTGGATCACCAAGCCTTTCAAGCAGGACCAGCTGCTCGCAGTGGTCAGCAAACTGGTGCGCGCATGACGACGCTGGATCCCGCCGAGGTATTTCGCCAGGAAGCAAGCGAGCTGTTCGAAGTCCTGGAAGGCGCGCTGCTCGATCTCGGCGTGCGACCTGACGACAAGGAGCTGGTCGATACCGCATTTCGCGCCCTGCACACCATCAAGGGCTCCGGCGCGATGTTCGGCTTCGAGGCGGTGGCGAGCTTTACCCACGAATTCGAGACTGCCTTCGACCGGGTTCGCAAGGGCGAGATCACGCCCAACCAGGATCTGATTTCGGTCGCGCTGGCGGCAAAGGATTACATCCGCGCACTGATCGAGGCGCCGGAGTCCACCGACACCATTATCGGCGACGCCATCCTCGGCGATCTGCATCACCTCGTTGCGCCCGAGGAACGGCCGGCTGCCGAGCCTGCCGCGAATGCGACGACTTCCGCTTCCGCGCCAATGCAGGTCGGCTGGCAGCTGCATATCGAGTTCGAGAGCGAGATTCTTCGCAACGGCTCCAATCCGCTCGACTTGCTCGAGGACATCGGAAAGCTGGGCGCCTGCTTCGTCGTGGCGCTGACCGACGACGTGCCCTTCCTCGACGAACTGGATCCCGAGCACTGCTTTCTGAAATGGGACGTGACGCTGCACAGCGATTGCGGCCGCGACGCCATCGATGACGTCTTCATCTTCGTTCAGGACGAGATGAAGCTGGATTGTACGCCGATCCTGTCGGCTGAAGCCGCGCCGTCAGTGGCGCCCGCCGAGCCGGCACCGGTTGAAGCGACCGTCGTCGAGCCGCCGCCGCAGGCCGTCAAGGCTGCTGAAGCCATCTCGCCGCAACCCGAAAAGAAGCGCGAAGAGGCCAAGCGCCCCGACGACAAGGCCAATGCGACCGTCCGTGTCCAGGCCGAGCGCCTCGACGAATTGATGGACCGGGTCGGCGAACTGGTGATCGCGCAGGCGAGGCTGAGCCAGTTGGCGTCCGCAACCGACGATATCGCCATCAAGGCGGTAGCCGAGGAAATCGAGCGGCTGGCCGCGGGTCTGCGCGACACCACGATGGGCGCCCGGATGGTGCCGATCGGCTCGCTGTTCGGCCGCTTCCGACGGCTGGTTCACGATCTTTCGAGGGACCTCGGCAAGCCCGTGGAGTTTACGACTTCAGGCGAAGATACCGAACTCGACAAGACCATGATCGAGCGATTGGCCGATCCGCTGGTTCATCTCATCCGTAATTCCATCGACCACGGCATCGAGAGCACGGAAAACCGGGCGGCCACGGGCAAAACCGAGATCGGCCGTATCGAGATCGCCGCCATTCACTCCGGCGCCCAGGTCCTGGTGACCGTGCGCGACAATGGCGCCGGGCTCAATACCGCGCGGATCCGGGCCAAGGCCGAGGAAAACGGCTTGCTCGCGCCTGGCGCCGTCATGTCGGACCAGGACGTTCACCAGTTCCTGTTTCATCCCGGCTTTTCGACCGCCCAGACCATTTCCGCGCTGTCCGGCCGCGGCGTCGGCATGGACGTGGTGAAGCGCACCATCGAGGCGATGCGCGGTTCGATCGACATCGCGACCGTGCCCGGCAACGGCACCACCATCACCCTGCGCCTGCCGCTGACGCTGGCCATCATCGAGGGCATGCTGATCAGGGTCGGCGAGGGCCGCTACATCATCCCGCTGTCGGCGGTGGAGGAGTGCGCCGAACTGTCGATCGAGGACGATCGCCAGCGCGGCCGCGACTTCCTCAACATGCACGGCGACCTGGTGCCGTTCCTGCGGCTGAGAAACATGTTCGATTCCGCGGGCGAACCGGATCTCCACCAGAAGATCATTATCGTATCCGCCGGTGAAACCCGTATCGGGCTGATCGCCGACCAGATCATCGGCAGCCATCAGTCGGTGATCAAGTCGCTGTCGAAACTGCATTCCGACGTCACGATGTTCTCCGGAGCCACCATCCTCGGCGATGGCAGCGCCGCCCTGATCCTCGACGTCGCGCAACTGATCGCGACGGGTCAGGGTCTGGCCGAAAAACAGCTCGTCAAAGAGGCCGCCTGATGGACCAGACCGTAATTGAGCGCAAGCCGGAAGAGGCTGCAGCGCAATCCCCAATGCAGGTCGTGATGCTCGGAATCGGCGGCGAGGTCTTCGCCATCGACTCCGACCTGGTCCGCGAGATCATCGATCCCGTCCCGGCGACGCGGGTCGCCGGCGCCCGGCCTTTTCTGCCGTCGGTGATCAATGTCAGGGGCAACGTGATTCCGCTGGCCGATCTGCGCGTGCGCTTCGGCATGCCGATGACGGAAAATACGCCGGACACCCGCACCGTCGTGCTCGAGATCGAAATCGACGGCGATCCGGTGCTGGTCGGCGTGCTCGCCGACAAGGTCTACGAAGTCACCGAAATTCTGCCGGCCGACATCCAGGCAACGCCGCGGGTCGGCATGCACTGGAATCCGGAGTTCATTCGCTTCATCACCAAGTGGCGTGAAGAGTTCGTCATCGTTCCGAACATGGAACGGATTCTCAGCTGATATTCCAGTTACGGGCCGGGACCCAGGGGCAAGCAATGCGATTTACCGTCAAGGCGAAGCTGGCAAGTGCGTTCGGCGCTATCATTCTGCTGTCCATGACGGCGGGTGGAGTTGGATATCTGAAGCTGAGCGAAATGATCGCGACAGCCGAGAGCCTGGTGTCAAGAGCTGACCGGATGGAAAAGGCCACCGAGCTCGAGAAGGGAATCATGTTCCAGGTCAGCGCGGAAAAGAATCTCCTGCTCTCGACCGCAGACGCCGACACTGGGCGATTCGTCGCCGAAATCGGAAAAGTCCGGGCGGCCATGTCAAAGACCAAGGAAGAGATTCATGTCACGACCGAAGCCGGCAGGAAGCTGATCGACCGCTTCGCGACGGTCTACAGCAATATGACTGCGGTCCAGGACGAGACACTCAGAATCGCAAGGCAAGACAAGGCGAAGGCCACCGAACGTTCAATGAACGAGGGCCGCAAGGCGGTGGCCGAGGCGATAGAGGCCGCAAGCGACTATGTGACCTACGCCAAGCAGGCGATGGCCGCGCAGGCCGCACAGGCCAAGGCGGACGGGGTTCGTGCGGAAATCCTGCTCATCATCCTGACCATCGCTTCGACAGTCATCGGCATTGCAGCCGCGAGCTGGATCGCCATCAATATCAGCCGCGGTCTAGGCCGCGCCGTCGAACTCGCCGATGCTGTGGCGCTCGGCGATTTGAGCAAGAAGATCGAAATCTCCAGCAATGACGAAATCGGCGACCTGGTGAAATCGCTCAATAGCATGACCGTCAACCTGAACGCGACGGCGAGCATCGCCGATACCGTCGCCAATGGCGATCTCAGCGTCGATATCAAGCCGTTGTCGGACAAGGACACGTTGGGACTGGCGATGACCAGAATGGTGGCCAATCTGAACGGCACGGCGAGAGTGGCCGATTCGATCGCCAACGGCGACCTCACCATCGACGCCAAGCCGCTGTCGGACAGGGATACTTTGGGGCTGGCGCTGGAGCGGATGGTCACGAAGCTCCGTGCCGTCGTCACCGACACCCTGACGGCCTCGCAGAATATGTCGGCGGGCAGCCAGGAATTGTCGGCGAGCGCCGAGCAGCTGTCGCAGGGCGCCACCGAGCAGGCTTCCGCTTCGGAGGAAGCTTCCGCCTCGATGGAAGAGATGGCAGCCAACGTCAAGCAGAACGCCGAGAACGCCGGCCAGACCGAAAAGATCGCGCATCAGTCGGCGAAGGACGCCGAGGCCAGCGGGGCGGCTGTTAGCCGAGCCGTCGAGGCGATGCAGACCATCGCCGGCAAGATCACCATCGTGCAGGAGATTGCCCGCCAGACCGATCTGCTGGCACTCAATGCCGCGGTCGAAGCGGCAAGGGCCGGCGAACACGGCAAGGGCTTTGCCGTGGTGGCCTCCGAAGTGCGAAAACTCGCCGAGCGCAGCCAGACTGCGGCCGCCGAAATCGGCGCGCTCTCGGCCGACACCGTCAAGGCGGCACAGGAGGCCGGCGCCATGCTGACCCGGCTGGTGCCCGACATCAAAAAGACCGCGCAACTGGTTGAAGAGATCACCGCCGCCTGCCGCGAGCAGGACGTCGGTTCCACCCAGATCAACCAGGCGATCCAGCAACTCGACAAGGTCGGCCAGCAGAACTCAAGTGCCTCCGAGCAGGTGTCCTCGACGGCGGAAGAGCTGGCCTCGCAGGCCGAGCAGTTGCAGTCGACCATCGCCTTCTTCCGAATTGATGAGCCGGCGCACGGCGCAGCCCGTCCGTTGGTCGCGATCGACAAGGCGGTGTCCCAGTTGAGATCGAAGGCCGGCCAGATGTCCAGCCGCGGTACGGCCAAAAAGGTGGTGATCGCAAGGTCGACGCGCGCCCTCAAGGCCCCGGGCGGATCCGGCGGCTTTGCGCTCGAGATGACCGATGGAGAAGACGAGCGCGACGCGGATTTTCGTCGCTGACCGGAAGCTGCGGCCTCGCAAGCAGGCTGCAATTCGTGGCGTTGAGTGAAGAGTTCTCACCGTTCCGGACCAGGAACGTATCCAGAGCTGAACCGATCCGGAGTCGGATCCAAGGGGCAACAAGTGCGATTTACCGTCAAAGCGAAGCTGGCCAGCGCGTTCGGTCTTGTCATTATCCTCTCCATCGCCATCGGCGGCATCGCCTACACCAAGCTGACGGCACTGGATGTATCGCAGCAAAACCTGGCGGTGCAGGCGGAGCGCATGAAGCGGTCGGCTGTCGTGATGGACGACATTCAGGGACAGCTTCGCGCGCAAACCCGCATGATCCTGGCCACTTCCGACAAGGAGACCGCCTCCAACTACAAGGCGATGCTGGAACGCCGCGACATCGGTCAGAAGCACAAGGACGAGATGTTCGCAATGGCATCCGAACAGGGCAAGCGGCTGATTGAGCAGGGTGCGGCCAAACTGCAGCGGATGAATGAATTGTTCGAGCAGGCCGGCAAGTTCGCGATCCTGAATTCGAACAACCGTGCCGCCGAGATCTGGAATTCGGAGGGCGATTCCGCTCTGAAGGAGTTAAACGCCGCGGTCGACGGGGCATTTTCCGAGATCAGCAAGGCGCCGGCATCTATCGAGAATACGCGCGCCCTGCTTGCGATGCAGACGACGAAGCTGGAGGCCGCACGGCTCTCGCGTACGGTGACCGCCACATTGACCGCTTCGACGATCGAAGAGCTCGAAGCCGGACACAAGACTGCCTCGATGCAGCTCGAAAATCTCAAGAGCAGCATCGGGCCGACGGCAGCGCAGCTGGTATCGCTCGGTTTGCCCGTCAACAATATCAATGTCGCCCATGAGCGGCTTGCAAAAGCTTCGGACAAGGCTCTGACCGTCGTGCGTGAAGGCGGCAGCCTCAAGGCGATTGCGATCGTCAACGGCGAGGGTCGCAAGGCATTCAACGATACGCTGGCCGCCTTCGAAGAATACATCAAATTCTCCAATGCGCGCATGACCGAACTCGTGGCATCCGGGTCGGAAGAAGCCGCGTTCGCAAAGCAGCTGATGATCGGCCTGATCATTGCGTCGCTGCTGATCGCGGTTGCCTCGGCACTGTGGATCGCAATCAATATCAGCCGCGGTCTCGGCCGCGCCGTCGGTCTGGCCAATGCCGTCGCCGTCGGCGATCTCAGCCAGAAGATCGAGGTTTCGAGCAACGACGAGATCTCCGACCTCGTCAAGGCGCTGAATGACATGACGGTGAACCTGAACGCGACCGCGAAGATCGCCGATTCCATCGCCGGAGGCGACCTCACGGTCGACGCCAAGCCGCTGTCGGACAAGGATACGCTGGGATTGGCGCTGGAACGCATGGTCAGCAAGCTCCGCGCCGTGGTCAGCGATACCTTGTTGGCATCGCAGAACATGTCGGCGGGCAGCCAGGAACTTTCTGCGAGTGCCGAGCAGCTCTCGCAGGGCGCGACCGAGCAGGCATCGGCCTCCGAGGAAGCCTCCGCTTCAATGGAAGAGATGGCCGCTAACGTCAAACAGAACGCGGAAAACGCCGCCCAGACCGAAAAGATCGCGCATCAGTCGGCGCAGGATGCGGAAGCCAGCGGTAGTGCCGTCAGCCGCGCCGTCGAGGCGATGCAGACCATCGCCGGCAAGATCACCATCGTGCAGGAGATCGCCCGCCAGACCGATTTGTTGGCGCTGAATGCGGCCGTCGAAGCCGCCCGCGCCGGCGAGCACGGCAAGGGCTTTGCGGTCGTGGCCTCCGAAGTGCGAAAACTCGCCGAGCGCAGCCAGACTGCGGCCGCCGAAATCGGCGCGCTGTCGGCGGACACCGTCAAGGCCGCGCAGGAAGCCGGCGCCATGCTGTCGCGGCTGGTGCCCGACATCAAGAAGACCGCGCAGCTGGTCGAGGAGATCACCGCCGCCTGCCGCGAGCAGGACGTCGGATCCTCCCAGATCAACCAGGCGATCCAGCAGCTCGACAAGGTCGGTCAGCAGAACTCGAGTGCCTCCGAGCAGGTCTCGTCGACCGCGGAAGAGTTGGCGTCGCAGGCCGAGCAGTTGCAGTCGACCATCGCCTTCTTCCGCATCGACGAGCCCTCGCACGTCGCCGGCTCTCCCTCGGTCGTGATCGACAAGGCCGTCGCCCAACTCCGGTCCAAGGCCACCAGCATGTCGCAGCGCGTCGGCAAGAAGCCTGCCGTCCTCAAGCCGGCGCGGTCGCTCAAGGCAGCAGGCGGATCGGGCGGGTTTGCGCTCGAGATGAACGACGGCGCCGACGAACGGGACGCTGATTTTCACCGATGAAACGAGGAGCCTGGCCAGCCATGTGGCGGGGCCAGGCCCTTTCGCCCGATCCGGACGCCCGACCACGTATTCTTGCGGAGCCGAAAATTAAGAAGAATTGAGAATCGCGCGGAATAGTCTTGCTCGCAGTTGCGAGCACCCGCGCGACCCGATGATCCAGGCGCGGCGCGTAAGCCCGATATGCGTGTTCTGACACTTCCGATCTATGCATCCCCAACCGGCCTGAGCCGGAACCCAGAGGCCGAACATGAGATTCACCGTCAAAGCAAAACTCGCCAGCGCATTCGGCGCGGTCATGGTTCTGTCGCTGATCGTAGGCGCTGTGGCCTACCTCAAATTGACCTCGCTGGATGCGTCGCAGCAGACCATTGTGCAGCAGGGTATGCGCATTCAAAAGGCGGCGGAGCTTCTGAACGAGATTCAGTTTCAGCAACGCGCCGAGATGCGGATGATCGTTTCTACATCTGACGCCGACACAGCCGACAACAATCGCCGCATGATCGAACGCCAGGACAGGGCGTTGAAGTTGAAGGATGATCTCTACGCGATTGCGAGCGAGGGCGGGAAACGCCTGATCGAGCAGGCCGCCGTCAAGCTTAAGCGCTACAACGAGCTGCAGCAACAGTCCGGAAAATTTGCTCTGCTGAACTCGAACCACCATGCCGCGGCGTTGTGGACCGCGAGTGGACTGCCGATCTTGCGCGAATTCAACTCGGCACTGGATGCGGCATCTGCCGAACTCAACAAGAATGCGGGCTCCATCGAGAGTCAGCGCGCATTGCTGTCGTTGCAGACCGCGAAGTTCGAGGCGGCCCGGCTGGCGCGCCTGACGATAACGACATTCGTCGCCTCGACGATGGACGAACTGGAGACGGCATCGAAGGCCGCGACCGCGCAGCTCGGCGCCCTCAAGTCCGACCTCGCCCACGCGGTTTCCGAGCTGGGCGTCCTGAACGTCTCCGGCAGCAGTGCCAGCTCGCAGTTGGAACGACTGGCGGCGGTCACCGAGAAGATATTGTCGGCCGCTCGTGAGGGCGGCAACATCAAGGCGCTGGAGATCACGAGCGGCGAAGGTCGCAAGGCCTTCAACGAAACACTCGGCGCGTTTGGCGACTACATCACATTCATCAACAAGCGGATGAATGAGATCGCCGCCGCGGGGACCGAGGAAGCCGCGTCCGCAAAGATGCTGCTGATCGGTGTCCTTGCCATGTCGTTGCTGATCGCGATTGCTTCGGCGACCTGGATTGCGGTCAACATCAGCCGTGGTCTCAGCCGCGCGGTCGGTCTCGCCGATGCCGTCGCGGCCGGCGACCTGACCCAGAATGTCAAGGTCACCAGCAATGACGAGGTCGGTGACCTCGTGACTGCTCTCAACAACACCGTGACTCGCCTCCGCGCCGTCGTCACCGACACGCTGACCGCCTCACAGAACATGTCGGCGGGCAGCCAGGAATTGTCGGCCAGCGCCGAGCAGCTCTCGCAGGGCGCAACCGAACAGGCTTCAGCTTCCGAGGAAGCTTCCGCCTCGATGGAAGAGATGGCGGCCAACGTCAAGCAGAACGCCGAAAACGCCGGCCAGACCGAGAAGATCGCGCATCAGTCGGCGCAGGATGCCGAGGCCAGCGGTGCCGCGGTTGCCCGCGCGGTCGAAGCGATGCAGACCATCGCCGGCAAGATCACCATCGTGCAGGAAATCGCCCGGCAGACCGATCTGCTGGCGCTCAATGCCGCGGTCGAAGCCGCCCGCGCCGGCGAACACGGCAAGGGCTTTGCGGTGGTCGCTTCCGAAGTCCGCAAGCTCGCCGAACGCAGCCAGACCGCCGCCGCCGAAATCGGCGCGCTCTCGGCCGACACCGTCAAGGCCGCGCAGGAAGCCGGTGCCATGCTGAGCCGGCTGGTGCCGGACATCAAGAAGACCGCGCAGCTGGTCGAGGAAATTACCGCGGCCTGCCGCGAGCAGGACGTCGGCTCTTCCCAGATCAATCAGGCGATCCAGCAGCTCGACAAGGTCGGCCAGCAGAACTCCAGCGCCTCCGAGCAGGTCTCTTCGACCGCGGAAGAGCTGGCCTCGCAGGCCGAGCAGCTGCAGTCGACGATCGCGTTCTTCCGGATCGAGGAATCGCAGAACGGTGCGCAAACTTCCGGCCGTACCATCGACAAGGCAGTCGCCCAGCTCAAATCCAAGGCGGCCAGCATGTCGGCTGCCGGCCGAAGCGCCAAGCGACCGGCCGCCGGCAAGCCGGCCCGCGCCCTCAAGGTCGCCGGCGGTTCGGGCGGCTTTGCTCTCGAAATGAACGACGGCGCCGATGAGCGCGACGCAGATTTTCGCCACTGAACGGCAGTTCGGTCGCGCCAGCCGGCGCGACCGACTCATGACCAGAGCGCCTAACCGTACGGAGTAACGATGTCCGAAATAGCTCAATACCTGACGCTCGGCCTGGACGGTGAAACGTTTGGCATCGGCATCCGCAATGTCCGGGAGATCCTCGACATGCGACCGATCTCGAAGGTGCCGCACGCCCCGAACTTCCTGCTCGGAATGATCGATGTGCGTGGCACGAGCTTCCCGATCGTCGACCTGAGGATCAAACTCGACCTGCCCAGCGTCCCCGCCACCGAAGCCACCCGGATCATCATCCTCGATGTCCCGGTCGAGGACCGCGTGATCGGCGTTGGCTTCGTGGCGGATTGCGTATTCGAGGTGGCCGGGATCGATGAAAGCCAGATCGAGCCGCCCCCCTCGGTCGGAGGACGCTGGAAGTCGGATTATCTGGCCGGGATCGGCCGGAAGGGCGACGGGTTCGTCATGATTTTCGATCTCACGCGATTGATGGCGTCCAGCTCCGAAGTGGAGAGCGCCACGCCTGCTCACGCCGTGGCGGCCTGATCCATGGCTGCTCCAATGCTAGAACCGATCCCGCATCTGAGCGAACGCCATTTCCGGCTGATCGCCGAACTGGTCGATGAGCAGGTCGGGATCAAGTTGCCCGCCGCCAAGCGCCTGATGATCGAGGGCCGGCTGCAGAAACGCGTGCGCAACCTCAACTACTCCGACATCAACGAGTATGTCGAGCACCTGTTCGACGAAAAGCATTTCGAAACCGAATTGATCCACCTGATCGATTGCGTGACGACCAACAAGACGGATTTCTTCCGCGAGCCGACCCATTTTGAGTTCATGAAGAACGTCGCCGTGCCGGAGCTTCTTCGTCGCAAGGGTCGAGGTTCCCGGCCGCTGAAGGTATGGAGCGCGGCCTGCTCGACCGGCATGGAAGCCTATACCGCCGCCATGGTGCTCGACGACATGAGCGCCAACGGCGCGAACTTCCAGTTCAGCATCCTCGGAACCGACATCTCGACCAGCGTTCTGCATCTTGCGGAAACCGGCATCTACACGCTGGAAATGATCGCTCCGGTGCCGCCGGACATGGTGAGGCGCTATTTCCTTTCGTCCAAGGATCCTCGCCGCGAAGAGGTGCGGGTGGTGCCGAGATTGCGGCGATCGACCAACTTCATGCGAATGAACCTGATGGACGAAGCGTATCCGGTCGACCGCGACGTCGATATCATCTTCTGTCGCAACGTCCTGATCTATTTCGACAAGGCCACGCAACGGGAAGTCGTCGAGCGGCTCTGCTCGCATTTGCGGCCCGGAGGGTACTTCATCGTCGGCCATTCGGAATCGATGATCCACAACGAGACGGTGGTTCTGCAGCAGATTCAACCCACGATTTTCAAAGTCTAGCGGACGGGAGCAAGGCCATGCAGGGACGGATCATTCGCGTTCTCATCGTCGACGATTCCGCCTCGGTTCGTCAGATTCTCTCGTCAATCCTCAACGAAGATCCGGAGATCGAGGTGATGGGTACCGCGGCGGATCCGTTTGCAGCTGCGCGCAGGCTGCAGGAAGAGATTCCGGACGTCATCGTTCTCGACATCGAAATGCCGCGGATGGACGGCATCACCTTCCTGCGCAAGATCATGGCGCAGCGGCCGATTCCGGTGATCATCTGTTCGACGTTGACCGAAGAGGGCTCCGACATCATGTTCGAGGCGTTCGAGGCGGGCGCCGTCGACATCCTGCCGAAGCCCCGCGTCGATACGCGCCAGGCGCTGCAGGAATCCTCGATGCGGCTGCGGGACGCGGTAAAGTCCGCTGCGCGTGCGCGGGTCCGCGTCGGCGGAAGAACCGCCCGTACCGTGATCGAAGCCAAGCTGACGGCGGACGCCATCATGCCCGCGCCGATCGTGGGCCGCGCCAGTCCGGTCACCGATCGCATCGTCTGCATCGGCGTTTCCACCGGCGGTACCGAAGCGCTTCGCGACGTGCTGGAGGTCCTGCCGCGGCGGACGCCCGGCATTCTGATCGTGCAGCACATGCCGGGCGGCTTCACCGCGGCCTTCGCCAAGCGTCTGAACGGTCTCTGCGAGATCGAGGTGAAGGAAGCCGAGGATGGCGACGTCGTCGTTCCCGGAACGGCCTATATCGCTCCCGGCGGCCGTCACATGCTGCTGCAGCGCACCGGCAAGCGCTATCATATCGCAATCAAGGACGGCCCACCCGTGTCGCGGCACCGTCCGTCGGCCGATGTGCTGTTCCGCTCCGCGGCCCAGTATGCCGGATCCAATGCGCTCGGAATTATCATGACCGGAATGGGTGACGATGGCGCCAAGGGCCTGCTCGAAATGCGCAAGCTCGGCGCCGCCACGCGCGCCCAGGACGAGGAAAGCTGCGTCGTGTTCGGCATGCCGAAAGAGGCGATCGCCTGCGGCGCCGTCGAGAAGGTAGTTTCGCTCACCCAGATTCCGAAGGAAATTCTGCTCTGGCAGGACGTGCGGCACACGGCGACGGTGGCCTGACCCGCATCATGATCCCCGATCTCCCGGACACGGCGCGACAGGCCACCGCAGCCATCAAGGATGTGGGCGATCAGCTCGAGCATGTCTTCGCGGAAGTGGGCGGGCATCTGGGAACCGCCCACACCATTTTCGCGGAACTGAATTCCGGCCTCGATTCGCTCTCCAGTGAACTTTCGGGCTCCGGAATCGAGGGCGCGTCGATCGCGTTGCAGAACATCGCCACAAGGCTGCGCCGACTCGCCGAGAGTTTGCCGGTCGAGACGGCCTTGCTCGGGGCCATCGGCACCAGTACGGCGCAGGCTTCCGTGCTGCTCAGGCAATTGATCCAGCAGATACACCTGATCACGGTGATCGCACGGAGTTCGAGGATCGAAGCTGCCTCGCTTGAAGGCAATCGCGACGATTTTCTGAGTTTTACCAGGGAAGCGTCCGACCTCGCGACGGCCGTGGAGGCCTCGATCGTGGTCTGCTCGAAGGAGCAGTCCCAGCTTGGCGCGGCGATTGCCGCGTCCCTGGGCGAACAGGCCGACTTCGAAAAGCGGTACCGGGACAAGCTTCTCTCCGTCAGCGCCGAACTGATATCGACGTTCTCGGAGATCAAGCATCTGCAGGCGCAAGGCGCGGAAATTGCCAGGATGGGCAAGACGAGCACGCTGAAGATAGGTGAAGCGGTCGGCATCGCCATCATTTCGCTGCAGGCCGGCGATAGCACTCGCCAAAGGCTCGAACATGCCTGCAGCAGTCTGCGCAAGATCACTCCCGCGGCCGGAGCGTCCGCGGCCAGCACCAATTCCCTGATCTGCCTGTTGCAGGGCGCGCAACTGAAGAACACCGTATCCGAGTTCGACGCCGACGTCGGCAAGATCAGCGGCACGCTGGTACGTCTGTCGGCGGATGCGGTCGAGATGGTCGCGCATGGACGCTCGCTGTACGGCGGCAAGAACAACGACATGGCGTCCTTCATGGCCGTCATGAAGCAACGGCTCGCCGAAGCCTCGGTGCTGATCTCGGCGTGCGGAAAGGCCAAGGTTTCGGTCGATGCATCGATCTCGACGCTGGAAGGTCTGCTTGAAAGATTTCGCGCAGCGATCGCTTCGCTCAACGATACGGTGGTCGACATCACGCTGATCGGGATGAACGCCGGCCTCAAGGCCAGCCATCTCGGAGTCAAGGGCCGCGCCTTCGTTGTCATCGCCAACGAGCTCAAGCAGACCGCCGATCGCATTTCGGGTACGGCAAAGCTGCTGGAGCCGGCTCTGACGGAGATCGGCCAGGCCTCCGACCGGCTCAAGGACCTGAGATCGTCGGAAGAGACCCTGAATGCGGCCGAGCTCGAGCACTCGATCGCCGCGGCGGTGGAGGAGATCGAGGGCGGCAACGGCCGGCTCGTGCTTCAGATGGATCATCTGGCCCGCGAGAGCGTGCAATTTGAATCGCTCATGGTGCGCGCCAGGAACGCGGTGTCCGATCTGGGCGCCAGGTTTGCGACCTTGTCGGGAACCGCCGACCGGCTCGAAAAGATGGACCTCCATGGCGTTACGCTCTCGCCGGGAGAGATGGGCGATGTCGAAGCGCTATTCGATGAACTTTATGCCCAGTATACCATGGAGCTGGAGCGCGACGTTCATCGCGCGCTGTGCGCCCGGTTCGGAATGAAATGCCGGCCTGCCGCACTGGCGGTCGCGGCCGATGCCGACGACGTTCTGTTCTTCTGAGTTCGTTAGCTGCTCCTATCGCAACGACAGTCCGGTCGCGGCTTCCAGTTCGGCGATGGCCTGCGGCGCATTGACGACCTTGATCGTGGTCATGCCCATGTCGCGCGCCGGCTTCAGGTTGACGCCGAGATCGTCGAGATAGACGCATCGCGCGGGATCGACGCCGAGCTTTTCCGTCATCAACCGGTAGATGCGGGGATCGGGCTTGCGCAGGCCGATCTTCGCGGACTCGATGATATGATCGAACAGCGCCATCACTTCCGCGACGTAGAGCGAGCGGCCGCTGTGGCTGCCGATCGCGTTGGCGGGCAGATTGTTGGTGATGCAGCCGGTCTTGAACCGGGCCTTCACCCGCGTCAGCGCTTCGACCATTTCGGGGCGCAGATCGCCGGACAGCAGCGGCAATACCTCGCGGCCGCGAACCTCCGCGCCCAGCGCCAGCGATTCCGCCGCGAACAGCTGGTCGAAGGCCTCGATGTCGACTTCGGCGCGCTCGAATTTCGCCCAGGCGTTTTCAAGATGATTGGCGGCGTTGGTGCGCCGGATGATGTCGGCGGGCAGCCCGCGCTCGGTCTCGAACCGCGCAAACGCCTCGAACGGCGAGGTGGTGAGCACGCCGCCAAAATCCCAGATTACCGCCTCGATCATCGTTCCCGCCTGTGCAACGTCGTTTGAAAAACCGCTAACACGGCGTTCGGGCAAGGGCCAGCCTCGATCGTGGCTTGGCGAAGGACGGGGTACGGGCTATTTGTGCACGATGAGAATTCTGCTCCCGATGCTCTCGGGCCTGGCGCTGCTGCTCGCGGCGCCCGCTTATGCGATCGTCGGCGGCGGCGCGCCGTCGGCCGACGGTGTCGGCCGCTCCATTGTCACCATCGTCGGCTCGCGCGGCAATTTCTGTACCGGCGCATTGATCGCGCCAAAGCTGGTGTTGACGGCGGCGCATTGCGTGCAGCCCGGAGCAACCTACAAGATCGTCGAATATGGCGCGGACCGGCAGCCGCAATTGCAGGACGTGAGCAGCGTCGCGATCCATCCCGGCTTCAACATGCAGGCGATGGCGTCGCACCGCGCCACTGCCGATGTCGCGCTGCTGCGGCTCGACGTCCCGCTCAAGGGCAAGACCGCGTCGGTCGTCGGCGCGCCGCAGATTCCAATCCTGGCCGGCGGCCGCTTCACCATCGCCGGCATCGGCGTCACCGTCCGCGGCGACGGCAAGAGCGGCGGCACCATTCGGGTGGCCGGCCTCATCGCGACCGGCAGGCCCGGCACGCTACAGATTCGCCTGGTCGATCCCGTGGGGCAGGGAACGCGCGACGGGCTCGGCGCCTGCACCGGGGATTCCGGCGGCCCGGCATTTGAGGACAAGCCAGGTGGCCCTGTTATCGTCGGCGTCGTCAGCTGGTCGACCGGGCCGAACGGCAGCGCCGGCTGCGGCGGCATGACCGGCGTCACGCCGCTGACGCTGTACCGCGACTGGATCCTGCAGACCGCGCGGCAATGGGGTTCTGCGTTGTGAGTTTGACGCAGCTCAAGGACGTCACCGCCTTGTTTGTTGGATGATTGGCGGCTAGAAAATTTCCAGGCCACGGCTCATCGGTTCAAACAAAGATTTAAACGCATGAACATCACCGCGCCCCTCCGCTCGATGGCTGCCGCGCAGGCGGTCGAGCATTTCGATGTCCTGATCGTCGGTGCCGGCATTTCCGGTGTCGGCAGCGCCTGGCACCTGACCAAGCAGCTGCCGGACACCAGTTTCGTCGTGCTGGAAGAGCAGGAGACCTTCGGCGGGACCTGGTGGACCCATAAATATCCCGGCATCCGCTCCGACAGCGATCTGCACACTTTCGGTTACAGCTTCAAGCCGTGGGTCGGGCCGCCGATCGCGACCGCCGATGAAATCCGCGCCTATATGGGCGAGGTGATCGACGAGAACGATCTCGCACGGCACATCCGCTACCGCCATCGGATCAATTCGGCGAAATGGTCGAGCGAGACCAATCTGTGGACCGTCGAATCCGTCGCCAGGGACAGCGGCGAAATCCGCACCTTCACGGCGAACTTCCTCTGGATGTGCCAGGGTTATTATCGCCATTCCGAGGGCTACACGCCGGAATGGCAGGGGATGGCCGACTTCAAGGGCCGCATCGTCCACCCGCAGCGCTGGCCGGAGGATCTCGACCTCACCGGCAAGAAGGTCGTGGTGATCGGCTCGGGCGCGACCGCGGCGACGCTGATCCCGAACATCGCCAACCGGTGCGAGCATGTCACCATGCTGCAGCGCTCGCCGACCTATTTCCGCACCGGCCGCAACGCCATCGAACTCGCCGAGGAACTGCGGCGGCTGCAGGTCAAGGAGGAATGGATCCACGAGATCGTGCGGCGGAAAATCCTGTTCGAGCAGGATCTGTTCACCCGCCGCTCGTTCACCGAGCCGGAGAAGGTGAAGCAGGAATTGCTCGGCGGCATTCGCGCCGCACTCGGTCCCGGCAACGAGGAGATCGTCGAGAAGCATTTCACCCCGAGCTACCGGCCGTGGCGGCAGCGGATCGCCTTCGTGCCCGACGCCGACCTGTTCGAGGCGGTCAAGAGCGGCAAGGCCTCGGTCGTCACCGACGAGATCGACCGCTTCACCACGGATGGCATTCTCCTGAAGTCCGGCGAGACGCTGAAAGCCGACATCATCATCACCGCGACCGGCTTCAACCTCAATGTGCTCGGCGATATCGCCTTCGAGATCGACGGCAAGCCGCTCGATTTCGCCGATACCGTCACCTATCGCGGTATGATGTTCACCGGCATTCCGAACATGGCCTGGGTGTTCGGCTATTTCCGCGCCAGCTGGACGCTGCGCACCGATCTGGTCGCCGACTTCGTCTGCCGCCTGCTCGGCCACATGAAGGCAAAGGGCGCCCGGAAAGTCGTGACCGCGCTGCGCCCGCAGGAAGGCAACATGCCGCTGCATGCCTGGATCGATCCGGAGAATTTCAATCCGGGCTACCTGATGCGCGACATGCATCTGCTGCCCAAGCGCGGCGACACGCCCGAATGGCAGCACAGCCAGGACTATTGGGCCGAGAAGGATCAATTCCCGGCGATCGATCTGGACGAAGCGACGTTCGTTTACGATTGAGGCTTGCTCCGATCTTCACCCTCCCCTGGAGGGGAGGGTCGCCTCGCGTTGAGCGCAGCGAAATGCGAGACGGGGTGGG
>JAZJYY010000120.1:0-7231 GCA_040390145.1 Pseudomonadota bacterium
TCCCAGATCGAGCGCCAGTTCGGCAAGGGCTCGGTGATGAAGCTGGGCAAGAACGACCGCTCGATGGACATCGAGACCATTTCGTCGGGCTCGCTCGGGCTGGATATCGCGCTCGGCGTCGGCGGCCTGCCGCGCGGCCGCGTGGTGGAAATCTACGGACCGGAATCCTCGGGCAAGACCACGCTGGCGCTGCACACGGTGGCCGAGGGCCAGAAGAAGGGCGGCATCTGCGCCTTCATCGACGCCGAACACGCGCTCGACCCGGTCTATGCCAGAAAACTCGGCGTCAACATCGACGAACTGCTGATCTCGCAGCCCGACACAGGCGAGCAGGCGCTGGAAATCTGCGACACCCTGGTGCGCTCCGGCGCGGTCGACGTGCTGGTGATCGATTCGGTGGCGGCCCTGGTGCCGCGCGCCGAGCTCGAGGGCGAGATGGGCGACGCGCTGCCCGGCCTGCAGGCCCGTTTGATGAGCCAGGCGCTGCGCAAGCTCACCGCCTCGATCAACAAATCCAACACCATGGTGATCTTCATCAACCAGATCCGGATGAAGATCGGCGTGATGTACGGTTCGCCGGAAACCACCACCGGCGGCAACGCGCTGAAATTCTACGCTTCGGTCCGCCTCGACATCCGCCGCATCGGCGCGATCAAGGAGCGCGACGAGGTGGTCGGCAACCAGACCCGCGTCAAGGTGGTGAAGAACAAGCTGGCGCCGCCGTTCAAGCAGGTCGAGTTCGACATCATGTACGGCGAGGGCGTCTCCAAGATGGGCGAGATCCTCGACCTCGGCGTCAAGGCCGGCATCGTGGAAAAGTCCGGCGCCTGGTTCTCCTATGACAGCCAGCGGCTCGGCCAGGGCCGCGAAAACTCCAAGGCTTTTCTCAAGGCCAACCCCGACATGACCGCGAAGATCGAGGCGTCGATCCGCCAGAACTCCGGCCTGATCGCCGAACAGATTCTGGCCGGCAGCCCCGAGCGCGACGCCGAAGGCGAGGAGCCGCCGGAGGAGTGAGGTTTTATCGATCCCGGGTCGGATGATCCGGGTTTCGACATAGCGGGCGCCGAGAACGTTGAGTTGCCGACGTTTTTGGCGCCCGTTTTGTTTTGTGTTTGCCGGAGAGAGGAATGAAGCCCCTGATCCTGACCGGCTGGATGATGCCGGAATTCATGAAGGATGGTCTCGCCGATATGGTGATCAATCCGGATTTTTTCCGCTTCATCTGGGGACCGCAGCCCTCGCCCGACCAACTCGGGCGCTATCTGGGTCCTCGGACAGACCAGCAGCAAGGCAAACACTGGTCGGACTGGGGTGGTTACTGGAATCAGAGCGAAAACAGGGAGCATCGGGATCTCAGCCTGGCAGAATTTTGCCAGCAGTAGGAAACCGTCGAATTGTGGTTCGACATGAGTCCGGCCGCGCAACTGAAGCTGGTCTGGCTGCTCGATTACTTCAGTTGCCATCCTGAAGCCGTTGCCAGGTTGAAGATGCGCGTTGTCGACCTGGAGATGGTAGGGCTTCCTCCAAATGGGTTCAGCAAGTGGCGGCCGGCCCTCATCAGTGTCATCGAAAAGGATCTGGCGACGGCGAGTGCCGCCTGGCAGGCCTATCGGTCGACAACGCCGGAAGCTTGCTTTGAACTGTTTCACCAGGACTTGAGCGCTTTGCCGTTGCTCAAGCTGGTTGTGCGCGATCTGCTCGAAGAGCTTCCATCGGTCTCGACCGGCCTGGGAGCCACAGAAATGCGGCTACTGGAGATGATCGCGAGCGGATGGGCGAATGTGAATCCACTCTTCCACTTCCGCCAGGTTCGCCGGACGCGCGTCTTCGACGAGTGGCAGATGGGCTATTTGCTTGAAGGGCTGGCGTTCGGTCCGCGCCCGGCGATCGCAGGTCTCGACGAGGAACTGCGCACGATCGAATGGGGCAATCTGGGGGCGAGGCACGCACCGATGCTGCGAAGCCGGTTGTCGCTGACCGAATTCGGCAAGGCCATTGTCGCCCACAAGGAGGATTTCAGCCGGCACAACCCGATCGATCGCTGGTGGGGCGGCACGCACCTGACCAACGACAATCTGTGGCGCTGGAACCCGGTTTTGATCGGGCCTCATACAATTGGGGCATGATCGATAGCGCCTTGGTCGCTTAACCTAAGCTTCGACATCAACGGGCGCTGAAGACGTTGAGTTGCCGACGTCCCGTGCCCGTTTTGCGTTTAGAGGTGCGCTTGCCGACAGCGTTTCGTGCGTGCGGTTGATTCGAAATCCTCAGAAGCTAAAAGCACTTGGAGTCGAAAGCGGAGAATTTTGATGCGCTGATGTGAAGTGGCACTTTAAGTGCGTGAACTTCGCCGGGACCCGAGATCGCAGGACATCAGGATGTGCGTTGCACATCCGCATCTCCAGGCACCATCGCTCAATCCCCTTAACAACGCGTCACTCCGCCGCCTCCGCGTAATCCGCCATCGGCGGGCACGAACACACCAGGTTGCGGTCGCCATAGACATTGTCGACCCGGCCGACCGGCGACCAGTATTTGTCCGATCGCGAGGTGCCGGCCGGGAAGCAGCCGTCGGCGCGGGAATAGGCGCGCTGCCAGTTGTCGTCGGCGATGTCGTGCACCGTGTGCGGGGCGTGGCGCAGCGGCGAGGCTTCTATCTTCCAGCGGCCGGATTCGATCTCGGCGATCTCCCGCCGGATCGCGATCATGGCGTCGCAGAAGCGGTCGATCTCGGCCTTCGATTCCGACTCGGTCGGCTCGATCATCAGCGTGCCCGGCACCGGAAAACTCATGGTCGGGGCATGGAAGCCGTAGTCGATCAGCCGCTTGGCGATGTCATCGACGGTGACCCCGCTGGACGTCTTCAGCGGCCTGGGATCGACGATGCATTCATGGGCAACGCGCCCCTTGGCGTTGCGGTACAGCACCGGGAAATGCGGATCGAGCCGGGTGGCGATGTAGTTGGCGTTCAGGATCGCGACCTCGGTCGCCCGGGTGAGGCCTTCGCCCCCCATCATCAGAATGTAGATGTAGGAGATGGTCAGAATCGAGGCCGAGCCATAGGCCGCCGCCGACACCGGTCCCACCGCATCCGGCTTCCCGCCCGGGGAAACCGGGTGGCCGGGAAGGAACGGGGCCAGGTGCGCCTTGACGCCGATCGGACCCATGCCGGGGCCGCCGCCGCCATGCGGAATGCAGAAGGTCTTGTGCAGGTTGAGGTGGCTGACATCGGCGCCGTAATCGCCGGGCCTGGACAACCCGACCTGGGCATTGAGGTTGGCGCCGTCGAGATAGACCTGGCCGCCATGGTCATGCACGATCTCGCAGATGTCGCGAATATGCTCCTCGAACACCCCGTGGGTGGAGGGGTAGGTGATCATGATCGCGGCGAGGTCTTTCGAATGCTTTTCCGCCTTGGCGCGGAGATCCGCGACGTCGACATCGCCCCTGGCATCGCAGGCCACCACCACGACCTCCATCCCGACCATGCTGGCGGAGGCCGGATTGGTGCCGTGGGCGGAGGAGGGGATCAGGCACACCTTGCGGTGCGGCTCGCCGCGGGCGGCATGAAAACCCCGGATCGCCAACAGACCGGCATATTCGCCCTGGGCACCGGAATTCGGCTGCAGCGAGATCGCATCATAGCCGGTGATGTCGCACAGCCACTTTTCCAGCCGCTCGAACAGCGCGTGATAGCCCTTGGCCTGGTCGGCCGGCGCGAACGGGTGCAGCGCGCCGAACTCCGGCCAGGTCAGCGGGATCATCTCCGAGGTGGCGTTGAGCTTCATGGTGCAGGAGCCGAGCGGGATCATGGCGCGGTCGAGGGCCAGATCGCGGTCCGAAAGCTTGCGCATGTAGCGCAAAAGCTCGGTCTCGGAGCGATGGGTGTTGAACACGGGATGGCTGAGGAAGCCGGTTGACCGCTTCAGCTCCGATGGCAGCGCCTCGCGCGCGCCGGCCGCAACCTCCGCATAGGCGAGCTTGCCGCCGAACGCCCGCCACACCGCCTCGACCTCTTTTTCGGTTGTGGTCTCGTCCAAGGCGATTCCGAGGGTTCCCTGGCCGATGCGAAAATTGATCTTTTCGGCCAGGGCGCGGGCGCCGATCTCGCTCTGCTTAGCGCCGGCATCGACCGTCACGGTGTCGAAGAACGCTTGAGATTGCGGCGCGAAGCCGAGCTGGCGCAGCCCGGCCGCCAGCACCGCGGTCCGGCGATGCACCGTGCGCGCGATGTGGGTCAGCCCCTCCGGGCCGTGATAGACCGCGTACATCGAGGCGATCACCGCCAGCAGCACCTGCGCGGTGCAGATGTTGGAGGTGGCCTTTTCGCGGCGGATATGCTGCTCGCGGGTCTGCAGCGCCAGCCGGTAGGCCGGCTGTTTCCGCGAATCGATCGACAGCCCGACAATGCGCCCGGGCAAGGAGCGCTTGAGCGCGTCGCGCACCGCCATATAGGCGGCATGCGGTCCGCCATAGCCCATCGGCACGCCAAAACGCTGCGCCGAACCGATCGCGATATCGGCGCCGAGTTCGCCCGGCGAAGCCAGTAGCGTCAGCGCCAGCAGATCGGCGGCGACCACCGCCAGCGCGCCTTTGGCGCGAAGTGCCGATATCGCCGGCCGCAAATCGCGCACCGCGCCCGAAGTGCCCGGATATTGCAGCAGCGCGCCGAATACCTCGGCCTTGTCGAGATCGACCAGCGGATCGCCCGATATCAGGGTCCAGCCCAGCGGTTCGGCGCGGGTGCGCAGCACCGCCAGCGTCTGCGGATGCACCTCGGAATCGACAAAGAACGCTTTTGCCTTGCCATGCGCGGCACGCTCGGCCAGCGCCATCGCTTCCGCCGCCGCAGTAGCCTCGTCGAGCAGCGAGGCGTTGGCGACATCGAGCCCGGTGAGGTCGCAGATCATGGTCTGGAAATTGAACAGGGCTTCCAGCCGGCCCTGGCTGATCTCCGGCTGATACGGCGTATAGGCCGTGTACCAGGCCGGGTTTTCCAGAATGTTGCGCTGGATCACCGCCGGCAGGATGGTGCCGGAATAGCCTTGGCCGATCAGCGAGGTGAACACCTGGTTCTGCGCCGCCAGCTCGCGCATATGCGCCAGCGCCTCGGTTTCGCTTAAAGCGCCGCCGAGATCGAGCGGGGCCTTCTGCCGGATCGAGGATGGCAGGGTTTCGGCCATCAGCGCGCCGAGGCTTTTCGCGCCCACGGTTTCCAGCATGGCGCTGACGTCGCGGGGCGAGGGGCCGATGTGGCGGCGCACGAAGGTGGCGGCGGGCTCGTCGGTGGGTTTAAGCGGCGCATTCATGGGATCGTTCCTCGTCGAGATTTTCCAACGTCGTCACATCCGCACCCCTCGTCATACCCCGCGAAGGCGGGGTACCCAGTACGCCGGGAAGCCGGCGGTCACGCCGAGAGGGCGCGGCGTACTGGGTCGCCCGGTCAAGCCGGGCGATGACAGCTGTGGGTGTGGTGGCAGCGTGCTTCATTCATTCACGCGGTGTGCTTGGCGTAGGCGGCCTCGTCCATCAGGCCGCCGAGTTCGCTCGTGTCGGCGATCTTCAGCTTGAAAAACCACGCCTTGCCGGCGGCGTCGGAATTGACCAGCGCGGGTTCGGCGGCGAGCGCGTCGTTGACCTCGAGCACTTCGCCCGTAATCGGCGCGTAGACGTCGGAGGCCGCCTTGACCGATTCGACCACGGCGGCGGCTTCGGCCTTCTTCAGGCTGCGGCCGACCTTCGGCAGTTCGACGAACACGACGTCGCCGAGCTGCGACTGCGCGTAGTCGGTGACGCCGATGGTGGCGACGTCGCCCTCGATGCGGAGCCATTCGTGGTCGGTGGTGTAGAGCGTCGTCATGACGGATCCTTCAGCGTTTTGAGGTTCAGCGCTTGTAAGTATTGGGAACGAAGGGCGTGGCGGCGACCCGCAGCGGCAGCCGCTGCCCACGCAATTCGGCGAACACCAGGGTATCAGCGGCGGCGAGCGCAACCGGCAGATAGCCCATCGCGACCGGCGCGTTGAGGCTGGGACCGAAACCGCCCGAGGTGACCTTGCCGATTGGCTCGGATGAAGCCTCGTCCGCGAACAGCGGCGCGCCTTCGCGCACCGGCGCCCGGCCTTCCGGCCTCAATCCGACCCGACGGCGGGCTGCACCTTTTTCAAGCTGATCGAGGATTTTATCGGCACCCGGAAAACCGCCGGCGCGGGCGCCGCCATGGCGCCGGCTCTTCTGGATCGACCATTCCAGCGCGCCCTCGACCGGCGTCGTCGTCGTATCGATGTCGTGGCCGTACAGACAAAGGCCCGCCTCGAGCCGCAGGCTGTCGCGCGCGCCGAGCCCGATCGGCAGCACGTCGCCATTCGCCAGCAGCGTTTTCGCGAAGGCCTCCGCCTGTCCGGCCGGAACCGAAATCTCAAAGCCGTCCTCGCCGGTGTAGCCCGAGCGCGAGACGAAACAGTCGACGCCGTCGATGCGGCGCGGCCCCGTATCCATGAACCGCATCGCCACTATTTCGGGGCAAAGCCGGGCCAGTACTGATTCGGCCTTCGGTCCCTGCAGCGCGATCAGCGCGCGGTCGGGCAGCGGTTCGATGATGCAGCTGTCCTGGAGATGCGCGCGCAGATGCGCCTCGTCCTCGGCCTTGCAGGCGGCGTTGACCACCAGGAACAGATGGCTGCCGAAATTCGCCACCATCAGGTCGTCTAGGATACCGCCGGCGTCATTGGTGAACTGGGCATAACGCTGCCGGCCCGGCGCCACCGCCAGAATGTCCTGCGGCACCAGCCGTTCCAGCGCCAGCGCGGCATCCTCGACCCGGCCGGATTTCGCCCGCAGTTCAAGCTGTCCCATATGCGAGACGTCGAACAGCCCGGCCGACTCGCGGGTCTGCAGGTGTTCCCTGAGTACGCCGGTGGAAAATTGTACCGGCATGTCGTAGCCGGCGAACGGCACCATTTTGCCGCCGCTGGCGCTATGCAGCGCGTGCAACGGGGTGATTTTCAATGCGGGTTCGGTTTCGCGCGCAAGCATCATGGGGCCCTCGTGGTTCCCGAGGAGAATTCCTCGAAAACCTGTCGAAGCCCCATCTGTCGCTGTGCCTGAGAGTATTATCCCGTCGGCGGACGCATTCCGGGACTGGCCCGGCGGCGTCTCTTTCCAGATGCTAGCAAGTCACGCGGTCCGTTTGCCTGAGAGTTTCCGGGGCGGTTGCTCCTTCGGCGCCG
>JAZJYY010000121.1:0-10466 GCA_040390145.1 Pseudomonadota bacterium
ACCCCTCATCCGGCGCTTCGCGCCACCTTCTCCCACAAGGGGAGAAGGAAGAAAGCGCCCGCGCAACGCGTCTCTGTAACGGCGCTTACGCCGCCTTTTTCTTCGCGGTGATCAGCTTGCGGTTGATCAGGCATTCGGCGATCTGGACCGCATTCAGCGCCGCGCCCTTGCGCAGATTGTCCGACACGCACCACAGCACCAGACCGTTCTCCACCGTGGGATCGGTGCGGATGCGGCTGATATAGGTGGCGTCCTCGCCGGCGGCTTCATAGGGCGTGACGTAGCCGCCGGGTTCGTGCTTGTCGATCACGAGGCAGCCCGGCGCGTTGCGCAGGATATCGCGGGCCTCGTCGGCCGAGATCGGATTCTCGAACTCAATGGTGACGGCCTCGGAATGGCCGACGAACACCGGCACCCGCACGCAGGTCGCGGTCAGCTTGATTTTGGGATCAAGAATCTTCTTGGTCTCCATCATCATCTTCCACTCTTCCTTGGTGTAGCCGTCCTCCATGAACACGTCGATCTCGGGGATCACGTTGAAGGCGATACGCTTGGGGAATTTCTTGTTGACCAGTTCGCTGTTGGTGTAGACGGCCTTGGTCTGTGAAAACAGCTCGTCCATGGCGTCCTTGCCGGCGCCCGACACCGATTGATAGGTCGAGACCACGACGCGCTTGATCACGGCGTGATCGTGCAGCGGCTTCAACGCCACCACGAGCTGCGCGGTCGAGCAGTTCGGGTTGGCGATGATGTTCTTTTTGGTGAAGCCCGCGACTGCGTCCGCATTAACCTCGGGAACGATCAGCGGCACGTCCGGATCCATCCGCCACGCCGAGGAATTGTCGATCACGACGGCGCCGGCGGCGCCGATCTTCGGCGACCATTCCTTCGACACCGCGCCGCCCGCCGACATCAGGCAGATATCGACGTCGGAGAAATCGAAATGTTCGAGTGCCTTGCACTTCAACGTGCGGTCGCCATAGGACACCTCGACGCCCATGCTGCGGCGCGAGGCCAGCGCCACCACCTCGTCAGCGGGGAATTTGCGTTCGTCCAGAATGTTGAGCATTTCCCGCCCGACATTGCCGGTCGCTCCGACCAGCGCGACTTTGTAACCCATCGTTCACTCTCCGACGAAAAATGCTCAGCCTCCGCGAAGTGCGGAAAGGGAAGAGGCAGCGCTTCTATGCGAGAAACGCCCTCAAGACAAATGTAGACCCGAGACCCCTTCGAAGGCTCGGCTTGCCCGGGCGTTTGATGCAATCGTTTTTGGCGTTCGTTGCCAACTCATATTACCCGATCAGGATACATCCGGCGCTGGCCAGCTTTGCCGATGAATGCTGCGGCATGCTGGCGCGTATGCTGGCCTATGTGGGGACGCTGGCGCTGCTTGCCATCCTCGGCGTCCATGTGTGGGACCGATTGCCCGAAATGGCCGACGCCGGGCCGGTCGCGGAGGCAAGCTGGAGCATGGCCTCGCGCTCGCAGCCGGCTTTTGCCGTCGGCCAGTTCGATTCGTCAGAAAAAGCAGTGTCTTATGAGGCACTTCGGCATCCAGAGGGCGGCCGTAAGGATATTTTCCGCTGGGGGCCGCCCGGCGTTTGGCCGGTCGCGGAGCTCGAAATCTATCGTTTTGGGGCAGAATTAGGCCAACCAGCTTCCCTCACGACCGACCTCGCCGCCCGAATGGCCCAAACAAGCTCCGGGGTCCGATCCGATCTGGAGGCCGCGGGTGTGATCGACAGCAAATTCGGTCATGTCACGCTGCTCCGCGTCGCCGGCGGCAATGATGCGCGCTCCTGTCTCGGCTTCGTGAAGCGCTTCGACGAGCCACAACTGCAGATCTCCGGCTGGTCGTGCCAGAGCGGGGCGTTGCCGGCACGGCGCGCCGCCATCTCCTGCGGGCTGGACCGGCTGATGCTGCTGACGGCCGGAAGTGACCCGAAACTGGCTGAAATGTTCGCCCGCGCCGAGCTCCGGCGAGGCAACTGCGCCGCCCCCGCGTCCGCCGGTTCGGCCGATTGGGTGACCACAGCGCAGAACCCGCGCCTTCGCGGCGCGCTGTAAGCCGGCATTTCCGCCAAGGCGTTGGTTTTTATGAAACTTTTTAATCGGCTCCGGCATTATTGTGATGCGGTGTGGCCCAATTGACCTAGCGAGGATATACCCGGTGCAGCTAAGGTGGCTGCCAAATCGATATGGCGGTCCGGCCGCCCGTGAGGACCTGATGACCCTGAAATTCCCTGCCGCGACCAAATTTGCGGCGATGCTTGCCGCCGCCGCCGTTGTTGCGATCAGCTTTGGCGTCACTTCGGCTGACGCCCAGACCAGATACGACCGCGACGGCCGGCCCTATTACGGCAAGCAGGGTCCGAACCGTTCCTACCAGCAGGGCCCGCGCACGCGCGTCTACGTCACCACGCGCTCCTGGCTCGACGCCGGCACCGAAGTGCTGCCCGGCGACCGCAAGTTCCAGGATTACGCCTTCCCGCCGGCGCTAGGCTATCCCTCGTTCGCCCGCGAAAACCTGAACCGCCCGATCGACCGTCAGCCGCTGAATCCGCCGTCGGACATGGGCGGCTATCCGCAGCGCTTCCCGCTGTATTGAGCGCGAAATCGTAGCGTGGGCGAAGGCGCACTTGCGCCGTGCCCACCATTCTCAACGTCGAACGCGCGCTTCAAGTTTAAGATGGTGGGCACGGCGCGAAGCATGCGCCTTTGCCCACCCTACGGATTCACTGCCCTTACGCGTGCAGCGTCTGCAGTTCTTTCAGGATCGCTTCGCCCATCTGCGTCGTATTCACCGCCGTGGTGCCCTCCGACTTGATGTCGGCGGTGCGCAGGCCCTTTGCCAGCACCGCCGCGATGGCGGCATCGAGCTTGTCGGCCAGTTCGCCCATGTCGAACGAATAGCGCAGCGCCATGCCGAATGAGGCGATCATCGCGATTGGATTGGCGGCGCCGGTGCCGGCGATGTCAGGCGCCGAGCCGTGCACCGGCTCGAACAGCGAGCGGCGCTTTTTGGTCTTGACGTCGATCTCGCCGAGCGAGGCCGAGGGCAGCATGCCGAGCGAGCCGGTCAGCATCGCCGCGATATCCGAGAGCATGTCGCCGAACAGATTGTCGGTGACGATGACGTCGAACTGCTTCGGCCATTTGACCAGGTTCATGCCGCCGGAGTCCGCGAGCTGGTGCTCGAGCTCCACGTCCTTGTATTCGCGCGCATGCACCTGGGTGACCACTTCGTTCCAGAGCACGCCCGACTTCATGACGTTGCGCTTTTCCATCGAGGTCAGCTTGTTGCGGCGCTTGCGCGCGAGATCGAATGCGACGCGGGCGATGCGCTCGATTTCGTAGGTGTCGTAGACCTGGGTATCGATGGCGCGCTTCTGGCCGTTGCCGAGATCGGTGATGATTTTCGGCTCGCCGAAATAGACCCCGCCGGTGAGCTCGCGCACGATCATGATGTCGAGGCCCTCGACCACCTCGCGCTTCAGGCTGGAGGCTTCCGCCAGCGCCGGATAGCACACCGCTGGACGCAGATTGGCGAACAGCGCGAGGTCCTTGCGCAGCCGCAACAGTCCGGCTTCCGGGCGCGCCTCATAGGGCACGCTGTCCCATTTCGGACCGCCGACCGCGCCGAAGATCACGGCATCGGCGGCCATCGCCAGCGCCATGGTGGCGTCGGTGATGCTTTGCTGGCTGGCGTCATAGGCCGAGCCGCCGACCAGCCCCTGCTCGGTTTCGAAATGCGCGATGCCCTGCGCATTGAGCCAGTCGATCAGGCGCTTCACCTCCGCCATCACTTCGGGGCCGATGCCGTCGCCGGGGAGAAGCAGCAGTTTATGGGTCGCCATGGTCGGATCCTTGCTCGTCATTCCGGACGCCGAGCGCAGCGAGGCGATCCGGAATCCAGACGTTGGATGGATTCCGGGTTCGCGCTGATGCGCGCCCCGGAATGACGGTGGGGAGTGCTAATGCGCCGGGGGCGGATTGGCAAGGCGGCCCGCCTCGGCGACAATCCCCTCGCGAGCAAGCCCGCCCCACAAGACGGACCGCCAGCACGGACCCCATGACCTTAGCCATCCTGTTTGCCTTTGCGTCCGCAGCCTGCCTCGGCGCCGGCGTGGTAACGACGCAATTCGGGTTGCGCCACGTCGAGCCGATCTCGGGCGCCGCGATCAGTGTTCCCGCCTTCACGCTGCTGTTCCTGCTGCTGTCGCCGCTGCTGCTATACGGCGAGCCCGTGGTCTGGCGCGGGGTGCCGATCTTCGCCGCCATCGGGCTGGTGTTTCCGGCGCTGCTGACCCTGATGACCTTTGCATCCAACCGCGCGCTGGGGCCGGTGGTCACCTCGACGCTGGGCAATCTCTCGCCGCTGTTCGCGGTGGCGCTGGCGATCATGGTGCTGCACGAGCCGCTGCGCGGCCTGCAGCTCGCGGGCCTGGTGCTCGCGGTGGGCGGTGCCGTCATCATCACCGTGACGCGCCCGCGCGATTTCGGCAGCTGGCGGAGCTGGGCGCTGCTGCTGCCGCTGGGCGGCGCGGTGCTGCGCGGCGTCATCCCGCCCATTGCAAAACTCGGGCTCGAGGTCTGGCCCAGTCCGCTGTGGGCCTGCCTGATCGGCTACTTCATGTCGTCGCTGGTGGTGCTGACCGTGCAGCGCGTCCGCCAGGGAAGTTTTGTGGTCGCAGCGCCATGGTCCGGCCGGCTGTGGTTTGCCGTCACAGGGATTCTCAATGGAATAAGCGCGCTGACATTGTTTGCCGCGGTGCGCCATGGGCCGATTACGCTGGTGGCGCCGCTGGTGGCGATCTATCCGCTGGTGACCGTGCTGCTGAGCGCCCTCCTGCTGCGCCAGGTGCTGATCACGGCGCGTATCGTCGCCGGAACCGCGCTGACGGTGGCGGGCGTCGCCCTGGTGCTGATCGGATAAAGATCGGCGCTATTGCGCGATTGGCAAGTCACCATTGCCGTCCCCGCGCCTTGCAACTGGTGAGTTGCCTGCCAGAATGCTGCCCAGCCGGAGTAACCCCTTGCACGCCACCGACCGCCCCGCAGCCCCTGCGCATCCCGCGCGGCTGATCCTGATTTTGTCGCTGGCGCCCACGGTCGGTCTCGGCATCGGCCGTTTCGCCTATGCGCTGGTGCTGCCGGACATGCGCGACGCGCTGGCCTGGTCGTATTCGGCCGCGGGCTTCATGAACACCATCAACGCCGCCGGCTATCTCGCCGGTGCGTTGTTGGCGTCGCGGCTGATCCGGCGCTTTGGGCTGGCCGCTTCGGTGCGCTGGGGCACGCTGGCCTGCGTGGTGTCGCTGGCGCTGTGCGCCATCTCGGGCAATTTTGCCGTGTTGAGCTTTGCCCGGCTGCTGGCCGGCTTTGCCGCCGCGGTCGGCTTCGTCGGCGGTGGCGCCCTGGCGGCGACGATCGCGCAATCGCGGCCCCACCGCGCCAACTTCCTGCTCAGCCTGTTCTATGCCGGGCCCGGCAGCGGCATTCTGTTGTCCGGGCTGATCGCACCGTTCGTGCTGCAGGCGTTCGGGCCGGGATCGTGGTGGATCGTGTGGTGGGCGCTGACCTTGCTCGCGGTCGCCATGACCATTCCACTGCTGCTGGCGCCGATCAGCACCCCCGCCGGCGGTGCCGATGCGGCGACCGCCCCGTTCGCGATCCGGCCGGTGCTGCTCTATCTCGCCGGCTACTTCCTGTTCGGCGCCGGCTACATCGCCTACATGACCTTCATGATCGCCTATGTGCGCGACGCCGGCGGCGGCGCCGCGGCGCAAAGCGCGTTCTGGAGCCTGATCGGCCTCAGCGCCTTCGCCACGCCCTGGGTGTGGCGCCGCGTGCTGGCGCTCGACCGCGGCGGGCTTTCGACCACCATCATCCTCGGTGTCAACGCGATCGGCGCCGCGCTGCCGATCTTCGGGCATTCGCCGCTGCTGCTGGCGATATCGGCGCTGGTATTCGGCGTCGCATTCTTCGCCGTGGTGGGATCGACCACCGCCTTCGTGCGGCTGAACTATCCGCCGGCGGCTTGGCCGACCGCGATCGCAGGCCTGACCATCGCCTTCGGCATCGGCCAGACGCTGGGGCCGATCGCGGTCGGCGCCATCACCGACGCCATGGGCAGCCTGTCCTATGCGCTCAACGTCTCGGCGGCGATGCTGGCGCTCGGCGCGGTAGCGTCGGCGTTTCAGGGCAGACTGAAGAGGGCGAGTAGCGAATAGCGAGTGGCGAACAGGGAAGATGCGGTCTCCTGCTTTCCATTCGCCACTCGCTATTCGCCCCTTCAGCTCCCGCTGAACGAATTATATCCCTGGTCTTCCCAGAAGCCGCCCTTGTAGTCGTTGGTGACTTCCATCGAGATCACGTATTTCGGATTCTTGAAGCCGAGTTTGGTCGGCACCCGGATCTTCATCGGGTAGCCGTAAGCCCGCGGCAGAATCTCGTCGCCGAACTTGAAGGTCATCTGGGTCTGCGGATGCAGCGCGGTGGCCATGTCGAGCGGCGAATTGTAACCCTCCGAATCGGCGCACTGGAACCAGCAATATTTCGCCCGCGTATCGGCGCCGACCAGCTTGAGGAAATCGCGCAGCGGCGTGCCGGTCCAGCTGCCGATCGCACTCCAGCCCTCGACGCAGATATGGCGCGTCACCTGCTTCACCTGGGGCAGCTTGTAGAGCTCCTCCAGCGTCCATGATTTCTTGTTGTCGACGAGGCCGCGCACCTCGAGCTTCCATGCCTTGCCGTCGACGTCGGGGGCATCGTCGAGCGCATAGTAGGCGTTGAACGGGAACGGCTTTGTAATGGCGCTTTCCGGGAAGGTCGGCGCCAGTGCGTTGGGATTGAAGATGGCAGCCTGCACGCCGTCATTGAATTTCGAAATCTGCTTCAGCATCGACTCGGCCGAGAAACTGTCGGTCACGTCGCAACCGGTCAGCAGCGTCAGCGCGCCGAGGCTGGCGCCGCCGGCGATGAAACGCCGCCGCGCGAGGTCGGGCATCACCCTCGTGGCGTCCCTGACCAGCAATTGCTTGTCGACGCCGGGGATCAGAAGCGAGCGAAGTCGGCCCATGATATTGCTCCTCGAATTTTTGGGTTCAGCGCCCGATGATCATGGCGCGCAGGCTTTTCGGCACCAGCAGCGCCAGCGCGACATGCACCACCAGGAATGCGACGATCGCCGCCATGCAGAAGAAATGGACGTAGCGTGCGACATCATAGCCGCCGAACAGCGCCGTCAGGTATTGCAGCTGCACCGGCTTCCAGATCGCCAGCCCCGACAGCACGACGAGGATGCCGACCACGATGATGCCGGCATACAGCAGCTTCTGCACATAATTGTATTTGGTCAGGTCGGCATGCGAGAGTTTGCCGGTCAATGCCGCCCTGGTATCGGCAATCACGCCCTCCGGCGTGATCGGCAGCAGCTTCTTGCGGAAGCGGCCGGTGGCGAGGCCCAGCGCGAGATAGACCAGGCCGTTGACCATCAGCAGCCACATCGCGGCGAAATGCCAGAGCAGCGCGCCGCCGAGCCAGCCGCCCAGCGTGATCGACTTCGAGAACGAGAAATCGAACAGCGGCGAGGCGTTGTAGATCTGCCATCCCGACATGATCATCAGGACCATCGCCACCGCGTTGATCCAGTGGACGATGCGGACCCAGGCCGGCTGGATGACCTTTGTCGATGTGGCGGCCGCGGCGGGCTGATCGTTGACGGCAAGGCTGGACATGCTGATTCCCCTGGCTTTCCTGTGCTGAAGGGAGGCCGATACAGGCTTATACGCCGGTTACAGGCGGTCCGTTACTGCCAAGGCGCTATCAGATCGATGCGTTGCGCCTATGGCGGTCACAAAAAAGCGAGCCGGGTTGCCCCGGCTCGCCTCCCGTCCGCATCCCGGGGACTAGGTCAGGATACGAATGGTATTAAGCGGCCGGCATCAGGACGGTGTCGACCACATGGATCACGCCGTTCGACTGGTTGACGTTCGGGATGGTCACCATCGAGGTGCCGCCCTTGGCATCGACGATCCAGACCTTGCCGTCCTTGAGCTTGACCGTCAGCTCTTCGCCTTCGACGGTCTTGAGCTTCTTGCCGTCGGTCAGGCTGGCGGCTTCCATTTTGCCGGGGACGACGTGATAGGTCAGGATCTTGGTCAGGGTCGCCTTGCTCTCGGGCTTCACCAGGGTGTCGACAGTGCCGGCCGGCAGCTTGCCGAAGGCAGCGTTGGTCGGCGCGAACACCGTGAACGGGCCCTTGCTGGAGAGCGTGTCGACCAGGCCGGCGGCCTTCACCGCGGCGACCAGCGTGGTGTGATCCTTGGAGTTGACGGCGTTCTCGACGATGTTCTTCGAGGGGAACATCGCGGCGCCACCGACCATGACGGTCTTCTCGCCGGACATTTCGCTCTTCATCATCTTCTTGTCTTCAGCGCTGGCAGGCGCGACGACGGCGGCGGTCAGGGCGAGGGCGCAGAAGGCTGCGGAAAAAAGTGCAATACGCTTGGACATGGAATGTCTCCCGATGATTGAGGTGACCGGCGCTTCGCCGGCGTGAAGGGGCAACAACGACGCTTGCCCGGTTGGTCGGACTGCGTCGCCGTTGGCCGAGTTACGGGAGGGGTTTGGGCGGGTTTCGGAGAATACTTTATCGTGATGTCTGAAACTATTTTCGACGTCATCCGTGGGGGGCATCGAGACGACCCGAGACAGGATCAAAATCTCGAAAACGACCCCATGCAACGAATGGCTGGACGGTCATCACGCATCCCCGCACAAGATATAGTATGCCGCGGCAGGTTGTCGCGAGCCTTGCTTGATCAGCGGCGCGACTTCTCCCTCTCCCGCTTGCGGGGGAGGGCCGGGGTGGGGGCGCTTCAGCAAGCACCGGCGCAAGTGGGGAGAATTCCCCCACCCGCCGCAAGCGGGAGAGGTAAGAAGGTCGCTAATCCCTGTTGCTCGGCGTCTGGATGAATCCGCGATTGTGCGTCGGGCTGATCAGGATTTCGTTGATGCAGACCCGCGGCGGCATCGAGGCGACGAAGGCAATGGTGCGGCCGCAATCCTCCGGCTGCAGCATCTTGGCCTGCTCGGCTTCGGACGGCACCACCGGACGCAGCTTCAGAATCGGAGTCGCCACCTCGCCCGGCGACAGACAGCAGGCCCGCAGGCCATTGACGCATTCATCCATGTTGAACGAATGGGTCAGCGCCAGCACCGCATGCTTGGTCGTGGTGTAGGCCGGCCCGGGCATTTTCGAGACGTGACGGCCGGCCCAGGACGCGACGTTGATGATGCAGCCATCCTTTTGCTTGCGCATCGCCGGCAATACCGCGCGCATGCAATACAGCACGCCGTTGAGATTGACCTCGACGAGCTTGTCCCAGCCTTCCAGTTCCATGTCGGCCCAACTGCGCTTCGGCACATTGATGCCGGCGCTGTTGACCAGCAGATCGATGCGGCCGTGCCTGGCGAGGATCTGATCCGCTGCCTTGGTGACGTCGTCTTTCCGGCTGACGTCGAGCACGATGGCCTCGGCCTTGCCGCCCTTCTTGGTGATGTTCGCCACGACGCGGTCGAGCTCCTGCGCTCGGCGGCCGGAAACCACCACGATCCAGCCATCCGCCGCCAGAAACTCCGCCCCGGACTCGCCGATCCCGCTGCCGCCGCCGGTCACCCAGGCCACGCGTTTCCCGTTATTTGACATGCAAACTGTCTCCGTTGCTTTTTGAAGGGCGTTTTTGCTAATGCAGCGCTCAGACTGACCGGCCATCGCCCCTCAGGGAATGTTGCATGAACACCTCCGCCAACGCCAACCTGTTTTCCCGCCTGTTCGACGGCCTCGATGATCCCTCGCGCCGCGCGATCGAGACGCCCGACGGCCAGCACATCAGCTATGGCGATCTCATGGCCCGCGCCGGACAGATGGCGAATGTGCTGGTGTCCCGTGGCGTCAAACCGGGCGACCGCGTTGCAGCGCAAACCGAAAAATCGGTGGCGGGCCTGGTGCTGTATCTCGCGACCGTTCGCGCCGGTGCGGTCTATCTGCCGCTCAACACGGCCTATACGCTGAACGAACTGGAATACTTCATCGGCGACGCCGAGCCGTCGCTTGTGGTGTGCGACCCCTCGAAAGCCGAAGGCATCGGCCCGATCGCGGCAAAAGTCGGCGCCAAAGTCGAGACGCTGGGCGCCGATGGCCAGGGATCCCTGACGCAGGCCGCAGCCTCCGTGACGGCGGAGTTCGAAACCGTCGCGCGCGCCGACGACGATCTCGCCGCCATCCTCTACACGTCAGGCACCACCGGGCGTTCCAAGGGCGCGATGCTGACGCACGACAATCTGGCCTCGAACTCGCTCTCGCTGGTCGATTACTGGCGCTTCACCGACCAGGACGTGCTGATCCACGCGCTGCCGATCTATCATACCCACGGCCTGTTCGTGGCCAGCAACGTCACGCT
>JAZJYY010000122.1:0-19578 GCA_040390145.1 Pseudomonadota bacterium
GCCTGCAATACGGCGTGCCGCTGGAGGAATATGTCGACGCCTTCACCTTCACCCGGTTCGAGCCGAACGGCCCGGTGCAGGGCAATGACAGCATAAAGTTTGCGACCTCGATCCTCGACTACGTGTTCCGCGAACTCGCCGTCAGCTACATGGGCCGCTTCGACCTCGCCCATGTCGACCCCTCCGAGACCAATTTCGACGCGATGGGCCGCGGCGTCGACGAAGGCAAGGCGCCGGAGGCGCCCAACAACAAGTACCTCTCGAAGGGCCTGACCCGCTCGCGCACCGACAACCTCGTCGTCATGCGCACCAGCCTCGAACCCGCGACCGAAGCCCGCGGCTCCGGCAACGTCACCACCATGGCCGGCCACGGCCCCACCGCCCGCGTCGCCGACGCGCTCGAAGGCGCGGTGGCGCTGAAGCAGGAAGCCCAGCACGACCTGTCGCCGACCGAAAAGCTGGAAGCCCTGCAATGGAGCAAGGCCGGCGCCGCCGCCCAGGCCGCGCCGTCCAAGGCCGAACGCCGCCAGGAAGCCCGCGCCAAAGGCTACGAAGGCGAGATGTGCGGCGAATGCGGGAATTTCACGCTGGTGCGGAATGGGACCTGCATGAAGTGCGATACGTGCGGGAGCACGACGGGGTGTTCGTGAATGCCGAGCCCTCAGAGACCACACCTTGTGGCCTCTGAGGTCGACAACCATGGCAAGTTATGACCGAGCCGCATCCTAACGACTGCGTTTGTGCTTTTTGTAGCACCGACAAGGAATTTTCTTTTCCGGAACACCTAATTGATAAAATAGCGAATGGGGAGGTCGTTCTTTTCGTCGGCGCGGGAATCAGCACCGAGAACAAGGCGCACTGTAAAACTACCTTCTATGAGGAAATACGGGCAGATCTGAAGTCCACTGAAGATTTATCTTTCCCGAAACTGATGGATGCGTATTGCTCACAACCCGACGGCCGCATCAAGCTTCTCGAAAAAATCAAGCATCGCTTCGATTACTTTCTGTCGTTTGATGATTTTATCCGTCCGATGACTCGGTTTCATCGCGCTATTTCCCCGCTTCACATGATCAAGGACGTGATCACAACGAACTGGGACGATTTCTTTGAACGCGAGTGCAGGTTTGATGCTTTCGTTTACGACAGCGATTTGGCTTTTTGGGACGCCGCCAAAAGGCGGGTAATGAAGATCCATGGCTCTATCACCAACTTTGGATCAATTGTTGCGACAACAAGCGATTACAACCAATCGTTCAAGCGGTTGAACGATGGACCATTGGGCGCGCAACTAAAATCATTGGTGGCGCGGAAGACCATCATCTACGTAGGCTATTCCCTTTCTGACGAAAACTACCTCCGACTGCTCAGAAACATCGCAAAATTGATGCGTGGCAACTTACGTCAAGCGCATTTTGTGTCTCCGAAAATAGATCAAGAGAAACTTTCGAAGGCTCCTATTTCTCTGATTCCCATTGAAACAGACGGCTCTTATTTTCTTGAGAAGGCGAGAGAACAATTAGCCGAACGTTGCGGGATCACTCGGGATGAAGCGTTTTCTTATTCCGCAGATCTGCTGGACGATGTAGCTGTCGTTCACAACAAAACCGCTGATGCATTCATTCGAACGCAGCACCCTCTTCTCATCTTTATCTTGAGCTATCAAGACGGTTTAATTCATGCCCTTCAACGGATTATGAGAATGAGGAGAACTGGAGAATATCATTCAATGACAGCCGTTCATGCTCGCGTGCACGGCTACGAGCACAGCATTGAGAAGTTCTTGAAGAAACACGATTACTGGAATGCAGCCTATGCTTTAGGCTACCAGAGCGGTTTACTTTTTTTGTTGCTAAAATCGGACGATGACGACGGACCTTCGCCCCCGCTCTTTAGCGTGCCGTTTGATATTTCTGTGAGGTCTCTTTCTGGAGTATTGCGATATCCTAAAGAAAAATTACCACGTCCGGTTAGGGCACAGGCCAATCGGATCTTAAAAAGGCACCCGAAGGCCGCCCGCCTAATCCCGGATCACACCCCGTATCTTTAGCAAATTGCATAGCTCGTAGGGCGGATTGGGGCCGAAGGCGTAATCCGCCATTGCGACGAGGGTAACGGCGGATCATGATCCGCCCTACGGGCTACGGGCTGTCCCGTGCCGCCGATGATCAAGACACGAAATGGCATTGTGGGCCTTCTTTCACCATGGAGCGCGACAACCTGCCCTTTTCTGTCAGCGGCGTGAATGCTATATCTCGGACATGACCACCGCCGAAGACGTCGAGAAAGCCGTCGAACAGCTCGCCCCGCGCGAGCTGGAACGCTTTCGCGCGTGGTACGAGGCCTTCGACGCGCGGAAATTCGACGCCGCGATCGAGCGGGATATCAACGCCGGCAAGCTTGATGCCCATGCCGAAGAAGCTCTCGCCGCGCACCGCGCCGGGCGCACACGCGACTTGTGAGGCATTCCGCTTCACCAAAATTCTGGGCCGCCTACGAGGCTTTGCCGCTTCCCGTTCGAGAGCTGGCCGACGCGAATTTCGAGCTTCTGAAACGCGATCCGCGCCATCCGTCGCTGCAGTTCAAGAAAGTCGGACGTTACTGGTCGGTTCGGGTCGGGCTGCGCTACCGTGCCCTCGCCGTTGAAACGGCAGGCGGCTATGTCTGGCTCTGGATCGGCTCGCATGCCGAGTATGATAGATGGATCGGCTAAAGGTCCGAGCGTGTAGCTTGGCTGCTTGAAATCTGAATAAAAACACCAACAACGTCATTGCGAGCGAAGCGAAGCAATCCACCTTTCTTGGTGCTGCTGCATGGATTGCTTCGTCGCAAGGGCTCCTCGCAATGACGCTGATGGAGCAGCGCATTAAGGGAGGTATCGATCATCGACCCGGCATGATCGTGCGAAGGATGACGTCCTCCTCCCTGTCGGCATCGATCAGGTGAATCGTGCCGTCCGGCATCAGCTTGATGATGCCTTCTCCGATCGATCGGTCGACATAGTAGGCCGGCACGCCCGCGGCGCGGGCCGCCGCGATCGCGTCCGCTCCCGTCCGGGCAATTCTGCCTTCATCCCGCTTCAGAGCCTCGATCAGCATCGTCGAAATCCTCGTGCCGTCGCCTCAACCCAATGCCTCGCACGGCAAATTCCAAGTAATTGCCGCCCGGCCATGCGGACTGCCGCCGTTTCACCCGATCGTTCGCTGCAGCACATCGAGCCAGTTGGCCGAACCGAGCTTGTTCAACAGCGGTTCGGAGTATCCGCTTTGCCGCAAGGTCTCGATCAGTGCGGGTAACCCCGCCGCCGAGCCGATTTTCGCCGGCACGGTGGCGCCGTCGAAATCCGATCCGAATCCGACATGGTCCTCGCCGAGTTTTTCGATGAGATAGTCGAGTTGACGGACCATCAATTCGATCTCGGTATCCGCCGTCATGCTGCCGTCGGGGCGAAGGAAGCAGGTCGCGAAGTTGAGGCCGACCATTCCGCCGGAATCGCGGATCGCGTCCAGCTGCCGGTCGGTCAGGTTTCTTGGCGAGGGGCACAACGCATGCGCGTTGGAATGCGTCGCGACCAGCGGCGCTTTGGAGAGCCGCGCGACATCCCAGAAGCCCTTTTCGGTGATGTGCGAGAGGTCGACGAGAATCTTCATCTCGTTGCAGGCGCCGACCAGCCTTTCGCCCGCTGCCGTCAGGCCGTCGCCGGTATCGGGCGTGCCTGGAAAAGCGAACGGGACGCCATGCCCGAAGATGTTGTGGCGGCTCCAGACCGGTCCGAGCGAGCGCAGGCCCGCGGCGTACAGCACGTCCAGAAAATGCAGGTCGCCATCGATCGCTTCGGCGCCTTCGAGATGCAGCACCACCGCCAGCGCTCCCCTGGCGATCGCGGCCTTGACCTCGGCGGTGGTCGTGCACAGCGCCACCGCGCCCTGCGACCGCCTGATAATCCGCATCAGGACCGCCAGTTCGCCGGAGACGGATTTTCGCGCCTCCTCGATCGGGAGCGGCGCCGGAAGCGGTATCGCATAGTGTCCGCCCGTCATCCGTTGCGACAGCGACGCGAAATTGCCCGGCGACGGCGAGTACATCGCGAACAGGCCGCCCGCGAGGGATCCGGCCCTGGCCTTTTTCAGGTCGATATGGCCGGCCTCCTCGCCGGCCAGGAAGTCGGCCACCGCGTCGCCGGACTTCGATTTGGTGAGCCGCAGCAGGACGTCGTTATGGCCGTCAAAAACCGGGATGTTCATTTACAACCTCTGTTCGGATTGGATGGCTTCGGAATGCACGCATGCCGTAGGATGGGTTGAGCTCTTGCGAAACCCATCAATGGCCGGTGATGGCGTCGAATGGGTTTCGCAAAGGGCTCAACCCATCCTACGGCTCCGCCTGCTCCGCAAAGCCCAGCACCGTCTTCAGCAATTTTGGAAACCGCGCATTGATGTCCGCTTCGCGGACGACGTTGCGATGCTCGACGCCTTTTTTCGAGGTCTGGATCAGGCCGGCTTCGCGCAGCACGCGAAAATGGTTCGACAGGGTCGACTTGGCCATCTCGGGGCAAGGGGCGGCTTCGGTGCAGGACGCACAGTCCTTGCGCTCGATCAGGTTCTTGACGATGCGCAGCCGCATCGGGTCCGCGAGCGCGCCCAGCACTCCGGCCAATGTGATGTCCTCTCGCGGCGGGTGAACGAATTGCGCCATGCCCAAATATATAGCAGCGGCCTTGAACAAGTTCAATAGTTCATTATTACTGAACTATGGAACAACGGGCATGTCCCCGCGAAAAGGAAAACGACCATGACGAAACGACTTGAAGGCAAGGTGGCGCTGGTGACCGGGGCATCGAAGGGCATCGGCGCCGGCATCGCCGCGCGGCTGGCCGCGGAAGGTGCGGCGGTCGCCGTCAACTACAGCGCCAGCCGGGAGGCGGCCGATCGCGTGGTGGCGGCGATATCGGCCGCAGGCGGCAAGGCCGTTGCCGTCAGGGGCAACCTGACCGACGGCAACGACGTGAAGGCGCTGGTGGCCGAGACCGTCAAGGCGTTCGGCCCGATCGACATCCTCGTCAACAATGCCGGGGTCTACGACTTCGCGGCGCTGGACGGCATCACGCCCGAGCACTTCCACCGGCATTTCGACCTCAACGTGCTCGGCCTGCTGCAGGTCACGCAGGAAGCCGCGCGGCATTTCAACGCGGCCGGCGGCAGCATCATCAACATCAGTTCCGGGGTATCGACGCTGGCGCCACCCAACGCCGCCGTCTACACCGCCACCAAGGCCGCGGTGGACACCATCTCCTCGGTGCTGTCGAAGGAACTGGCGCCGCGAAAAATCCGCGTCAACAGCGTCAACCCCGGCATGATCGAAACCGAGGGCGTGGTTGCCGCAGGCCTTCACGAAGGCGACATGCGCCAATGGATCGAGTCCGCGACGCCGATGGGACGGATCGGCAAGGTCGAGGAGATCGCATCGGCGGTGGCCTTCTTCGCCTCCGATGACGCCTCCTACGTCACCGGCGAAACGCTGCACGTGACCGGCGGCCTGCACTGACGGCGCAGCTTTGTTCAGATCTGTAGCCCATTGAGCGCGCAGGGCGGATGAGCACACTGCAATCCGCCCTGCCCGCCCGCGACACCGCCAACAGATAAAGTTCCGGCGTCCACAGCCTTGCCATCCGTGCCCAGACGAAATATCTTACTTTCGTCTTACCGGATGAAGCCGCCATGTCCACCAAACCGACGCTGACCACCATTGTGTCGACCAAGGGCCAGGTGATCCTGCCCAAGGCGATCCGGGAACGCCTGCGCTGGCCTGCCGGAACGGAACTGACGGTGGAGGATACCAGCGAGGGCCTGCTGCTGAAGGCGAAGCCCGCTTTTGCGCCCACCCGGCCCAAAGACGTATTCGGCTCCCTACCCTCCAAGGGGCCAGCAAAGTCGATCGCGGACATGAAGGCGGGGATCGCCGCCGAGGCGAAGCGGCGGCATGCTCGCAATCGATACTAATCTCATCATCCGCTATCTCGTGGCGGACGATCCCGCACAGGCTGCCCGGGCGCGCAGGCTGATCGATAACAACGCCGTCTTCGTCTGCACCACGGTCCTGCTGGAGACCGAGTGGGTGCTGCGCAGCGTCTATGGATTTTCCGTGGCCCACTGCGCCAGGGCACTTGCCGATTTTGCCGGGTTGCCGCGCGTCAGCCTGGAAGATGCCACCGCCGCGGCGAAGGCGCTGGCCTGGATGCGGCAGGGCGTGGACTTTGCCGATGGCCTGCATCTGGCCAAAGCGGAAGGCTGCGAGGCTTTCATCAGCTTCGACCAGGATTTCGCCAAGGCCGCCAACGCCCTCGGCGGCATCAAGGTGCGCGCGCCCTGACACCGGCCGCGTGACGCTCCCGTAGGAGGAGTGGAGCGAAGCGATACCCATCAATGCCTCGTGATGGCATCGATGGGTTTCGCAAGATGCTCAACCCATCCTACTCATCCCCTCACTTCGCCAGCCCGAGCGACTTCAGCGCCTTGCCGTTGTCCTCGTTATCCGCCTTCATGAACGCCGCGTAGTCGGCCGAGCCCTTATAGATCATGTCGAAGCCGCGCCGGTTCATGAAGTCCTTGAACTCCTGGGAGTCCCAGATCTTCTTGATCGCGGTCTCGTATTGCTTGGCAATCTCCGGTGGCAGGCCCTTGGGCGCGGCAAAACCGCGCCAGACGCCCTTGTGCCATGGGTGCCCCGTGGCCTCGTCGGTGGTCGGCACATCAGGGTAGTTCGGCGCGCGCTTCGGCGAGAAGAACACCAGGCTGCGCAGGCGCCCCGCCTTGATCAGCGCCTCGGCTTCCGGCATCGAGCACGCGACGAAGTCGACGCCACCGCCGGCGAGGTCCGTCAGCGCGGTCGCGGCACCCGTCGACGGCACCCAGCGGATCGAGTTCGGCGGAATGCCGTCGGCCTGCAACAGGCCGGCGAGCGCGACATGCCAGCTGCCGCCCTGCCCGGTGCCCGAGGCCACCACCTTGTTCGGGTTGGCCTTGATATGCGCGAACAGCTCCTTGACGTTCTTGTAGGGCGAGTCCGCCTTGACGTGGATCGCGGCGGGGTCCTGGTTGACCAGCGCGATCGGCGTGAACTTCTCATAGGTGAGATCGGTCAGCCCGACCCAGTGCATCAGATTGATCTCGAGCGTGATGAGACCGAAGGTGTAGCCGTCGGGCGCCGCGGTGGCGATCGCCTGGTGGCCGACCACGCCGGAGCCGCCGGTGCGGTTGACGACGTTGACCGGCTGCTTGAAATCGCGTTCCAGCATCTGCGCGATCTGGCGCGCCACGGCGTCGGTGCCGCCGCCGGCGGCCCACGGCACGATCAGCGTGATCGGCCGCTCCGGAAACGCCGCCTGGGCGCCTCCGGGGCCAAGCAGGCTGGCCGCCGCGAGCGCGGCAAGCGCAAAATTTCTGATGTGGCGAAACATTTCGAGACCTCCCCATTTTGTTCTTGATGCGCCGGGTGCGACACCGCGGCGCGCGCTTTGTGCGCTGGGCGGCATTCCGACGGCGGCGCGCTGATATGTCAAGAGCAAGCCCGTGCGGCGGATTGGCGAAGCCCGTTATTTGGGCGCTCCATCCTCCGATTACCCTGCTGCGTCCTGCGCCGCCGCTATCTTTGCATGGGGTCGTTTTCGATATTTTGGTTTGGGCCGCTCAGGCCCTCGTCGGCTCCCACCGATACGCCCTGGCACACGCCCCGCCCATCAGCATCGCCCGCTCGCTGTCGCTGAGGCGCGCGGTCGTGCGGAACGGCTCGACGGCCTGCTCGTAATTGACCACCGCGAACGCCCGGGTCCAGTCGGTGCCCCACAGGCAGCGCTCAAAGCCCCAGGAATCGAACACCCGCGCCAGCGGGTCCCAGATGTCAGGAAAAGGATACGGTTGTTGCGACAGCGTGCAGGCGCCGCTGACCTTGATCACCACGTTCTCGCGTTTGGCGAGGTCGAGCACCTTGGGCAATTCGGCCCAGGGTTGCGGCGGCGCCGGCGGGGTGCGCGGCTGCAGCAGGCCGAGATGGTCGAGGATGAAGCGCGTATCGGGATGGCGATCGATCAGCGCGATGCCGGCGTCGAGATTGTCCCAGCACAGCAGGTTGACCGGAAAGTCGTGGCGGATCGCGGCACGCGCGATGCGGTCGAGGCCGGGGTCGTCAGGCGCGCGCCCGGCCTCCTTCGTCAGCATGATGCGGATGCCGACCGTGCCCGGCGTCGCCTTCCAGTCGGCGACGACATCGTCCACCGCGGGGTCGTCGGGGTCGACCGGCTTGACGATGGCGAGGCGGCCGGGATGCGCGCGCGCCACGTCCACGGCATAGCTGCCGTCGTAGCGGTACATCGAAAACGACGAGATGAAGATGGCGCCGTCGACGCCGACCTTGTCCATCGCCGCCACCATCTCGTCGCCGGTGACGTGGTCGGGCCAGTTCGGCACGGTGGCCCAGGGCCGCGCCGGCGTGTTCGCCTCATAGGCATGGACCTGGGAATCGATAATCGGCATCGCGACGTTCCTCCGTGCGGCGACTGTAAGATGGGTTTAGCCCTCCGCGAAACCCATCGGCCTGCATCGCACCCATGGTTTTGCGAAGGGCTCAACCCATCGGGAGACCTACGCTTCCGAGCCGTCCGCTGTCTGCCGCGATGCGGAAAAGATTTCCCACGTCACCATGAACATCGCCGCGATCAGCGGCCCGACGACGAAGCCGGTGAGGCCGAACGCCTGGATGCCGCCCAGCGTCGAAATCAGCACGATATAGTCCGGCAATTTGGTGTCCTTGCCGATCAGGAACGGCCGCAGCAGATTGTCGACAAGGCCGATCACCAGCACCCCGTACAGGATCAGGCTGACGCCCTGCCACACCGCGCCGGTGGCCAGAAGGTAGATCGCCACGGGCACCCAGACGATGCCTGCCCCGATCGCCGGCAACAGCGACAGGAAGGCCATCAGCACCGCCCACAGCAGGGCGGGGTGTATCCCCAAGAACCAGAACGCCAGCCCGCCCAGCGCGCCCTGCGCGATCGCCACCAGGATGCCGCCCTTCACCGTCGCGCGCATGACGTCGGCGAAACGGTCGAACAGCGCGGTCTTCTGGCCGGCGCGCAGCGGAACCGCCTGCTTGATCCGCTCGGCCAGCGCCTTGCCGTCACGCAGCAGGAAAAACAGCAGGTACAGCATGATGCCGAGCGCGACCACGAAGTCGAAGGTGTTCATGCCGATGCTGAGCGCCTGCGGCGCCACCGCCTGCCCGCCTTTCAGCAGCCCCGCCGCCAGGCTGTCGCGCACCTTGCCGAGATCCGTCAGGTTGAAGCGGTCCAGCAGCCCGGTCGCCCAGGCCGGCAGCGCGTCGAACACCCGCTGGGCGTAGCCAGCAAAGCTGTACTCCCCGGACTGCATCTTGGCGTAGAAACCCGAGGCTTCCTGCAGCAGCGAGGCCGCGATCATCGCCAGCGGCAGGATCACCAGCGCCAGCACGATCAGCACCGTGGCCGCGGCGGCGAGGTTCGGCCGCCCGCCCATCCTGCGTTGCAGTCTCAGGTTCAGCGGCGCGAAAATGACGGCGATGACGATGGCCCAGAGAATGGCGCCGTAGAACGGCGCCAGAACCCAGCCAAACGCCAGCGTGACCGCCACCAGCAGCAGCAGAAAAGTCTGGTTCTCGAGCCTGCGCAAGATTGGTGTCTCCCGTGTCGTCGTTTTCCGTAGCGCCATTGCCAATGAACTCGGCGGCGCCTGGTTCAAATCCGGAGCGCAATTGGGACGCCAGGCCCCGGATTGCAGCATGCCGGGGGATCAGCTACCCCGAACGCCATCCTTCGAACACGGGAACCAAACATGCAAGTCGCGGTCATCGGCGCCGGAGCGGTCGGATGCTATTATGGCGGCCTGCTGCTGCGCGCCGGCCATGATGTCACCTTCATCGGCAGGCAGCCGCACGTCGACGCCATCAACGCCCATGGCCTGCTGCTGGACATCCAGGATTTCAGGGGCCACCTGCCCGCGCGCGCCGCGACCGACGCAACCGCCCTCGCCGCGCCGGACCTGGTGCTGGTATGCGTGAAATCGGCCGACACCGAGGCGGCCGGCCGGGCGCTATCAGGCCATTTGCGGCCGGAAACCGCGCTGCTCAGCCTGCAGAACGGCGTCGACAATGCGCAGCGGCTGCGCGCCGTCACCGGCCACCCCGTCATCGCAGCGGTGGTCTATGTCGGCAGCGAAATGGCCGCACCGGGACATGTCCGGCATCACGGCGGCGGCGACCTCGTGATCGGCGCTTCGCCCGCCAGCGAAGCGCTGGCGCAGGCGCTGCGGGCCGCCGGCATCCACACCACGATTTCAGCCGACATCGAGGCCGTGCAGTGGACCAAGCTGATCACCAACTGCGCCTTCAACGCGCTGTCCGCCGTGGCCGGCATCGCCTACGGACCCATGATGCAGGTCGAGGGCGCCCGGGAAGTGATCGCCGCCGCCGTCAAGGAAGCCGCCGAGGTCGCCCGCGCCTGCGGCGTGACGGTTCCGCCGGATCTCGGGGCGCAGATATTCAGAATCCCCGCCGCGATGCCGAACCAGACCTCGTCCACCGCGCAGGATCTGTCGCGCGGCAAGCCCAGCGAGATCGATTTCCTCAACGGCTATGTGGTGCGCAAGGGCGCCGAGCTCGGCATTGCCACGCCGACCAACCAGGCCCTCCAGGTGATGGTGAAGCTGGCGGAGCGCGGCAAAGCGCTGTCAGGCGAGCGAGGATAATTGAGGATCAGCCCGTCGGCCCCTCGCCGCCGGCCCGCAGCGCCGTCAATCCTTCCCGATAGGTCGGGTAGCGCAGCTCGACACCGAGTTCGCTGCGGATCAGCGCGCTGCGAACGCGCTTGCTTTCGCCGTAGAAACTCCGCGCCATCGGCGACAGTTCGGCCGACTCGAACGGAATTTCCGGCGGCGGCGCCACGCCGCAGAGATCAGCCGCGAACGCGACGACGTCCGACGCCGGCGCCGGCTCGTCGTCGCCGACATTGTAGATCGCGCCGGCGCGCGGCTGGCGGAGCGACGCCTCGATCACCGCGGCAATATCGGCGACATGGATGCGGTTGAAGACCTGGCCCGGTTTGACGATGCGCCGGGCGGTTCCCGCCGCCAGCTGCGCCAACTGGTTGCGGCCCGGACCATAGATGCCGGGCAGCCGGAAGATCTGCACCGCGATCCCATGCGCCGCGCCGAATGCCAGCCATGCCTGCTCGACGTCAGCCCTCACCTTCGAACGGCCTTCGCACGGCGCGGCCGGCGTCGTCTCGTCGACCCAGCCGCCGGCATGGTCGCCATAGACGCCGATGGTCGACAGATATCCGATCCAGCGCAAGTCGGGCGCCGCGGCGATGCTGTCGGCAAACGCCATGAGCACGGGATCGCCGGCCGCATCCGGCGGGATCGAAACCAGGATGGCTTCGGCCTCGGCAATATCCTGCGCGATCGCGGGATCGCATTGCTCCGGAGAAAACACGCTGGCGCGAATGCCGCTCCGCATCAGCACATCGGCCTTGGCCCGGCTTCGGACTGTCGCAGCGATATGCGCGCCCGCCGGCCGCAGGCGCTCGGCGACGTAACGGGATGTGTAGCCAAATCCGAGCACCAGAAGCTTCATGAAAACGGCACCTCACCCTGAGCTACAATGGAATGGATATCCCGATCAACAGTGCCAGCAGCCAGCTGCTCATGTCAGGAACAGGCGAATTGAACGGCAGCCGGAAATCAGCGAGAACTACTCCGTCCTCGCATCGACCCGTTCGACCACGTCCCCGATGGCGACCTCGCCACCCTCGATGACACGCGCGGTGATGCCGCCATGGCCGCGCATCGCGTTATATCCGCCCGGCCCCAGCGCCTCTTCCATCAGGCTGCACGGCGCGCATTCGCCGGAGCCTTCGAGCAGCGCTGTCCCAACGCGAAACCGCCGGTCCTTCAACGCCAGTAGATTGATCCCGCGGATGACGAGGTTGCGACGCAACAGTTCGGGCGCGATCTCACGCAGGCCGAGAAACCCTGCGATCGCCGCCATATCCTCCGCCGCGATCAACGTGACCTGGCGCGGTCCGTCGCGGTCGGTGCGGTAGCGATCGCCATCGATCCCGCGAGCAGCAATCAACGTCGCCGAGTTCCGGATCTGGACCGTCGCCCTCCGCGCCGGACGCAACCCGATCCATTCCAGCCGCCCCGTCCGCATCGGGCCGGCCAGCAAGCGGCCAATCAGGGAGTCCTTGGGTAACGCCGCCATCTTGCCTCGCCCTTTCAGCTCCGATCGGGCCCGGCCGGCGCGATTGACTTCCGTCAACGCTATGACAAACTTCGCCAAAGTCCAGGGAGCGAAATCCCGATGGCGAACCTCGAGGCCCGGAACCACGTCGAGCGCGTGCTGTCGGTTGCCCATAATGAGGCGACGGTCGTTGGCGAGCCGGGCATTGCCAATTCCTGGCGGCGCTGCCTTGTCGATCACAAGCTGGATCCGGCGCGACGCGGACCGCCGCGCACGCTGACGCAATCCGAACTGAAACGTCACGCCGAACCGATCGACGGATTGATCCAGCTCGCTACGCCCGAGCTGGAAGACCTTTATGGCGCCCTGCGCAGCACCGGCTATTGCGTCAACCTCGCCGATACCAATGCGGCCATCCTGTTCAGCCGCCTGCCCGACGGCGAAGCCGCCACCATCCTGCGCCAGTGGAAGGTCTATACCGGCTCGATCTTCGCCGAAGCCATCGAAGGCACCAACGGCCTCGGCACCGCGCTCGCCGAGCAGCGTCCGATCCTGGTGCATCGCGACGAACACTTTCGCGAGCAATGGTCGATGTTCAGCTGCGCGGTGGCGCCGCTGTTCGACCATGCCGGGCGCCTCGCCGGCGCGGTGAACATCACCTCGTGCCGCGGCGATCTCGATCGCGCCGCGCATCAGATCGCGCTCGCCGTCACCGCACAGGCCGTGCGGCGGATCGAGGAAGCGCTTTTCCGCTCGCATTACCACCGCGGCTGGATCGCCAAACTGCCCGGCAACGATGCCGGCGGCAGCGCCATGATCGCCTTCGACGACGACCAGCGGATGCTCGGCGCCTGCCGCGTCGCACGCCGTGCTTTTGGTGTGTCGGATGCGATGATCGAGGCAGGAACGCCGCTGTCGCATTTCATCCGGCTCGACGACGGTTTTATGCGCCGCTGCGACGCGCCGCAGCTGTTGCGCGACCGCGACGGCCGACGCCTCGGGCGCGGCCACGTCATGCGACCGCTGCGCGCCAGGTCACAGGCCGCGGCGCCGTCGGCGCGCGCGGAAACGCCGGATCGTCGCTATGCCGCGCTGACGCGGCTGGCCGGTGGCGATCCGGTCCTGCAGCGCAGCGTCAAGCGGCTGATGATGGTGGCCGACGAAGATATTCCGGTGCTGCTGCTCGGCGAGACCGGCAGCGGCAAGGACATGTTCGCGCGCGCCATTCACGCCGCCAGCGGCCGCGCCGGCGGCCACTATGTCGCGCTGAACTGCGCGGCGATGCCGGAAAGCCTTGTTGACGCCGAACTGTTCGGCTACGAGCCCGGCGCCTTCACCGGCGCGCGGCGCGACGGCTCGAAGGGGCTGATCGTGCAGGCCGACGGCGGCACGCTGTTTCTCGACGAGATCGGCGACATGCCGCTGACCTTGCAGACCCGGCTGCTGCGGGTGCTGGAAAACCGCGAGGTCTGGCCGCTCGGCGCGCTGAAACCGCTCCCGGTCGATATCCGCCTGATCAGCGCCACGCATCGCGATCTCGACGCCATGGTCGCGGACCGCGGTTTCCGCGCCGACCTGTATTATCGCCTGCGCGGCCTGCAGGTCGAATTGCCGCCGCTGCGGGCGCGCAGCGACAAGGCCGATGTGATCGCGCAGATCGCCGCCGAAGAAGCGCCGCGCGCGCGGCTTTCATCCGGCGCGCTGGAGACGCTGCTGGCGCACCCCTTCCCCGGCAACATGCGGCAACTGCGCCATGTGCTGCGGCTGGCCGCCTGTACCGCCGAGAACGGCGTCATCACCGAGGCCGATCTCGATCTGCCGCCGGGCGGCACCCGTCCCACGCCGCCCGATTTCGAAACCGCCGAGCGCCACGTCATCGCCGAAACCCTGCGCCAGCATGGCGGCCGCGTCGCGGATGCGGCACGCGCGCTGAAGGTCAGTCGCGCCACGCTCTACCGCAAGATCAGGACGTTGGGGATCGCAGCGGCGGGGGATTAGAGCGCGCGATGAGATTGGGCTGAGCTGGATCAGCCGTATTCACCTCTCCCTTCGGGAGAGGTCGGCGCGCAGCGCCGGGTGAGGGATTGCGGCCTCTCGTCAGAGCAACAGCCCCTCACCCGATTTGCTGCGCAAATCGACCTCTCCCCGCTGGGGAGAGGTAAAACGACCGCAGACGACGGATTCAATCAAAGGCCATCTCGCTCTAGGAAAAACTGCTCCAGCTCAGCTTTCTCGCCTTGACGTCGCCGAGCGACATAACGTCCCGCATCGCCTGCACGCCGTGGAACGCGCCGCGCAGATAGAGCAGCGGGGGCGCCTCGCAGCGCATGCCGACATCGCGCACCTCGCCGATGAAGACGGAATGGGTTTTGGTCTCGAACTCCTGCTTGAGGTCGCAATCGAACGAGGCGATCGCATCCTGCAGCACCGGCGCGCGGGTGACCCGCGTGGTCCAGTTTCCGAAGCCAAAGCGGTCGTCGCCCTCGATGCCCTTCTGGCCGCTGAAGGTCAGCGCCAGCGGCACGTGTTCCTCGCTGAGGAAGCTGACGCCAAAACAGCGTTCCTCGCGAATGCGGGGATGCGCGCTGGCGTTGCGGTTGACGCACACCAGCAGGGATGGCGGATCGTCGGACAGCGAGCATACCGCCGTCGCGGTCAGGCCGGTGCGGCGGCCATCCTCGCGGCCGACGGTGATCAGCGCCACCGCGCCGGCGCAGTGACGCATCGCCCTCTTGAAATCGCCTGGCTCCATCGTCGGTATCTCCCGGGGCCTGCCTCTCTCCCGTTGGCGGGAAAGAGGCAGATCAAACGCTCACGCAGCCTTGCCGATGCCCGGCTTGAGATGCTTGAGACGCGGCAGCACCTCCTGCTTCAACAGCCGCAGCGAATTGTGCCAGGCCTCCGGCTTGTGTTTGTAGTCGAAGCCGAACACCAGCAGCGTACCGAAACCGCCGACTTCGTTGTAGATCTTCTCGATCTTCTCGGCGCAGGTCGCGGGCGAACCGACGATCCAGTTGTGTTTGGCGCAATACTCGACAGTGACGTCGCTGTCAGGCACATCCGGTTTGTGCTTGAGGTAGTCCTTGAAGCCGAAATGACCGAGCAGCTGCAAAAAGTATTCGCTCATCATCCGGCCCATCATGTCGCCGACCGACAGGCGCCAGGCTTCCTCGTCGGTGTCGGCCACGAACACCTCGCGCACCATCCGCCAGTCCTGCCGGTTCGGCGTGCGTCCGGTCTTGGCCGCGCCGATCTCCACCGATTCCCAATGGCTCGATACGTAGGCCGGATTGAGGTTGAGGCTCATCGGGATGTAGCCGCGCTCGCCGGCCAGCTTCAGCGTGTCGGAGCCCTTGCTCAGGCCGGCCACCCCGATCGGCGGATGCGGCGTCTGCAGCGGCTTGATGTGCGGCTTCAGGAAGTCGAACATCACCTCGGGCTTCGACACCGTCCAGAATTTGCCGTTGTGGGTCCACGGCGCGTCCTGGGTCCACATCTTCAGGATGATCTCCAGCGCCTCGCGGGTCATGTCGCGGTTCTGGCCGGACATGCCGTCGACGTTGAACATCGCCCAGTCGCTCGGCAGCCCCGAGGCCGCGACGCCGAAATTGAGCCGGCCCTCGGAGAGATGATCGAGCATGGCGACGCGGTTGGCGAGTTCGGCGGGATGGTGGTACGGCAACAGGAAGCCGCCGGGGCCGAGGCGGATGTTCTTGGTCTGCAGGAACGCCTGCGCCAGCAGCAGGTCCGGCGACGGGTGCGGCTCCCAGGGGGCGGTGTGATGCTCGCCGATCCAGGCTTCCTGGTAGCCGAGTTCGTCGGCCCAGCGCAGCACCTGCAGGTCCCAGTCGTGGCCTTCCTTCAGCCCGCACTCCGGCGGATGCGAAGGCATGGTGAAATAGCCAATCTCCATGGCGGTTCCTCTCCTTTGGTTGGTTCACTGCAACGCGTCTTGCGCGCGTTGAGGATGGCAACAGCAAGCGGCGTGCCATCATCGGGCGCACGCACGCCACCCGACTTTCGGTTAAATTACGTGGGGTTTTCGCCGGTTCAACCGCAGCCATACCGGGTGCATTGCGGGCCAGCGTCTCACCGTTGCGAACGGCCCGTCGCAAATCCGAGACGCCAGGGGTTAGTGTTGCGGCCCCGAAAGCGAGATCGCCTGTTCGGCGCGGAACACATTGGCGTAGAGGTTCGCGATCCACCGCCGGCCGCTCGACGTCATGTTGAGATAGCGTATTTCGGACTGGATTTGAGGCGCCACGCGGTCCCAATAAAATTGCGGGTAGCGGTGAACGATGTCGGCGGGTGAATCATAGCCGAGCTGGCGATTGATGCCGACTTCCTCGAACTCATGGTAGAGCGCGTTGGATTTCCGGATGTAGTTGGGATCGCCGAGCTGCCCGATGAAATCCGCCGCGCGAACCATCGACGCTTCCTCGCTGTATTGCTGACCGGCCAGTGGCGGAAACCTGGTGCCTTCGATCGCATCGGAAATGCGCTGCTTGTCGAGCGGAGCAACCACCCTCTGCATCACGAAGAGCTTCGAGCGGTCGACGTGGTGATTCATCAGGCCGGCGTCCGACGCGCCGCGCGGCAGGGTCACCTTGTTGCCGGCCGAATCGATCACGAATCCGTCGGCGTCGTCCTCCCTGAACAGGCCGCGCACATACCCGATGTCGTGGCCAAGGCAGGCGGCGATGACATGCGCGTAGTCTTCCACGCTGACATGGGTGTGCAAGGCACGTCCGCGCAGGATATCGTGTCCCGCCAGCGTGACCAGCATCGTATGCTCGATATTGTGGTAAAGCGCGTCGCTGTTGCCGATGCATTCGAGCGCGACGCGGGCCGCCGCCGGCACGATCTCCACCAGGGGCTGCGAGGGTCCGAACCGGCGACGCATAAAGGTCCGGAGAAATTCTTCCAGCGCGTCTACGGCCAATTCCGGTAAGGTCATCATGGATGCTGCCCTGCCTCAGTTACCTTGTCGCGCCTGCTCCCGACCTGTGCTTTCTTGTTCTTGGGCTTTAGCGGTCAGCATAGCCCATCTCCGGTCCGGCCACCAAACGCAGGATGCCACAACCGGGACAAAAATGGAGGTTGTGTTGCGGCGGCGCCGCACCCGGCACCACCTCGGCGGCATAGCCCGATCACGGCGGGGTTATTTGAACGGCCCTATCAAACGGGCTAGGATTCCCGCGCGGGTCGCGGGATGTTCGAATTGCCCGGGGCCGTCCATGGCGTCCATCACCCTGCCGTTGGCTGTTGTCGCTGACGGCTGTTCTTATTCCGGTGCGGCGCTCCCGTGTGGTGTGCGTTCGAGGGCAAGCAGGTGTGGATCGCGGCGGCGCTGATCATCGTCGCGTTCGCGCATCTTCGACCGTGAGGCCTGATCGCGTGGCTATAACGAGGTCCGCCATCATGCGCCGCATCGGCTTCGCCATCTTCGCAATTCTTCTGGGGCTCTGCACAGCGGCGGATATCGCCCGCGCCGGCGAGGCCGAAGCCTGGAGCGCGTTGCGCGCCGGCGGGCACGTCGCCTTGATGCGGCATGCGGATGCGCCGGGTGGCTTCGGCGACCCGGCGGGCTTCAAGGTCGAAGACTGCGCCACCCAGCGCAACCTCAGCGCCAAGGGCCGCACCGAGGCGCTCAACATCGGAGCGCGACTCAGCTCGGAAGGGATTTTACTGGAAACAATCCTCTCCTCGCCGTGGTGCCGCTGTATCGACACCGCAACCCTGCTGCAACGCGGGCCGGTGAAGACCGAATCGACATTCGGCAATGTGGTCGTGTTGCGGGATCAGCGGGAGTCCCTCACATCAGGGGCGCGCAGGATCATCGAGCAATGGACCGGCGGCGGAACGCTGCTCGTCGTGACGCACGGCGCCAATATTCAAGCGCTCACCGGCATTCAGCCGGCAAGCGGGGAGATCGTGGTAGTGCGCGGCGGGGGCGGCGGCGGCCGTGAAGCGGTCGGCCGCCTGATGCTGCAGTGACCTGTCGTGCCGGCCACGATCGCATGCTGTAACAGTCGTGGGAAAAAGGCTTCAGCCTTGATGCGGGCCCCGCATCATTTTCATCGCATCTGCGATGTGACGCCACTCCCTGGCTTCTTCCGCCTCACCCTTGCTCTCGCACGCCTGGGCAAGCCGCGCAGCTTCGGCGATCGCCTCATAGCCACGCCGCTCGATCATCTGTCGCGCGATGGTGTGGATTTGGGTCTCGGATGTCATCTCGGTCTCCCTGATTGTTCTGCCAATCGGAGCCGCATCGACCGGTTCGCCGGCCGGCTGCCGTGTGTCTAAAACTGTCAGGCGGCAATCTCGTTCCGGCCATCGCGGACCTCTCGATCAGGTTCCCGCAAGCCTCACACTCTCCACCCTGTCGCCTTGCTTTGGTCAAACCTGACGGGACTCTGGAGCTGCGCAAAGGGCGTCTGAACATCACCTGTACCGCCGCGCACCCCTCGCGGGTTTGTCTGGACCAAGTACGGAGCGCCAATGCCTTCGACACTGAAGCTGCGAGATTCCGATCCGCACGACGACTTTGCGATCGCATCCGATATGGTGCCGGCCGCATGGGCCGACAAGGTGCTCGCCGACATCACGCGTGACGCCAATAGCGACATCAAGAGCGGGGCCAGCATCCCTCCTGACGTCAAGAGCCCTTCTCCCTTGGAGAGCCCCGCTTCGGATCAGCCGCCACCTCCGGCATCTGCCGCCGCGGCGGCGCCAAAGGTCGATACGAGGTTTCGCGCCACCGCTACCGACGATATCGGTGCCCCCGTCGAGCGGCCGCCGACCAGCCGTTGGGTAAAAAGCGCGGCCATGCTGGTGTTTGCAATATGCAGCGCCGCCGCTGCCGCCGCCTGGCAGAACCACGGCGATTCCGCCAGGCAGATGCTTTCGAACTGGGTACCGGCCTTCGTCCTCACCTCGTTGCCTTCGACCGAAAAGGCAGCGCTCGCCGAACCGGCCGATACGCCTGCCGTTCAGGCATCCGCGGCGGAGCAACCCCCTGCACCATCCGCAGCTCCGGCGCAGCCTCCGGAAAGCGCGGCACCGGCCGCCGCCGCGCCCGCGCCGGATACGGCGCAGGTGGAGTCGATGGCGCGCGATCTGGCCGCCATGGCGCAGCAGGTCGATCAGCTCAAGGCCAGCATCGCCGAACTCAAGGCCGGCCAGCAAGCGACCGCCCGCGACGTCGCCAAAATTTCCGAGGTCAAGCCTGCCGAGATCAAGCCTACAGCATCCAATCCGCGGCCAAGGATAGCGCCGCCGCCACGAACGGCCGCGGCGCCCCCGCACCGG
>JAZJYY010000122.1:19588-42594 GCA_040390145.1 Pseudomonadota bacterium
GGCCCGCAGGGCATCGGCCGCCACCCGGCGGTGCACCGGCCGCTGCAGGCCCAGCCGCCCGCGCAGGCCCGTCCACCCGTGCAGGCCGCCGCACCCACGCCATCACCGCCCCCTTACTACCCTCCAGTGTCGGCACCATCAGCGCCGCCACCGCAGGACACGGCGCGGGCGGACGATGACGGACCGATCGTGCGGCCGCCGATGCCGCTGCGTTAGCAGGTCTGCTCAGGCTTACGAAAATCCGATATCGGCCAGCACCGGCAGGTGATCCGAATAGGCGCGCGCCGCCGGGTCGGTCCACGCCTTCAGCATGATGGCGTTCGGCGTGGCGTAGATGCGGTCGAGCCGCAGCATCGGCAGCCGTGACGGGAAGGTCCGCAGCCGCGTTCGCATCGGACAGCGCCCCGCCAGCACCCGCCGCACCGACATCACCCAGAACCAGTCGTTGAAATCACCGACCACGATGGTTCGCGGCGCATCCACCAGGGCCGCGAGCGCCCGCGCCTGCGCGTAACGCTCGTGCAGGCTGAGGCCGAGATGGGTGGCCACCACGGTCACCTCGCCGATCGGCGAACGGATCGCCGCGGAGATCGCCCGGCGCGGCTCCCGCTCCTGGTAGGATACGTCGGTCACCTTGGGCTCGGCGGCGAATGGCCAGCGACTGATCAGCACCTGGCCATAGTCGCCATCCGTGGTGACGATCGAGCGGGCCGCAACGCGATGTTCGCCGACGGCGTCCGCCAGCAATCCAAACACGTCGTCGGCGCGCCCGCGCGAATCGACCTCCTGCAGGGCGACCACATCGGGCGACCATTTGTGAATGATCGAGGAGACGCCTTCGAGGTCGAAATCCGGATTGAGGTTGAACGTGCCGTGTACGTTCCAGGTCATGATGCGGATGGTTTGCGTCACGCGTGGCGTCCGCTCCACCACGTCACCACGAACTGCACAACGAGGCAGACCGCGATCCACAGCACGATGGTGAGGCCGAGCGGCAGCGCGTTTGACCACGACGCATTCCTGGCAAAATCCGCGATCTGGGCGCCGAGCGCTGCCATCGCGATGATGCCGGGCGCCATGCCGATCACGGTGCCGATCAGGAAATCCGCCAGCCGTAACTGGCTGGCCCCGGCCAGCACGTTGACCAGCGAGAACGGCGCCACCGGCACCATCCGGATCATCGCCACCGCGACCACGCCCTTGCCGACGATGCGGCGCTGCACCCGCAACGCGCGTGCGCCGAGCAGCGATTGCAGCCGCTTGTGGCCGAGAAAGCGGCCGATCATGAACAGCAACAGCGAACTTGCGAGCACGCCCGCGGTGGCGCTGAAGGCGCCGATCCAGGGCCCCAGTGCCGCCGCCGTGGCCGCGATCAGCACCACCACCGGAAACACCACGAGCCCGCCGAGCACGAACGCCATCACCGCGAACAGCGGCGCGAAGGCCGAATGCGAATACCGCGAGATCACCGAGGCGACATAGCCGATATCGGTGAGATCCCGCAGTGCCGTGGTCTGCCAGGCCAGCGCCAGCCCGGCGAGCGCGGCGACGGTGCCGGTGACCGCGAGCACAGTACGCGGGGTCCACATCCGCCGCGCGGTGCGCTGCAGGTTGAGCGGATGCTTCGGATCGGCGATCGGCTGGATGATCTCGGCCATCGCGCCCAATGACGTCACCTCGCAATCGATCGGCAGCAGCGCCTTGCCCGTGCCTGAAGCCGCATGGCGATCGAGGAATTCGAGCAGGTCACCTTCGTTGGCGGCGATGATGTCCTCATCCAGCCCGCAAAAATGTCCGATCAGCCGGCGCCGCTGGCTGCGGATGAATTCAAAATGCTGTTCGCTCTCCGCCTCGAACGCCAGATCGCATTCGGAGTCCGCGCCCATCGAGCGGTTGTTGAGGTTGGCCGAGCCGACCCGCAGGAATCCGTCATCGACGATCATGACCTTGCTGTGAATCATCACTGCCGCCGAGGACTCCCCGTCCTGCACAGCGGGATAGAGAATGCGCAGCCGGTCGGCGACCCCCGCCGCGACGAACGGGCCCATGAATCCGCCGCGGCCACCCTGCATTGCCTGCGATTCCAGCCACGACCCGTGCGCCTTCGGCGTCACGATGAGAACCCGCAACGCCGGCACGTCGGCCATCCGCCGCGCCAGCATCTCGGCGATCTCGGTGGCGCTGGTGAACTGGTTCTCGATATAGATGAAGCGGCTTGCGGTATTGATCGAGGCCTCGAACAGGCGGGCCACTTCGTCGACTCCGGCCTGCGACGCCGTCCGCAGCCCGGTCCGCGCGATGGCGCCCTGGATCTGCCTCGCCTCTGCCGGCACCGAGGCGGGCCAGCGATCGCCGGGGACGGTTTCGCAACTTTCCACGGTGCAGCCGGCGGCGGCCCACCGCGCGGTCGCGATCTCGCCGAGCGCGACCGCCGCCTCGCCCTCGACCATGCACTGGACATCGTGGAAGGGCGGGTAAGGTTTGCAGTCGGGATCGTGACGAAGCGGATGCTCGGCGAGGTGCTCGCTGGTGTCCCAGCGCCGGATCGTCAGGTCGAGTCCGCCGGAGAAGGCAATCGCGTTGTCGATCACGACGATCTTCTGGTGCTGCGACGATCCCAGCGGAAGACTGGAGTCGAGGCAGAACCGGATTCGGCCGTCACATCCCCCCGTGAACTTGTCAGCGGAATTCCATTCGCGCTCGCCCGCATACAGCGCCGCGAAATCCCAGACCAGGATATTGATCTGCAGCTCCGGCTTGGCCAGCAGCAACGCCTTCAGGAACGGACCGAGCGCGATCGGCAAGCCGTCGTCGACGCGCCCGGAGGACCCGACCAGCGGCGTCTCCGAGTGAATGTCCCAGCCGAGGATGTGCACCTGCCGCTCGGCCAGCAGCAGCGCGTCCCGCAGCGCGCAAAAATACGCGGCGGCGTCGTTGAGGACAGTTGCCCGGCTCGCTTCGCATCGCTTCCAGACGGTCTGCCCGGGGATAAGGATCGATGAACTCTGGAGCAGGCGTCACCTCTGCGCAAACGATGTGGGAGCACACCAAACGCATGGGAACCCGCCGGGTTCCGCTATTTCCCCGGCACGAACATCAGCGCGAAGGACGGAATATAGGTGGTCAGGAACAGCACGACCAGCATGACCATGATATGAGGCCAGATCGCCCGCGATATCTGTGTGAGGCTCAGCCCCGAGATCGCCATGCCGACGAACAGGCAGTAACCGATCGGCGGCGCCGCCATCCCGATCGCCACATTGGTGACGATGATGGCGCCGAAGTGGATCGGATCGACCCCGAACTTGGTGGCGATCGCGATCAGCATCGGGCCGAGGATGACCATGATGGCGATCTCGTCCATCACGGCGGCGAGCAGGAAGAAGGCAATGTTGAGCCCGGCCAGCGCCATCCACTTCTCGGTGACGTGGCTGGCGAGCCATGTCGCGAAACCGGTGGCGATCTGTTCCTGCGCGATCAGCACGCCAAAACCGGCGGACACCGCGATGATGGCGGTGACGATGGCGCTGGTGCGGACCGACCGAATGACGATGTCCGGCAACGCCTTGAAGGTCATCTGCCGTTCGACGAACAGGCCGATGATAACGGCGTAGATGCAGCTGATGCCGGCGGCCTCGGTCGGCGTGAAGATGCCGCCATAGATGCCGCCGAGCACGACCAGCGGCGACAGCAGCGCCCATTTGCCGTGCGCAAACGCCGCGCGCGTCTCGGCCCAGCTGGCTTTCGGCTGTTTCGGCACCTTGTTGCGCTTGGCGTGGACATAGCAGACCACCAGCAACCCGGCGGCGATGGCGAAGCCCGGCACGATGCCTGAGAGAAAGAGTTTGCCGATCGATTGCTCGGCCACGATGCCCCAGATCACGAAGGCGATCGAGGGCGGGATCAGCGGGCCGAGCACGCCGGCCGAGACCGCGATCGCCGCCGCGAAGGCCTTGTTGTAGCCGGCCGCGGCCATCGCCGGGATCAGGATCGCCCCGATCGCCGCGGTGGTGGCAGGCGCCGAGCCCGAAATGGCGGAAAATACCAGGGCGGCCAGCACCGCGACCATGGCGAGCCCGCCGGTGCGGTGACGCACCAGCACGGCGGCGACGTCGATCAGGCGCTGCGAGAGGCCGCCGGCCGTCATCAACTCGCCCGCCAGCATGAACAAGGGGATCGCCAGCAGGCTGAAGGATTGCGATCCCGCCACCAGCTGCTGCGCCAGGAAGGCGGGCTCCATATCGACGGTCACGAGCACCAGCGTGACGACTGCCCCGATCGCGATGGCGAAGGGGACACCGAGCGTGACGAGCCCGGCAAACCCGGCGGTGAGCAGCAGGACGCTGGCGCTCATGGCGCCAGCTCCACCGGGACTTCGACAACCGGGTTCGCCAACATGCGCCAGCTTGCGAACAGGCCGATCAGCGCGCCCGCGACCGGGGCCATCGCATGCAATAGTTCGATCGGAAAGCCGATGGCGGCCGAGACCGAGCCGCCGGTCATGTCGAGGAAGCGAAGGCCTGACCAGGCGAGGTAGAAGCCGAACGCCGCCGTCAGCGCCTCGATCGCCCGCTCCGCCCAGGGACGGCCGCCCGAAGGCACGAGGTTGATCAGGACATCGAGGCGGACATGGAATCCCTCGCGCACCCCGAGCGCCAGCCCGCCCATGACCGTCCAAGAGAACATCAGCACGGCCAGTTCCTCGGTCCAGGACGGCGTGCGGCCGAACACATAGCGCATCACCACCTGCAGCGCGATGCAGCCGACCATGACCGCGGTGGCCGCGATCAGGCTCAGCTTCAAGGCGGCGGCGACGAACGCGATGAGGCGTTCGACGCCGCGCAGGGCGGGATTTTGCATCGGGATGCGCTCGCGCGGTGGCGGGTGGTTACATCTTGGCCGCGGCCGCTTCCTGCATCAGCTCCGGTCCGATCGAGGCCTTGAACGTCTCATAGACGCTCTCGACCGAGGCGCGGAAGGGCTTGAAGTCGGTGACGCGGTTGACCTTCATGCCGGCCTTTTCGAGCTTGCCGACGACTTCCTTCGCCGCAGCAGCCGCAGACTCGCGCTGCGCCTTGGTGGCGGCGATGCCGGACTCGATCACCACCTTCTTCAGGTCGTCAGGGAGTTTGTCGAAGGCGCGCTTGGCCATCAGCAGCGGAATGGCGGAATAAGTGTGGTTGGTGATCGACAGATACTTCGTCACCTCGAAATACTTGTTCTGCTCCATCACCGCGAGCGGGATCTCAAGCCCGTCGATGGCGCCCTGCTGCACGGCCGTAAAGGTCTCGCCCCAGGCCATCGGCACCGCGTTGCCGCCGAGCGACGAGAACATGCCGATGAAAACCGGGTTCTGCATCACGCGGTACTTGACGCCCTTGACGTCCTCGGGCTTCTCGACCGGGCGGACGTTGTTGATCATGTTGCGAAAGCCGCCCTCCATCCAGCCGAGCAGCTTGACGCCCTTGGCTTCGAGCTTCGCCGCCAGCTTCTGGCCGACCGGGCCGTCGAGCACGCGCTGCGCCTGCGCCTCGTTCTCGTACAGGAACGGCAGGTCGTTGAGCTGGAAGGCCGGTTCGATCTGGGCGATGACCGCGTTGGTGATGACGCCGGCATCGACCGTGCCGAGCCGCATGCCCTCGAGCATCGGCTTCTCGTCGCCGAGTTGCCGGTTGGGATAAAGCTGGACCTCGATGCGGCCGCCCGAGGCCGCTTCGACGCGGTCCTTGAAGGCATGCGCGCCGGTGGCATAGGGGTCCTGCGCGCCGTCGGCGGTGGTCCAGCCGAGCTTGATGACGGTCTTTTGCTGCGCATAGGCCGGTGCGCCCGCGAGCGCTATTCCGACAGCAGTGAATGCGCCGACGAGCGTGCGGCGTGTGATCAGGTTGGCCATGGGTGTAACTCCTCCGGTTTGAAAGTAAGCGCCGCCGTTCAGCCGGCGGTCGCGGTGGAAAATCCATAGAGACGCGCTGCATTGTCGACCAGGATGCGGTTGCGCACCGCCTCCTCCGGCACCCAGAGCGGCAGTAAATCGAGCAGTGCGCCGGTATTGAACATCGGCCCTTCGACCGAGACATGCGGCCAGTCCGAGCCCCAGACGCAGCGCTCCGGCGCGGCAGCCACCAGCGCCTGCGCGAAATCGCGTGTATCGTGGAACGGCGCGCCTGCCTGCGAAATCCTGTAGGCCCCGGACAGCTTCACCCAGGCCTTGCCTTCGCTCATCAGCCGCAGCATCCACTGGAAGCCGGGATGCGCAACGCCCGAAGACACCGGCATATGACCCATGTGGTCGAACACGACCTCGACCGGCAGCTTCATCATGCGCGGACCCAAGTCAGGCAGGTTGCGCGCGTCGATCAGCAGCTGGATATGCCAGCCGAGCGGCGCGACCCGGGCGGCCAGCCGCTCCATCTCGTCGATCGCCACGCCGCCGCCGAACAGCACGTTGATGCGGATGCCGCGCACGCCCGTCGCGTGCAGCGCCTCGAGCTCGGCGTCGGCAATATCGGGCGCGACCACCGCGACGCCGCGCAGCCGGTCCGGATGCGCCCGCAGGCTTTCGACCATGCAGCGGTTGTCGGTGCCGTAGACGCTGATCTGGACCAGCACGCCACGCGCCATGCCGAGGCTGTCGAGCATGCCGAGATAGGCGGCCTCCGGCGCCGGAGGCGGCGTGTAGCTGCGGTTGGCGACCATCGGGAAGCGGTCGGCCGCCCCGATGACATGGGCATGGGTGTCGCAGGCATTGGCCGGAATGGCGAAGCGGGGCGGACTGACGACCGGGTCCGGTCCCTGACAGGCCGGTGGCTCCTGCGAAATTGTGCTCATGACCGTTCCCCGGCGAAGGGTCCGAGCCCGAGCCGCTCCATCGCCGCCGACAAATGACCGCGCATCGCCGCTTCCGCACCGGGCGCATCGCGCCGCTCGATCGCCGCGAACACCGCCTCATGCTCCGCCTGCACCATCCGGATGCTTTCGGGGTGGCGCGCGGCGGTGTTCGAGCGCGCCTTGGCAATGGCGCCATGCAGGTTGGCGCCGAGAAAGACCAGGAAGCGGTCGAAATAGGGATTGCGCGAGGCCCGGGCGATGGCGGCGTGAAAGCGGTTATCGGCCTCGATATCGTCGTCCTTCCCGGCGACCGCGGTTTTCATGTCACGCAGGCAGGCGCGCATCGCCGCCAGCTCGCTGCGGTTGGCGCGCACGGCGGCAAGGCCGGCCGCAGCACCTTCCACCGCGACACGGAGCTGAAAAATGTCGTGCAGATCCCTGACCACGGCAGGGTCCGGCTCCAGCCGGAACAGCCCCCTGCCCGGCTCGGCCGAAACGAAGGCACCCAGCCCCTGGCGCGTCGCGATCAAGTCATCCGATTTCAGCCGCGACATCGCCTCGCGCACCACCATCCGCGAGACCTCGAACCGCTCGGCCAGTTCCTTCTCGGAGGGCAGCCGCGCGCCCGGCGCATATTCACCGGCCCGGATCGCGGCGGTAAGCTGGCGCGCGACCTCGTCGGACAGTCGCGGCGCGCGGGTGACTGAGGTGATTGTGGGCATGTTGACCGGTTATCATACAAGCGGGAGAGCAGACAAGTTTCTCCGAGAACGACCGTCATTGGTGTGTATTTATACACCAAACTACCGTTGCCGCCCTGAGAAACAGTGTGTATTTATACACATATGAAGTCAAAGGACGTCATATCGGCTTTGAAGGCAAATGGATGGATCCAGGTCGGCCAGAAGGGCAGCCATGTCCAATTCAAGCATTCAGAGAAGCCTGGACGGGTGACGGTCCCTCATCCGCAAAAAGACGTCCCTTTCGGAACGCTGAGGAGCATCGAGAAGCAATCCGGCCTGAAGCTGAAATGAATGAGCCACGGCGGCTCACGATATAGGAGTTCTATAATGCGCTACTACATCGCCCTGATCCACAAGGAGGAAGGCAGCGATTACGGCGTGTCGTTTCCAGATATTCCCGGCGTGATCAGCGCAGGAAGTACCTTGGACGAAGCACGCGCCATGGCAGCAGAAGCCCTCGCTTTTCATCTTGAGGGGTTGGCGGAGGACGGCCAAGCCGTTCCCGAACCGTCCTCGCTCGAAGAAGTCATGGCCAACGCTGAAAACAGAGACGGTGTCGCCGTTCTAATTCCATCGCCGGCCGATGATGTGAAAAGCGTTCGGGTGAACGTGACCCTGCCAGCAGACGTACTCAATCAAATTGATCAGTACGCGGAGAAAGAAGGGTTCACGCGATCTGGTTTTCTTGCCCAAGCTGCAAAGAAAGCGATGGCAGCTGGCACAGTGGGTGCGACGCCCGTACCAAGTCCTGCACTTTCAACTGAAAAGGCTGGGCTATGAAAGCCCTTCAGGCCTGATCTTCCTCCAGCAACTCAACATACCGCGCCGCCGACCGCGCCACGGCGCCCGCCCCGCCGCTCAACACCTGACGCCCCGGAAAGGCGCCGTAGATCCGGTCGAACTTCCAGGGTGCGAGCGTGTCGGCGATGCGCCGAACCGTCGTGCCCGACAGCGGCATCATGTTGGGATAGCTCCAGAGGAACGCGACGCGGCCGAGATCCGCCGCCACCTGCACGATATCGCCGCTCAGGATCGCGCCGCGTCCTTCGGCGCCGTCAGCCCAATGCAGCACGGTGCCGCCGGCGAAATGGCCGCCGAGCCGCAGCAGCGTCACGCCCTCGGCGAGTTCAATGTTCTCGCCATGCCAGTGCCGAACCGCGGGATCGGGACGCATCACCCATTCGGCATCGGCGGCGTGCAAATGGATCGGACAGTCGAAGCGGCGCGCCCAGTCCTGCATGCACGTATAATAATGCGGGTGCGAGATCGCGATCGCCCGCAGGCCGCCCAGTGCGCGGATCAGCACCTCGGTGGCATCATCCAGCAAGGCGACACAATCCCACAGGATGTTGCCTTCCGCCGTGCGCAACAATAGCGCGCGCTGGCCGATGCCGAATTGCGGATGGGTGTGAATCTCGAACAGGTTGGTTTCGAGCTGCCGCCAGGCGTTGACGTGTCCGCGGCCAAGTTTTTCCGGTGTGGTCCAGGCCTGCCCGCCCGGCGGGACGTATTGACGTTCGTCATCGCAGATCCGGCAGTGCCGTGGCGGTTCGGGCGTTTCCGGGTACGAGGTGCCGCACGTGCTGCAGATGTGAATCGGCATCGAACGCCCTGCCCGTATCAGAGATCGCCAAGATCAGGCGGCTCGAACCAGTTCATCAGCGACAGCCCGCCATCGATCACGATGGCGGCGCCCGTGACATAGGCTGAGACCTTGTTGGACAGCAACGCCAGCGCCATCGGCGCGAGGTCGGTGGCCTGCCCGAGACGACCGAGCGGAATGTGTCTGGCCAATGCCGGATCGGCGACAAAACCGCCGGCGGCGACGGCGCCGGGCACCAGCGCATTGACGCGGATTCCGTAGCGGCCCCAGGTCCGCGCCAGTTCCTTCACCAGCATGGCGAGCGCTGCCTTCGATGTCGAGTAGTGCGGCAGGTTGCGCGGCGTGCCGGCGTGCAGCGAGGTGAGGAACAGGAAAGAGCCGGGCGCCTTCGCCGCGATCAGCGGCCGCGCTAGTTCGCGCGCGAGGTGAAAGCCGGCGTCGACATTGACCGCGTGCATTTGTGCCCACGTGGCGTCGCTGACCGCCATGGCATGATCGGCCTCGCGCCGCGGCGGCGAAGCGCTGTGCACGAAATGCGTCACCCGGCCGACCGCCGAGCGCGCTTGCGCCAGCAGCGCATCGCAGACCGCGCGATCCGCGAGGTCGCCGACGAAGGCGGACGCCAGCTCCGGCCGCGGCGAGGCTTTGATGGCATCGGCGACCGTATCCGGGTTGACGTCGGCGAACACGGTTCGCACGCCCTCCCCGACCAGGGCTTGTGCGATGGCGCGGCCGATGCCATTGCCCGCGCCGGTGACGAGCGCAGCCTCGCGCGCGGGGTCGAAGGGATTGTCGAGCAGGTTCATATGATCGGGAACTCCGTGAATCATGACAGCGGCTCGGGGCCAGCACGACCGCAGCAAACAATTACCACATTCCTTGTCCGGAATCCCTCGCCTGCAGATAGGGAGTCTCACATGCTGACATCAGGCAGGATCCTGTTCGGCTCGATCGTCGTATTGACGATGCTGTCGGTCCCCGTGCTGGCGAAATCTTCCGGCGCGAAGGCCGATGACAAGACGGATGCACCCGCCTGCAGCGCCTACGAGAAGGCGCTCGACGGCTCCTGGACGCCGGCGCCTTGCCAGGAGATCGGCTCCGCCGGCCGAAAGCATCGGGAGTCCAGGCCCGCAAGCGACGACGACGCCAGCCACTGAACGCGTCTCTGACGGCGATCGCCGCGTAGCTCTGCCGACGACTGCGGGGTGGAAATGTCAGCGCTGGTCGTACCAGCTCAATCCAGGGCGCCGGGATTCCGGTGTGACCTCGCTAACGCGTGTGCCTTCTACCCACTACTTTCGCACACGCGGCTATCGGGCGCATCGGGCGCCCGGCCTCCCCGCGCCCTTTGATTGGAGAGGGTGGGACGTAAATGGCAGACCTCGGGCGAAACCCGCCGCGAGAACGCGAAGGTGTGTAACACCCTCAACTGTCGTCGTCCGGCTTGACCGGACGACCCAGTATTCCAGAGACAGCAGCGATTGAATCGAGAAGCGGCGGCGTACTGGGTCCTCCGCCTTCGCGGAGGACGACGACCGTGGATGCTCTAAGCGCGCACCATCACGCGCCCCGTTACGCCGCGCGGATCTTGCCGAGGAAGTCGTCGACCTGGCCGCGCAGCTGCTGGGTCTGGTCGCCCAGCATCTCCGAGGCGGTCTTGACGTTCTGCGCCGCAGCACCTGCGGCATCGGCGCCGGCGCTGACGCCGACGATGTTGTCGGACACGTTCTTGGTGCCCTGCGCCGCCTGCTGGGTGCTGCGGGTGATTTCCTGGGTGGCGGCGCCCTGCTCTTCGACCGCCGCGGCGATCGCGGTGGCGACCTCGTTGACTTCGCCGATGATGCCGCCGATCCCCTTGATCGCTTCGATCGCCTCGCTGGCGACCTTCTGCATGTCGGCGATCTGCTCCGAAATATCCTCGGTTGCCTTGGCGGTCTGGCTGGCCAACGACTTGACCTCGGACGCGACCACCGCAAAGCCGCGCCCGGCCTCGCCGGCGCGGGCGGCTTCGATGGTGGCGTTGAGCGCCAGCAAATTAGTCTGCGACGCGATGTCGTTGATCAGGCCGACCACTTCGCCGATCCGGCTGGCGGTCTTGGCGAGGCCCTGCACCGTGCTGTCAGTCGCCTTCGCCTGGTTGACGGCGCGGCCGGCGATCCCGGCGGCGTGCGCGGCCTGCCGCGAGATGTCGTTAATCGAGGCGCTCAGCTCTTCGGCGGCGGAAGCGACGCTCTGCACGTTCATCGAAGCTTCGCCCGAGGCCTTTGCGGCGATCTGCACGCTGGCATTGGTTTGGCTGGAAACCGCCGCCATGCCGTCCGAGGTGGTCCGCATCTGGTTGGAGGCGTCGCCGAGTTGCTGAAGCGTCCCGCGCACATGGCTCTCGAATTCGCCGATATAGCTTTCGACGGCCTGCTGCCGCGTGGCGGCACCGGCATTGCGCTCGCGTTCCTGCTGCTCGATCCGCGCCTTCTCGATCGCCTGTTGCTTGAAGGTGGCGAGCGCGCCGGCCAGCGATCCGATTTCGTCCCGGCGTTCGGAATAGCCAGCATCCACCGACAGGTCGCCCGCGGCCACCTTCAGCATGCCGTCGCGGATGGCGTGCAGCGGCGTGATCACGCGGCGGCCGACCACCATCATGCTGCCGACCGCCAGCATCAGGGCCGCGGCCAGCAACACCATATTGAGGATCAGGGATTGCCGCGCCGACGACCACTGCGTCATGGCGTGGCGCTTGGCTTCGTCGAGCGCGCGCTCGGCAAGTGTCACGGCGACGCCGAGACGCCCGATCGCGTCGGGACTCCATTGCGCCGACGTCACTTCCGGCTTCTCGCCGGCGATCAGGGCGGTCAGCAATCGCTCGGAATACGCCCGATTCTGCGGTTCGAAATAGGCCGTCTTGGTCGCGGCCATGGCCTCGACCAGGCTGGCCGGCAGCTGGGTGCCCGCCACCATGGTCTCCAGAGCCTTCCAGGCGTACTCCGCCCCGACGGTGAACCTGGTGTAGGTCTGGCGCGCTTCCGGCGGCAGGCGGCCGGTGTTGAAACCCTGGGACAGCAGCACGGCGGCCTGGCCGCCGGTGTCGCGGACCAGCCAGGCGATCTGCTTGATCGCCAGCAATTGATCGACCACGGGGTCGTTTTGGCTGACGGCGGCGGAGAGCTGGGTGACCAGTTTTTCCAGGGTCTGCAGCAGCGCGGTGGCGACGTCGGCATATTCCTTGGTCAGTGCTGCCCGGCGCGACGCCTTCGGCTGGCCGAACGCCGCGACGCTCTCGGTCTGCAAGGCTTTCAGCGTGTCGAACTGCCGGGTCAACGAGGGCAGCAACGTGGTTCGCTCCGGAAACTCGACCGTGGCGACGATGTCCGACAGAGATTGCAGCGCCGGATTGATGATGTCGCGATAGCCTTGTTGCGTCTTGAGCGATTCGGCCGTGGCGACATCGGCGGCGTTCAAATTCGTATTGGTGGTGGCGCGGTCCGTGCGCAGGTTGCTCATCGCCTTGAAGGCATGGGCCGAGGCGTCCGCGATGACGGATATGCGGGCGGCGCTCTGCAGCCGGCCCCAGGACTCCCACGCGGTCATGATGAGAAAAGCCACGACGCAGGCAGCCATCACGGCGATGACGGATTTGAGCAACGCGGAAATGGTCAGACGATTCAGCATGAGGACCCCCAGTCGGGAACCCTGTTAGGCCCGAATGGTAAATATTTCCGGTTCCATGCACCCCCGGTGAACTACGGGTGCGCGCCCAGGCTCGCCTCAATAGGGCGGCTTCTTCCGCTCCCGCTGCGCTTTCGCCGCCTCCACCCACCACGCCAGATCATCCGCGAAACGCGGAAAGGCATGCGCCAGCGCCTTGCCGCCCTCGCCGGTCGGCTGACCGTCGGCGGACAAGGCTTGCGAGATGGACCCCACCGCGATCGGCGACGAAATCACGATCATGCCCATCTCGGAAAGCGTGCCGTGCCAGGCGGTGGCGGCGCGGGCGCCGGCGAGACGGCCCGCCGAATAGCTCGCAATCGCGGCGGGACGCCAGAACCACTCCTCGAGGAAATGATCGGTGAGATTCTTCAGGCCGGGCTGGATGCCCCAGTTATATTCGCCGGTGATGAAGACGAACCCGTCGGCGTCGCGGATCTGGCCGGCGAGCTTTTCCAATGCCGCCGGCGCCTCGCCCTTCGGGTACTCCTTGTACATCCGGTCCAGCATCGGCAGGCCAACCGCCCTGGCGTCGATGAGTTCGACGTCGTCGCCGCGTCCGCGCAGGCCTTCGACGACGAACTGCGCCAGCCGAATGCCCATCCGGTCGGAGCGGTACGAACCATAAAACACGAGAATCCGATGGTTCACGGCATCATCCTTTCATTCCCCAAAAAACCCGTCGCGCAATGCAGGCCCGGCGCTGCGGGACTCGCATCCGAGGCGGGATTCCCGCGAACGTAAACCTCACCTTAATTCACACCTGACTACCATAAAGCGCCTTACCGCAGCGCGTCCTGCCTCTCCATCCCTCGTGAACGGCCCTTATCCCATGAAAATCGGTACCCTGTTGACCGCCGCCATCGTCTCCCTGTCCGCCGTCGGCGGCGGACTCGCCATCTATGTGGCGGTTTCGAAGTACCAGACGATGGATAAGGTTTCCGTGGCCCAGAGCCGACTCGAGGTGGTCCGGGCGGTTGGCGAAATTCCGCGCTATCTGAACCCCGAGCGCGGCTTCTCGACCAACATCCTGTACGGGCCGGCCGCCGTGGATCCGAAAGCGCGGGCCGAACTCAACGAAAAATACCGCAAGCAGACCGACGGCGCGCGCGACAGGATGAACGCGATCCGCCGAGACCTGTCCGCGCTCGACGACGGCGCCGCCGTGGGCAGCACGATCGATTCGCTGAATACGAAATTCCTCGCCCTTCGCGACGCCATCGACAAGGCGATCGCCGGTCCGGCGGAGGTCCGCAAGGATGCCGCCAATAAAATTGTCGCCGATAACGTCGCCTTCAACGCCGCCCTCACCGTGCTGCTCGACGAGCAGGTTCGCAAGATGGCGCAGCTCGACGGGGACGCGTACCGGCAGGCGAGCTATGCCAACATCGCCTGGACCTTGCGCGACGTCGGCGGCTACAATTCCAGCCTGCACAAGAACCTCGTCGGCTACAATCGCGTCGCGACCGAAGCCGAAAGGCTGGGCCTCAGTCGTGGGCAGGGCCGCAATGACCAGATCCTGATGTCGCTGCAGCCGTTGCGCGGCAATCCGGCGACGCCGGCGAACATCGTGGCGGCACTCGACAAGATGCACGAAGCCTATGTCGTGCGTTTCGGCCAGGAGCTGAAATTGGCCAAGGACGGCGCCATCAGCGGCAAATACGAGCACGATGCCGACACCTTCTTCGTCGAGTCGCAGAAAGGCCTCGGCGCGATCATCGGGGTGCGCGATGCTTTCTACGACAACGCCGAACAGATCCTCGGCGCGGCCGGCTCTTCCGCACGCTTCAGCTTCCTGGTCGCGCTGGCGGGGCTGATCGCGGTCGCGATCGCCAGCGTCAGCCTCGTGATCATGGTCCGCCGCCGCGTCTGCCAGCCGATCGTCGAACTCACCGCGAGCATGTCGCAGCTCGCCGGTGGCGATGTCTCCGGCGTCATTCCGGGCGTCGAACGCAACGACGAGATCGGCGCGATGGCGTCGGCGGTGCGGGTCTTCAAGGACAACAAGATCGTGGCCGATCGCCTCGTCGCCGAACAGGAAGCCGAAAACGACGTCAAGATGCGGCGCGCCCGCGTGCTCGACGATCTCACGCGCGCCTTTGAAATCAAGGTGACCGAACTGGTCGGCGGGCTGTCCACCGCCTCCGCCACGATGGAAACGACGGCGCAGTCGATGTCGTCGACCGCCTCGGCCACCAACCGCCAGGCCGGCGTCGTCGCCGCCGCCTCCGAACAGACATCGACCAACGTGCAGACGGTCGCGAGCGCGACCGAAGAGCTGACCTCCTCGATCTCGGAGATCGGACGCCAGGTCACGCAGTCCACCGAGATCGCAGCACGCGCGGTCGACAACGCCCGCCGCAGCGGCGATACCGCACGTTCGCTGGCCGAGGGCGCGCAGAAGATCGGCGACGTCGTGACGCTGATCCAGAGCATCGCAGCCCAGACCAACCTGCTGGCGCTGAACGCGACCATCGAGGCGGCGCGCGCCGGCGACGCCGGACGCGGCTTTGCCGTGGTGGCTTCCGAGGTGAAGTCGCTGGCCGGCCAGACCGCCAAGGCCACCACCGAAATATCCGAGCAGATCGCGGCCATTCAGGCCGCAAGCGACGAAACCGTGCAGGCGATCAAGAACGTGGTCGACGTCATCACCGAAATCGATCAGATCGGTATCGCGATTGCGTCCGCCATCGAGGAACAGGGCTCGGCGACGCGGGAAATCTCGCGCAGCGTCCAGGAAGCCGCGCGCGGCACCCAGGAAGTGAACGCGAACATTTCCGGCGTGCAGCGCGCCGCCGACGACACCGGCGCGGCCGCCAATCAGGTGCTCGGCGCCGCCGAGCAATTGTCGTCGCAATCGCGCGATCTGGCCGGGCAGTTCAACCGCTTCCTCTCCGAGGTCCGCGCCGCGTAAGGACTTGGGTAGCGCGATCGATTGGAGGAAACGACCGTGCAAGCCTTCGTTCTCTATGCGCTCGCGCTTACGGCTGGAATCAGCGTCGCCGTGCAGCAGGTGCTGAACGGCGCCCTGCGCACGTCACTCGGCTCGCCCGCCTGGGCGGCTTTCGTCAGCTATCTCGTCGGCCTCGTGACGATGGTCGTCGTGCTGCTCGCGCTCGGTGAACGCCTGCCCTCGTGGCAGGCCGTCGCCAATACGCCGTGGTGGGCCTGGTCGGGCGGCCTGCTCGGCGGCGTGTTCATCCTGCTGATGATCCTGTTGCTGCCCTCGCTCGGCGCGGCAACCCTGATCGCGCTGGTGGTCGCGGGCCAGATGGGCATTGCCATCACGCTGGACCATTTCGGCGCGTTCGGACTGGCGTCGCATCCGGTCAGCATTTCGCGCCTCGCCGGTGCAGCGCTGCTGATCGCCGGCGTCGTCCTGATCAAGGACTAGAAGCAGAGATTGGTGACGACGTTGCCGCGCTTGTCCTTGATCACATAGGGACAGCGCAACCGTTCCAGCGCCGTCTTGGCATCGGCATCGCCGAGTGCGGCGGCTCGTTCGTAATAGGCTTTCGCGGCGTCGGAATCCTTCGGACCGCCGCGGCCGCTTTGGGCGAATGCGCCCATCCGCTCCAGCGCGCCGGGATGATTTTGCGCCGCCGCCTTCTCAAACAGCGCACGCGCCGCCGCATCGTCCTTGCTGCCGCCGGTCCCCTCCGCCATCATCAGCCCGAGCTGATACTGCGATTCCGCATTGGTCTCGGCGGCCCTGGCCAGCAGCTCCCGCGCCCTTGCGGGATCCGACGACGCGCCGCCGGCGCCACCGAGGGCGGCGAGATTGGTGACGCCGCGCGGATTGCCCGCTTGCGCCGCGCGCTCGAACAGTTTTCGCGCCTGGGCTTCGTCGCGGGCGAGACCGGCGCCCGTTCCATAGAGCACGCCGAGTTCGACCATCGCCGAGCTCGAGCCCTTGTCGGCCGCCCTGCGCCAGGCGGCGATGGCTTCCGGCATTTGCCGGTTGGCGGCGTAGGCGCGGCCGAGCTGATACAGCGCGCGCCGCGACGCGCCGGAAGCGGTTTTGCAGAACTTGATCGCGGTGGCGACGTCCGACGGCGCGACGTCGGTCACCCCCTTGACGTCGGCGGGCTTGTCCGGATCGGCGGGATCGGCGGCCACCCGGTCGCACAGCACGAGGTCGGCGGATTGCGCGCCGCCCGGCGTCGGCGCCATTGACATCAACATCACAAGAACAGCGACGCTGACTGCCGTCATCAACGAAAGCATGTGATAGTCTCTAGCCATGACGCAGGTTGCTTCGAAGCGTCGGCAAATTCAAGGCTCCAGTCCGGACTCCCGCAGCGCCGGGACCGCCTCGGGCGAGGCCAGGAATTTCAACAACCTATCGGATGGCGCCACGTTGCCCGACGCCGCCAGGCGGCCGGCGGAAAATACCGCCGGAGTTTGCAGCTCGCGGGGGATCGGCCCGACCACCTCGACACCTTCGACCAGCTTCAATTCGCTGACTTGCTGGACCGCCAAGTCGGCTTGATCCGACAGCAGCAATTCGGCCGTAAAGCCTTGCTGAATGATGTTCGCACGGGCGTTGATGTCGGCGGCGATGCCCAGGCGTTCGATCAGTTTCACGAAGAAAATGCCGCTGGCGCCGAGCCGGGAATAGCCAACCGACCGCGCGCCAAGCAACGTCGTCCGCAGCGCGGCTTCGGTCGAGATATCAGGATGAATCGCACCGGCCTTCACCGCGATCCCGACAAAGGAGCGTGCCAGATCCGCGCAGCTCGCCTTGACCACCGTGCCCTTGGCGGCGAGATCGTCGAGGGCCTCCTTGGTCAGGATCACGACATCGGCGCGCTCGCCGCCGCGCAGCCGTTCCAGCAGCGCCAGCGTCGGCGCGAAATCGGCATCGATGCGCGCGCCGCTCTCCGCTTCAAACCGTGCGGCAAGGCTGAGGACCGCGCCCTTCAGGGCCAGCGTCGAGAGAACCCGGACGACGTCTGCCATCAGGCCGGCCGCATCAGCTTGAGCACCGCGGTCAGGCGAAGGCTGCGCTTGCCCGCCAGCGCGGTCGCCTCCAGCATCGCGCCGCCGGTGTCGCAGGTGCCGGCAAAGCCGATGCCGACTTCATGGCCGCCGAAGATCGGATGCTCGCTTTTGGCCGACGTGTGCTCCTGATTGAGGATTTCACCCCTCCATCGGCCGTTCGCCGAGGTATAGGTGCCGAGATAATAGAAGAACGCATCGCCGCCGAGAATGCGGCCGTCATGCAGCAGCATCACGCCGGTCAAGCCGCCATCGATGCCGTCGAGCATCCTGATGTGAACGGAATAAAGCCCGTTGACGATGCCGCCCTCGCCGACCGCGTCCATCGGCGGCACGATCTCGTCGACGATCGGGGTCATGACCGACTGGAACACCGCGCCCGGCATCTGCGGCGAGCCGCCCCGAAAGCGATAGGTATCGCCGTCGGCACTGCCGCGAACGTCGATTTTGGCGATGTCGGACCCCAGGAGCGACTGGTAGTTGGGGTCATCATTATGGCGGTGGCTGGTGATCTCCGAGGTGATGACGCCGTCGGCCTCGCTATAGGTGCCGTAGTGCGCGAACGCCGAATTGCCGCCGAGCATGATGCCGTCATGGCAATACATCACGCTGCGGCCGACCGCCTCGTCAACCTGAAACCTGACCTTGTAAAACCCCTCGAGCAAAAAACGTCCCCGGCCGTCACGCTGCGCTGCAGCTATCTAGCGTGGTTCGCAACGGTGGGGAAACGGATTCAAGGGTGGCGATAAAACGAAACGATCCGCCAAGGCATGGCCTTGGCGGATCAGATCGATAGCCCGGACGCCCCCGCTCCGGGCCGTCGGTCGAACGATCAGGCCGCCACCGACTTGGCAGCGGTCGGAACTTCGGACACGGTCTTCAGGATCTGCGAGGCGATGGCGTAGGGGTCGCCCTGCGAGTTCGGGCGGCGGTCCTCCAGATAGCCCTTGTAATCGTTCTTGATGAACGAGTGCGGCACGCGGACCGAAGCGCCGCGGTCGGCCACGCCATAGCTGAACTTGTTCCAGGGCGCGGTTTCGTGCTTGCCGGTCAGGCGCTTGTCGTTGTCCGGGCCATAGACGGAAATGTGGTCCATCAGATTCTTCTCGAACGCCGACATCAGCGCCTCGAAGTAAGCCTTGCCGCCGGTCTCGCGCATGAAGGTCGTCGAGAAGTTGGCGTGCATGCCGGAACCGTTCCAGTCGGTGTCGCCGAGCGGCTTGCAGTGATATTCGACGTCGATGCCGTAGGTTTCGGTCAGCCGCTGCAACAGATAGCGCGCCATCCACATTTCATCGGCGGCCTTCTTGGATCCCTTGCCGAAGATCTGAAATTCCCACTGACCCTTCGCCACTTCGGCATTGATGCCTTCGTGGTTGATGCCGGCGGCGAGGCAGAGGTCGAGGTGCTTCTCGACGATCTCGCGGGCGACCGAGCCGACGTTCGAATAGCCGACGCCGGTGTAATACGGACCCTGCGGCGCGGGGTAGCCGGCGGTCGGGAAGCCGAGCGGACGGCCGTCCTTGTAGAAGAAATATTCCTGCTCGAAACCGAACCAGGCGCCGGGGTCGTCGAGAATGGTGGCGCGCTTGTTGGTCGCGTGCGGCGTGACGCCATCCGGCATCATGACTTCACACATCACCAGAACGCCGTTGGTGCGGGCGCCGTCGGGATACACCGCGACCGGCTTGAGCACGCAATCCGAGCTCCTGCCTTCCGCCTGCATGGTCGACGATCCGTCAAAACCCCAGAGCGGAAGCTGTTCCAGCGTCGGAAACGTTTCGAATTCCTTGATTTGGGTTTTGCCGCGCAGATTCGGCGTCGGCGTATATCCGTCCAGCCAGATATACTCGAGCTTGTATTTTGTCATTGAGCTCTCTCATGTTGATGATGCGAAAGGTGTGGCAACCGGGACCCTATTGGCCGCCGCACGCGTACCCGGCCGCCATCGGCCACACCTTACCAAGCAATTAAAGTGCCAGTCGCCGCACTGCGGGACACCGGTCCCAACGGGGAAATCTCTTCCTCGCCGACCGAAATACCGGATTTGGGGTGCGGCAAAGTCGCACGGTCACCGTCGCCGATAACTCGCCGGAGGGCCGGATTCGGGCCTGAAATGCGCCCGATAAGGCAGCAACCCGCGGTACGCCCCGCGTCCGGATTAAATCCGCGCCATCCGTCGGCGACATTGGCGGCCGACGCCTTCCCCTCTCCGCAACCTTGCTGCCGGCTCAAGCGTTAGCCACCCGATCACTGCTTCGCAGGAAGCAAACTTCAATATGCACATATTTTATTCAGGACGCGGTCTTTTCTTGATCATGTTGCACTTGGCCGAGGCACCAACGATATCGGGATCAGTAACCAACCGAGAACGAGTCGGGCGCACCATTATCCCCCGCGCGCCGCGCATCAGGAGAGACTGAGATGAATTCGAATTTGAATCATGGGTCTGCGAAGATCTACCAATTCCCTGCCGGGGGCCGTTCGGCACTCGGAGGGCGCCGCTATGAAGAGGCCAAGGCTGTCACCGACCTTGCTTTGTCGCGCGCCAGCGCGGTTGCCGTAGGCGGCGCCTGGTATCATGACGCCGCGATCCAGGACTCCAAGCCGACGCGTGAGAGCTGATGCCGGCTGCGGACACGAAGTCGACGTACCGGCGATGTCGGGTACGATCCCGGGAGCGGATAAAGGGTCGAAACAAAAACGTTTCGGCCCTTTTTTAATCGATCTCGCAAGCCGTCACCGGCCGTTTGCCATGCTTGAGCCTGGCGCCGGCCTTGCTGATCGTCAACGTCACGCCGCGGCCCGAATAGCGCGAGCCCGACAGCCACAGGCGCTTGTCCAGCGTCACCGCCTTGCCGTCGATCTGCATATGCGCCCGCTTGTCGTACTGGAAAAACCCAACGATGAATTGGGAGCCGTCGCCGCAGCTGTAGTTCCGCCAGGTCGTCTGTGCGAACGCGGGCGATGCGCCGGCCGCGACAACCCATAGTGCCGCACCGATAACAATGTTCTTGCGTCGATTCATTTTGCCCCCGGAATGGCCAAATATAGACCGGACCCATCCGGGCAGGCGATATGCCTGTTCCGCCTTTTCCCCACCGCACCGGATGGCCTAAGCTGATCCGATGTCAGATTCTCCCGTCCGTCACCTCAACCTCGCCGGCGCCAGCAATTTCCGCGACCTCGGCGGCTATACCGCCCGCGACGGTCGCGTCGTCCGCTGGCGGCAGATCTTCCGTTCCAACCATCTCGGCCACCTCACCGAAGCCGATATCGAGGTGCTGCGCGGCCTCGGGGTCAGGCGCGCCTTCGATTTCCGCGGCACCGAGGAGCGGGTTGCCGCGATGTGCTGTTTTGAGGAAATCGCGGTCCATTCGTTGCCCGTGGAGCCGACCGTGGTCGCGGCACTGCGCGCGCGGCTCGCCACCGGCGTGGCGCTGTCATCGACCGACGCCCTGGACGTGATGCGCGACTCCTACCGCAACTATGTGCGGCAGAACACGCCGAGCTTTCGCACGCTGTTCGCCCATCTGGTCGGCGACCACGCGCCGCTGGTGATTCACTGCACCGCCGGCAAGGATCGCACCGGCTTCGCCTGCGCGCTGATCCTGCATGCGCTGGATGTGCCGGACAATCTGATAGCGGAGGATTATCTGCTCACCAACAGCTACTACCGGCGCGACCCCTCCGCCAGCAGCGACCTGCCCGAGGAAGTCAAGCAGGTGCTGGCCACGGTGGAAGCGTCGTTCCTTGCCGCCGCCTTCGAGGCGATCAGCGCCGACTACGGCACGCTCGAAAATTATTTCAGCGAGGGATTGCACCTCGGTGCGGCGGAACGCGCCGAACTGAGGGCACGCTACCTGGAATCCTGATGCTGGAGATTGTCCGCCTACGTTCGCGGCGACGTCTCCGCGTCCCTTTCAGCTAGGCGGCGGCTTCCATTTCCGCTTCCGCGTCGAGGTCGGCGATGACGTCTTCGAATGCCGAGATGGCCTGCTGAACCGCTGCGATCTGCATCAGTTCCCAGCTATTGATCGGACCGTTACGATTTTGCAGCGCGACAATCAGATCCCGGCGCTGCTCCTTAAGCTGAACAAGCGGTAAACCGTGGTCGGGTAGATTTCCCATCGTGAAGCGTCCCTGCCCATTGATTGGTCCATCGCAAATCTAGCGCGATATTTCTGCGGCCAGCTTACAGAACTCGAACAAATTTTATCGATTGACCACCGTAACACTACGGGGCAAGGCCTTGGGAACATTTGCGCCTGGCCGAGCCAACTCGAAATCGCGGGGTCTGTGAAGCAAGTCCGCCCGAATGTAGTGTGAGTCCAGTCTGCCCCTCACCGGAGACGAGAGATGAACGGAAAAGTCGTTATCGTGACCGGCGCCTCGGGTGCGCTCGGCAGCGTGGTTGCGGAAGCAGCGCTGGCGCGGGGCGCGCGGGTGGCGGGCCTCGACCACGCGACGTCACAGGTCCCGGCGACGGCGGACCGGATCGGGCTCGGCGGCGTCGATCTTTCCGATGCGGCCCAGGCCGGCAAGGCCATCGACGCCGTCGTGGCGCATTTCGGCAGGCTCGATGCGCTGATCAATATCGCCGGCGGCTTTGCGTTCGAGGCGGTCGCCGAGGGCGATCCAGGAACCTGGCAGCATATGTATGCGCTCAATGTGCTGACCGCGCTGAATGCGTCGCGCGCAGCGATCCCGCATCTGGCCGCCTCGGCCCCGGCACGCATCGTCAATGTCGGCGCGATCGCCGCGCTGCAGGCCGGCGCCGGAATGGGCGCCTATGCCGCTGCCAAGGCCGGCGTGCATCGCCTCACCGAGGCGCTCGCCGCCGAGTGGAAAGGCAAGATCACCGTCAACGCCGTGCTGCCGTCGATCATCGACACATCGGCCAATCGCGCCAGCATGCCGAAAGCGGATTTCGCCAAATGGGTGACGCCGCAGGAACTCGCCGAAGTGATCCTGTTTCTCGTCAGCGACGCCGCCAGCGCCGTGACCGGCGCGCTGCTGCCGGTGAGCGGACGGGTTTAGCTCTCACGCCTCCGCCAACTTCTTCAACACCGCGCTGAAACGGATGCTGCGCTTGCCGGCGAGCGCGGTGGCCTCGCCGACGGCGCCGT
>JAZJYY010000122.1:42604-50436 GCA_040390145.1 Pseudomonadota bacterium
CGACCTCGTAGCCGCCGAACACCGGCCGCTCGCCCTGGCTCGGCGTATGCTCGTGATTGATCAATTCGCCCTTCCACCGGCCGTTGGCGCTGGAGTAGGCGCCGATGTAGTCGAAGAAGGCGTCGCCGCCGCGGATCCGGCCGTTGTGCAGCACCATGACGCCGGTATTGCCGCCGTCGATGCCGTCGAGCATCCGGATGTGGATCGAGTAAAGGCCGTTGGCGATGCCGTCCGCGCCGGTCGTACCCGCAGGCGGCGCGGCGGATTCGCTGATCGGGATCATCACCGATTTGAAGGCAACGCCGGGCAATTGCGCCGCGCCGCCTTCGAACAGATACTGCTCGCCCTGCTGCTGGCCCTTCAGCGAGAGCGTGATCGTATCGGTCTTGAACAGCGGCTGGAAATTCGGATCGTCGTAGTGGCGCATCGCCGAGATTTCGACCGTCACCTCGCCGTCCGTTTCCTGGTAGGTGCCGATGAAGGCGAAGGCCGAGTTGCCGCCCAGCATCTTGCCGTCATAGCAATACAGCACGCCGCGGCGCGAGCCGTGCAGCGTTTTCATCTCGACCTTGTAGAGTCCCTGCAGCATTGCCGCTCCGGCGTGACAAATGGCAGTTCACCCCCGCGATTCCCTTTTGGATTCGCGGGGCACCCATCCGACATTAACCTGCCTTGTCCCGGGACCATGGTAGCCGCTGCCCCGCCCTTTGATCAAATGCCCCAGCCGCAATTCAGGCTAAACTGCGCTCACTGAGTCGCGCGGCCAACACCGCAATCCGCGCCGGCCCGCATCGGAGTTCCCTTGGAAACCGCGCTCTATCTGCCCGTCAAACGCTTCCTCGAGAACCTCGGCTTCACGGTCAAGGGCGAGATCGGCGGCTGCGACCTCGTCGCGCTGAACGGCGACGAGCCGCCGATCGTGGTGATCGGTGAACTGAAACTCACCTTCAATCTCGAACTGGTTCTGCAGGCGGTCGATCGCGCCGCCGCCGCCGACGAGGTCTGGCTGGCGGCCAGGATGTCGGTGCGCGGCAAGGGCCGCGAGAGCGATGCGCGCTACCGCAATCTGTGCCGCCGGCTCGGCTTCGGCATGCTCGCGGTGACCGCCGGCGGCGACGTCGAGGTGCTGGTCAAGCCCCCCGAGACCAGCCCGCGCCGCAACCCGAAGAAGCGCTCCCGGCTGGTCGCCGAACACCGGCGGCGCAAGGGCGATCCGGCACTCGGCGGCAGCACCCGCGCACCGATTATGACAGCCTATCGCCAGCAGGCGCTGGCCTGCGCCTCGGCGCTGTCGGGCGGGCCGCGGCGGGTGCGCGATCTCAAGCCCGACATCCCAGATGCGCCGAAAATTCTGTTGAGCAACGTGTACGGCTGGTTCGACCGCGCCGAGCGCGGCATCTATGTGCTGACCGATGCCGGTCGTGCCGCGCTGAAGCGCTGGCCGCAGCAGCCGGTGGATTTTGCCGGCGTCATCGATTCGATTTCATAGCCGCGGGGAATGCGATCGTGGTTACCGAATTCTGACTGGAGAAATTGTGAACGCATGGCTGGTTTGCCATGCGAATTTCATATTGCAATGCAACATAAGGGCACTTAGGTATCTGGCATCGAGATGCGAGGCCCCCATGAGTGAAGACTGGAATACCAAGTACGGCACACGGCGCGTGCGGCGCGACCCGCCGACCCTGGACGAGGCGATTTTCGCCGCTGTCGGTATCACCGACGATCCGGAGGCGCAGGCGGAGATCGCGGCGTCGCTGATGGGGCTGCCGATCGAAGCCGTTCAGGCCGAGGTGAAGAAGGCGGCACGTCCGGTGCTGGGACGATCGATCACCCGCGTCATCGCCGGCGAACAGGGCGCGCAACGCTCGATCGTGGTGGAGCGCCGCGTGGTCCGGAAATTCGGCAACGACAAGCGCACCGGCACCTGACCTTCGCCTTTCGAACATCATTCAGAACCTTCGCCGATCATCGATCGGCGAAGGTTTTTTTGTGCTCGATGGCCGGTCAGGCCGTCCGGCCCCAGCCATACATCCGCAGCAGCATCTTCCAATAGGCCCGGTTGACGCCGGCCATGGCGCGCGCGGCGTCGATCGGCGTCGCGATCGCGGTCCTCGCGGCTTGGGGCTGCGCTTGCGGCTTGAGATCGATCGTCCCGGTGGATTCGCCGTGACGGAAGGTCAGGTTCGCGCCGAACTTGTTGGCCAGCGCCCGCATCGCCTGATTTTGCGCGCCGGTCGTGATCCGCAGCGCGGCATAGCCCTTGGATCGCGCTTCCGCGATCACCTTCCTGAACAGGATGCTGCCGACGCCTTGCCGTCGCACGCACGCCTCGACGCTGAAGGCGATCTCGGGCAGTGAGTCCGGCGATTGATCCGGCGGATGCAGTTCCGCCGCGCCCCGCACCACTCCATCCTCGATGTAGGCGATGATGACGGTACCGTCGTCCGCGCATTTGGCGGCATAACGTTCGATGAAGCTGTCATCCATGAAGCCGTGGAAACGGTCATGGCGGCTCTCCCGGTCAAGCCGAAGCAGATGGTCGCGCAGCAGCGGCAGTTCTTCCTGCTGACGCAACGTCCGGACGCTGCCCTTGGCAGGGGTCGAGCGGGTGGTGTGTTCGTGGTTCACTTCATAACTCCTCTTGGATAGCCCTCGAGGAGGCGTCGAATCCCTAGACCAACAATATTGTGCATCGCACCATGGAATTCAAGAGCGCTATCCGCCTGAAATATCGGCAGAATGTTCCGACCACGACGTTAACAAACATGCTGACTCGTTAACGAATGAACTCTAATTCAAGGTATTAAAGCACCATCTGGGTCTGGGTCACCACCGCGACGAGCTTGCCGTCCTCGGTTTCCAGCCGGGTCTGCCAGACCTGAGTGCGGCGGCCCCGATGCACCGGCGTCGCTGTCGCAATCACCGTCATTCCCTCCTTGGCGCCGCCGATGAAATTGGTCTTGCTCTCGATCGTGGTGGTGCCCTTGGCATCCTCGGGCAGGTTGATCACGGTGGCCGCCGCCCCGACCGAATCCGCGAATGCCATCACCGCGCCGCCGTGAATGGTGTGACGCAGCGTGCAGAGATCGGGACGCACCAGCATCTTCGCCACCACGCGGTCTTTCCCGGCTTCGGTGAAGACCACGCCCTTCAATTCCGCGAACGGCATCTTCATCGAATTGATTTTCTCAAGCAGCGTCATGGGCACTCCTTTTTTCTTTCGCTCGTCATACGCGGGCTTGATCCGCCTATCCATCGACATCCAGGTATTTTTCGAGAGGATGGATTGCCGGGTCAAGCCCGGCAATGACCTCGGAGGTAATGGGCAATAGCGCCAGTGACAACGCGCCGGTAATTCGCCATATCCTCCGCCATGCGCCAGTACCCTCCCCGCCGGATCGTCTGCCTCACCGAAGAGACCGTGGAGACACTGTACCTGCTCGGCGAGGAGGACCGCATCGTCGGCGTCTCCGGCTACGCGGTGCGGCCGCCGCGGGTCCGGCGCGAGAAGCCGCGGGTGTCGGCCTTCATCTCGGCGGACATTCCGAAAATCCTCGCACTCGAGCCCGACCTGGTGCTGGCCTTCTCGGATTTGCAGGCCGACATCGTGGCCGATCTGGTCCGCGCCGGCGTCGCCATCCACGTCTTCAACCAGCGCGACATCGCCGGCATTTTGGCGATGATCCGAACGCTCGGTGCGCTGGTCGGCGCGGCCGGGCGCGCCGATCGGCTTGCCGCTGGCTATGAGGAGCGATTGGCAAGTATCGCCTCCACGCCCCGCCCCGCGAAAAAGCCAAGAGTTTATTTCGAGGAATGGGACGATCCGCTGATCAGCGGCATCGGCTGGGTTTCCGAACTGATCGAGATCGCCGGCGGCGAAGACGTGCTGCCGAAGCTGCGGTTTCAGCAGGCCGCCAAGGATCGCATCATCTTGCCGGATGTGGTCCGCACAGCCGCGCCGGATGTGATCCTGGCGTCGTGGTGCGGCAAGAAGGTCGTTCCCGACAGGATCCGGCAGCGGCCGGGCTGGGGCGAGATTCCGGCGGTGCGCAACGATCGCATCGTCGAAATAAAGTCGCCGCTGATCTTGCAGCCGGGCCCGGCGGCACTGACGGATGGGCTCGATGCGATCGTGAAGGCGTTGTGGCCGGCGCTGCCAGGCTCCTGAACACACCGTCCGTGGCGGATTGATCACGCGCGCCGGCCGAACAGGAGGATCGCGCCAATCGGCAGGATGAAGCCAAGCACGCTCGCAATGATCAACAGCGGACCCAGATCCGAATACTCCCCGCGCTGGACGACGAAAAATTCGTTGAGGTACTTGGTCTGCAGTTGTCCTGCGACGAGCGCCAGATTCATCAGCGAGGCCATCAGGGCGAACCAGGTCGCACGATGGCCCGCCGGCGCATAAAACGCGATCAGCGTGAGCAGCGGGATCATGCTGAGTTGCGCGAAGGGCGAGGCAGCGGCGGCGTCAATGACGGCGATCGTCCGGGCGCCGAACCCGAAGGTCTGCTCCGTCCAGTGATGAAGACCATAGAACAGGCTGATATTGGGCAGCGACAGCACGGCACCGGCGACGGCAAGCCAGAACAGCACCCTGGTCACGGAATACTCCGTCAATTGCCTGCTGAAGGTCCACATCGCGACAATGGCGATGACGGCCGCGGTCTGGCGCAGGCTTCCATAGAAGGCCTCGTCGAACTTGAGCACGTCGAGCGTCCACCAGAAATAGCCGTCTCCAACGGATGGCGTGGCGCGGAAGGCGAAGATGATGATGCTCGCGAACAGAATGGCGCGCCTGGTCCTGGCGTCGAGTTCGCGGGTCACGAAGAACAACATCGTGCAAATGACCAGCATCGAGAGCACGAAGACCAGCTCCTGCCCGAATGGCAGACCGCCGAGCGCGACGGCAAGGACGATGAGCCCGAAGCCGATGCCGCCGCCGAGGATGCGCCAGTCGAGCGGCCGCCGCTCGCTCGATTCCTGCCGGATCAGCAGTACGCCCAAAGCCGAGATGCCGGGAATGACGAGACCGAAGAGAAACACCGTTTCCCGGGCGAAGAACTGGGCGAGCCATCCGGAAAGTCCCGCCACCGCAAGAATTCCGATACCGAGCGCAAGGCGACCAAGGACCTGCACCATGCCCAATTCGGTTCGGATCTCGGCCTCCGGACGGGCGTTCCCGGCCAGGTCCACGCGGGAGACCACCTCGGTGGACATCGCGTCGGCAACGACGTCCTGGATCACGGTACCGAGCACGATTAGCATCGCACCAAGGATGTACAGGCTGTCGGCCCGGGCGGACACGATCCATCCGCCGGCCGCGCCGGCCAACGTAAGTAACCCGCAGGCGGTAAAGGCGGCGCCGATCAGGATGTAAGAACGACGTTGCGAGCCGAAAATCGGAACGCTGTCGACCAGCTGGCCGAACACCATTTTTACCGTCCACGGCAGACTGAGCCAGACGCCTATTCCGGCAAGCTCGGCCGGGGTGAGACTCAGGCGCTCCTTGATCCACATGTCGCGGCTCACGTCGATGATGCCGAGGGCGCCGTAGGCAAAATAGACCATCAGCAGCGGCAGGTAGGTGCGGCGGAAGCCGAGCACGGGCCGCATGAGACTGGGCATCCGTGCCGCGGCAGCCTTGATGATCGTTTCCTGCAACGTCCCGCGCGCCGTTGGCCCGTCCGTGGATTGCCTCATGAGGGTGAGTTCCTTGACGCGAATCAAATACGCTCGCGCTTGAGAATGTAGTGGAAAGACAAGCCCCGCACCTGCCGGTCGGAAATCCAGAACGCGGATACAATTGCGAGGGTTTTCGACGTACTGCCCCCGAACCAGGATGGCATATTCCGGCTTCTCATCCATGGGCTGCCGGGCTGGACCGACCGAGGAGAACGTTGAATGTCCGTCCAGCCTGCAGCGACGCCGAACGCGTCGCCGCGCCTTGTTCGCTCGCTCACGCTGACGCATGCGGTGCTCTATGGACTTGGCGTCACCATCGGCGCCGGCATCTACGTCCTTGTCGGCCTCGCCGCGGGGCGCAGCGGCATGCACGCGCCGCTTGCCTTCGTGGGGGCGGCGCTCGTCATGGCCTTCAGCGCGGCATCGTTTGCCGAACTGGGAACGCGGATGCCCGTGAGCGCCAGCGAGGCGGCTTACGTGCATGCCGCGTTCCGGCTCGATTGGCTCAGCCTCGGCGTCGGACTTCTCGTGGTCACGACGGCAATCATCTCTGCCGCGACGATCAGCGTCGGCAGCGCGGGCTATGTTGCGGTTTTTCTCCCCATCCCCGCGCCGTGGATCATTTCCGGTGTCGTTCTTGCCATGGGTGTCGTGGCATGTCTCGCCACGGTTCAGTCGGTCACTTTCGCCGGGGTCATGACCCTCATCGAAGTGGGCGGCCTCGCGCTGATCATCGTTGCCGGCCTGGGTAACGGCACCGACGTCTTCACCCGCCTTCCGGAGATCTGGCCTTCCGCCGGCGATACGACGGCCTGGGTTGGAATAGCCGGAACGTCGCTGATAGCGGTGTTTGCCTTCCTCGGCTTCGAGCATCTCGTCAACGTTGCGGAAGAAATGAAGGAACCGAGCCGCACCCTGCCGCGCGCGCTGTTCCTGACGCTGGGCATCACCGCGTTCATTTACGGAGTGGTTGTATGGATCGCGGTGACGGCGGTGCCACCGCAAGAACTCGCCCGCTCTTCGGCGCCGCTTGCCGTCGTCTTCGAACGGCTTACGGGCCTGCCGCTAGTCACCATGAGCGCTATCGCCATTGTAGCGACGCTCAACGGCATCATCGTCCACATGATCATGATTGCCCGGGTGATCTATGGCCTGGCTGACCAGGGCAGCCTCCCGAAGGCCCTTGCAAGGCTGAACCCGGTGACGAACACACCTCTGCTGGCGACGGCGATCGGCGTTGGAGCCATTCTCATCCTTGCGCTGGCCGTTCCGCTCGCGGGCCTCGCCGACCTGACGGCCCGCTTTACGCTTGTGATTTTCGCGATCGTGAACCTCGCGCTGATCCGGATCAAAAGCAGGAATGAAGCCCCGCCGCCGGGAACCTTCATTTGTCCCCGTTGGGTACCGTTTGCTGGCCTCGCTTCCAGTGTCCTGCTGCTCGTCGTCGACTTGGTCGCATGACGACCCGCTGCCAGCCAGTTCCCGAAGATCAGGAAGCGCCGATGCCCTGTGTGTCGGAGTGACGGATGATGGCGGGGCATTTGCCCTAGCCTGTCAACGTCATTGCGAGGAGTTCTTGCGACGAAATCCATCGCGCAGCGGTGCCGGTAGCGAGATGGATTGCTTCGTCGCATCCGCCTTCGCCCGAAGGCGGGCTTCGGCGGACGCTCCTCGCAATGACGTTGAGAGAGTTTCGATTCGAAGTTCAAACAGCAGATACACGTCCGCCTTCTCGCGGCATGAGTTGCCCGAGGTTTGCCAATCATTCTCCCTCCTATGAGGGAGCAGGGAATGCCGGATGCGCGCTGCACCCGCGGTCTCGTGTGCGAAGTGGTATAAAAAAAGCTGCACACGAGCATACAGGGCAGCGGAGAACATCCGACATTCCCTGCGCAATGGCTTTACGGCTTATGGCGCGATCACCCCGGAGAATTCATGGCCTTTGTCGCCCTCCGTCGCCTCACGGAAACCGGCACCCCAGCCCGGTCGGGCATGCAGCACCTCCGCAAGACTTGACGCCTACCAGTTTCAGGCATCGGGTCCACACGCTTTTGCCGTACGCCGCAGCACCGCTCGTCAACACGTTCCAGAACCGCTCACGGAGTTTACCCGCCCTGCCGTCCCATTCCGCGCACGATGCC
>JAZJYY010000123.1:0-32251 GCA_040390145.1 Pseudomonadota bacterium
CGAGCCAGAACATCTGGGCGCGGCTGCCGAGGCAGAAGCCGAGTTCGGGAATCACCGGCGACGACTGCAGCCAGCCGCCGGACGGCGTCGCCGAGATCATGTTGCCGGCCTGATCGATGATATCGAAATGCACGGTATCGCCGCGCACCTCGCCGAAGCGACCGACGGTCGGCTCGCCCGCACCCATGGCGCCGACCGCCTCGCGCTGGCCTTCCTGGCGGCGCAGTTTTACCACCGAGCCGAAGCCTTCGACCGAGCCGGGCAGGAAGTCGAGCGAGGCGCTGTCTTTCGAAATCAGTTTGCGGCGCTCGTCATTGTAGGCGTCTGACAACAGCGTCGCGATCGGGATCTCGCTGAACTCAGGATCGCCGTAAAACTTCTCGCGGTCGGCGAAGGCGAGTTTAGCGGCTTCGGTCCACAAATGAATGAACTCCGGTCCCGACGGATCGAGCCCGTCGAGTTCGAATCCCTTCAGCAGCGCGAGCTGCTGCAGCATGACCGGGCCCTGGCTCCAGACCCCGGGTTTGCAGACGGTATAGCGGCCGTAATCGTAGGTGAGCGGCGCCTCGACGCTGGGCTGCCAGCGCGCCATGTCGTCGGCGCGCAGCACGCCCTTATGAGCGGAGCCGCTGACGTCCATGATGTCCTGGGTGCGGCAGAACCTGTCGATCGCCTCGGCGACAAAACCTTTCGACCATGCGCGCCGGGCCGCTTCGATCTGCGCGACGCGGTCGCTGCCGGCGCTTTCGGCTTCCTTCAGGATGCGGGCATAGGTGTCCGACAGCGTCTTGTTGGTGAACAGCGTGCCGGGTTTTGGGACTTCATTGTTGGGCAGATAGACCGCGGCTGATGTCTTCCAGTGCGTGCGAAACATTTTTTCGACGGTCTGGATGGTCGCGGCGGCGCGCTCCACCAGCGGGTAGCCGTCACGGGCATAGGCGATGGCGGGCTCCAGCACGTCGCGCAGCTTTAGCGTGCCGTAATCGCGCAGCAGCAGCATCCAGGATTCGAAGGTGCCGGGCACGCAGGCGGCCAGCAGTCCGGTGCCGGGCACCATCTCCAAGCCTTCACTGCGATAATGCGCGATGGTGGCGCCGGCCGGGGCAGGGCCCTGGCCGCAAATCACCTCGGTGCGCGCGCGCCTGACGTCGTGGACGATGATCGGCACGTCGCCGCCCGGACCGTTCAGATGCGGCTCCACCACCTGCAGCGTGAAGGCAGTGGCGACCCCGGCGTCGAAGGCATTGCCGCCTTTTTCCAGCGTCGCCATTCCGACCGCGGTGGCGATCCAGTGGGTTGATGTCACGACCCCGAAGGTGCCTTCGATTTCCGGCCGGGTGGTGAAGGGATCGGGATTGATGTTGCTCATGGGAACCTGTCGGTGCGAAAGGCATTGGGTGCGCTGGCACTTGACCACAGCAGGAGCGGCCTGCCAACCAACGCGGAGCGCCTTGAGGCTCTCATCTTGAGATCAGGCCGATGCCGCGGCGCGATCCGGGCCGTTGACGGCGTGGCAGGCAACGCCGTCGATCAGCGCCGGTGCCACCTTGCGGCAGAGATCGAACACCAACGGACAGCGCGGGTTGAAGGCGCAGCCGGGCGGCGGATCGATCGGGTTGGGGATTTCGCCCTGCACCGGGATTCGCTGGCGGCCGGACATTGCGAGATCGGGAACCGCGCCCAGCAGCATTTTGGTGTAGGGCATTCGCGGGTTGCTGAAGAGTTCGCGGCCTTCGGCGATCTCGACGATGCGGCCGAGATACATCACGCCGATGCGGCTCGCCATGTGCCGGACCACGGCGAGGTTATGGCTGATGAAGAGATAGGTGAGTCCGAACTTGTCCTGCAGGTCGCGCATCAGGTTGAGGATCTGTGCCTGCACCGAAACATCTAGCGCCGAGGTCGGCTCGTCGCAGACGATGAACTCGGCTTCCGACGCCAGCGCGCGGGCGATGGCGATCCGTTGCCGTTGTCCGCCGGAGAATTCATGCGGGTATTTCAAGCCATCGTCGGCGTGCAGGCCGACCAGGTTCAACAGCTCGCCGACCCGCGCCCGGATATTGCGCTCGCCCTCGATCAGGTCGAAGGCGCGGATCGGCTCGGCCACGATGGCGTCGACCCGAAAGCGCGGATTGAGGCTGGCATAGGGATCCTGAAAAATCATCTGGATGCGGCGGCGCAATTGCTGGCGCGCCTGCGCCTGTTTGGGCGCGGTCATCGACACGCCGTCGATGACGACTTCGCCCGAACTCGGCGGCAGCAGGCCCACCACCATGCGCGCGACGGTGGTCTTGCCAGAGCCGGATTCGCCGACCAGGGCAAAGGTCTCGCCTTTCCTGATGTCGAAGGTGACGCCGTCCACCGCCTTGAGAAATTCGAGATGGCCGCCCTCGAGTACCCGGTTGAGCCAGGGCTTTGAGACGTCGAAGACGCGGCGCAGATTCCTGACGTCGATGAAGGGGGCTGAAGTCATGCCGCGGTTTCCGTCGCGGCGGTGTCGTAGAGATGGCAGGCCACGGCCTGGGAGCCGTGCCGGATCGGTTCCGGCCGCTCGACCCGGCAGCGATCGAAGGCGAAGGCGCAGCGCGGGTTGAACGGACAGCCCGGCGGGATCGCCGACAGCCGCGGCATCGAGCCCGGGATCTGGACCAGGCGATCGGTGTCGCTGGCCAGCGTCGGAATCGCGCCCATCAGGCCCTTTGCATATGGGTGCAGCGGGTTCTGCACCACGTCCAGCACCGGACCGATCTCGGCGATACGGCCGGAATACATCACCGCGACGCGGTCGGAGGTCTCGGCGATCACGCCCATGTCGTGGGTCACCAGCATCACCGCGGTGCCGTGGTCGCGTCCGAGGCGCTTTATCAGCGAGATGATCTGGGCTTGCACCGAGACGTCGAGCGCGGTGGTCGGCTCGTCGGCGATGATCAGTTCAGGCTCCGCGCAGATCGCCAGCGCGATCACGACACGCTGGCGCATGCCGCCGGAGAATTCGTGCGGATAGGCGTCGATGCGTTTTTCCGGGGCGGGAATGCCGACTTCGGCCAACAGGTCGATGGCACGCTTGCGTGCCGCCGTTTCCGACAAATTTAGATGGGTCCGGATGGTCTCGACCAGCTGGTCGCCGATCCGATAAAGCGGATTGAGGCTGGTGAGCGGATCCTGGAAGATCATGCCGATCCGCTTGCCCCGGATGCGGCGCATTTCCTCCGGCGGCAGATTGTCGATCCGCATTCCCGACAGATAGATCTCGCCGCCGGCGATGCGGCCGGGCCGATCGATCAGGCCGATCACCGCGAGGCCGGTGACTGATTTGCCGGCGCCGGATTCGCCGACCACGCCCAGTACCTCGCCCTTGGCGATGTCGAACGATACGCCATTGATGGCGTGCAGGGTGCTGCGGCGGGTGACGAATTCCACCTCGAGGTTACGCACGGAGAGAACGGGTTCGGTCATTGGGTCAGACGTTTGGGTGTTGCGGCGCTGCTCATCGGAGTTTCGGGTTGAGCGCGTCGCGCAGCCAGTCGCCGAGCAGGTTGATCGCCAGGATCAACGACGCCAGCGCGAGGCCCGGAAACGCCACGATCCACCATTCGCCCGCGAACAGGTAATTGTTGCCGATCCGGATCAGGGTGCCGAGCGAGGGCATGGTGTCGGGCATGCCGACGCCCAGGAACGACAACGTCGCCTCGGTGATGATCGCGAGCGCGAGGTTGATGGTGGCGATCACCAGGATCGGCCCCATCGCGTTCGGCAGCACGTGGCGTAGCATGATCACGGGTGCCGGCAGACCGATCAGCTGCGCCGCCGCCACATAATCCTTGTTCTTCTCCACCATGACCGAACCCCGCACCGTGCGGGCATATTGCACCCAGGAACTCAGGCCGATGGCGAATACCAGCAACGCGAGCGTACCCATGGCGTCCATCCGGTTGCCGAACACCGATTTGGCGATGCCGTTGACGAGCAGCGCGATCAGGATGGCAGGGAAGGTGAGCTGTACATCGGCGATGCGCATGATCAGGCCGTCGACGGCGCCGCCGAGATAGCCGGCGAGCAGACCTAGCGCGATGCCCAAGGTGCCGGACAGCAGGACACCGAGAACGCCCACCGCCAGCGAAATCCGCAGGCCATACAGTATCGCGGAGAATACATCGCGACCCTGCTCGTCGGTGCCGAGCAGGAACGGACTCTGCCCCTCCGCAGTCCACAGCGGCGATATGCGCGAATTCATCAATTGCAACTGGGCGGGATCGAAGGGGTCCTGCACCGAAAGCACCGATGCCAGAATGGCCAGCACAAAGAACAATACGGTGACGGCCGCCGCAGCCATCGTCATCCTGGAGCGCCGGAACGAATAGAAGATGTCGCTCTCGAACGCGCGCGTGAACCAGCGTGCCTGCGAATGCGCGGGCGGCGCGCTCGGTTCGAGAGAATGCGGAGCGGCTTCGGACATCGGGGGCTCGGATTCAGGCCGGACGGCTGATGGAGGAGCGCAGCCGCGGATCGACCACCGTGTAGAGGATATCGACGATGAGATTGATGGTGACGAAGATCAGGGACACCATCAGCAAATACGCGGCCATGATCGGAATATCCACATTCTGCACGGCCTGCACGAACAGGAGCCCCATCCCCGGCCACTGGAATACGGTTTCGGTAATGATCGCGAATGCAATAACCGCGCCAAACTGCAATCCGGCGATCGTGATCACGGGAACCAGAGTGTTCTTCAGGGCATGGCCGAAGTGAACGGCTCGTGTCGTCAATCCGCGAGCCCTGGCGAAGCGAATGTAATCGGTACGCAAGACTTCGAGCATCTCGGCGCGCACCAGTCGCATGATCAGCGTCAACTGGAACAGGCCCAGCGTGATGGACGGCAGGATCAGGGCCTTGAGGCCGGAGACCGTGAGCAGCCCCGTGGTCCACCAGCCGATCCGCACCACATCTCCGCGGCCGAATGACGGCAACCAGCCCAGCACCACGGCGAAAAGATAGATCAGGAGAATGCCGATCAGGAACGTCGGCAGTGAAATTCCGATCAATGAAACCGCCTGGAATAGTTTGGCGAGCCAGGTGTCGCGTTTCAACGCCGAATAAACCCCCATCAGGATCCCGAACACCATCGCCAGTATCGTGGCGCAGGTGGCAAGCTCCAGCGTGGCCGGCATCCGCTCCATCAGCAGATTGGCGACAGGCTGGCGAAACTGATAGGAGACCCCGAACTTGAATTGCGCGGCATTGCCGAAATACCGCGCAAACTGCATTACAACGGGGTCATCGAGGCCAAGCGATTTGCGAACCGCGGCGCGTTCGGCCGCCGATGTGTCGATCGAGACCATCTGGTTGACCGGATCGCCGGCGAAGCGGAACATCGAGAACGAGATGATCCCGACAGCGATCATGACACCGATGGCCTGGATCGCCCGGCGAAGCGTGAAAGCGAGCATTTGTTCCTTTCACTTTCCTGAGGGAGGCGCGGAGATGATCGCCTGAAAAGGAATGGTCCCGGAGGCAGAGGCCGCCGGGACCATGAGATGCAACCTGGTTATTCCTGCTTGGTCGCCCAGTACAGCAACACCTGATTATCGGCGCGCTGCGTCAGCTTCACTTTCTTGGAGACGCCCCAGGCCAGCGCCTGCTGATGCAGCGGTATATAGGCGTAGTCCTTGAACCCGATTTCGAACGCCTGCTTGATCAGCAGGTCGCGCTTGCCGGCATCGGGCTCAAGCAGCACCTTGTCGGCGAGCGCATCGAGCTGCTTGTTGCAGTAGCCGCCGAGATTGGCTTCGCCGCGCGGCGACTTCGGGTCGTCACGACAGCCCATGATGTCGTAGAGCACGTTCTGCGAGTCCGATGTCGCAGGCGTCCAGCCCAGCAGGTAGAACGAGGTCTGGAAGCCGCCGGCCTTCAGCACCTTGGCGAAATACTGCTGCTTCGGCTGCGCCAACAGGTTGATCTTGACGCCGATCCGGGCCAGCATTCCGACCACCGCCTGGCAGATCGCGGCGTCGTTGACGTAGCGATCGTTCGGACAGTCCATCGTGACCTCGAAGCCGTCGGGATACCCGGCTTCCGTCAAAAGCTTCTTGGCGCCCTCGGGATCGAATTTCGGACGGGTGAAGTCGCCCGACAGCTTGAACAATTGCGGTGCGATCATCAGCGCCGACGGCGTCGACAGGCCGCGCATCACGCGGGTCTTGATCAACTCGATGTCGATCGCCTTGTAAAAGGCCTCGCGGACCCGGATGTCCTTGAACGGGTTCTTGCCCTTGACGCTGGAATACAGCAGTTCATCGCGGACCTGGTCCATGCCGAGGAAGATGGTGCGCAGTTCAGGTCCCTTCAGCACCTGGGCATTCGGGGTGGAATCGACCCGGCCGATGTCCTGGATTGGAACCGGCTCGATGATGTCGACTTCGCCGGACAGCAGCGCCGCCACCCGCGTGGCGTCGGAGCCGATCGGCGTGAAGACGATTTCCTTGAGGTTATGCTCGGGCTTGCGCCACCAGTTCGGGTTGGCCTTGAACACGGTCTTGACGCCGGGCTGGTGGCTGTCGATCATGAAGGCGCCGGTGCCGTTGGCGTTGAGCGACGCGAAGCTCGGCGTGGTGGCGGACGCCGGGGTCGGTGCGACCGAATTGTGTTCCTCGCACCATTTCTTGCTCATGATGTACCAGCCATCCCATTGCGCAATGAGAATCGGGTTCGGCGCGTCCAGCTTCACGTCGATCGTGTAATCGTCGATCTTGGTGAACTTGGCGTCGGCGGGGACATTGGTGCCGAAGTTCGAGCCCTTGGCACGGACCCGGTCGGCGGAAAACAGCACGTCGTCGGCGGTGAAGGGCTCGCCGTTGTGGAATTTGACGTTCTTGCGCAAATGGAAGCGCCAGCGCGTCGGCTCCGGCGTTTCCCAGCTTTCGGCCAGCGCGGGAACGATCTTGAGATCCTTGTCGCGGGTGACCAGGCCCTCATAGATATGGCCATGATGGGCGATCGTCGTGGTTTCCTTGAGCGTGTAGGGATCAAGCGATTTGAGGTCGCCCTGGTTGGCATAACGCAAGGTCTGGGCCGATGCCGGCGCAATCGCAAAAGCGGCGATTGTGACGGTGGCCGCTGCGAACAAGGTCTGACGTACCGACATGTGTAGAGGTTCTCCGCTGTGGCGCGCACTTCATTGCTGCGATCATGGCAGCCATGGCTGATGCATTGTTGCCAGAGTTTGGCCGCCGCGCAAGCGCCATTTCCCCCGATCAAGCCGGTTTGCACGCGGCTATCTCACTGGCTAGCTTCACTGTAAGCAGCGGGAACAGGAACGTAACATCCAACTTTCGGAGTGGCGTGATGGCGGAATTCAAGGCCGATGTCCTCGTGCTGGGGGCCGGCATGGTCGGCGTCGGCGCTGCGCTGCACCTGCAGCAGCGGGGGCGTGATGTCATCCTGGTCGACCGGCACGAATTGGCCGGGGAGGAAACCAGTTTCGGCAATGCGGGAATGATCGAGTGCGCGTCGGTGTTTCCCTATATGTTTCCCCGGGATTTCGCCCAGATCCTCCGCCACGCGCTGAACCGGGCGCCGCAGGTTCGCTACAGCCTCGCCGATCTGCCGGGCTTCCTGCCGTGGCTGTTGCGTTATTATCTCGCTTCCACCCCGGAGCGGGCGCTTCGCGGTGCGCTGGCGGTGATGCCGCTGATCCGCCGCAGCCTGGTCGAGCATGAGGCACTGATGGCCGAAGCCGGCGCGCTCGATTTGATGCGGCGGTGCGGCTGGATCAAGATGTATCGGCATGATGCAACGTTCGCGCAGGCGGCGCGGGATTTCGAGCGGGCGAGGCAATACGGGGTTCAGGGTGATATCCTCGACAACAAGGCGATCATCGCGCGCGAGCCTCACCTCACCGGCAAATTCGCCGGCGCGATCCATTTCACCGAGCCCGGCTTCGTGCTCGATCCGGGCGGGCTGGCCAAAGCCTATGCCGCGCTGTTCCACCGCAAGGGCGGGCGCTTCATGGTCGGCGATGCGCAGACCCTGGAACAGGAACCCGGCGGGCGATGGCAGGTCGCTACACCGGAAGGCAAGGCGAGCGCGCGGGAGGTCGTCGTGGCGCTCGGACCGTGGTCCGATCTGGTGTTCGGCCGCCTCGGCTATTCGATCCCGCTCAACGTCAAGCGCGGTTACCATATCCACCTGGCGTCGCGCGGCAACGCCGTGCTGCATCATCCCGTGCTCGACGCCGATAATGGTTATGTGCTGGCGCCGATGAACCGCGGCATTCGCCTCGCCACCGGGGTCGAGTTCGCCCACCGCGATGCGCCGCCCACCCCGGTTCAGCTGGAGCGGGCGCTGCCTCTGGCGCGCCAGCTGTTTCCGCTGGGGGATGCGATCGATGCGAAGCCCTGGAAGGGCGCGCGGCCGTGCCTGCCGGATATGTTGCCGGTGATCGGCAGGGCGCCGCGGCATACCGGGCTGTGGTTCGATTTCGGCCACCACCACCACGGCCTGACGCTCGGCCCCGCGACCGGCCGCCTGCTGGCGGAGATGATGACCGGCGAGCAGCCGTTCGCCGATCCCGCGCCCTTTGCTGTCGAGCGTTTCGGTTGACCATACCGGCGGAATGAAGCCCCGGAGCTCCGCCCGGTCCGGTCAGGCCGCTTGCGTCGTGCCGCCTGTCGCGGCGATACTGTGAGAAGCTGTCGAATAGCGGTCAGGAGCCGACATGAAAGTTAACGTGGAAATAGACTGCACGCCGCTCGAAGCCCGGCAGTTTTTCGGGCTTCCGGATGTGCAGCCGATGCAAACGGCTGTGATGGACAAGCTTCAGCAGCAGATGCTGGCCAACATCGAAAAGGTCTCGCCGGAAGCGCTGATGCAGAGCTGGTTCACCTTCGATCCGAAAATCGCCGAGCGGTTTGGCGACATGTTCGTGACCATGGCGGGTCTCGGCGGTTCGCGCACCGCCGACAAGAAGTAACGTGGCGATCGACCGCAGCGATACGCCGGCGGACCGGCTTCGCGCGCCCGGCCTCGGCCTGCTGCTGGCGGAGGCGAGAGGGATCTTTGAGTTCAACGCCAGCCTGTTGCTGTCGCCGCTGCTGATGCGGGCGCCGAGGGGCGACGGCCATCCGGTGCTGATGCTGCCGGGCTTCCTCGCCAGCGACCTGTCGATGGCGCCGATGCGCCGGTATCTCAGGGAACTCGGCTACGACAGCCATGCGTGGGAAAAGGGCCGCAACACCGGCGGGGTGGCCCGGATGCGACTCGTGCTGCGCGACCGGTTGGCCGAAATTCATGCCGCCACCGGCCGCAAGGTCAGCATCGTCGGATGGAGCCTCGGCGGGGTCTATGCGCGCGATCTGGCGCTGCAGGCGCCTGAAATGGTGCGATGTGTCGTGACACTGGGGAGTCCGTTCGCCAGCGACGTCAGGGCGACCAACGCGACGCGGCTCTATGAGCTGCTGTCAGGCGAGGGGGCGGACGACAATCCGGAGCTTCGCGCCGCGATCGCAGGCGATCTGCCGGTTCCCGCGACATCGATCTATTCGCGCACCGACGGCATCGTGAACTGGCGAACCTGCCTGCTGCGCCCCTCCGATACCGCAGAAAATATCGAGGTCCACCTCGCCAGCCATGTCGGGCTCGGGGTCAATCCGGCCGCCCTGTGGGCGGTCGCCGATCGACTGGCCCAGCCCGAGGGCGAATTCAGGCAATTTGACCGATCGGGGCCGTTTGCCATTGCATATGCGCCTCCGGAAAATGCACAATCCTGACCAATGACCCCGGCCAACGGGGCCGTCTGAAAGACAAAGAAGCGCCACCAAGGCGCCGCGTGATCCGCGGGAGGAATAGACATGAGTGACGCCAAAAAGCTGACATCGATGGACGCGTCGTTTCTGTACCTGGAAACGCCTGAGATGCCGATGCATGTCGGGAGCATGGCGATCTTCCGCCTGCCCGAGGACTACAAGGGCGACTTCTTCGAGGACTTCAAGGCGATGATCGCCTCGCGGCTGCACATCGCGCCGATCCTCAAGTCGCGGCTGGAGAAAGCGCCGCTCGACATCGATCATCCCTCCTGGGTCGAGGACGACCAGTTCGATATCGACCGCCATATCTTCCGCGGCAGCCTGCCGGCGCCGTATGATCGCCCGACGCTGGAGCGCATCGTCGGCTGGATGCATGCCAAGCTGCTCAACCGCGCCCGTCCGCTCTGGGAGTTCTACGTCTTCGAGGGCATGAAGGACAACGAGATCGGGCTCTATTCCAAGATGCATCACGCCTGCATCGACGGCGGCGCCGGCGCGGCGCTGACCAGCATGATCTACGACGTGACCCCTGTCCCCCGGGAAATCGAGAAGCCGGCGGTGCGGGCGAAGGCCGGGCAGGAGGTGCGCGACATCGCCGCCAATTTGATCGATTCCTACCAGGCGCTGTGGCGCCAGCCGTTTGGCGGCGCAGAGGCGCCGAAGAGCATCGACCTGCCGCGCTCGGGCAAGAGCGACCTCGGCTCGATCCTGTTCGACAATGCCATGTTCCAGATCGAAAGCGCGGTGAAGTTTGCCGGCAGCATTCCCACCATGCTGAAAAGCGTCTCGGACGTGGTCGGCAAGATTTCCGATCCGAAGTCGCGCGACAGCATGGCCAGCATGGTGTCGCCATCGACGATTCTGAACAAGGCGATCTCGTCGGAGCGCAGCTTTGCCGGCGTCTCGATCTCGCTCTCACAGGCCAAGGCGCTGGCCAAGCAATCCGGCGGCAAGCTCAACGACGTGGTGCTGGCGCTGTCGTCCGGCGTGGTGCGGCGCTATCTGCTGCAGCAGGGCGCGCTGCCGGCCAAGTCGATGACTGCCGCGGTGCCGATCTCGCTGCGCGAAGAGGGCAACACCGACTCCAACAACCAGGTGTTCGGCATGATCTGCTCGATCGCCACCAATATCGAGGACCCCAAGGCGCGGCTGGAGGCGATCATCGCGCAATCCACCAAGTCGAAGGAGATGTCGCATCCGCTGCGCGCCCTGATGCCGCAGGTGTCCAACATCTCGATGCTCGGCGCACCGATTCTGGTGCAGATCCTGGCGCTGTTGTACAGCCGCTCCAACCTGTCGGACGTGCTGCCGCCGGCGGCCAACATCACCGTGTCCAACGTGCCGGGCCCGCGCCAGACGCTGTATGCGGCGGGTGCGGAATTGCTGCACATCTTCCCGGTGTCGATCTCGACCCACGGGTTGGCGCTCAACATCACCGTGCAGAGCTACCGTGACCAGCTGGATTTCGGTTTCATCGCCGGCGCCAACATCATTCCCCATGTCCAGGTTCTGTGCGACATGCTGCCCGGGGAATTCGCCGCGCTGCAAGCCGCCTATGCACCACCGGCGGCTGATCTCAAAAGTGCGGCCAGCTGAGGCCTGAATAGAGCGAGATACGCGTGATGATAGAGATGCCCCCGCTGCAGTTCGCCCAGACGAACGGCATTCGCATGGGTTATTACGAAGCCGGCCCGAAAACCGACGCGCCGCCGGTCATCCTCTGCCATGGCTGGCCGGAGATGGCGTTTTCCTGGCGCCACCAGATCAAGGCGCTGAGCGAGGCCGGCATCCGCGTGATCGCGCCCGACCAGCGCGGCTATGGCGCGACCGACCGGCCCGAACCGGTCGAGGCCTACGACATGGAGCACCTGACCGGCGATCTCGTCGGCTTGCTCGATCATCTTGGAATCGACAAGGCGATCTTCGTCGGCCATGACTGGGGCGGGTTCATCGTCTGGCAGATGCCGTTGCGCCATATCGGCCGCGTCGCCGGCGTGGTCGGCGTCAACACGCCACATTACGATCGCCTGCCGGTCGACCCGATCCAGCTGTTCAGACAACGGTTCGGCGACAGCATGTATATCGTCCAGTTCCAGGACCCCGCGCGCGAGCCGGACAGGATTTTCGGCAGCCGGGTCGAGCAGACCTTCGACGCGTTCATGCGCAAGCCAATGCCGCGCAAGAACGACGCACCGGAAGCTCCGGCGACCGCTGGCGTCGGCGCATCGCCCAAGACCAATCTGGCCTTTCCGCAGATGATCGCCGCCTACGACGCGAAATTCGATCCGCGCACGCCGATCCTGTCGCCGGAAGAAAAGAAGGTGTTCGTCGACGCGTTCACCAAGACCGGGTTCACCGGCGGCATCAACTGGTACCGCAATTTCACCCGCAACTGGCAGCGTTCCGAAGGGCTGGACCATACCATCCGCGTGCCGTCGCTGATGATCATGGCGGAAAACGACGCGGTGCTGCCGCCGTCGGCCGCCGACGGCATGGAGAGGATCGTCCCGGACCTCGAGAAATACCTGGTTCGCGACAGCGGCCACTGGACACAGCAGGAAAAGCCGGACGAGGTCAGCGCCAAGCTGATCGAATGGCGCAGAAAACGGTTTGGGTGAGGAGCCGTGATTCCGGGGCGATGCGAAGCATCGAACCCGGAATCTCGAGATTCCGGGTCTGGTCCAGCGGACCATCCCGGAATGACGAACGATAGTTCGCAATGTTGGATAGATATCGAGGCAGGGGAAACTATCGCGATGGCGTCGACCAACAAACTGAGCCCGATCCCGCATCCGCCGAAGAAGCCGGTGGTCGGCAACATGCTGTCGCTGGACGCCAATGCGCCGGTGCAGCATCTGGTGCGGCTGACCAGGGAACTCGGGCCGATCTTCTGGCTCGACATGATGGGCGCGCCGCTGGTCATCGTCGCCGGTCACGATCTGATCGACGAACTCAGCGACGAGAAGCGTTTCGACAAGGCGGTGCGCGGTTCGCTGCGCCGGGTGCGCGCGATCGGTGGCGACGGCCTGTTCACCGCCGACACCACGGAGCCGAACTGGAGCAAGGCGCACAACATCCTGCTGACGCCGTTCGGCAACCGCGCCATGCAGTCCTACCATCCGAGCATGGTCGACATCGCCGAACAGCTGGTGAAGAAGTGGGAGCGCTTGAACGGCGACGAGGAAATCGACGTCGTCCACGACATGACGGCGCTGACGCTCGATACCATCGGCCTGTGCGGCTTCGACTACCGCTTTAACTCATTCTACCGTCGCGATTACCACCCCTTCGTGGAATCGCTGGTGCGCTCGCTCGAGACCATCATGATGACCCGCGGCATTCCGCTGGAGAATCTGTGGCTGCAGAAGCGCCGCCGCGATCTCGCCGCCGACGTCGCCTTCATGAACAAGATGGTCGACGAGGTCGTCGCCGAACGTCGCAAGAACGCCGAGGCCGCCGAGGGCAAGAAGGACATGCTCGGCGCCATGATGACCGGCGTCGACCGCGCCACCGGCGAACAGCTCGACGACGTCAACATCCGCTACCAGATCAACACCTTCCTGATCGCCGGCCACGAGACCACCAGCGGGCTGTTGTCCTGCACGCTCTACGCGCTCCTGAAGCATCCCGACGTGTTGAAGAAGGCTTACGAGGAAGTTGACCGGGTGCTCGGCCCCGATACCGACGCGCGGCCGACCTACCAGCAGGTCACGCAACTGACCTACATCACGCAGATTCTGAAGGAAGCGCTGCGGCTGTGGCCACCGGCGCCGGCCTATGGGATCTCGCCGCTGAAGGACGAAACCATCGGCGGCAAGTACCAGCTCAGGAAGAACACGTTCATCACCGTGCTGGTGATGGCATTGCACCGCGATCCCAGTGTCTGGGGTCCCAACCCCGACGCCTTCGATCCCGAAAATTTCAGCAAGGAGGCCGAGGCGGCGCGTCCGGTCAATGCCTGGAAGCCGTTCGGCAACGGCCAGCGCGCCTGCATCGGCCGCGGCTTTGCCATGCACGAGGCCGCGCTGGCGATCGGCATGATCCTGCAGCGCTTCAAGCTGATCGACCACCACCGCTATCAGATGCATCTGAAGGAAACGCTGACGATCAAACCGGACGGTTTCAAGATCAAGGTGCGCCCGCGCACCGACACCGAGCGCGGCGCATACGCCGGCCGTGCCACCACGACGGCGGCGATGTCGACCGGTGCTGCCACGCCGCGCGCCGCACGTAGCCGGCCCGGCCACAACACGCCGCTGCTGGTGCTGTACGGATCGAATCTCGGCACCGCCGAGGAACTGGCGACCCGGGTGGCCGATCTCGCCGAGGTCAATGGCTTTGCCACCAAGCTCGCGCCGCTCGATGATTACGTCGGCAGGCTGCCGGAGGAGGGCGGCGTATTGATCTTCTGCGCGTCCTATAATGGCGCGCCCCCCGACAACGCCACCCGGTTCGTCAAATGGCTCGGCGGCGACCTGCCTGGGGATGCCTTTGCAAAGGTGCGCTACGGCGTGTTCGGCTGCGGCAACAGCGACTGGGCCGCGACCTATCAGTCGATCCCGCGCCTGATCGACGAGCAGCTCGCCGCCCACGGCGCGAAGAGCGTGTATGAGCGCGGCGAGGGCGATGCCCGCAGCGATCTCGACGGCCAGTTCGAGAGCTGGTTCGCCAAGGCGGCGCCGCTGGCGATGAAGGAATTCGGCGTCGATTCGAGTTTCAGCCGCAGCGCCGACGACGCGCCGCTGTACCAGATCGAGCCGGTGGCGCCGACCGCGGTCAATGCGGCGGTTGCGCTGGGCGGCGTCGCTCCGATGAAGGTGCTCGTGAATGCCGAGTTGCAGAACAAGTCCGGCGCCGGCGCCTCCGACCGGTCGACCCGGCATATTGAGGTGGAATTGCCTTCCGGCATGAGCTACCGGGTCGGCGATCATCTCAGCGTGGTGCCGCGCAACGACCCGTCGCTGGTCGACGCGGTCGCGCGCCGCTTCGGCTTTCTCCCCGGCGATCAGATCCGGCTGCAGGTCGCCGAAGGCCGCCGCGCGCAATTGCCGGTCGGCGATATCGTCTCGGTCGGGCGCCTGCTCTCCGAATTCGTCGAGTTGCAACAGGTCGCGACCCGCAAGCAGCTCCAGATCATGTCGGAACACACGCGCTGCCCGGTGACCAGGCCGAAGCTGCTGGCCTATGTCGGCGACGATGCCGCCGCCACCGAACGCTACCGCGCGGACATCCTGACCAAACGCAAATCGGTGTTCGACCTGCTGGAAGAGCATCCGGCCTGCGAATTGCCGTTCCATGCCTATCTTGAAATGCTGTCGCTGCTGGCGCCGCGCTATTATTCGATCTCGTCGTCCCCCTCTGTCGATCCCTCGCGCTGCAGCGTCACCGTGGCCGTGGTTGAAGGCCCCGCCAGTTCCGGGCGCGGCGTCTACAAGGGCATCTGTTCGAATTACCTCGCAAGCCGGCGGGTGGGCGACACCATCCAGGCCACGGTGCGCGAAACCAAGGCCGGCTTCCGGCTGCCCGACGATGCCGCTGTGCCGATCATCATGATCGGCCCCGGAACGGGCCTGGCGCCTTTTCGCGGCTTCCTGCAGGAACGCGAGGCGCGCAAAGCCAGGGGCGCCGGCCTCGGCCCGGCCATGCTGTTTTTCGGCTGCCGCCATCCCGATCAGGATTTTCTGTACGCCGATGAGCTGAAGGCCTGCGCGGGCGCCGGAATCACCGAGTTGCACACCGCATTCTCCCGCGCCGAAGGTCCAAAAACCTATGTGCAACATCTGGTGGCGGCGCAGAAAGACCGGGTCTGGAGCCTGATCGAACAGGGCGCGATCATCTACGTCTGTGGCGACGGCGGCAAGATGGAGCCGGACGTCAAGGCGGCGCTGGTGGCGATCTATCGGGAACGCAACGGCGCCGATGTTGCCGCCGCCACGCGCTGGATCGAGGAGATGGGCACCAGCAATCGCTACGTGCTGGACGTGTGGGCGGGCGGATAGCGACGGTTTCATGACGCTGCATCCTCCGGTATTAGTATTCGATCGGACTTATCCTCCGTTGATCATCTGGAGGTTGTTTGATACTCTGACGCCCTGCAAAGGGCCTTACCTTGGGTGCGATAGAGTGGCAGAAGGTTTTTCGCCGCGCGATTTTCCCAGTTGCTAGCCCGCCAAGCGGGAGGCAGATCGCTTTTGGCGTAACGTTAGCAATTTTTGTTTCATACAACGCCTGCCTAACTCTGGGTTTGGGATTGTTAGGCAGCCGCGGAAACAGCACTGCAACCGGGGTGCTGCTGTTTGGCCTTCCGTTGCTGCTCCTTCTATTCAGTCTTCGGAGTGCTCCTCGAGTTCAGCTGCCGGATTTTGTTTTCGCAGGGCTCGTGATCACCGCGCTGCTATCCTTCCTCATCAATCATCAGGGAGGCGAGTCGACCAAGGAGTATCTAATCCTCATTGCATCACTCGCGGGATACATCGCATGCCGCTCATTGTTGGCTGAGGATGCGCCTGTCGTCAGGTCAGTCTTTGAAAGAGTTACAGCGGCGATCGTCTTGCTTGGCGCGGTATTCACCGCTGATGAAATATTCCGTCAATGGAATGGCCCTCCCGGCAAACCGTTCGTTTTCGGTTTCAACGCGGCCGGCACCTATTTCATGATGTCATTGAGTCTTCTGATCCTTGCCCTTGTGACCGTCGACAAGCCAAGACCAGAGAGAACCGCCATTGTCTGTGCCGTGATATTTCTTCCCACGGCCATCTTCGCGGCTGCCATGGTGAGGTTCACGTTCATCGCTCTGGCCGGCAGCCTGTTGGTCGCAATGATCATGGCCGAAAGCGGCAGGCGGTGGCATGTGCTGGCTGTCGGATTCACGATATTCTTTGCCGTCATTGCCGGGCTGGGTGCTCGGTATAGTACGACGAAAATCTATGCTACCTATGTCTTGGAACAACCGGTGGAAACCGGCGCGGGCGCGACGGAAATGCCGAGCTGCCGGCTGACCGTCAATACGCGAAATTCAATTGCCATCCGGCAGGCCCTCGCGAGGGATGCCATGCATCTGATCCCGACCGCGGGCCTGCTTGGCACCGGCCTTGACAGCTTTTTGCGATTTTCCTGCATCAAGGCCCATCAGGTTCACATTTCCGTCCTGCAATGGGCAGTGGAATTCGGTTGGCTCGGTGGCACATTTTTCGTCATGCTGATAGGAATTGTCATCCACCGGGTCGCTCCATATGCCAAAGGGGACGGCGCCATCAGGTTCATTCTATGCAGTCTGGTGTTTCTGGTTCTGGTGAGTTTGGCACACGGGCGAGCGAGCCGAGACAGCGCTCTTTTCGCCCTGTTGGGCTGCGCCGTCGGAGTGGCCGATTTCCGGCGTTGTCAAAATCAGAATCGGGCTGCGCCAATTGGAGTCCCGCGCAGACCGGACGACGGTAGATGACGACCAGATGCTCAACCACCATTAAAACGGGCAAGCTACTTTACCCCGCCAGTTTGCGTGGATAGAAGTCCGTTATGGCAAACGTTGTCTTTCTCTTCCCAGCCTACCAGCCGACTGCGCTGTTTTGCGAGTCGCTGGAGGAGCTGCGGAAGATGGATCCATCTCCCATCGTCGTCGTTGACGACGGCGGTGGTCCGGCCTACCGAGAGCTATTTGCGCGCGCTGGCCGAGTGCCCGGCACGACGGTTCTGACCAACGCGGTCAATCTTGGCAAGGGCGCGGCCCTCAAGCATGGCATGAATCATGTTCTGGTGAATCATCCGAATTGCATTGGCGCCGTGACGGCTGATGCCGATGGGCAGCATACCGTCGCCGACATTCTCAAGGTCGCGACCGCGCTGCAGACGCGGCCGAGCGAGGTGATATTCGGATCCCGCGATTTCAAGCGCGACGTTCCGTTCCGAAGCAAGGTCGGCAACATCATTTCGCGCTACATCTATCGCTTTCTGATCGGTCTTAACCTCTCCGACACGCAGACTGGCTTGCGCGGCATCCCCCGCCGGCTGATGGAATTGAGTCTCGCCATCAGGTCGAACCGGTACGAGTTCGAGACCGAACAGATTATCGTCGCCAAGGGCGCGGGATTCCACTTCACGGAAGTGCCGATCCGTACCGTTTATATCGACGAAAACAGCGGATCGCACTTCAACCCGGTGCTCGACTCGTTTCGAATTTATTTCGTGCTGCTGCGCTACGCCGTTTCGAGCCTGGCCACGGCGCTAACCGACCTGCTCGTGTTCTATATCCTGACGGCGAACGGGATGGCGTTGCTCAGCGCCAATATGTCCGCGCGCGCGGTAGCGCTTTGGATACAGTTCATGCTGCTGAAGAAATATGTGTTCAAAAGCAAGGCCGGACTGCCGATCTTTGCCGCCTATGTAGCCTATGTGTTTTTCTCCGGATATGTGTCGTCGGTGATGCAGCAGCAATTTGCCGCTCATCTCGTCGCTTCGACGCTGCTGGCCAAGGTCGTGGTGGAATCGATCATCTGGATTTTCAATTTCATGTTCCTGCGGGACATTATTTTTCGCCGATGGAGCGAAGCTTGAAACCGGTGCATACCGACTGGGACAGTTACTACGCGCGGCCCTATCGCACGGCGTCGCTGACCCGCAAGCATACCGCTTCCGTTCTGGTGGACCTGTTGCAAAGGAATGGGGGAGCGCGGGCGTCGATGCTCGAGTTTGGCGGAGCCAACAGCTGCTTCATCGATCAGATTTTGGCGGAGGTCGCGCCCGCGCGTTATGACGTGATCGACAACAACCGGATGGGGCTCGATCTGCTGCAGTCCCGGTATTCCAGCGACGACCGTGTCTCGGTCTTCCTCGGCGACGTTTTGTCGATATCGAAGCCGGACCGCCTGTACGACATCGTGTTCAGCGTGGGCCTGATCGAGCATTTCGATCTCGCCGGAACCGCGAAGGCTGTCGCTGCGCATTTCGATTATTTGCGGCCGGGCGGTACGGCCATCATCACCTTTCCAACGCCGACGTGGCTGTATCGCTCCGTGCGGGGGGTGGCCGAGATCACCAACAACTGGATATTTCACGACGAACGGCCACTGCAGCTGCCGGAGTTCGAGCGGGCGGTCGAGGGGATAGGCGAGATCAAATCCGCCCGAATTCTATGGCCCCTCGTTCTTACGCAGTACTGCGTCGAGGTGCGGAAACTACCGTGACCTCAATTAGACATCAGCAGGACCGTGCTATCGGTCTCGATTACTTTTCGGAAGCTCGCTGCGGCGATGAAATCCAGAACCGATTGATGGGTGCGCCCGGGTACATAAAGAATGCCGGTGCAGCCTTTCGGCTCGCGCAGCGCCGCCAGCGAGGGATCCCCGATGGCTTGACCAAAGGTGGAGTATTGTAACTGGTCCTTGAACGGTTGGAAGGCCGCGATCGTATAGAGATAGGCATTCCCGGTCAGCATGGTGCAGCCGCGCTCCAGAATCTCTCCGACCTTCTGATTGACTTCGCGCCCGGAGCCTTCCTTGAGCTGATCGTCCGCAAACCGCGCCTTCAATGCCGCGTCGCCTGACGCCAGGTTCAGCGTCAGCGCGATGGACATGGTGGCCACGCCCAAAATCATGGCAGCGTCCGGCACGATCCACCGCCGTTCCCCGGAAACATCTCGCCTTGTCGCGCGCGCGGGTGTGACGGCGTATACCGGAATGAAGGCGCATATCGCCAGCGGGCCGAGCACGTTTCTCAGGTCGTAGCTGGCCGTATTTGCCCACACTGAAATGCTGATCCACAAGGGAAGCGCCAGCCAGCGTACCCTTGGCAAGAACGGGCTGATCACGAGGCCGGCAATCGCCAGAATACGAAACAGGAACGTAAAGTTCCTGTTGAACAGCCCCAGCGCGCGCGAGAGCCTCTCCGACAAATCAGAGACCGGATAATGCGGCATCGATCGAAAGGCAAGATGCCAATATGTCAGCACGTAGGCGGTCACGATTGCGGCGAACAATCCAATCGCGGCGATGCAAAACCGGTTGCGATCGCGACGATCGAGATGTTTCGCGGCGTCGATGCAGATGGCTGCCAGCACGGCGACCGCGAAAAGCCCGAATATCGGCTTCGTCGCGGCAGCGAAGCTCAGCAAGCACAACGAGAACAGCGCGGTTGCGATCTGGTCCTTGTCGAAGCGGTTACCGGGCTTGCCGTTGATGAACAGAGCGGCGCCGCAAAATGCGCATACGGCAGCCACCCAGTCAGGGAAGCCTTCGTGTAATGTCGCCCGTAACCAACCCTCCCGAACTTCGGATACGAACCAGACGAACACGAAAATCAGCGATGCGGGCCTGCCCCAGTTGTTTCGTCCAAGCACCATCGCCGTTAGCACGATCGGGACGATCAGCAGCACAACGTGGATATAGTAGGCGAAATAGTGCTCGTTCGATCCCGTGAAGATGTAAGTCACCGCCCAAAGGGTCGGTATCAACTGCGGATAGCCATAGGAAAATGTTGGAAACAGGCCTTGGGACCAGATCAGCGCCCAGCGATTCCAGCTGATGGAGACATCGCTTTCTCCGAATATATGCGGGACGCCATACTTCCAGATATTGAAGTAGGCCAGCGCAAGCACGACCGCGCCGACCAGGGCATATCGTATGTCCGACGGGGTAACGATCGCCGCTCCGACCGACGGATGGCCTTGAGGGCTCCGCCGGTCTTTGAAAGCAAAACCGGCTACGGCGCCAATCATCACCGTAACCGCCACGCGATAGCAGGTTATCGGGTCCAAACGCAGCAGGGCAATCAGCGTCACGAACAGGTGGTTGAAGACCATGCTGCCCAGGAAAATCGCGAGCCAGCGTTGCGGCGCATTTGGAAGGTCCATGGGGCGGACCAGCAGTATGCCAGGCAGCACGAAGACGACGACCAGCGCCAGCAAGCCATTTGCATAGATGGGCGCGAAGCCAAGAAAGCCGGTCATCCCAAAGACATCCAAATATTGCTGGCGTCCCGCGCGCCCGCGGTGCGTGTATCAGTGCGGCAAATGACTACGCCGCCCTCGCTGCCGCCCCATGGGCATGCTTGTCGATCGCGTCGATGATCTGTGGCCACATCGGAATCGGTATCGCGTGGCCCATGCCATCGATCATCAGGAGCTTGGCGCCCGGGATCGAGGCTGCGGTGTCCTTGCCGCCTTCGGGACGGACCAGCGGATCGACGGTGCCGTGTATCACCAGCGTCGGCGCCTTGACGGTGTGCAGCCGCGGCTTGCGGCTGCCGGAGGCCAGGATGGCGCGGAGCTGGCGGCCGACGCCGTTGGGGTTGAGGCCGCGCTCGAAGGTGCGCTCGGCGCGTTCGAGGTCCTTGGCTTCGTCGAGCGGGAAATGGCCGACGCGCAGCACCTTCCAAGTCTGGGCGAAGCGCTTGAGATATTCTTCTTTCGTCGTCGGGGGTGGCGCCATCAGCATCGCCGCCGCCTCGCGGGTCGGCGGCGGCACCTTCGGATTGCCCGTCGTCGACATGATCGAGGTGAGCGAGCGTACCCGCTGCGGAAACGAGATCGCGATTTCCTGGGCGATCATGCCGCCCATGGAGGCGCCGACGAGGTGGGCCGACTTGATGCCGAGCGCGTCCATCAGCCCGGTAGTATCCTTTGCCATATCGAGAATTTTGTACGGCGCGGCCACCGGGATTTTCAGAAACCGCAGCTTCAGCAGTTCGACCAGGGTGAGGCGCTGGCCGCCGCTCAGCCTGCCGGATTTGCCGATGTCGCGATTGTCGAAGCGGATGACGCGAAACCCGCGCGCCGCCAGCTCGCGGCAGAAGTCGTCGTCCCACAGGATCATCTGGGCGCCGAGTCCCATGATCAGCAGCATCGGTTCCGCGCCGGCGTCGCCGAAGATCTCGTAACAAATATCGATGCCGTTGGCCCGCGCGATCTGCGGCGGCTGATGGGCTGACGAATTCACGGACGGGGCTCCCTCGACTGGCACGCGAACAGGCAAACTCTATGGCACGGCTTTTCGCGCCACAGAAGGCTTCGGTGCGGCAGCAAGCCTGACAAATCGCGCCCCGCTGACGCCGGCAATGTTGACCGTACGGCCGCAACAGTGTCGTATGGACCAAAAAGGGTGGGGCACAAAAGCCCCCGGTGATACCGCTGGAGGGCGCCGATGGCAGACAAGAGCAACGATCCCGTCGCGATGTGGCAGAACATGATCGGCGAGATGGAGAAGGGGTTCAACTCCTTCGCCAATCAGGCGATGGCGTCGCCGGAATTTTCCAAGGTCGTCAATCAGGTCGGTGGGGTCACGGCGGGCGCGCAGAAGCAGCTCGGCGACCTCATGGAGAAATATCTGGTCGGCATGAACCTGCCGAGCCGGGCGCAGATGGTCACGATGGCCGAGCGGCTGCAGTCGATCGAAGGCCAGCTCAACGAGATCAAGGCGATGCTGAACGCGATGAACAGCAAGGCCGCCGCCGCGAGCGGAATTCCCGCCGCGCCGAAACCGCCGCGCACCAAACGTCCGCCGTCGGCGGGAGAGCCGAAATGAACGCGCCCGCCGGCCTTGACCTCGCGTCGATTCCGGACCGGATCCAGTCCGAGGTGCAGCGGGCGATCCAGCGCAGCATCAAGGGTGTCGAGTATATCGCCTCGTCCGGTCCGTCGCTCGGGTCGACGCCGAAGGACATTCTCGCCGTTCGCGGCACCATGAATCTCTATCACTACCGTCCCATCGCCGACGAGATTTACCGCGTGCCGATCCTGATCGTGATGGCGACCACCAATCGCGGCTACATCCTCGACATGGTGCCGGGCCAGAGTTTTATCGAGTTCCTGCTCAAGCGCGGCTATGACGTCTACATGCTGGACTGGACCGCGCCGAAGCCGGAAGAGAAAAGCCTGCGGATGGAGGACTACGTCCTCGACTTCATCCCGGACTGCATCCGCCGCGTGCAGCAGGATTCCGGCGAGACCGACGTCACCGTGATCGGCTACTGCTTCGGCGGCGTGCTGTCGCTGCTGTACGGCTCGATCTTCAACGAAGGGCCGATGAAGAACCTGATCTGCTTCACCACGCCGATCGACTTCCGCGAGATGAAGCTGTTTTCGAATTTCTCGGACCGCCGCTATTTCGACGTCGACCGTCTCGTCGACAGCATCGGCAACGTGCCGCCCGAAATGATCCTGTCCTCGTTCGAGATGCTGCGGCCGGCGTCGCGTGCCGCCAGCCAGGTGCAGTTGTGGGAAAATATCTGGAACGACGAATACGTCAAGGCCTACCGGATGATGGATCGCTGGGGCACCGACACCTTGCCGCTGGCAGGCGAATATTTCCGCACCATCACCAAGGACCTGATGTGGGACAACAGACTGTTCAACGACACCATGTCGGTCGGGGGACGCAAGGCGGATATCGCCGACATCAAGGTGCCGATCCTGCACGCGGTCGCCGAGCACGATCACATCGTGCCCTATGACGCGGCCAAACATCTGATCGCCAAGGTCGGTTCGACCGACAAGGAAGAGGTGATTCTGAAAGGCGGCCATGTCAGCGTCGTCGCCGGCGCCAACGCCGTCAAGCGGCTGTGGCCCAAACTCGATTCATGGTTATGCGAGAGATCGATATGAGCAGCGAGACCAGAACCTATCCGCGCCGCGTACAGACCGAAGGGGGCGAGATCGAATTCCGCCTGATGTCGCCGACCGACGAAGCCGCGGTGCTCGATTTCGCGCAAAAACTGCCGGTGCATGATTTGCTGTTCCTGCCGCGCAACATCAGCGAGCCCAAGGTGCTCTCGGCCTGGATCAAGGAGATCGAGCGCGGGGCCATCACCAGCCTGCTGGCGCTGAAGGCGGGCAGGGTGGTCGGATGCGGCACCCTGGTGCGCGATCCCTGGTCGTGGTCGCCGCATGTCGGCGAAATCCGCAACGTGGTCTCGTCGGATGTGCGGGGGCAGGGCGTGGGCCGGGCGCTGTCGCAGGAGACGTTTGCTCTCGCTTTGGGCGCCGGCCTCGAGAAGCTGGTGGTGCAGATGACGGTCGATCAATCCGGCGCCATCGCGATTTTTGAGGGCCTGGGATTCAAGGCCGAGGCGCTGCTGCGTGACCATGTGAAGGACAGGGACGGCCGTAGCCACGATATCGTGGTGCTCGGCCATAATGTGGCGCAGGTCCGGGCCCAGCTCGAAGCCTACGGGCTACCGGGAGCTGTCCAGCACTGAGGCAGGGCGGCGCCGGTTCTGCGGGCAAAATGCTTATTCGGGAAGCTGATCACGGATTTGTGATGTCGCACTGCACCATAGATATTGCAACGCACCATTAACCGTGTCATATAGAGGTTGCCCCGGGCCAACCGGACGGGGTGAGCCCATAGCTCAAACCTGAGGATGGAGAGACCCCCATGACCACCGAAACCAATTCCGTGCTGAACACCGTCAAGGAAGCCTTCGCGCCCGTCACCGAGGCGTTCACCAAGCTCCAGAACATGGAAGTTCCGGAAGCCGCCCGTGATTTCGTCGTGAAGCAGGCCGAGACCGCCAAGGTTCGCGCCGCCGACATCCACGCCGGTACCGAGAAGGTGACCGCCGCGATCGAGACCGCCGTTGCCGGTTCGGTCTCCGAGGCCGCCAAGATCAGCCGCAATATCCAGGACGCGCTCTATCAGGACGCCGAAGCCTTCTTCGCCGGCATCCAGAACCTGGCTTCCGCCAAGTCGTTCAACGAAGCGGTCCAGATCCAGTCCGACATGGTCCGCGCGCGCGGCGAAGTGCTGGTGTCGCGGGCCAAGGCCTCGAGCGAATATCTCGGCAAGCTCGTCGCCGATGGCGCCAAGACCGCCCAGGACAACTTCTCCAAGGTCTACACCAAGACCGCCTGATCGCGTTTCGACCAGCCCATCCTTCGAAGGCCCGCTTAGGCGGGCCTTCTTTTTGATCATACACAGCCGTCATCCTGAGGTGCTCGCCGTCTTCGGCGAGCCTCGGAGGATGGCTGCGAACACCGGTGCCTGCAGCCATCCTTCGAGGCGCGCAAGAAAATGCGCGCACCTCAGGATGACGGCGGCGCATGTGGTGACTAGTTGTAAGGTCTCATAAGCGCGAAAGCCGCCATGCCCACGCCCGCCACATTTTCCTTCGACTCCCCCGGCGATGCCGCCCGCGCGGCCGAGCTGCGGCGGGTCAAGGCGCTGGCGACGCTGGTGCTGGCGGGAACGCTGGCGCTGTTCGTGGCGGCGAAGGCGCTCTTGCATGTGCATCCCGCCTTCGGCTTCGTCGCGGCGTTCGCGGAGGCCGCCACCATCGGTGGCCTCGCCGACTGGTATGCCGTGGTGGCGCTGTTCAAGCGGCCGCTGGGCCTGCCGATCCCGCACACCGCGATCATCCAGAGCAACCAGCATCGCATCGCCGACAAGCTCGGCGAATTCATCGAAGTGCATTTTCTCGAAGCGGCACCGGTCGAGGCAAAACTGCGCCAGATCGATTTCGGCTCCTTCGTCGCCGACTGGCTGCGCGACCGCAAGCGCAGCGACGACCTCGCCCGCTTCGCGCTGCGGCTGCTGCCGGAAGCCTTGTCGGCGACGGAAACGTCCGGCCTGATGAGTTTCATCACCCGGCGGATCACCACCCAGCTGCAGGAAATCGATCTGGCGCCGCTCGCCGCCGGCACGCTGCGCGGTTTCGTGCAGGAGGGACGGCATCAGGGCCTGCTCGACGACATCCTGCGCGTGGTGCACCAATCGCTGACGCAAGCCGAGACCATGGCCGTGATCCGCGAAAAAATCCGCGGCGAATTGCCGACGCTCCTGAAGCTGTATCGCGCCGACAAGTTCCTGGTGAACCGGATCGTCGCGTCCGCGACCACCTTCTTCGAGGAGGTGAAGAACGATCCTAACCATCCGTTCCGCGACGAGTTCAATCGCATGCTGCTGTCGTTCGTCGACCGGCTCGGCAGCGACAAGGCCTTTGCGGATCGCATCGACGGGTTGAAGCGCGATTTGCTGGCGCGTCCCGAACTCGGCGACCTCGCGCGCAACATCTGGGCGAATACACGATCCTTCATCGAACGCAGCGCCTCGGGCGAAACCCAGGTGCTGCAGCAGCATCTTGCGGGAATGTTCGTGAAGGCCGGCGAGACGCTGGCGGCCGATGCCGAGTTGCGCGCCGAGATCAACCAGGGCCTCGTCGCGGTGCTCCGCAGTTTCATCGCCGATCAGAAGAGCGGCGTCTCGAGTTTCATCTCCGAACAGGTCAAGGCCTGGGATATGGGCCAGCTGATCGGGCTGATCGAAATCAACATCGGCAAGGACCTGCAATACATCCGCTTCAACGGTTCGCTGATCGGCGGGCTCGCCGGATTGGCGCTGTATACCGTGGAATTACTGGTTCGGATGCTGTGACTAAATAATCACTCAGCACCCTTTAAGTGTCGCGACCTATTGTCCGGGAGCCGGTCAGCCGCTTGAATGAAGGAATCGGCGCCGTAACCCGATTCAAGTGATGTTGCGTTGCGGAACGATTTCACGAGGTTTGCGTCTTCCTATGGTCCATTCGCCGGCTGCCAGATTGCAAGGGGCCGGCTCTGAGAGGAGCTATGATGTCCGCGACGACCCAGACGCTGCGCGCGCCGTCCAAAACCCTGATGTTCATGGAGGGGCGCGCCCTTCACGAGTTTGGCGCCTTTCTTGGCGCCCTGCCGCTGCTCAGCCTCGCCCCCAGGGGTGACGGGCATCCGGTGCTGGTGCTGCCCGGGCTGATGGCCTCGGACACCTCGACGCGGCCGCTGCGCAGCTTTTTGAGGAGCCGTGGCTATGCCGTCAGCGGCTGGCGGCAAGGCCGCAATCTCGGCCTGCGCCACGGCGTGGAGCCTGCCATGGTCGATCTGGTGCATGAACTCAACGATACCCATGGCCGCAAGATCAGTCTGGTCGGCTGGAGCCTCGGCGGCCTTTACGCCCGTCAATTGGCCAAAATGATGCCCGACCGGGTGCGCTCGGTGATCACGCTCGGCAGCCCGTTCGCCAGCGGCCCGAAGGCGACCAACGCCTGGCGGGTTTACGAGATGGCAAGCGGCCGCAGCGCCGACGAGGAGGATCACCGCTTCGGCGGATTGCTTTCGGAAACGCCGCCGATGCCGACCACCGCGATCTTCAGCCGCACCGACGGCATCTGCGCGTGGCAGGGCTGCATGGAAAAGACCTCGGCGACATCGGAAAGCATCGAGGTCGAAGGCAGCCATTGCGGCATGGGACATAACCCCGCGGTGGTCTACGCCGTGGCGGAGCGTCTGGCGCAGGCGGAAGGCAAGTGGGCGCCGTTCGACCGCAGCGGCTGGCGCAGCATGGTCTTTCCTGATCCGCACCGGTAGTCCCTGCGCCTGAGAGTTCCGTGGGCACCTGGGGAACGGGAGTCTTTGACAACGACGCTGCCTGCGACTTCGCATCGGCAGTTGTGGGTGGCGGTGGCGTGCGCGCACTTGATGAAGCGGTCGATCGCATAGTCTCATCCGAGGGAGATTTTCTGGAGGCCTCGGACGCCCAGGAAGGGCTCGCGGCGGCCGAAATCATCGCCCGGCTCCGAGGCAGTCCCGGGGAGCAGACGGCTTACACCGCCGCCATCGATGCCTGGGTCAAGAGCGCACGGGCTCAAGTGCCTGACGAACTGGTGGGTAAGGCCAGGAGGGCGATCGCGCGAATGCTCTCGGAGCCGTCCGAGCTGCTGGAAGCCTGGACCGAGTCCGACGATATCGAAGGCTGGAGAAGCGCAGTCAAGGCGGTAGTCCGGAGACTTTAGAAGGCCCGATCAACTTTGAGGTCGGATCGAATTTTTCAATCAATCAAAAACGCGCTATGCGTTTGATATGCCGCAGCCGCTTGCCCGTATCGTCGAACAGCTGAAACGCGAACCCTCGCGCACCGGCTCCATCGTCATCACGGTGTTCGGCGACGCCATCGTGCCGCGCGGCGGTTCGGTCTGGCTCGGCACGCTGCTTGAGTTTTTCAAGGCGCTCGACATCGACAGCGGCGTGGTGCGCACCGCAATGTCGCGGCTCGCCACCGACGGCTGGCTCGAGCGCGACAAGGTCGGCCGCAACAGTTTTTATCGGCTGGCAGGGAAGGGCCGGCAGACGTTCGATGCCGCGACCCGGCATATCTATGATCCGCAACCTTCGGAATGGACCGGGCGCTTTGAGCTGCTGCTGATCGGCAACGGCGACGACCGCGATGCCGCCCGCGAGGCGCTGAAGAATGCTGGTTTTGGTTCTCCGCTGCCGGGCGTGTGGGTCGCCCCGTCAGGCGTGCCGATCCCCGATGAAGCCGCTTCCGCGATCCGGTTGGAAGTGTCCGCCGAGGATGACAGCGGTCGCCGCCTGCTCAGCGAGAGCTGGCCGCTGCATCGCACCGCGGACGCCTATCTGAAGTTCATGAAAACGTTCGAACCGTTGCGGGCCTGGGCCGGCCGCCGCGGGATGTCGGATATCGACGCCTTCACCGCGCGGATCCTGCTGATCCATCATTACCGCCGGGTGGTACTGCGCGATCCCCTGTTGCCGACGGCGCTGCTGCCGGCGGACTGGCCGGGGCGGGATGCCCGAAAGCTTTGCGGCGAGATCTATCGTGGCGTGCTTCCCGCGTCCGAGCAATGGCTTGACCGCAATGCAACCAATCCGGCCGGGCCGCTGTCGGCGGCCGGCAAGGAACTGGGGCGTCGGTTCGCGGAAACGTAATTATGTTACAAGAATGTATTGATGTTTTCAAATTCTGATATATGTTAGAGGCGTTCCAGGGAGATCGGCCATGTACACGCAGGCGCTCAACACGTCCGACGCGGACGATCGCCATGTCGAGGACGCCGCGCGCGCCGCGGCCTTTCAGGCGCGCATCGATGCCGAAGAGCGCATCGAGCCGAATGACTGGATGCCGGCGGCCTATCGCAAGACGCTGACGCGGCAGATCTCGCAGCACGCCCATTCCGAAATCGTCGGCATGCTGCCCGAAGGCAACTGGATCACCCGCGCGCCGTCGCTGCGCCGCAAGGCGGCGCTGCTTGCCAAGGTGCAGGATGAATGCGGCCACGGGCTCTATCTCTATGCCGCGGCCGAGACGCTCGGCGCCTCGCGCGAGGAACTGGTCGACCTGATGCTGGCGGGCAAGGCGAAATATTCCTCGATCTTCAACTATCCGACCCTGACTTGGGCCGACATCGGCGTGATCGGCTGGCTGGTCGACGGTGCGGCGATCATGAACCAGATTCCGCTGTGCCGCTGTTCCTACGGTCCCTATGCGCGCGCAATGATCCGGGTCTGCAAGGAGGAATCCTTTCACCAGCGCCAGGGCTACGAGATCATGGTGACGCTGGCGCGTGGCACCGAGGAGCAGAGGGCGATGGCGCAGGACGCGCTGAACCGCTGGTGGTGGCCGGTGCTGATGATGTTCGGGCCGCCCGACCAGGCCAGCCAGCACAGCGACACTTCCACCAGGTGGAAGATCAAGCGCTTCTCCAACGATGAGCTGCGCCAGAAGTTCGTCGATGCCACCGTGCCGCAGGCGCAGTATCTCGGCCTGACCATTCCCGATCCCGGCATGAAACAGAATGAAGCCGGGCACTGGGAATACAGCGCGATCGACTGGGACGAATTCAAGCAGGTGCTGGCCGGCCACGGACCTTGCAACCGCGATCGGCTGGCGGCGCGCCGCAAGGCGCATGACGAGGGTGCCTGGGTCCGCGAGGCCGCAGAGGCCTATGCCGCCAAACGCAACCATCGGCATCTCGCGCAAGCCGCCGAATAAAGTGAGGGAGATCGTCATGGCCACGCCGAACACGCCGCTCTGGGAAGTCTTCATCCGCAGCCGCAACGGCCTTGCGCACAAGCATGTCGGCTCGCTGCATGCCTCCGACACCACCATGGCGCTGCAGGCCGCGCGCGACCTCTACACCCGTCGCGGCGAGGGGCTGTCGATCTGGGTGGTGCCTTCCAGCGCGATCACCGCATCCGATCCCGCCGACAAGGGCATGATGTTCGAGCCGGCGGAGTCCAAGATCTATCGGCACCCGACGTTTTACGAGGTGCCGGACGAAGTCGGGCATATGTGACGGTCTCCCGGAGAGGTAGATCGTGAGGCGCGTTTTCAGGCGTTGAAACCGTCATTGCGAGCGCAGCGAAGCAATCCATCTCTCAGCGGCAAGAAAGGATGGATTGCCTCGTCGCAAGCGCTCCTCGCAATGACGCTGATAGGACAAACAGGTTCTTGAACATGGCCATCGCATCCATCTCCGTCTCTGAAACGCCGCTGGTGCTGTACACGATGCGTCGCGCCGACGATGCGCTGATCCTGGGGCACCGGCTCTCGGAATGGTGCGGCCATGCGCCCATGCTGGAAGAGGACATGGCGCTCGCCAATATGGGGCTCGACCTGCTCGGCCAGGCGCGCGAGCTCTATTCCTATGCGGCCAAGGTCGAAGGCAATGATAATGACGAGGACAAGTTCGCCTATTTGCGCGACGTCAGGCAGTATCGGAATCTGCTGCTGCTGGAGCAGCCGAACGGCGATTTCGCCCAAACCATGGTGCGGCAGTTCTTCTACTCGGCCTTCGCTGACCTCTATTGGCGCGCGATGATGAAATCAACCGACGCGACGCTGGCCGCGATCGCGGCGAAATCCGAAAAGGAAAGCGCCTACCATTTGCGGCATTCGTCGGAATGGATCGTGCGGCTCGGCGACGGCACCGAGGAAAGCCACGCCCGCGCGCAGACCGCCATCGATCACCTCTGGGCTTTTACCGGCGAAATGTTCAATTCTGATGCCAGCGAGCGCGGCTTGATCGAGGCTGGCATATCGGTCGATCCCGCCGGCCTGCGCCCGCAATGGCTGAAAACCGTTGCCGATGTGGCGGGCGAAGCGACACTGGTCCTGCCCAAAAGCGACTGGATGCAGCAGGGCGGGCGCGACGGCCGGCACAGCGAGCATCTCGGCCATCTGCTTAGCGAGCTGCAGTCGATGCAGCGGACGTTTCCGGGGGCGACATGGTGAGTGCGCTATTCAGCGATGCCGAGCTGCGGCAGCACGCCTGGAACACCGCGGCGTCCGTGGTCGATCCGGAAATTCCGGTGCTGACCATCGCCGATCTCGGCGTGCTCCGCGATGTCGCGATCCGGGATGGCCAGGTCGAGGTCGCGATCACGCCGACCTATTCCGGCTGTCCCGCGATGAACATGATCACGCTGGAGATCGAGCTGGCGCTGGAGCGCGAGGGTTTTCGCCATTCGAAGGTGCGCACCGTGCTGTCGCCGGCCTGGACCACCGACTGGATGAGCGACGACGGTCGCCGCAAGCTCAGGGAGTACGGCATCGCGCCGCCGCAAGCCGGCGGCTCCCGCCGCGCGCTGTTCGGCGTGCAACAGGTGGCATGCCCGCAATGCGGCTCCGGCGATACCGAGGTGCTCAGCGAGTTCGGCTCGACCTCCTGCAAGGCATTGTGGCGCTGCAGGAGCTGCCGCGAACCGTTCGATTATTTCAAGTGTCACTGACCATGAACACGCCGCATCCACGATTTCACCGCCTCGCCGTCGACGATCTGCGCCGCGAATCCGCCGACGCAGTGTCGATGACCTTTGCGGTTCCGCGCGAACTCGCCGACGACTATCACTTCGTCCCCGGCCAGTATCTGACCCTGCGCACCACCATGGACGGCGAGGAAGTGCGCCGCTCCTATTCGATCTGCTCCGGGCCCGACGACGGCGAGTTGCGCATTGCGGTCAAGAAGGTCGATGGCGGTGCGTTCTCGAGCTGGGCCGCCGACGAGCTGAAAGCCGGTGACGAACTCGACGTCATGACCCCGGCCGGCCGGTTCGGCGTCGCCGCGGCGCCCGAGGAGGCGCGGACCTATGTCGGCTTTGCCGCCGGCTCCGGCATCACGCCGATCCTGTCGATCGTAAAAGGTGTGCTGGCGCGTGAGCCGCACAGCCGGTTCTTTCTGTTCTACGGCAACCGCTCGACATCAACCATGCTGTTTCGCGAGGCGCTGGAGGAGTTGAAGGACCGCTTCATGCAGCGGCTGTCGGTGTTCCACGTGATCTCGGGCGAGGAGCAGGACATTCCGATCCTGCACGGCCGGCTCGACGGCGAGAAGGTGAGGGTGCTGCTGCGTTCGCTGGTGCCGGCTTCCAATGTCGATCACGTCTTCATCTGCGGGCCATCAGGCATGAGCGAGGACATCGAGACGACCTGCCGGGATATCGGGATCGCCGCCGATCGCATTCATGTCGAGCGGTTCGTGTCTGAATTCGGCGGCAAGCCCCGTCCCAAGACCGTGATCGCGGCGGGCGCGCCACCCAGGGCGATGGCGTCGCTGGTCATCGACGGCAAGCGCCGCGAGATCCCGGTCGCCGAAGGCGAAGCCATTCTCGACGCGGCCTTGCGCGCCGGCATGGATCTGCCGTTCGCCTGCAAGGGCGGCATGTGCTCGACCTGCCGCGCCAAGCTGGTCGA
>JAZJYY010000124.1:0-2552 GCA_040390145.1 Pseudomonadota bacterium
ACGGCGTTTCTGACCGGCCGACAAGGTGTGGCACGGCACATCCTCGAAACCGCGGCGGGCACCGGGATCGTCACCGAGGCGATGCATCGCGCGGTGCTCGAGGCGAAGATCGTCGCAACCGACCTCAATCCGGCAATGCTCGACATCGCCGCCGGCCGAATCCAGTCCGACCGGGTCAGCTTCCAGCCCGCCGACGCGCTCGATCTGCCGTTCGAAGACGGCCTCTTCGACCTCGTCGTATGCCAGTTCGGGGTGATGTTCTTTCCCGACAAGGTGAAGGGCAATGCCGAGGCCAGGCGCGTGCTGTGCGACGGCGGCACCTATTTGCTGGTCGTGTGGGACCGTCTCGACCGCAACCCGGCCTCGGAAATCGTCAACGACGCGGTGGCCAGCCTCTATCCCGACGACCCGCCGTCGTTCCTCGCCCGCACCCCGTTCGGCTACGCCAACCCGGAATGGATCGAGCGCGACCTGCGCGCTGCGGGCTTCGACAAGGTCCGGATCGAAACCGTCGCGCTCGACAGCCAGCCGATGTCGGCGGGCGATGCCGCGGCCGGGCTGATCGCAGGCTCACCGCTGCGCTCGGAAATCGAGGAGCGCGATCCCGCGGGCCTGGACACCGCGACCAACGCGGCCGCCGAGGCGCTGCACGAGATCGAACGCGACGGAGTCCTCGACTCGCACCTGTCGGCCCATGTGGTGACCGCGACTAAATGAGGCCGGCGAGCGGGCTGCTCGGATCGGCGTAGCGGCGCTTGCCCATCCGGCCGGCAAGGTAAGCCAGCCGCCCGGCCTCGACCGCGGCCTTCATCGCCCGCGCCATCAGCACCGGGTCCTTGGCCTCGGCGATCGCGGTGTTCATCAACACGCCGTCGCAGCCGAGCTCCATCGCCACCGCCGCGTCGCTCGCAGTGCCGACACCCGCATCGACCAGCACCGGCACTCCGGCGCCTTCGACGATCAGCCGGATGGTCACCCGGTTCTGGATTCCGAGCCCTGAGCCGATCGGTGCGCCGAGCGGCATGATCGCCACCGCACCGGCTTCCTCGAGCTGCTTCGCGGCGATCGGGTCGTCGACGCAATAAACCATCGGCTCGAAGCCTTCCTTGACCAGCACCTCGGTCGCCTTCAGCGTCTCGCGCATGTCGGGGTAGAGCGTCCTGGCCTCGCCAAGCACCTCGAGCTTGACCAGGTTCCAGCCGCCCGCCTCGCGCGCCAGCCGAAGCGTGCGGATCGCGTCCTCGGCGGTGAAGCAGCCGGCGGTGTTCGGCAAATAGGTCACCTTGTCGGGATCGATGAAGTCGGTCAGCATCGGCTGGTTGGGGTCGGCGATGTTCACGCGGCGCACCGCGACCGTGACGATCTCGGCGCCCGACGCTTCGACCGCCGCGGCATTCTCCTCGAAGCTCTTATACTTGCCGGTGCCGACGATCAGCCGCGAGCTGAAGGTCCGCCCGGCTACGGTCCAGGCATCGGCCTTGATGTCCTGCTGCGCAGTCACTTCACCCGCCTCCGACAAAATGCACGATTTCAAACTCGTCGCCGTCCGCGACCTCGACCTCGCCGAGGCTCGAGCGCGGGACGATCTCGCGGTTGCGCTCGACTGCAACCTTGCGCGGGTCGAGCCCGAGCTCGCCGAGCATCCCGGCGATGGTCGCGCCGGACGCCACGCGGCGCTGTTCGCCGTTGACGCTTACAAGGAGGCTTGTCGTGACGGTCATTGACAAGCGCGAGATAGGAGGCTCCACGCCCCTTCGCAAATGACCGATACCATCTTCGTTCTCAACGGCCCCAACCTCAACCTGCTCGGCACGCGCGAGCCGCGGATCTACGGCACGCAGACGCTCGCCGACATCGGCGCCAGCCTCGAGGAGCGGGCCAAGGCCCTCAAGCTCACGCTCGACATCCGCCAGTCGAACCATGAAGGCGTGCTGGTCGACTGGCTGCACGAGGCGCTTGCCAAGGCGTCGGCGGTGATCATCAACGCCGGCGGCTATGCCCACACCTCTGTCGCCATCCGCGACGCCGTGGCGGCGCTTGGGGTCCCGGTGATCGAAGTGCATTTGTCGAACGTCTATGCGCGCGAGCATTTCCGCCGCCAGAGCATGATCGCCCAGGTCGCGCGCGGATCGATCGTCGGCTTCGGCCCGCTCGGCTACCTCCTCGCACTGGACGCGGCTGCGCACCTCTGCAAGGGAGCCGCCGGAACCCAGGCCAAGAACCAGATTCAATAAGGGACGGAAGACTATGGCCCAATCCCCCAAGCCGGCTTCGAGCACCGCCGAGCAGGGCCCGAACGGCGAGATGCGTATCGATCCCGCGCTCGTGCGCGAGCTTGCCCAGCTGCTGACGGACAATGAGCTGACCGAGATCGAGGTCGCCGACGGCGAGCGGCGGATCCGCGTCAAGCGCGAGCCGCCGGCGATGATCGCCGCCGCGCCGGTCGCCGCTGCCGCGCCCGCGCTCAGCGCCCCGCCGATGCACGGCAAGGAGGACATCGGCGCCCAGGAAGAAGAGGCGGTCGCCGGCAACACGGTGAAGTCGCCAATGGT
>JAZJYY010000125.1:0-52652 GCA_040390145.1 Pseudomonadota bacterium
CCGCGCTGCCTTAAGCCGCGAACTTGACACCAGCCTGGGGGTGTCGGGACCACACAATTTCGCTCGTCCGCTTCAGACGCCCGGGTCAAGGGCGTCATCCGCGTCCACCGCATCCCCGCCCCGCATTGGTGACCTTGCGCAATGCCCCTCTTGTCGGGACGGGATGGCGTGATTCCTAGTGCTGATTTGCCCTTCTGGAAAAGCGAAATTTTACCCGACGGGTTAATTTGTCGCATCACGTCGGGTTGGAAGTGCGGGCCGAACATCTCAGGAGATGTCATCGCCCGACTTGATCGGGCGACCCCGTGCAGCGCAACGCCAATGAGCGCGAGGCCTTACTGCTTCGCCAGCGAAATCGAAAACTCGCCGTTGCGGACGCGCACGGGCAGGCCCTCGACGAACTTCGCCACCGCGTCTTCGCCATAGGTGCCGACCAGTTCGGCGAACGCCGCGAACAGGCTGGCCTGCGCCAGGCAGTCGCCGTCGACGCCGTCGTGCCGTGCTTCCGCCCAGGCCTCGTTGAGATAGCCGAGTGCTGCCTGCTTCTGTTCGTGATCGGGCAGCGGGTCGCGGGCGGACGTGAAGGACACTGAATGGCTCATGGGACTCTGGCGGCATTGCGCGCGATCCAGGGCGGAACGCGTCTGACGCGTGAGGTGTAGCATGCGCCCACGGACTGCCTAGACCAGTTCTTTAAGAAAGGTTAACGGCGGTTTGCGTTTGGTGTTGCACCGGGAACCTGACCGGAATTGGCCGACCTCCGCGCGCTAGTTGGCGTAGCGGGCGGTGAGATCCCGCGAGATCTTCGAGCCTTCCTCGATATAGCGGCGGATCGCGATCGAGGCCGCCGGCGTGCAGGTCCGGTAGGTCTGCTGGAAGCCGTTATAACCGCGGTTGAAGCCCGCGATCATGCGGGCGCGGCGCTCGCCGGAGGGGGTTTCGGCATCGACCAGCGCCTGCATCTCGTTGCGCCATTTGAGGCCTTCATTGGTGCCGCAGATGCCCCTGAGATAGTGCAGGGTGCCGAGGATCTCGGCCAGCCGCTGCAACTCGCCGTCGAATGGCGCGGCGGCATCCTGGGCCCGCGCAGGGCCCGCAACGCACGCCGAGATCAGGACGAGCGCGGCCAGAAAATGCTTGAAAAAGGGCTTGGACATGAAGGGTTCCGGGACCGCCGTGATATGCCTTTTCAATGCGCTGGAAGCAAGGCGTCGGGGCCCGGAGGCGAGGCCAGGCGCCTAGGTCAGGAGCACGCGTCGGGCCGCCTCGATGATGTCAGCCAGCCCGTCGGTGACCTTGAGATCGCCAAGCGCCTCCGGCGCCAGCCACCTGAAATCGTCGTGCTCGTCGTTCAGCACGGCCTCGCCGGAGCTCCAGCGCGCCGCGAACGACATGATCACGTAATGGCCGCCGCCTGGCGTTGCCGGCACCACCTCGCGCCATCCGGCGAGGCCGGCGATCTCGATTTTCAGCGCGGTTTCCTCGTCGACCTCGCGATGCAGGGCGGTGTGCAGCGTCTCGCCGAATTCGACCCGGCCGCCGGGCAGCGACCAGGAGCCGCTGGCCGGGGATTTGGCCCGCCGCACCAGCAGGACCTCGCCGTTCCGAAAGATCACCGCTGAGACGGCCAGTTGGGGATGCGACGGCTGACCTAAGGACGCCACCGACATCAGTGGGTCATGATGTAGTCGACGTCGGCCTCGCGGTCGCCATTGATGATGCCGGCGGTCTGCATGACCAGCGGCTTCACCCAGCCGGTGGCCTGTTCGGCAAGGGTAGCGCGGGTCTTGTCCTGCTTGGCCTGGCGCATCGCATCGCTCACCGCCGACAGGATGGAAGTCATGGCGCTGGTGACATTGTCGAACGCGGTGCGAATCTTCGGATCGGCGGTATCATAGGCCGAGATCGCGAGGTCGCGGGCCTTGAAGTTCGAGGCCGTAAAGTGCTCGGCATAGGACAGCGGATGCCATTCGAGGAAATCCTCGGCGCATTCCGGCATGTCCGGAATCATTTCCAGCAACATGATGGCTTCGTTGAAATGATTCAGATAGTCGGTGGCAAGCCCGGTCCGGGGGTTGATGTTGGCAGCCTTCAGCAGCGCCGCACGCGCGGCGGCGTCGTCGCCACCGGCCGTGCCGGGCGCCGAGATTTCGGGGGATGCGGATGTGGCAGCCGTCGTGGTCATCCGGCGCAGTCTTGACGTTTGGAGTTAAAAGGACCTGAACGGATGCCTATTTAAGCAACAGAATGTGCGGACGTTTCGTCATAACCTCGCCCCCGGCGGCCTTGCGGCAGATTTTCGGCTACCTTGAGCAGCCGAATTTCCCGCCACGACATAATATTGCGCCGACGCAGCCGATTCCCGTCGTGATCGTCGAAAACGGCGTCCGGCATTTCCGGCTGATGCGCTGGGGCCTGTTGCCGGCCTGGGTCAAGGACGTCAGGAATTTCAGCCTGCTGATCAATGCGCGCTCGGAAACCGTGCGGGAAAAGCCGGCCTTCAAGAACGCGATCCGGCGGCGGCGCTGCCTCGTTCCGGCCGACGGCTATTACGAATGGCAGGGCTCGGCAAAACCCAAGCGGCCTTACTTCATCCATCGCCGCGACGGGCAGCCGATCGGCCTGGCGGGGCTGGCAGAAACCTGGGTCGGCCCCAACGGGGAGGAACTCGATACCGTGGCGATCGTCACCGCAGCGGCCAGCGCCGATCTCAGCGTGCTGCACCACCGCGTTCCCGTGACCATCCATCCGGAGGATTTCGCGCGCTGGCTCGACTGCAGCGATGACAGCGCCGAGGGCGTGACCGGGCTGATGATCGCGCCCGCCGAAGGCGAATTCGCCTGGCACGAGGTTTCGACGCGGGTCAACGACGTCGCCAATGACGACGCGCAACTGATCCTGCCGATCACGGACGAGCAGCGCGCGGCGGAGGCGCCGAAGCCGGCGAAGAAGCCTTCGCGAAACGTTGCGCCGGCGGTGACGGAAGATGACGGGCAGGGGAGCTTGTTCTGAGTTGAATCGTAGGGGGTGCAAAGGCGCATCTTCGCGACGTGCCCACCATTCTTGACGAACGCGAGGGCAGTCGGTGGGCACGCTCTCGCCTGGGCTCTGCGAGCTTCGGCGAAAGCTTTGCCCACTCTACGAATTGCTCAGTTCACTCCGAGCAACGCCTTCACCTTCATCACCGCGCTGTCCGGCGTCGTCAGCACCGGCCGGCCCGTGGCTTCGGCGACCTGCGCTGCCGCCGGCGCCATGCTGTATTGCGCCAGCGCGATCAGGTCGCAATCGCGCAGATCACGCGAGGCTTCGACGACCAGGCGGTCGTGTTCGGCGCGGTCGCCGCGATCGAGCGCCGCCAGCGCGCCTTCCACCAGTTTCGGCACGATCTCGACGGAAGCGGGAAATTCCGGCGGCATCGACACCAGCGTCGGCGGGAAGGTCGAGAGCAGACCGATCTTGCGGCCCCGTGCCGCGGCCTGCTCGATCATCGCTTCATTGGGCTTGAGCACCGGCATCGGCGCGTGCGCGCGCGCCACCGCCTCGATGCAGGGGCCGAACGCCGAGCAGGTGAACAGGATGGCGTCGGCGCCGGTCGAAGCCGCATAGCGACCGAGCGACAGGAAGCGTTCGGTCATCGCCTCGGTGAGGCGGCCGTCACGCGCGAGATCCGCCGACAGGCTGTCGTCGAGCAGGTTCATCAGGCTGGCGTCCGGCCACAGTCGTGCGAACGAGGTTTCGATCGGCACGATGGAGTGTTTTAAGGCGTGGATCAGGGCGATGCGCATGGTGCGTTTTCCGATTTCGTAGGGTGGGCTAAGGCGCGCTTGCGCCGTGCCCACCATTCTTCAACAACGAGAGTGCGGCTGGTGGGCACGCTTGCGTCTTCGCTCTTCGAGCTTCGACGCACGCTTTGCCCACCCTACATTTCCTGACTTTCGCTTACGGCGTGGGCTCGCGGCCGTCGAGCCATCTGGCAAAGACAATCGTCTGCGATTCGGCGTAGCCGATCGACTGGTAGAACGCCCCCGCCGCCGCGTTTTCGCGTCTCACCATCAACTGCAGTTTGGCGATGCCGGTGCGGCGCAGCCAGTCCTCGGCCGCCTGCATGATGGCGCGGCCGTGGCCCTTGCCGCGATGCCCGGGATCGGTGGCGACGTAATAAACCCAGCCGCGGTGGCCGTCATGGCCGACCATCGCGGTGGCGATGATGGCGCCGCCGTTACGCCCGACCAGCACCGTCGCGTTATCGCCTTTGCGCGCCAGCGCGATATCGGAAGCGGGATCGTTCCACGGCCGCGTCAGGCCGCAGCGCTGCCACAGCGCGATCACGTCGGGGATATCGGCATCCGCGATCGGTGCGATGGCCAGCGTGGCAACCGGCTTGGCCGCCGGCGCGTTCACAGCACCTTGCCGGGGTTCATGATGCCGAGCGGATCGAGCATCGCCTTGATGCCGCGCATCAGCTCGATCGCGACCTTGTCCTTGACCTCGGGCAGTTCATCGCGCTTGAGCACGCCGATGCCGTGCTCGGCGGAGATCGAGCCACCCATCCGCAGCACGATCTCGAACACGACCGCATTGACCTCGTGCCAGCGGGCCATGAAATCGGCGGTGTTGCCGCCGACCGGCTGGCTGACATTGTAATGGATGTTGCCGTCGCCGAGATGGCCGAACGGCACCGGCCGCGATCCCGGGATCAGTTTCACCACCGCGGCGTTGGCCGCCTCGATGAAGTCGGGGACCGCTGCGACCGGCACCGAAATATCGTGCTTGATCGAGCCGCCTTCCGGCTTCTGCGCCCATGACATCTCGTCGCGCAGCTTCCAGAAAGCCGAGCGCTGGCCAAGGTTGGCGGCGATCACAGCGTCGTCGACGATGCCGTCGTCAAACCCGCGTGCCAAAATCGCTTCCAGCGTGGCGCGGGCGTCGTCGCGCGGCGATGACAGCTCCATCAGCACGTACCAGGGATATTTGCTTTCCAGGGGGTGGCGGATGTCGATGCCGTGGCGGACGCTGAAATCGACCGCGATGTCGGCCAGCAGTTCAAAACTGGTGAGCGTGCCACCAGCCTCGCCCTGCGAGATCGACAGCAGTTTCAGCGCGGCATCTGGCGACTGCAGCCCGACAAAGGCGGTTTCCACCGCGCGCGGCTTCGGAAACAGTTTCAGCGTCGCCGCGGTGACGATACCGAGCGTGCCTTCGGCGCCGATGAACAGGTTGCGCAGATCGTAGCCGGTGTTGTCCTTTTTCAGCTTCGACAGCCCGTTCAGAACCCGGCCGTCGGCCAGCACCACTTCGAGCCCGAGCGCCATCTCGCGCGCCACGCCATAGGCCAGCGCGGCGGTGCCGCCGGCATTGGTGGAGAGGTTGCCGCCGATGGTGCAGCTGCCCTCGGCGCCGAGCGACAGCGGAAACAGCCGGTCGGCCTCGGCGGCGCGCTGCTGCGCGATCTGCAGCACGACGCCGGCCTCGCAGGTCATGGTGTTGGAGGCGACGTCGATGTCGCGGATCTTGTCCATCCGCCGCATCGAAACGACGACTTCGCCATTATGCGGGGTCTGGCCGCCGACCAGGCCGGTGTTGCCGCCCTGCGGCACCAGCGCGATCCTGTTTTCGCTGGCGAGCTTGCAGATCGCCGCGACTTCCGCCGTCGAGCCCGGCCGCAGCACCAGCGGCGAGCGCCCGCGAAACAGGTCGCGCTCCTCGGTGACGTAAGGCGCGATGTCGGCCGCGTCGGTCACCGCATATTTGTCGCCGACGATGGCGCGGAACCTGGCGATCAGGTCGGAGGAGAGCGGCGGGGGAGTTGCAGGCTGGGCGATATTCATTTTTGTCACTTGTTCTTGTCGCTTGTTCTTCTTGTGTCAGTCCCGTCCCACCGCGGCGCGGCGCAGCCGGTCGTTGATGGCTTCGCCGAGCCCGTGATGCGGGATCGGCATGACCGCGATGGCGCGCGCGCCTTTCAGGTCGAGCGTGCGAAGATACCCGAAAAGATTGGCGGCGGCTTCATCGACATTGCTCCGAGCCGACAGATTCATCACCGCGACCGCGCCCTCGACGCCCGGCAGGACGGCGGGACCGAACGCCAGCAGCGCCTCGCCGGGCCGAATCGATTCGGCATCGAGCCGCACCGGCGTGCGCGGCGCGTAATGCGAGGCCAGCATGCCCGGCGCCAGCGGTTGCCCGCTGCCGGCGTCGGGATCCTCCGGCGGCGCCACCAGGGCGCGGCCGAGCACGCGTTCGATGGCTTCGCGGGGCAGGCCGCCGGGGCGCAGCAGCATCGGTTGGTCAAAACAGCCGACAATGGTGGATTCGACGCCGACCGTAACCGGCCCGCCATCGACGATCAGGTCGATTCGCCCGGCGAGGTCGCCTTCCACATGGGCCGCCGTGGTCGGGGACACATGGCCCGACAGATTGGCCGATGGCGCCACCACCGGCCCGCCGAAAGCGCGCAGGAGGGCCAGCGCCGCCGGGTGGGCGGGCACCCGGATCGCGATGGTGTCGAGCCCGGCGGTGGCGAGATCGGCCACCGCGCAAGCGGGCGATTTGGGAACCACCAGCGTCAGCGGCCCCGGCCAGAACGCCCGGGCCAGCGCGGTCGCCTGGGCGTCAAAACGGCCGATTTGCAGGGCGCTGGCGAGGTCCCCGACATGGGCGATCAGCGGATTGAAGGCCGGGCGGCCCTTGGCCTGGTAAAGCCGGGCGATCGCGGCGGCGTTGGTGGCGTCCGCGCCGAGGCCATAAACCGTCTCGGTCGGGAACGCGACCAGCCCGCCCGCGGCCAGGCAGCGGCCGGCCTCGGCCACGGCGGCCTCGCCGGCGGGCCAAACCCGCGTTTTCAGGTCCAAATTCACAGGGATAGCGATCCTCAATTCGGCTTCTTGCGGTCTACGAAACCCAAGGCTATAAGCCGCGTTCTTGTCGGAGTGTGGCTCAGCCCGGTAGAGCACTGCGTTCGGGACGCAGGGGTCGCAGGTTCAAATCCTGCCACTCCGACCATTATATCAACCGGTTACCAAAACCTCCACTTTTCGATCGCAGTGGAGTGCGGTGTTTAGCGCCAACGGCACCGCTAACGATTACTGACATGAACACGGCTTATCCTGGCGCCATGTCACGCAGCCCACGTCGGTGACGCCCTCTACGCCGTAGCCAATGTCGACCAGCGAGGCTCCAGCGCAGTAGCAGGATCCAAACAATAGCCGAGTTTTGGTATGATGCTGAGATCAATTCGATAGAATGCGACGCTGGCGGTCTGAGCCAACGAGAAAAAGCAATAAGACCGCAGCCGAAAATTTACGCATACTCGTGCACCTAAAAATTGGCAGCCAACTGAGCCACACTTCGATACGCCATGGAGCCGAGGCCCGCGAAGCCTAGGATCATCATGCCCACGCTATGAGTAGCACCGCATAATAATTCTACGCATGATCTTCGCCCCAAAAAGACATATTCAACCCCTCCCGCGCCGGTTGAGTCAGTCGCTGGAGCGAAACACGGAGGATTGACTTTTCGCCGGAACTTGGATGGCCGTCACTCGTTCCTCTTAATTCAAGGAAGAACAAGATGAGTCGGACACTTCGCACACTGTATTGCTTGGCGCTCGCGCCGCTGTTGGCTACGCCAGCGCTTGCTCAAGGTGCAGGACGTCCGCAGGACGGCTTCTACTCCGGCCAATCGAATGGGCAGGTCGGTGGACAGTCGAATGGCCAGGTGAGCGGCCGGGTTGATGGGCGAGCAAGCAAGACGGAGGGATCGCCGCCTTCTGCTGGCGACGCGTCGAAAGCCAATCCGCCGGTAGATGCGCGCGAGCGTCTTCCGAACAATGCGGAGTCGATGGATGCTGTCGTTAGGCCCGGCCTCAAATAGGGAAGGTCGAGACCGCCCGAAGGCGTCTCTGTATTTTCGGTTTCGCTTTCATCAGGATCCGAGTGCTGTAGCCGTCCGACGGCGATACGCCATGAACCCGACCCAGCAAAACCAAGTATCATCATGGCTCACGTCGACGGTTCCGGAACGGCTCCAACTGCTACCAAGGTAGCGCTGCTTGCTTGCGCAACGTCAGCTTCTTACTTGGCTTGCGGTTCGAGGCGGGCGACGAAGCGGGCGCCGCTCCAGAGTTCAACTGGAGCTTCATCGAGAGATTGTTTCGCCCATACAATTGCATCATCGTCGGTATCGCAGAAAAAACTGCGGTGCCGACTTGGTTTGCCGGCACGATCGATCGTCAGCGTCCGATAATTGGTCATGTCCATCGCTCAAAAACAAAGCCGCCAGGCGGAGTTTGATCACCCGACGACTTCGCTGGTGTGGGCCCGGACGCTTGGGGAAGTGTCCGGTGCAACACTGATAGACGGTCAGCGTCCGACTGCAACCAGAGCCTAAAGTTAAGCTAACTCGTCAACGTTAATTGGCGGAGCGCAATTGACGATTTGCTCGCCCGGACGATCGATGGTTAGATCGTCACCGCGGACGGCTTTTATTTGTTATTTTTAGGGGCGTTATGAGTGAAGCAATTAGGATGATCACCGGTCACTATGTGCAGTTAAAAGACCGGGCCGCACTTGAGCGGATGCGCGAGCACCGGAACAATCTCTTGCACAACTATCGCATCGGCGCGGCCCAGGGATTCAGGGTGCAAACATTGGAAACGTCGTTGCAGAGCGATGTTGAAGCGATCGACGAGGCGCTGGCTCGCTTTTGAACTCAAAGCGAGCGCTCAATTTGAAATCAAGGTCAGGCGGCTCAGGATCGCCATGCCAAGTGCGCTACATTTCAAGCCGGTGATCAGGTGGAGTCGCGGCAAACAAAAGACCGCCCAAAGGCGGCCTCTCTGCAGATCTGATGGGGGCAGGTGATCAGGCTGCGGTAAGTGCTGCACCTTGGTTGCGGCGCCGGTAAGCCATAAAACCAACGCCCGCGAAACCCAAGATCATCATTGCCCAAGTTGACGGTTCGGGCACGGCGGCGACTGCGTTGGTGACTTCTGCAAAGAGGGTAGCCGTCGCTGTTCCCCCCTCAAGGACGTGAAATTGACTACTGTTTGAATCGAGGAAACCGCTTCCCGAGATATTGCCGAAGCCGGTGAGCCTCACGTGATAGACCGTTCCGTCGATGAGGAACTCAGTAGTGCCGAACGCGCTCGGAAAGTAAACGTAGTCGGCAGATCCGGCAGGATCGTTGTTGTTATTGGGCGTCAAGTTCAGGCTAAGAGTGAAGCTGTTTGGAACCGAGCCCAGAGCTGGATTGGTGAAAATGGTCGACAAGACCAGATCAACCGCAGTGGGCGCTGTAAACTCGTCAGTTGCGCCGTTGAAATACGTGAGAGTCCCGACTGCAAAAGGGCTATTAAACTCGCTTGAGAATGCGGGATTTCCTGAGAAGCGTAGCGAATTTGTTCCGGGTCCAGATGCCGAGGGGTGTCCGTAGGTATAGAAGCTGGTCCCGCTTCCTGCTGTCACAACCTGGTTGGCGGGTGGTGATGGATTGTCCAAAAATATAGCCGTTGAAGACCCTTCCACGCTGGCGGCGAAAGCGGGAGTGTGACCGAGCGCAACTAGCGCCAGTGCAACCGTGAGGGATCTTTTCATGTTCGATTCTTCCTTTCACAAAATTCAGGTGAAAAATTGCCGCCGCGCTCGACGGGCTAGCCCGAATGTAATCCGAACGAAGTCATGCCTGATTGAAAAAGAATCCGACAACCCAGAGACCTTCGTCTACCGGCATATGCCGGTGGTCGCGTCGCTGCTTACCCCGCAGACGTCTTGCTGTGGAGGGTCGTACGGTCAATGGGCGCTGCTGTTCAACGTCGTGCCCATCGAAGCGCCGTAAAGCTGCTATGGAAATCACACCATCGGTGGGTATCGAAACCGATCTGAGCCGCTGCCTGTCGCGTGTGTGGGAAAGCGGGGACGAGGCGCGCCGTTCAGACTGAGAAACCGATGGTGAAGATTGACTCCGGAGAGGCCGGGGCCATTACCAGCCGCCGCTTCTTCATGCCGGCAGCCACTTGCTGTGCTAGTCGATTTTCATATTTGGGAAAGTCGGGCGCCCGGGCAGCGCGCATCCGCGCGCGCTGGCGTCTCTGATATCGTTTGGATCGCGTATGCAAGACATCGCTCCAAGATTTCAGACGATCTTCTCATCGAATTGGAGGTTCGGCAAGGCTCTAGCGGTCGGGCGGGCGGCGCCGCGGTTTCGGCTCCGCCTTCCAATACGAAAGCCGAGTTCTGGCTTCTTCGTCGTCGACTTCGCGCCTCAGTCTGAGTAACTCCTCATACATGCGATAGAGCTCCGCAAAGGACGGCGGTTTATCTGACAGCTGAGATGGCTTCTTGCCCATGTGTCGAGCAATAGGGCAACGCCAGCACCGCGCAACGGAACTCGCTTGGTAAGCTGAATGCCGGCGCTGCGGGTTAATTCTGGAACCGCATTCAAGGTCGGTGTGAAAGGATGCCAGCCTTGGTCATTCCGAGCGCGACCTGATCGACCAGGCGATTGTTCTGTTCGCAACTCGCGCCATCGACGTGCGGCCTCGCCGCAACGCGCTTATCCAGTTCATCGAGTTCCCAGAGGGCAGTTTCCAAAGCGCTCTGCATCTCAGCGATCTGAGTCATGCGATGCTCTCGTTGATTTCTGTCCATGCGCGTAGCATTGACCCGGGGGCTTACGGATTGATGAACGAAGAGAAAAGCCCGCTCCGAGGCGGTCTCCGTACTCCGGTTTTGTGGATCAGGCTGGCAGAGTTTTGTAGCGGCTATGTCAATGCGGCAAGTGCGAAATATTGGATCCCGGTTTAACAGGTCTTTTCCCCTGGCCGGATTTTCCGTGCGGCCGCAGTTCATAGAAATCAAATCCGGCAGGACCGGCATGGCAACCCGCAGCGTCATCTACCAATCGTCTTAGTTCCAAGACTTCGTCAAAGAGCTCTTTCAGAAGTTGCGGCTTCGATACGCTAATGAGTACTCGTGCCATCGGCAGGTCTCCGAGGGTGGATGCAATGGTTGAAGCATATCGCTCCTCGTAGCTGCGGTCTGTTCGACCAACGACTTAGGAACCTAGGAAAGACAACGTAAGCACCACTGCCATTCTTGCCGTTGAATGCTTCGGCAGTCCTGTGTCGGTCGTCGCGCAATAGCTGCGAAAAATCGCCACCTGACCTTTAGCAATCCCATCATGGACCGCTCTACCGCAGCCGTCCGCTTTCTGGCGGGCGACGAAGAACCTGTGCGCTTCAAGACGACAGGCAATCATCTTCTGGCGGCTTGGCAGCGACCAATACCGACGGCGTGACGCCTGGGAAGGCAATGCAGGCGGAAGCTGGAACGAATAATTCCAGCTAGATGACGCCTCTTCGGACAGCGCAGGAAATCGGTCCGGCGAAATGCCCGGGCGGCCTTCGATCTCTCGTAGAAGAAATACGCGGCGTCGAGCGCAATTCTCAACGGCCGGCAATTTTAAGTTCGTTGATACTCCTGCCGCTGGCCAGATGCTTGTTGATCCAACCGGGAGTCCGTCCCCTGCCAGCCCATGTTTGCGAGGGATCAGCCGGATTCCTGAATTTCGGATAGACCTTGGGGTAAGCGCGCCGTGGAGCAGGGCTGCGAACGGCTGTAAATTCCCGATTTTGCAGCTTGCTGAGTTTGATCTCAAGTTCGCGTTTCTCGGCCGTCATCCTGGTTGCGAGCAACGAGCCTAGCTTCTCGTGCAGATCCCACAGCTGATCGAGTGGCATATTTTGCAAGTTCATGTTTTTCATTCGGTGTCCCCCGAAGGCAGCCACCATTCAAGGTTGTGATTCGGGTTATAGTGTGTCTGAAAACGAAAAGGCCGCCCAAAGCAGGGCGGCCCCTTCGTAGAAGCGAAGCCCACCAGTTCCCTGTCAAAGAGACGCCGGACCACGGGATGGATCTTCGAAATTCAGGGCGTCGTCATCGTCGTCTGGCAGCTCGATGGGCACGACAACCGCGGGGCTTGTCCACATGATGCCGCCGGGCTTCATGCGCGCCGTTGATCATGGCGTTCGGGTGGCGCTCCAGCCTCGCCAGAGCGGGCTTTTACCCGGCGGATCCGGCGCCGCGGACGATGTCCATGAGTCGGCCGGGATCGGTCGGGGATTGATTTCCCCGCCAGGCGACATGCTGGTCCGGTCGGGCCAGGATGAGGGCGTGCGAAAGCGACCCTGCCGCTTCGGAACCGGATACATCAAGCACCGTCAATGGAACGCCGGCAGCCGCTGCGGCATTGGTCATGCCGGATATGTCGATGTCCGGGTCCAGGCGCAGCAGCGTGTAATACGGCCCCATCGCGTCATACAGCGAACGTCCATCTGTGAGCCAGATGTGGGGCAGGCGGGCGCCGGGAACCGTCGATGGCGTAAACTCGCCCATCGTGTAGGGCGGCGCGGTTTCGCCATCGTAGGCGACGATCGGCGAGCCCTGATAGAAATAGCCGAAGTTCAGTCCCGCGCAGCAATATTGCTGCACGTTGAGATCATACGTCGCCTTGCCGACCGCGGCGCGATAGGCGTCGGCCTCCGGGCCGTCGGCATCGATCAGGTCGCTGACGGATTTTCGCGCCTTTGTCATGGCATGGGCGTGGTCCATCGCGAAATGCGAGACCTGATCGGTGATCGGCAGCCGCTCGGCGGCATAGGCCTCCAGGATTGCCTCCGCGCCCCAGCCTTCGAGCCGCGCCGCCAGCAGCCACGCCAGATTGGCGGCGTCGGCGATGCCGGCATTCATGCCGTAGCCGGCATAGGGCACCCAGAGATGACTGGCATCGCCGCAGATGAAGACCTTGCCGTCGCGCACCTTGTCGACGATCAGGCGGCGTCCGACCCAGTCTTCCTTGCTGAGCAGTTCGTACTCGAAATCGCCGTCGACGCCGAGCACGGTGCGGATCGCGGCGTCGCGGTCGACCGCCTCGAAGTCGGTGATCCCGGGCTTGAGATAGACATGCACCAGCCAAGTCTGCTTGCCGTCGATGGCGTAGACGTTGCCGGATTGCCGCGCATTCAGCGCGAACGATGCCCATGCCGGCGTGCCGCCCTGTTGCAGCAGCATGCCGAGCAGTTTGGGCGCGCGAATGTAGCTCGACTGCACATGCTGCAAGGCGACGTCGCCGCTCAGTGTCGCGCCGATCTTCTTGCGCACCAGCGAGCGGCCGCCGTCGCAGCCGATCAGGTATTTGCAGGAGATCTCGATCTCCCTGCCATCGGCCGTGGCGAAGGCGGTGACGCCTTGCGGATCCTGCGTAAAATCGACCAGCGACGTGCCGTGGAGAATGCGCGCGCCCGGCATCGCCGACAGATGGGCTGACAGCACCGGTTCGAGATAGATCTGGTTGATCCGGTGCGGCGGCTCCGGCGTCGGCCACCAGGTGTCGGGGCCGTCCTTGGACGTGTAGCGCTCGGCGCGGCACGGAATTTTGATGCGCGTGATTTCGCGGCCGAGAAACGCGGTGCGATAGACCACGTCGTTGGGATAATCCGCCGGCAATCCCGCATCGCGCACCTTCTGCGCGACGCCGAGCCGGCGGAAGACTTCCATCGAGCGCGCCGAGACGTGGTTCGACTTGACGCTCGGCGGCTCGCCCGGCGCACGGGATTCCAGCACGAGGACATCGACGCCCCGCCAGGCCAGGTCCATGGCGAGGGTCAGCCCGACCGGGCCCGCGCCGACCACCACGACGTCGGCATGCAACTGTTCGGCCATGACCCGTCTCCGCGCAGGTTTGTTCTACTGGGCTATCTTGATGTTGCCGGCGCGGGCCACCGCTTTCCAGCGTTCGAGGTCCGCGGCGATGATGCGCGAAAATGCCTCCGACGAATTGCCGACGGAATCGATGTTGAGCAGTTTGAGGCGGTCGATGACGTCAGGCAGCCGCGCGATGCGAATGAATTCAGCCTCCAGCTTCCTGACGATTTCGGGCGGCGTCGCCGCGGGCACGAAGATGCCGCTCCACAGCACCGCTTCGACGTCGGCGCCGGCTTCCTTCATGGTGGGAACATCGGGCAGGGTGTCCATGCGCTTGGGCGCGGCGACGCCCAGCGCGCGGGCCGTACCGCCATTGACCTGCCCGGTCACCGGTCCGGCATCGGCGATCGTCGCGGTCACTTCGCCCGAGATCACCGCGGTGACGGAATCGTTGGCGCCCTTGTAGGGGATCATCTGCATCGGCGCGCCGGTCTTCTGCTTGAACAGTTCGGTCGCGAGCTGAAAGGCGGCGGAAGAACTGGAATAATTCGCCTTGTCCGGATTCGCCTTGGCAAAAGCGACGAGATCGGCCAGCGACTTGAACGGCGACTTCGCGTTGACGATCAGGATCAATGGAAATGATCCGAGCTCGGACACCGGCGTGAAATCGCGCACCGTGTCGTAGCTCAGCTTCTCGTAGACCGCCGGATTGATCACCATGGCGCCGCTGGCGCCGACCAGCAGCGTATAGCCGTCGGGCGCGGATCGCGCGACATATTCGGTGGCGAGGATCGCACCCGCGCCGGGCTTGTTTTCGATGATGACCGGCTGGCCCAGACTTTCCGACAGTTTCTGCCCGACGACGCGCGCGATGATGTCGTTGCCGCCGCCCGGCGTGAAGCCGACGACAATGCGGATCGGACGGGTCGGGTATTTCACCTCGTCGGCAGCCTGCGCGAAGCCGCAATAGCTCAGACAGATGGCGAACAGCGCCAGGCGATTAAAGGTCTTCATGATCTCGATCCCTCCTCGGGGTTAGAGCGGCGTGATCTGGACATGCAGGACGGCCGCGATTCCGCCGTCGACGGCAGCGAGGCAGCGATCGATCGCAGCGGCGAGGTCATCCGGCTCGCTGACGAATTCACCGTGGGCGCCGAAGGCACGGCCGATCTCGGAGAAGCGGCGTTGCTCGCCCTGCCGGCCCGAGCGCAGTCGCGATTGAAATGAATCGGTCTCGGCGGCAATGCCCTTCGGATAGACCCGCTGCACCGACGACTTGACCGCCTGCCAGCCGCCATTGTCGAGCACGACCGTCAGGATCGGGATCTGATACTGCTGGGCGACGGCGTAGACCGAGTCCGGCGAGGAGAAATGAAAGCCGCCATCGCCGATGACCTGCACGATGCGCCGCTCCGGCTGCGCCAGCTTCAGGCCCAGCGCCATGCCGCCGCTGAAGCCGAGCCCGCCGCCGGCGAGGCCGACATAGCTGTGCGGCTTCGTGCGGCGGATATGCTCCTGCAGCAGCGGCGCGTTGCGGATCGCTTCGTTGACGACGATGTCGTCCTGCGACAACGCCTTGTTCAGGATTGCAAACAGATAGGCCGCGCCGATCGCGCCGGGCTGGCCCTTGTTCGCTGCCGCGACGGCGCGCCGGCTGGCCGCCGCATCGCGCGCAACGCTCCAGCCGGCGATGCGGTCGGCGACTCGCTTGCGATAGGAATCATCTGCGCGCGCCTCGACCACCTCGAGCACCTGCCGCAGAACGGTGGCGCAATCGGCCTGAATCCGGATGTCGGTCGAGAATCCCCACATCGGGAAATCCGACTTCAACGGATCGATGTCGATCTGGATCCAGTCGATGGCTTCGACGCGCCTGGCGTATTGCGGCACAAAAGGCACGTCGGTATCGAGCAACAGCCCAAGGTCGGCCTGTTCCAGCAGGGGCAGCGGATCGAAACCGGCGAAGCACGGCGAATCCTGCGAGACGTTGAGATCGATCGAGTTGAACTCCGCGATCCGGATGCCGCAGGCCAGCGCGAGGCGCTCAAGTGCCGCGACCGCGTCCGCATTGCGCCCGAGATAGGCGGTCAGCGCGATCGGATTTTCCGCCGCCATCAATCTGGCGGCGATGGCCTCGACGCGGGCTGGGTCGATGCCACCGACCGCGACGCTGCCATAGCGCGCGGAGCGATAGGTCGGCATCTGCGCCTCGTCCCATTCCTCGGCCAGCGTCTCGCGCGGCAGCATCATGTAGACCGGCCCCGGCGGATCGCTGTGCATGAAGGCGCCGGCGCGGGCCAGCGCTTCCTTCACGACGACGCCCGACGGCAGCGAATATTCCCATTTGACATAGGGCCGCACGATGCTGGCGATGTCGAAGGGATCCTGCACGAAGTGCACATAGGTGTCGCGCGATCCGGTCAGTTCGCCATGCAGCGTGTAGGGCGCGCGCCCGGCGAACAGCATCACCGGCAGCCGATAGCGGAACAGGTTCTGAATGCCCATGCAGGCATTGGCGGTTCCGGCATCGACATGTACGAACACCGCCTGTCCCTTGCCGGTGGCCAGGGCGTAGCCGCCGGCCATGTGAACGGCGACGATCTCGTGCGGGCAGAGGATGATTTCCGGATGCTTGCGGCCTTCGCGGTCCCAGCGCGCGATCTCCTCGATCAGCGAGACATGATCGGTGCCGAGATTGGCGAAGATATACTCAACGCCGAGGTCGACGAGTCCTTCGAGGAAGTAGTGCGCGGCACTGTGACGACCCATACCCTTGGTTCCCTGTTTTCCTTGCCGCTTCCGGCTTTGTTTTTGTTGACGACGGTGAAAGCGTCCGCCGTCAGGGGTGGCCGCCGATCATACGATGGATGATGCCGGCGGCATCGGTCACATCACCGTCAGAGGTCCAGGCGATGAATTGATCGGGCCGGACCAGGACCAGGGTTGCCTTGTAGAATTCCCGGCTTTCCGCGCTGTCGTCCCGGATCAGCTTGAGCGGCACGCCGCCGGCCTCGGCGGCGCGGCTGATTTCAGCGACGGCGACGGCGGCGTCCGGTGCGCCGAAATCGAGCAGCGTAAAGCCGGCGCCCAGTTCCTCGAACACATTGCGGCCCGACGCGAGCTGGCGCGGCGCCAGATGATGTCCGGCACGCGCTGCGAATTCATGCGACCCGATTGCGCTGCAAATGGCGCCGGGCGGACCCGCGACGATGGACGAGCCCTCGTAATTCGGTTCGAACGAACTGACCTCGGAACGCGCGCCGGACGAGCGCGCCAGCCATTCGGCCTCAAATGCATCCCTGTCGACCGAAGGGTCGAATTTGGCCAGGAAATCCTTGTCGATGTGGATCGACTTCTCGATGAAGTCCCGCGCGGTCGAGGCGAACACCGGCCGCCGCTCCTCGCCATATGTATCCAGCAGATCCGCGCCGGCCCAGCCTTGCAGCGCCGCGGCAAGCTTCCAGCCGAGATTGGCGACGTCCTCGAGGCCGGTGTTGATGCCGTATCCGCCATAGGGCGGATGGCTGTGCGCGGCATCGCCGGCGATGAAGACGCGCCCGATGCGGTATTGATCCGATATCGCGACGCGCAGGTCCCAGAAGCCGGTATGCTCGAACGCGACGTCGAATTCCTCGCCGACCGCCGAATACAGATGGCGGCGGAAATCGAAATTGTCCCTGGTGGTGCCGAGCGGCACGGGCGCATGGAAGAACCAGGTGGTGCCGAGATCGACGCGGCCGAAGAACTGCCAGTAGCCCTTCAGGTCGGGATGCAGCACATTGTAGAATGACTTGTTGGGGAAGCGTTCGAGCAGCCTGTGCAGGCCGGTCGAGCGGAACACCAGCAGCACCATCAGCCGGTCGTGGTCGGACAGGGTCTGGGTCATGCCGGCGGCGTCGCGCACCAGCGAGCGACTGCCGTCGCAGCCGACCACATAGTCCGCCCGCAGTGTGCGGCGACGCTCGCCGTTGCGCTCGACAATGGTCACCTGCGCGCCATCGGCGTCCTGCTCGATGCCGTCGGCGCTCCAGCCATAGAGGGTCTCGACGCCCTGCAACTGGCTCAGGCGATGCCGCAGCACCGCTTCGGTGGCATATTGCGGCAGCCGTTCGTTGTCGGTGAAGTAATAGGGCCGCACCAGCTCGCGCTGCAGCCAGTCATATTTGTAGCCGCTCAGCAGCGTGCCGTAGGAGGTCATGCCGCCGATGCCGTAGTCGCGCGGAATCGTCCGCGCGGCACGAAGCTCCGGCTCCGCGCCCCAGAAGTAGAAGTGCTCCAGCGTGCGCTGGGTCAGGTTCTGCCCCTTCGGGATCGGCTGCGGACTGACGTAGCGCTCGACCAGAATGCACCGGATGCCGCGCTGACCGAGTTCAATCGCGAGGCCAAGACCAACCGGGCCGCCTCCGACGATGACGACTTGCGTTGCAGCTTCGGCTGATGTGTTCATCCCGGCTTCTTGCGATTGGCGTGAATTGTCCGCCTCGCGGGTCACGCGCCGGCGCGGCGAAATGAGAATAGGAGCGCCCCTAAGTCAAGGATAATCTTATAATGTAAGATTATGACTTAGATTTCTGCTGCCCCGAGACCTGATCGGTCGAGATCTGCAGCGCCACGCGCCGGACCTCGGCGCCGATCTGATCGATCAGGGCGCCGGTCACCAGGCTGCCGGCAATGGTGACGCAGACGCTGGCGATCGGAGTGTGGCGGTCGTCGAACACAGGCGCGGCGATGCCGACGGCGCCTGGCGTGACCTCGCCATAGGCCACGGCGAATCCGGCCTTGCGAACCTTCTTCAGACTTTTCAGCACGTCCTCGGCGGTGTCGCCGAGCCCGACCGAGCGCAGGTCGGCGAGGTTACGCTCGACCAGCGGCAACAGCCGCGGCCGCGGCAGAAACGCCATGATCGAGCGCGCGATCGCGCCGCGCCCCAGCGGCATCGGCCGTCCGCGCGGATAGGAACTGACCGGATTCTTGGTGGAGGATTCGGAGACCACGCAGAGAATCTTGTTGCCGTACCAGCGCAAAACCATGGCGGTGCAGGACCAGGTCGCCGTCAGCGCTTTCAGATAGGGCACGCCGCGCAGCACCAGCGCGTCGGAGCGGCGCGTCAGGTAATCCATCTCGACGACCTTGGGCCCCAGCGTGACGCCGGAACCGCGGGTCGACATCAGGAAGCCGGCATCTTTCAGGATCTTCAGATAGCGATACAGCGTCGGCCGGCTATAGCCGAGCTCGCGCATCAAATCCTCGGGCATCCATTCCAGCCGTTCCTCGGAAAATACCTCGAGAACCGCCAGCACCCGTTCCAGGCTGTTCGTTGGCTTCATGCCCGAGGACGCATGGTCTGACATCGCTCCAATTTCGGCCGGCGGCCCGCTTCGGCGCCTGCTTACGGCAGATACTTTTCCCCGTCCGGCAGAATCAACCTTGAACTGGCGCGCGAGACCGGCGCATAATACACCATAATCTCACAATAAGAGATTGTCTGCTTGTGACCGCTTCGGCGGACAACCCCATCTCAGTGAGAGAATCCATGCTCGCAAGTCGCACGCATTCGCGCCGCACGGTGCTGGGAATCCTGGCCCTTGCCCCCATGATGCCAAGGATGGCGCTGGGGCAGTCGCAGCCAACCATCCGGCTCAACGTTCCGTTCTCGGCCGGCACGGGGCCCGATCTGCTCGCGCGCATTCTCGGCGAGGAACTGCGGCAGCGCTGGAACCAGCCCGTCATCGTCGAGAACAAGCCGGGTGCGAGCGGCAATATCGGCACGCAGGCGGCGGCGCGCGCAGCGCCCGATGGTCTGACGCTTCTGGTCACCGTCAATACTTTCGTGATGAATGCGAGCCTTTACAAGTCGATCCCCTACGATCCGGAGACGAGCTTCGTGCCGATCTCGGAGGTCGCGACGGGTGTTCTCGCGCTCGTCGTGCACCCTTCGCTCAACGTCAACACGTTTCCAGAGCTGATCGCGGTCGCGCGCAGCAAGCCGGGCGAGATCAACTATGCTTCCCCCGGCCGGGGAACACCTCAACATCTCGCCATGGAGCTCTTGAAGCTGACGGCGCAGATCAACCTGACGCACATTCCCTATGCGGGCTCCGCCGGCGCCGTGAAAGATCTCGCGGGTGGGCACGTCTCGGCCATGTTCCTGCCGATTCATACCGCTCTGCCTCTGGCGGAGACGGGACAAATTCGCATCCTCGCCGTCGGCAGCCAGGCCAGGGCGCCGCAGGCGACGCAGGTACCGACGCTGGCCGAACTCGGCGTCACCGATTTCGATGTCGACCTGTGGTACGGCGTTCTCGCGCCAGCCGGGACACCGAAGGACATTGTTGATCGCTACAACGGGGTCTTCAACGAGATCCTGGCACAGCCGAGCGTTCGGACCGTTCTCGACCGGCAAGGCTTGATGGCCCGGGGTGGCCCGCCCGAACGATTGGCCGAGTTGATTGCCAAGGATCGCCTGCGCTGGGCCAAAGTGGTCAAGGATGCCGGCATCACCTCGGAATAGTACCTGCCGGTCTGGTTGCGGCAGAGGATGCCGTGTTCCCGACCGACAGGCGAACGATCTTGCTCAGCCAAGGCGGAGCCATCACTTGCCGCGGCCGACGCTCCAGTAAACCGGCACTCCCGCGGTCAGCAATCCCGTGAGATCCTTGCGGTAGCCGCGCAGCAGATAAAGCTGTCCGACCGGAACGTAGGGAACGGTTTCGAGCGCCCGCAGCTGCACCGCGCGCGCGTTGGCCTTGCGGCCCTCGAGATCCGGAATCATGGTGAAGTCCGCCCGCAGCTTCTCGATGGCTTCGTCGCAAGGCCAGCCGAACCAGGCTTTCTCGCAGTTCGAACGCAGCGCCAGATGGCCGACCGGTTCGGACATATCTGGCGCCGCCGGGCCCGACATGAAGGCGGACCAGCCGCCTTGCGCGACCGGGTTTTTGCTGGCGCGCCGCGTCGACAGCGTCGGCCAGTCCATCGCCTGATAGTCGACCTTCAGCCCGATATCGCGCATCGCCTGCGCCGCCAGCAGCGTCTGGGCATGCAGGATGGATTCGGTGGCATCGAGCAGCGCGATCGGTGAACCGTCATAGCCGCTTTCCTTCACCAGTTGTTTCGCCTTGGCCACGTCCGGCTTTGGCCAGCCGGCATCGGTGAAGTAGGGCGAATCGCACATGTAGAACGAAGGGCAGTTGGTATAGAAATTGGGATCGTCGACATAGGCGCGCACCATCTGCTCCTGGTCCAACAGATGCAAAATCGCCTGACGCAGTTTGGCATTGTTGAACGGCGGGATCGCCTGGTTGAATCGCAGCACGCCCTGCAACGCGGCGAACCTGGCGATGCCCACCTTGGCATTGCCTTTCAGGAGCGGCATCATGTCGGGCGGCAGCTCTTCGAAGATGTCGATTTCGCCGGCCTGCAGCGCGTTGAGCGCGGTTTGCTGGTCCGGGATAATGGTCCACTCGACCCGATCGACATTCGCGACCTTGCCGCCGGCCAGACCGCTCGGCGGTTCCTGGCGCGGCACATAGGTCGGCGCCTTGACGTAGACCACCTTGGAGCCCGGCGACCACTCGTCACGCTTCATGATGAACGGCCCGGAGCCGATCGCATCCTTTACCGCCTCGCTGGTCGGCGTTTTCGCGATACGCTCGGGCATGATGAACGGCACCATCGAGCTCGGCTTGCCCAGCGCTTCCAGCACCAGTCCCCAACGGTCTTTAAGCGTGAGTTTGATGGTGCCGGCGTCGACGGCTTCCAGCGCGGCGGTGTGCGCCGTCAGTTGCTGGCCGAGGCCGTCGAGCTGGCCCCAGCGCTTGAGCGAGGCGACGACGTCGGCGGCGGTGACGGCCGCGCCGTCGTGGAATTTCAGACCGTCGCGCAGCACGAAGGTCCAGGTCAGTCCGTCAGGCGTCGTGGTGAAGCTTTGCACCATCTGCGGCTTGATGATGCCCTTGTCATCCTGCGCGAACAGCGTGTCGTAGACCATGTAGCCGTGATTGCGGACCATGTAGTCCGACGTCGTCATCGGATCGATGGTCTTGAGATCGCCGAACGGCCGCACCTTCAGCGTGGTCTGTGCCGATGCCGGCACGGCCGTGACGGCCAGTGCCGCCGCAACGAATACTCCCAGAGATCTGTTCATTATGGTTTCTCCCCTCATGTGATTTTCGTTTCATTGCTCCGATAGCGTGAAGGCTTCGCGATCGACATGGTGGCAAGCCACGCGATGGCCGCTGACTTTCTCCTCGAGCGGCGGCGGCTGCTCGGCACAGATCGCGGTGGCCAGCGGACACCGGGTTCGAAACCGGCAGCCGGACGGCAGTGCGCTGGCGCTCGGAATCTCGCCCTGCAGCAGAGCGCGCCGGCCGCGCCGGCTCGGATGGGTGACCGGAACGGAGTCCAGCAGGGCGCGCGCATAGGGATGCCGCGGATTCCTGAAGAACGCATCGCGCGAGGCGATTTCGACGATGGTGCCGAGATACATCACCGCCACCGTCGTGCTGATGAATTCGACGACGCTCAGATCGTGGCTGATGAAAAGGTAGGCCAGCCCGAGGTCGCGCTTGAGGTCGGCCATCAGGTTGAGGATCTGCGCCTGGATCGAGACGTCGAGGGCGGCGACCGGCTCGTCCGCGACCAGCACCGCGGGATTGAGCGCCAGGGCACGCGCGATGCCGAGGCGCTGGCGCTGGCCGCCGGAGAATTCGTGCGGAAAGCGGTCCCATTGATGCCGGGCCAGTCCGACGCAGTCGAACAGCGTTTCGATCCGGCGGCCGAACGCGGGCTCATCGGCCGCGCCGTAATTGATCAGGGGTTCGGCGACGATCTGGCGCGCGGTCATGCGCGGGTTGAGCGAGGCGAACGGATCCTGAAACACCAGCTGCACATTGCGGCGGGCCCGGCGCAGCTCTTCACCCGCCATCCGGGTGACGTCTTCGCCGCGCAGGCGGATCGTGCCCGACGTCGGATCGGTCAGCCGCAGCACCAGCCGCGCCATCGTGGACTTGCCGCAGCCGGATTCGCCGACCAGCGCCAGCGTCTCGCCCTGTGCCAACGAAAACGTCACGCCGTCGACGGCGCGAACCGCGCCTTCACCGCCGAACAGGCCACGGCGAAAGGTAAAATGCTTGGTCAGCCCGTCGACCTCGAGCACCGCTGTCATCGCGCGCCCCCGGCATTCGCCGCGGCGGCCGCCGTCTCCGGATGCCAGCAGGCCACCCAATGCGACGGTGCCAGCGGTTCGGCGAACGGCTCCACGGCGCACTGCTTGGTGGCCGATCCGCAACGCGGCGAGAAGGCGCAGCCGCTCGGCGCCGCCGTCGGCGCCGGCACCATGCCCTTGATCTCGGTGAGGCGATCGACCACCGCGCCGCCGGCTCGCCGGGACAGCCGCGGGATCGAGCGCATCAGGCCGCGGGTATAGGGATGGCAGGAATGGTCGAACAGCGACACCACGTCGGTCTGCTCGACGATCTTGCCGGCATAGAGCACGGCGACGCGATCGGCGATTTCGGCGACAACGCCGAGATCGTGGGTGATGAAGACAACCGCGGTTCCGATCTCGGCGCGCAGCTCCGCCATCATTTCCAGGATCTGCGCCTGGATGGTGACGTCGAGCGCGGTGGTCGGCTCGTCGGCGAGCAGCAGTTTGGGGCGGCAGGCCAGCGCCATCGCGATCATCACGCGCTGGCGCATGCCGCCGGACAATTGATGCGGATAGGCGGCCAGCCTGCGTTGCGGATCGGGAATCCTCACCTTGTTGAAAAGCTCCAGCGCGCGGCTGCGCGCCGCGGCTGATGACACGCGTTCATGGCGCTGAACGCCTTCGGTAATCTGCTCGCCGATGGTCATGACCGGATTGAGCGAGGTCATCGGCTCCTGAAAAATCATCGCGAGGTCGCGTCCCCGCCTGTCGCGCAGCGCCGGCTCGTCCAGCGCGGCGAGGTCGGCGCCGCCGAGATGGATCCGGCCGCTGTCGATGCGCGCGCCGCGCGGCAGCAGCCGCATGATCGCTAGCGCCGTCAGGCTCTTGCCGCAGCCGGATTCGCCGACCAGGCATAGCGTTTCGCTGGCCGCCACGTCGATCGACAGGTCGCGGACGATCGGGCACCAGCCGTCGGCGGTCTGCACCGAGATGGTGAGACGTTCCACCGAGAGAACGGGCTGCGGCATCGACATCTCCTAGCGCCCCGACCGCGACAGACGCGGGTCGAGCGCGTCGCGCAAGGCATCGCCGAGCACGTTGACGGTGAGCACCAGCAGGGCGAGGCAGGCGCCCGGGAAGGCGATGGTCCACGGCGCGCGCTGCAGATACTGCCGGCCCTCCGCCAGCATGTTGCCCCAGCTCGGAATGGTCGGCGGCGTGCCGGCGCCAAGGAACGACAGCACCGACTCCACGATCATGGCGGAGGCGAAGACATAGGTCGCCTGCACGATCACAGGGGCGGCGATATTGGGCAGCACGTGCCGCCACAGCAGGCGGGACAGCCGGGTGCCGTTGGTGACGGCGGCTTCGACATAGGGCTGCTCGCGAATCACCAGTACCGAGCTGCGCACGATGCGGGCCATGCGCGGAATTTCGGCGATGCTGATCGCCACCACCACGTTCTGGACGCTGGAGCCGAACAACGACATTAAGGCGATCGCCAGCAGAATGCCGGGGATCGCCATGATGCCGTCCATCAGCCGCATGATGATGTTGTCGAGCGGGCGCAAAAACCCGGCGAACAGGCCGAACAGCAGGCCGGCGACCGTCGTCACCACGGCCACCAGAAGGCCGACGGTCAGCGAGATCCGCGTGCCGTTCAGCGTGCGCGACAGCGTCGAGCGTCCGAACTGGTCGGTGCCGAACAGGTTTTCCAGGCTCGGCGTGCGCAGGCGCTGCACCGGATTGATCCGCGTCGGATCCGGCAGCAGCAGCGGCGCCAGCACGGCAATGACGACGAACAGCAGCAGCACCGCGCCGCCGATCAGGATCGCCGGATGTCTTGTCAGGAACGACGCGACCCTGCCGATGGCGCCGGGGCGAGGGCGCACGGCGGCGGCCGGATCGATCAATGTGCCTGCCATCGACATCAGTACCGGACCCGCGGATCGAACAGCACATAGCTGAGATCGACCAGCAGATTGATCACGACATAGACCGACGAGAACACCAGGATCAGACCCTGCACGACCGGGTAGTCGCGGCGCTGGATGGCGTCGGTGGCGAGCCGTCCAAGACCGGGAATATTGAACACGGTTTCGGTCACCACGACGCCGCCGAGCAGCGCTGCCATCCCGATTCCGATCACCGTGACGATCGGGACCGCGGCGTTGCTCAGCGCGTGGCGGATGGTGATGCGTGCCGGCGTCAGCCCCTTGGCGTTGGCGGTGCGAATGTAATCTTCCGACAGCACTTCGAGCAGGCTGGCGCGCGTCACCCGCGCCAGCAGCGAGGCGTAGAGCAGCGCCAGCGCGATACCGGGCAGGATCAGGCTGTGCAGGCAGGCCAGCACGCCTTGCGACAGCGGCACGTAGCCCTGGGTCGGAAACCAGCCGAACGTGAGCGCGAACAGATAGACCAGCAGGAACGCCACCACGAACACCGGTGAGGAAAAGCCGAGCACCGCGAACGCCATCACGATTCGATCGGCAAGGCCGCCGGCGCGCACCGCAGCCAAAGTGCCGAGCGGCAGCGCGATCGCGATCGCCAATACGATGGCCACCAGCGCCAGCATCGCCGTCGGCTCCAGCCGCTGGCCGATCAGGCGGGTGACGGGGATATCGGAGAATATCGAGCGACCAAGGTCGCCGCGCAGCAACTGGCCGGCCCATCCCAGCAATTGGTCGAGCAGGGGCCGGTTGAGTCCGAGCTGCTCGCGAATGGTCTCGATCTGGGCCGAGCTCGCCTGGTCGCCGGCAATCATGATGGCGGGATCGCCGGGAGTGATGCGCAGCAGGAAGAACACGAACAGCGCCACGAAGATGAAGACCGGCACAGTCGAGAGCACACGGCGAAGCGCGTAGCCGGTCATGGCCCGGCCATCCTGATGGCGTCAGTTCCGCCGCGATGAGCCAACGCTTCCTCCTCCATTCAGAGCCATTATTATAACGTTTCAATTTAGTGAAACACGGATTCGAAACGGCATCAAGCGCATATTTGTCTTGAGAATTTGAACAAATCGCGAAATATGCGGTTTCAGGATTTTATCGTTTCAAAAAGGACGCCGATGGCGACCATTCGCGACGTGGCCCGGCTTGCAAACGTGTCGGTGGCCACCGTCTCCAACGCTCTGAACAATCCGGAGAAGGTTGGCCCCGTGCTGCTGGCGCGGGTCCGGGCCGCGGTCGACAAGCTCGGTTACGCGCCGGATGCCGCCGCGCGCAGCCTGCGCAAGGGATCCAGCGGGCTGCTCGGCATGATCGTCGGCGACATCACCAATCCGTTTTTCTCCGAACTGTTCCAGGCCATCGAACTCGCCGCCGCGGCGCGCGGCTTCTCCGTTCTCTTGTGCAATTCGAACGAGACCACCGAGCGCGAGGAAGCGCATTTGCGGACGCTGCGCTCGCAGCGCATCGACGGCCTCATCCTGGCGCCGACCGGGACCGCATCGATGAACCGCGCGGCGCTGCTCGCCGCGCTGGAAATTCCTGTCGTGCTGGTCGACCGCGCCATGGAAGGGCTCGGCTATGACGCCGTGGTGCTCAACAACCACCGCGCCGCCTATGAGGCGACGTCCCACGCGATCGGCTGCGGCCACCGCCGCATCGCGATGATCAACGGCCCTGGGGCGGTCCGCACCGCGGCCGATCGTCTGCAGGGTTATCGCGAGGCGCTGCTCGCGGCCGGCCTCGCGGTCGACCCCGCCTTGATCAGAGACGCCGGCTTCCGCGAACAGTCCGCCTATGAAGCCGCCCTTGCACTGTTGCGCGATGATCATAAGCCGACCGCGATCTTCACGGCCAACAATCTGATGACCATCGGCGTGCTGCGCGCCACCGCCGAACTCGGCCTCAATTGTCCCGATGACATCTCGATCATCGGCATCGACGACCTGCCCTGGGCGGAGGCGGTCTCGCCGCGTCTCACCATGGTCGCGCAACCGGTTCGCGCCATGGGCGAGACCGCGCTCGACCTGCTGGCGCAACGCATGGCCGGCACACGTCTCGGCTCGGGCACCACCACCGTGCTGGAGCCGCGGCTGATGGTGCGAAATTCCTGCGCGGCTCCAAAGGCGATGGCGCTTTGACGGCAACAGCCGATACCTCCGGGCATGAGGGCTTGCCGATGCGGCCGCTCGGCCGCACCGGACTGAACGTCAGCGCGATCGGGTTCGGTGCGGCGCCGATCGGCGACCTCTATGCGCGTCTCGATGAGGATGCGGCCATCGGCGCCGTGACCGCCGCCATCGATTCCGGCATCACCCTGTTCGATGCGGCGCCGCTCTACGGCCACGGCCTCGCTGAACACCGCTGTGGCACCGCGCTGCGCGGTCATCCGCGCGAGGGCTTCGTGCTGTCCACCAAGGTGGGCCGCTGGATGGACCCTTTGAGGGGGCCGGGCGACCGTTCGGGATATTTCGGCGGCCTGCCGCACGCCGCCGTGATCGATTACTCCTATGACGGCACCATGCGTGCATTCGAGCAGTCGCTGCTGCGGCTCGGCGTCGAGCGCATCGACATTCTTCTGATTCATGACGTCGATGTCTGGACCCATGGCGCCGATGCGATCGAGCGGCGTTTCGGCGAGGCGATGGACGGCGCCTATCGCGCGCTCGACGAGCTGCGCAGCGCCGGGGTGATTTCGGCCATCGGCGTTGGCGTCAACGAAGCCGGGATGTGCGAGCGTTTTGCGGCAGCCGGCGATTTCGACGTCATGCTGCTGGCGGGACGCTATTCGCTGCTGGAGCAGCCGGCGTTGGAGAGTTTTTTGCCCGTCGCCGAGCGCAAGGGGCTGGGCGTGATGCTCGGCGGCGTGTTCAATTCCGGCATCCTCGCCACCGGTGCGCGGCCTGACGCGCATTACAATTATGCCGTGGCGCCGCCGGCGATCATGGCCCGGGTCGAGCGGATCGAGGCGGTGTGCCGTGCCCATGGCGTCAGGCTCGCTGACGCGGCGCTGCAGTTTCCGCTCGCCCATCCCGCGGTATCGAGTGTCGTGCTGGGGGCAACGTCGGCGCAGGAAGTGCGCCGGAATATCACCGCGCTGTCGCGAAAGATTCCGTCCGGCCTGTGGTCCGATCTCAGGGCGGAAGGACTGCTCGAGTCGCACGTGCCGGTGCCGGTCTCGCCATGATGCCGCGGATCGACGCGCATCAGCATTTCTGGCGCGTGGCGCGGGGCGACTATGGCTGGCTGACGCCGGCGCTCGGCGCGATCTATCGCGACTTCGGTCCCGACGATCTGGCGCCACATCTTGCCGCGCACGGCATTGCCGCCAGCATCCTGGTGCAGGCCGCGCCGACCGAGGCCGAGACCGCGTTCCTGCTCGATCTCGCTGAAAAGACGCCGTTCGTGGCCGGCGTGGTCGGCTGGACCGAATTTGCCGCGCCGGACGCCGCCGCCGCGATCGCGGGGCTTGCCGCGCATCCGCATCTCGTCGGCTTGCGGCCGATGGTGCAGGACATCGCCGACGACGACTGGCTCGCGCGCACCGAACTGGCGCCGGCGTGCGAGGCCATGATCGCGCATCATCTGGTGTTCGATGCCCTGCTCAAGCCCCGGCATCTGCGACGGCTGATGACGGTGCTCGAGCGGCACCCGCAGTTGCGGGTGGTGATCGATCATGCGGCCAAGCCTGCCATCGGCGGCGGCGCGGATGCGGCATGGCGTGATGACATCGCCGCCGTCGCGCAATTTCCCAACGCCGCCTGCAAACTCTCCGGCCTCGTCACCGAGGCGCCGGCCAACTGGACGGTCGAGGATCTAAGGCCCACTGCCGAACACGTCGTGAGCTGCTTCGGCTCGGAGCGCCTGATCTGGGGCAGCGACTGGCCGGTGCTCAATCTCGCCGCGGATTATGGCCGCTGGATCTCGGCTTCAGGCCAACTGATGGCCGGGCTGGACGCATCGGCGCAATCCCGCGTGTTCGGCGGCAACGCCGCCGACATCTATTTGTCTCATCGTGGAAAGGCCATCGCATGCTGAAGGGAATCGATCCGATCCTGACCCCGGACCTGCTGTGGCTGCTGGCGTCGATGGGGCACGGCGACGATCTGGCGGTGGTCGATGCCAACCATCCGGCCGAACGCATCGCCCGTGCGTCGGTGACCGGCCGGCTGATCCGGCTGCCCGGCCTGCAACTGCCGCAGGTGATCGCCGCAATACTCGGCGTGTTGCCGCTCGATGCCTCGGAGCCGGATCCGATTCGCGCCATGATCGATGCGCAAGCGCCCGACAAAACGCCGGAGGTCCACGGCGCGGTGCTGCGCGAGATCAACCGCGGTTCGGACCGGCCCATCGCATTCGGCGCGATCGAGCGGTTTGCATTCTACGACAGCGCCAAGCGCAGTTTTGGCGTCGTGCAGGTCGGTGATCTCAGCAGCTTCGGCTGCTTCCTGATCCGGAAGGGCACGATCGGCTGACGCGAGGGCTATATCCGCGCGCCTCTACTGCGGCGTGATCCCGGCATCCTTGATGATCCGGCCCCATCGCTCGATCTCGAGCTTGAGAAAATTTTCCAGTGCCGCGGGCGTCGCTTGCTCCGGTTCGACCGGCGCCATGCTGAGCTGGGCGAAACGCTCGACCAGCGCGGGGTCCTTCAGCCCCTTCTGCAGGGCATCGACGAGCTTGTCCACGATCGGCTTCGGGGTGTCGCGCGGCGCGTACAGTCCGTACCAGGTGGTGACGTCGAACGCAGGCACGCCGGCCTCCGCCGATGTCGGCAGGTTCGGCAGGGTCGGGACGCGCTTCTTGCTGGTGATCGCGTAGCCTGGAATCGTGCCGGCCTGGATATAGGGCGTCGGTCCGGTGGCGGGATCGCAATAGACATCGATGTGACCGGCGATGATGTCGTTCAGGGCCGGTCCGCCGCCCTTGTAATAGATCGGGGTGAGCTTGGCCTTGATCGCGCTCATGAACATCAGCCCGCACAGATGCGATGCGGAGCCGAGGCCGACATTGCCGTAGGTGACCTTGTCGCCCTGGGCCTGCACATGGGCGACCAGTTCCTTCAGGTCCTTCGCCGGAAAGTTCGGGCGCGCCACCAGGATCATCGGTACATCGGTGACGAGGCCGATCGGTGCGAAGTCGCCGACCGGGTCGAACGGCAGCTTGGCGTAGAGCGCCGGCGCAGTGGATTGTCCGACATGCATCAGAAGGATGGTATGGCCATCGGGCGCAGACTTGGCGACGCGGTTGGTGCCCAGCGTGCCGCCGGCGCCAACGGCGTTTTCGATGACGACCGGCTGTTTCAGCGTCGCACTCATCGAGGTACCCAGCAGCCGCCCGATCACATCGCCGGGCCCGCCGGCCGAGAATGGCACGACGAGGGTGATCGGCCGGCTCGGATAATCCTGCGCGAGTGCCGGCAGCGCCGGCGACAGCAGCAGCGAAAACAGTATCGTTCTGACGAACCTCATTGCAATGTTCCTATCCGCTACGCGTGTTGAAAGTATCGATGTTGGCAAGCATGCATTATTCGTCCCCCAGCGCCTTTTCCGCCGCGGCGGTTGTTCGTTCGATCATGCTCAGCGCGGCCACGGCCGCCGCCCTGACATGATCGACGCAGCACTGCTCGGCGAGGTCTGGGTCGCCGTTCTGGATGGCGCGCCAGATCGCGGTGACCTCGCGCAGGCTCTTGTTGATCCGTTTCGGATGCGCCATCGAGGTGATCCGCAGCAGCGTGATGCGGTCGTGCAATGGCCGAAGCATGCGCTCGATGAAGGTATTCCGGCAGCCGTCGATCAGCGCCCCGTAGAATTCGGTCTTGGCTTCCAGCGCGGTCAAAAGGTCGTTGGCGGCGAACGCGGCCTTCAATCTCGCCAGGGCATCGCCGATCCGGCGCACCACGGCGGGATCGCGCAGCCGCGCGCATTCCCGCCCGGCAAATCCCTCGAGAACGGCGCGCGCCGCGTAGAGCTGCCTTGCTTCCTCCAGGCTGATGGTGCTGACGACGGGGCCGCGATGCGGAACTGTGGTGACGAGGCCGTCGGCCTCCAGCAGCCGAAGCGCTTCGCGAATCGACGGCCGGCTGACGCCGGTCATCTCGCACAACTCGCGTTCGATCAGGCGCTGGCCCGGCTTCAGGGTTCCGGACATGATGGCTTCGCGCAGCTTCTGCGCGACCATCGAGCGAACGGTCGGCACATCGGCAATTCGCAGCGTGGATGGCAATTCAGCGCGCTTGTCCATCGGTTTCGTTCTCGTTCCGTCGTTCGCTGGGGATCCGTCAATAGCGGTTTACGGGAAGAATCATCATTTCCGCAATCTGCACATGGGGCGGCTGGTCCAGCGCAAAGACGATCGAGCGCGCGATATCGGCGGGATCGAGCGCCAGTTTGAACTGGTCGAAATAGTCCTTCTCCTTCTGCTTGTCGCCGCGGTAGCGGGTCAGGATGATATTGGTTCGGGTCAGGCCGGGCTGCATCTCGGTGACCCTGATCGCGGTCTCCGCCAGTTCGCCCCGCAGCGTTTCGGTAAACATGTGCACGCCGGCCTTGCTGGTGCTGTAGGCGGCCATGTCAGGAATGATGCGCACGGCATTGATCGAGCTGATGTTGACGATGTGCCCGGCATTGCGCCTGACCATGTCGGGCAGGAGGCTGCGGGTCACGCGCATCAGGCCGATCAAATTGGTCTGGATGATGCCGGCCCAATCGTCCGCGGGCCCGATATCGAAGCGGGTGCGGCCGCCGATATCATGGCCGGCATTGTTGATGAGGATGTCGAGCGGCCGGAAGGCGTCGGGAATCAGATCGGGCAGGCGTTCCACGGCTTTGGCGTCGGTGATGTCCAGCTCGATCGGGAAGGTGTTGCCGCCCATCTCGGTCGCGCATTGCCGCAGCGATTCCTTGTCGCGGTCGACCATCACGACCCGGCGGCCGCTGTCGAGCAGCGCTCTGACGATGGCGCGACCCATGCCGCCGGCCGCACCTGTTACAACAGCGGTTTGTCCGGATGCTTCAGCCATTGGACGTCTCCCTCAAGTGTCGATGAATTGCGTTCATGCGATGGACCAGCCTCCATCGATCGGCAGCACAGCCCCCGTGATGTCCTGGGCCGCGGGGCTTGCCAGGAAGACCACCATGGCGCCGACGCCCTCCATGGCGACGAACCGTCCGGTCGGCTGGCGCGCCGCGAGATAGTCTCGCGTCGTGTCCTCGACGGAGCGGCCTTGGTCGGCCGCGATTCCTGCGATCTTGTCCTGAATGGCAGGGGTCGGCAGCGTGCCCGGCGAGATCGCGTTGCAGGTGATGCCGCTGGCGGTCGTCTCGATCGCGACCGCCCGGGTCATGCCGACGATGGCGGTCTTGGTCGTGACGTAATCGATGCGGTTGGCGACGGCCCGGGTCGAATAGATCGAGGCCATGTTGATGATGCGGCCCCAGCCGCGTTTCTTCATCGCGGGCAAAGCAAGGCGGATCAGATGGAACGGCGCCGACAGATTGACCGCCAGCGCCTCTTCCCAATGCTCCGGGGTAAACGCCTCGACCGGCGCGAAATGCCGCACAACTGCGTTGTTGACCAGGATGTCGATCGGGGCGAGACGGCCGAGCAGGTCCGCCATCATGGCTTCGATCGATGCGCGCTGCGACAGGTCGGCGGCAACGCTCACCACCTCGACGTCGAAGCTCGAGCGCAGACGGTCCCGAGTCTCCTGCGGCTCGACCAGATCGTGCAGGACGATGTTAGCTCCCGCGCCGGCAAGGCTTTCCGCCACGGCGAGGCCGAGGCCTGCCGTCGCACCGGTCACGAGAGCCCATTTGCCCTTCAGCATCGGATCGGGTCCGTCATTTCTTCGCGTCCAGTTCGGCGAAGACTTCCCGCGCATTGCGGAAGGCATCGATGCCGGCCGGCACGCCGCAATAGATCGCGACCTGCATCAATACTTCGCGGATCTCCTCGCGGGTGGCGCCGTTGGTCAGCGCGCCCTTGACATGCGTCTTGAATTCGTGCGGACGGTTGAGCGCGCTGAGCATCGCGAGGTTGAGGAAGCTGCGGGTTTTGCGCTCGAGGCCGTCGCGGCCCCAGACATAGCCCCAGCAATATTCCGTGGTGAGCTCCTGCATCGGAAGATTGAAGTCGTCGGCCGATGCGATCGACTTGTTGACGAATTCCTCGCCCAGCACGCTCTTGCGGATCTTGAGGCCGCGATCGTAGGTCGCCTGATCCATGATGATTTCCTTGTTCTTGTTGGAGGAGGGCGGTTAGCTTTTTGGCCAGAATGGCTTCGACAACGCCAGTTCCGGCGGGAACACCGTGACCGGCACGCCGGACTGCCATTGCACGATGTTCATGCCGGCGCCGACTCGGCGGCCCTTTTCGTCGAACTTGATCTCGCCGAGCGGATAATATTTCGACGGACCGGCGTCGAGCGAGCGCAGCGCCTCGCCGACGGCGACCCGGTCGGCCTTGCCGGCCTTTTCGAGCGCGTCCTTGATGATCCACATGTCGCCATAGGTGGAAATCGCGTTCTGCGTCATCCACGGTTCCTTGTAGCGGGTCTTGAGTTCGGCAATCAGCGCCTCGTGTCCCTTGGCGCCCCAACTGGCGACGCAGGTCAGCACGCCCTGCAGCAATTCCGGGCTGACGGTCTGCAGCATGTCGGGCTCGGCGATGGCGATGCCGAACGAGATGGTGGGGATCTTGCCTTGCCCCAGGCCGAACTCGTTCATCTTCTCCAGCAACAGTTTTGCGTCGGAGATCACGGTCGGCAGGAAGAACAGCAGGTCCGGTTTGGCGGAACGGATTTTCTGGACCAGCGACGTGGCGTCGGCGAGCGGCGGCGTGAAGGTTTCGTCGACGATCAGCTGCAGTCCGTTGGCCGCCAGCAAACCTTCCCGCATCGATTTCGCTGACGCGATCGAGGCGCCGGTGTTGTCGGTAATGATGGCGACGGTCTTCGGCTTCTTGCCGGAGGCGGATTCGGCGAGGTTGACGATCTGCGGCAGGGCTTGCTTGGCCTGGGAGCCCGCCGTTGCGGAGGTCTGGAACACGTATTTGAAACCGCGGTCGGTGATCAGGTCGGAATAGGACAGCGTGAGCACCGGCAGGTTGGCGCGCTCGGTCACTTCGGTGACCGCGAGCGTGAAGGAGCTGAGATAGGCGCCACTGGCGGCCACCAGATCCGGCTCCTGGGCCACCATGCGCTGGGCGGCGTTTTTCGCCTTCTCGGTGGTGTCGCCGGAATCCAGCACCACCAGCTTGAGCATGGCGCCGCCGAGCGCCTTGATGCCGCCCTGGGCGTTGATGTGATCGACGCCCATCTCGGCGCCGTGGCGCATCACCGCTCCCGGGCGAGCATAGAGGCCCGAGAGCGGCACCAGCAGTCCGACTTTGACTTCGGACGGCGCTTGCGCCCACACCCTTGATGATACCAATCCAATCGAAGCGCCGGCGAGCAGTGTACGTCGCGTAATTTGGGTCATGACGAGTACTCCCTTAAATTGGCCGAATGGGTTGCGGTGACGGTTACGGTTGCTCTTACGGCAGCGCTTAAGGTTTCTTGGGCCAGAACGGCGCCGCCAGTGCGAGGTCGGACGGGAACACCGTCACCGGCACGCCGGATTGCCATTGCACGATGACCACGCCGGCGCCGACGCGGCGGCCTTTTTCGTCGAACTTCAGCTGCCCGCCGGGGTAATGCTTCGACGGTCCGCCATCCAGCGTCCGCAAGCCTTCCGCGACGGCGCGGCGATCGGCCTTGCCGGCTTTTTCCAGCGCCGCCTTCATCAGCCACATGTCGCCATAGGTCGAGATGACGTTCTGCGTCATCCAGGGCTCTTTGTACTTCGTCTTCAGTTCGGCGATGATGTCCTCGTGGCCCTTCGAGCCCCAATTGGCGACGATGGTCATGATGCCCTGCACCACCTCGGGGCTGACGCTCTGCAGCATGTCGGGTTCGGCGATCGTGATGCTGAACGAGACCGTCGGAATTTTGCCCTGGCCGAGCCCGAACTCGTTGATCTTTTCCAGGCCGAGCTTGGCATCGGATACCGCGTTCGGCATGAACAGCAGCAGGTCGGGGCGTGCCGACCTGACCTTCTGGATCAGCGAGGTGGCGTCGGACAGCGGCGGCGTCCAGACTTCCTCGACGACCAGCTGCAGGCCTTCCTGCGCGAACAGTTTTTCCTTGAGCGCCTTGGCGGTCGCCACCGACGTCGCGGTGTTGTCCATCAGCATCGCCACCGTCTTGGGGCGTTTGCCGGAGGCGGCTTCGGCGAGCTTCATCAGCTCGGGGAGGCCGAGCTCCGACTGCCGGCTGGCGGGCGCCGCGGTCTGGAAGATGTATTTGAAGCCGCGTTCGGTCAGCAGATCCGAATACGACAAAGTGAGGACGGGCAGTTCGGCGCGCTCGGTCACCTCGGTCACCGCCAGCGTGAAGGAGCTGAGATAGGCGCCGGTCGCGGCCACCAAATCGGGCTCCTGCGCCACCATGCGCTGCGCCGCGTTCTTGGCCTTTTCCGTGGTGTCGCCGCAATCGATGACGACCAGCTTCAACTTGGCGCCGCCGAGTGACTTGATGCCGCCCTGCTTGTTGATGTGCTCGACGCCCATCTCGGCGCCCATCTTCATGACCTGGCCCGGCCTGGTATAGATGCCGGACAGCGGCACGATCAGGCCGACCTTGACCTCGGCCGGCTGCTGCGCCCGCGCCATCGTCGACAGGCCCACAGCCGCCGCACCCGACAGCACGGTTCGCCGCGTCAGGGACGTCTTCGAGTTCTTGCCCGCTGTTCTTTCCTGGCTCATTTTCTTCACTCCCAGTTCGTTCTTGTTTGATTGGTTAGTTGGTTACATGCCGAGATAGGCCTTGCGGACGCGGTCGTCTGCCCGCAGGGTTTGGTTGTTGCCTTCGAGCACGACGCGGCCGGCCTCGAGGACGTAGCCGTGATCGGCGGATTCGAGCGCTTCCGCCACGCGCTGCTCGACCAGCAGGATCGTCATGCTGGACTGCTTGCGGATCTCGATCAGCCGTTCGAAGATGAAATCGGCGATTGTGGGCGCCAGTCCCATCGAGGGCTCGTCCAGCATCAGAAGTTTTGGCGAAGACGCCAGCCCGCGGCCGATCGCCAGCATCTGCTGCTGCCCGCCGGACAGCGTGCCCGCGTACTGGCCGCGGCGCTCCGCCAGCACCGGCAGCCATGCAAAAATCCGCTCGATATTGCTCTTCCAGTCGCGGCGGCCGGCCTCGGTGACGGCGCCCATTTCGAGATTCTCCATCACGGTGAGCGACGGGAAAACCTGGCGTCCTTCCGGGATGTGGGCGATGCCGAGATGCGCGCGCTGCGCCGGCCGCACTGACAGCAGGTCGATATCCCCGAACGTGATCGATCCCGCGCTCGGACGCACGATGCCGGAGATCGTCTTGAACAAAGTGGTCTTGCCGGCGCCGTTCGGCCCGACGATGGCGACGAATTGACCCTCGTCGACCTTGATCGAAATGCCGTTCAAGACCGGGATTGCCGAATAGCCGGCGGTCAGCCCTTCAATGCGGAGCATGGGCCATCCATTTCTTTCCGAGATAGGCCTCGATGACGCGGGCATCGCGCGTGACGGCTTCGGGCTCGCCCTCGACGATGACGGCGCCGTGGTCGAGCACCAGGAAACTGTCGACCAGGCGGACCATGGCCTGCATCGTGTGTTCGATGATGGCGATGGTCATGCCGTCGCGGGCGAGCCGCTGGATCACCGCGACCACCTCGTTGGCTTCGTCGTGGCCAAGGCCGGCCAGCGTCTCGTCGAGCAGCAGGATGCGCGGCTGTCCGGCCAGCGCGCGGGCCAGCTCCATCAGCCGCAATTCCTTGGTGGTGAGCTCGCTGGCGATACGGTTGGCGATATCGGAGAGGCCGACGCGGGCGATGGCGTCCGCCGCAAACTGCCGTGCTTCGTCGTCGGTCTTCGCCCTGATATAGGCGCCGACCACGACATTGTCCGAGATCGACATGCGCTGGAACGGGCGCATGATCTGGAAGGTCCGGCCGATGCCGGCCTCGCAGAGTTCGTGCGGCTTGCGGCCCGACATGTTGCGCCCGTCGAGCAGGATTTCGCCGGTGCCGGGCCGCAGGAAGCCATTCATCAGATTGAACAGCGTGGTCTTGCCGGCGCCGTTGGGGCCGATAATTCCCAAAATTTCGTTGCGCCGCAGCTTGAAGCTGACGTCCTGGACCGCTTTCAATCCGCCGAAGGAGCGCGACAGGTTTTTCACTTCGAGAACGACATCCTCGTTGCTCTCCGACCGTACCGGACGCGTTCGCGGCGGTATCAGGGGGACGACATCCGCGAGCTGGGGATCCGCTACGCTTGATGCTGCCGCAACCGGCGGCGCCGATCGCTTGCGCAGGAAATCGCGAACCTTCCAGAACAGGCCCTCGGGCGCGAGCAGGATGACGCATATGATGGCGAGGCCGTAAATGACCCCCTGAATGCCGGGAAAACGCGAGCCCGCTTCGGCGTTGAGCGTTTCGGCCAGCGGGATCAGGATCACCGATCCGATCACCGGCCCCCAGACCGTTCCGACGCCACCGAACATGGCGACCGTCAGCGCCTGGGCCGACACCAGCATGCCGAATACGGATTGCGGGGTCACCACCAGCAGGACCACCGCGTAAAATCCGCCGACGGCGCCGGCGATGGCTCCGCTCAGCGTGACGGCACGGAGCTTCCAGGCCAGCGTGTTGATTCCGGCGGCTTCCGCGGCGGCTTCGTTCTGCTTGATCGCCAGCAGCGCCATGCCGAAACGCGATCGTTCGATCGCGCGTGTCAGCAGGATCGTGGCGAGCATCATCGCCAGAGCCACCAGCGTGTAGAAGCGGGGATCGGCGAATTGCATGTAGGCGATCGGATTGTCGCGCTTGATGGGCAGCGTCACTTCCTGAAGACCAAGCCATTCGAACACGTAGAGAAGGGCCAGCGGGTAGGCGAGCATCGCCAGCGCGAAGTAGTGTCCCTGCAGGCGGAACGTGGGAAACCCGATCAGCAGTCCGGCGATCCCGCCGAGCACGGCCGCAATCGGGATCGTGATCCAGGGCGACAGATCGTAATGGATTTGTCCGAGTGCGACGGCATAGGCCCCGACGCCGAAGAAGGCGGCGTGACCGAACGAGATCAGTCCGGTGTAGCCGCTGAGCAGGTTCCAAGACAGGCCGAATATCGCCCAGACCGGAACCAGCGTCAGCACCAGCTGATAGTACGAGTTGGTGACGCTGAGCGACAGCACCGCATAGAGCGCGGTGAACACCAGGATCGGAAGGAGCGATCGCATTCCCTGCATGTTCATGTCCGCTCGACCATGCGTCCGAAGAAGCCTTGCGGACGAAAGAAGACGATCAGGAGAAAGACGACGAAGATCGCCGCGTTCTGCAATTGCGTCGGCAGTATGAGGGTCGACATCTGCTGCACCAGGCCGATCGTCATGCCGCCCCAGAAGGCGCCGATGATGCTGCCCATGCCGCCGAGCACGACGCCGGCATACATGACGATGACATATTCGACGCCGACGAAGGGATGGAACGGATAGTTGGTGGCGAGCAGGCCGCCCGCGATCGCGGTGATCCCGGTGCCGAGAGCAAACGCGATGCGGTGCGCGCGGTCGACGTCGATGCCCATATAGGTCGCCGCGGTGGGATTGTCGGCCGCGGCCCGCAGCGACTTTCCGATTCGGGACCGCGTGATCAGCAGCGTCAGCAGGATCATGGTGACGAAGGCCACGACGGCGTCGATGCCGCGCGCCTTGTTGATGAAGACGCTGACGTCGTACATCAGCGGGCCGATCTCCCATGCCGAACTCGACAATGGCGTGCGGATCGAGGCCAGCACCGAGCCGAACACCAGCAGGCCGCCATTCTGCAGGATCAGCGCGATCCCCAGCGTCAGGATGAGCTGGGCATAATGGCCCTCGCCCTCGAGCGAGGAGGTGCGGGTGCCCGATACCCGCGAGATCAGGGTGAGGTGCACGAAGTAGCCGAACACAGCGAGCAGCGGCCCGGCCAGCAGGATGGCGACGAACGGGCCGAGGGTGTTGCCGAAGGTGGCCTGCACGCCGAGCGCGGTGAAGAAATAGAACGCCGCATACATGCCGAGCATCATGAAGTCGCCCTGGGCGAAGTTGATGACCCGCATGACGCCGAAGATCAGCCCGAGGCCGACGCACATCAGTCCGTAGACCGCGCCGATCAGAAGCCCGGCGCTCAGCGCCTGCAGGAAACCTTCCAGTGCCTGGGTCACCGCGTACCTCGCGCAGGGCCGGAACTTGTGGTGCCTGGTTTGGTCATTGCTTCCCCCGATTGATATTCATGACCGATCATGACGCCGATCGCAGTCGTTGTTCCGACGGTTCGAGCCGGCATTGCGCGGCGATGACGCTGGCGTCCACAAGCTGCTCGCAGCCGTCGACGAATTCTTCCAGCTGCAACGCGCGCTTGTCGCCGACGACGCCAGCCGCCGCCTGTCGAAAGCGGGCACGGATTTCCGCCGGCGTGGCCGCGATGACATTTTCGAGGCGGTGGCGGATGGTTTTCCCATTCCGCAAGGCCACCACCACCTCGGCGCCCTGCTTCTCGGGGAAGGCCGCGGAGAAAGCGGGGTCGCGCCGCAGGTCGGTGCGATCGACGAGGCGGAGGATTTCCGGATGATCGATCTCTGCGTAATTGTCTTCCTCGATCTCGCCATGCGCGAGCACGGCGGCGACGCTGAAGGGAATGCTCATCTTGGCCTGCAGCGCATTGCGATAGGGCCCCCTGGAATCGCAGCCGGGATAACGCGCCGCGGCTTCGGGGACGAGAATCGAAATGGTCTCGATGTCCTCGGACGTGGCGAGTTCCTGCGCGGCGCGCAAGGCGGCCTGCGCGGCGGTTTGCGCGAAGTTGCAGGCCGGAACAGGCTTGTTGTAGACGGCCATGATCTCCGGCTCGCCGGCGAACAATGCGATGACGGCGGGCGCGGGCTGTCGGCGGTAGGCGGCGAACAGTCCGGCTTCCCCTTCCAGGATGGTTTCCGAAGCATAGGCGCCGGCTTCCGCGAGTTCGATCGCGGCAATCGCGTTGCGCGCCGCAAAGCCCGGATGAAAATACATTTCGGAGCCGCCGGCATGCGGCCATTCATTGAGGCCGGATGAGGTGTTGGCGGCGATGGCAAGCGCCGATATCGCGGCATCCTCGGAAAGACCAAGCGCGAGGCTTCCGGCCAGCGCCGCGCCCAGCGGCGCCACGAGCCCGGTCGGCCGGTAGAGCCGCGCGAGGTCGGCGTTGAACAGCGCGCGGCCGATTCGGCCGCCGGCCTCATAGCCGACGATCGCCGCCGCCAGCAAGGTCGCACCGGACAGCCGCGTACGTTCCGACAGTGCGAGCAGGGTCGGCCAGATCACCACGCCGTGGTGGCAGATGCTGGCGGCGTGCATGTCCTCGCGCACCAGCCCGTGGCCCAGCGTGGCGTTGGCGAAGGCCGCATCGCCCGGAGTCGCGCGTTTGTCGGTTCCGATAATGGTCGCGCCGCCGTCGAAGCCGCGCGCGACGCCGATCGCCTGGCGGCTCCAAGGATGATTCCGAGCCTCGAACGCACAGGAGAGAAAATCCAGCAGGCAGATCTTGGCCTTGGCGAGGACCTCGGCATCGAAGCGGCCGGGATCGACGCCAAGCGATGCCCGCGCCAACGCGCGCGCCAGAGAGGTTTCGCCTGGTCCGGTCGATCCGATCGCCATGGCAATCGCTCCTCGCTCGACGGCCGCTTAGCCGCGCATTTCCACGCCGGCCCACTCTTCCAGGACTTTTGCGATCGACGTAAAGTCGGAGGAAGCACCGTACTTGGCGTTGGTGATCGCCAGCATCTGCCGGACCACCGCGCCGCAGACCATCGGCACGCCCATTGCCTCGGCCTCGTCGATGCAGAGCCGGACGTCCTTGTAGGAAAGGCCGGTGGTGAAGCCGAAATCGAAGGTGCCGGGCAGCACCGCGCGCGGAAACTTGTCTTCCGAGGCGCTGTTGCGGCCGCTGCTGGCGTTGATGATGTCGATCAGCACCCTTGCATCGAGGCCGCCCTTGACCCCCATCGCGACGGCCTCGGAGGTGATCACGACAGCGCAAGCGGCCATCAGATTGTTGGCGAGTTTTGCGATTTGCGCCAGGCCGGGCTTTTCGCCGGTGTAGAACAGCTTGCCGAAGTTTTTCAGAATCGGCTCGACGGTTTCGAAGGTGGGTTTGGGGCAGGACACCATCACCGCCAGCGTACCGCCCACCGCGCCCCTGATTCCGCCGCTGACCGGCGCATCGACCAGCGTGATGTTCTTGGGCTTAAGGCCTTCAGCGACGATCTTGGCGACGCCCGGCCCGGTCGTGGACAAGTCGACGAGAATGCGCGCGCGGGTTCCCTCGATGATGCCGTTGGCGCCGAGCGCGACCGCTTTGACGATGTCGGGGGTCGGCAGGCTGGCGAGCACGATGTCCGATGAGGAGGCGACGTCGGCGGGAGATTTCGCCAGATGCGCGCCGCGGGCGCCGAGCGGCGCCATGGATTCGCTGAGGGTGTCGTAGACCGACAGCTTGTAGCCGGCATCGAGCAGCCGTCCGGCCATCGGGCCGCCCATGCGGCCAAGGCCGACGAAACCAACAATCGGATCGGGCATTTCTCGCTCCCTGCGCGCCCGCCGATAGCGGGTGCATTTTCTTGTTGTTATCAGGCGGTCGCCGTCTCCGGCATCCGCCCCGGTTGGCGCCGAATGTCAAGATTGTCAGTCAATCTGTCAAGCGGAAGATTCCGGGTCGACAAGTCGTGGCAGGCCGGACTACGGTCGAACCAACAAAAGCGAGGGAATGCGAAATGCCGCAGCGGGAGGCCGCAAGTGTCAGTGCCAGCTTGGCAAATCTGGTCGCGACCAGTTCATGGCAGGACATTTCCGCGCAGGGCCACGAAGCCAAGCGCTCGATCCTGAATTTTTTTGCGACCGCGCTGGGATCGTCCAACGATCCCGCGGTGCTCGCCGCGCTGCATGTGGTGACCCCGTTCAGCGCCGCCGGCACCTCCAGCGTGATCGGCCGGCCGGAGCGGCTCGATGTGCTCGGTGCCAGCTTCATCAACGCGATTTCGGCCAATCTGCTCGATTACGACGACACCCACCTCGGTACGATCATTCATCCGAGCGCGCCGGTCGCGGCCCCCGCCTTCGCGTTGGCGCAGGCCCGCAACATCTCGGGGCGCGATCTGCTCACCGCCTTCATCCTCGGCGTCGAGGTCGAATGCCGGATCGGCAATGCGGTTTCGCCGACGCATTATGCCCGCGGCTGGCATATCACCTCGACCTGCGGTGTGTTCGGCGGTGCTGCGGCCTGTGCAAAACTGCTTGGCCTTGGCGAGGACAAGATCGCGCACGCGATCGGAATCGCGGCCAGCCAGTCCGGCGGCATTGTCGAGAATCTCTCCAGTGCGGCGAAGAACGTCAGCGTCGGAAATGCCGCGCGCAACGGCCTGTTTTCGGCGCTGCTGGCCGAAGGCGGTTATGCCGCCTCCGCCACCGCGATCGAGGGACCGCTCGGATGGGCGCGGGCGATGGGTGACGTGCCGGATCTCGATGCGCTGACCGGCGGCCTCGGCGAGAGCTGGGAAATCGCCAAGAATACCTACAAGCCCTATCCGGCCGGCATCGTGTTCCATTCCGTCATCGACGCCTGTTTCAGGCTTCGCGATCAACTGGGTGGCAAGACCGACGACATTGTCTCCGTCACCGTGCAGGGCTCGGCCTTGCTGCTGGCGCGCGGCGACCGGGCCGTGGTGACCGAGCGCGATGCACGCGTCAGCATTCATCACAGCGTGGCCTGCGTGCTTCAGTGCGGCGCGGCCGGGGTTTTGGAGTTTTCCGACGCGGTCGTGTTCCAGCCCGAAATCATCCGGTTGCGGGCCAAGGTGACCGCGGAGCTGGACCCGTCCTTGCCCGATGGCGCCGCGCGCGTCAGCATCCTGACCGGATCCGGCAAGGTACTCACCGAGCTCGTGATGCACGCCAGGGGCAGCCTCGCCAATCCGCTGTCAGATGCCGATATCGAAGCCAAGCTGCGTGAATGCGCGCGCTCTGGCGAAACGAGATGGAACCCGGACCGGCTGATCGAAGCGGTCTGGCGTCTGGAGACCATTCCGGATGTCGCGGAGCTGATGCGTTCCGCGGGCGGCGATTAGGAGCGACGTTCAGGCCGCGTCGACGCGGCCATTGTTCGCGGTTTGGATCCGGTCGGCGTATCGCTCGGCGATCGGACGAAAGACCGAGGGCAACGGCCTGTCCGTGAACAAGCGATGACAATCGCCGAGATGGCCGCCGCGGACCGTGGCATTGCGGCCGAATTTGCTGGCGTCGGCAACCAGCAGGGCCGTCCGGCAATTGGCGACAATGGCTTGCCGCGCCTGAACTTCGTCCGAATGAAAATCCAGCAGGGTGCCGTCCTGATCGATGCCACCGACGCCGAAGATCCCGAAATCGGCCCGGAAGCCGGAAAAGAAACGAACGGCCGCGTCCCCGATGATGTCGCGGTCGAGCGGACGCAGCGTTCCGCCCGCGATCGTGATCTCGATATCGGGATTTTGCGCAAACGCCGCCGCGACGTTCAAATTGTTGGTGATGACGCGTAGATCCTGGCGGCTGGACAGCGCCTGCGCGACGTATTCCGGCGTGGTGCCGAGACCGATCATCAGGGATGCGCCGTCCGGAATGTAGCTGGAAACGGCATGGGCGATGCGGCGCTTGGCGTCGGCGTTCAGTCCCTGCCGGCTGCCATAGGCCAGATTCTGGTTCTGCACGGGAAGGCCGACGCCGCCGTGAATCCGTCGCAGCAGTCCCTGGTCGCACAGCTGGTTCACGACGCGGCGGACGGTCTGCTGCGTGACGTCGAATTGCCTGGCGAGGTGCTCGATCGAGGCGAAGCCTTCCTCGCGCACGATCTCCAGAATGCGGCCTTGGCGTTCTGTGGCGACCTTCAGCATGGGATCCCGTTGTCACAAATGTGTATCATTCGAACGATACTCAGGCAATTCCTGTTTCATATAGCCATGCTTTATGTTCATATGAACACAGGGATGTAACAAACGAGGTTGTTTCGGAAAACTGCGAACGTGCCAAACGCACGTCGCGGCGATGCCGGACCGGGTAAAGCATGTCGGCGATTACGCTGGATCACGTTTCCAAGAATTGGGGTCCGATGCGGGCCGTCGACGACGTGAGTCTCACGGCGGACGAAGGCTCGCTGCTGGTGCTGCTCGGTCCCTCCGGCTGCGGCAAGTCCACCACGCTTCGCCTGATCGCAGGCCTCGAACAACTCGACGGCGGCAAGATCACCATCGGCGGTACGGATGTCACCCATCTGACGCCGGCCCAGCGCAAGATCTCGATGGTGTTCCAGTCCTATGCGCTGTTTCCGCATCTGAGCGTAGCGGAGAACATCGTGTTCGGCCTGCGCGTGCGCCGCATCTCCCGCGCCGAGCGCGATGCGCGGCTGCAGCGCGTGGCGGAGATCGTCGGTCTCGAAAAGCTGCTCGAGCGCAAGCCGTCGCAACTGTCCGGCGGGCAGCGCCAGCGCGTCGCGCTTGGGCGCGCCATCATCGCGGAAGCGCGGGTCTGCCTGATGGATGAACCGCTGTCGAACCTCGACGCCAAGCTGCGGCACGAGATGCGAACCGAAATCCGGGCGCTGCAACAGCGCCTGGGGATCACCATGGTCTACGTGACGCACGACCAGACCGAGGCCATGACGATGGCCGACCGCGTCGTCTTGATGCGCGACGGGCGCGTCGAGCAGAACGGCACGCCGGAGCAATTGTACAACCGGCCGGCCACCGCATTCACGGCGCGATTCATCGGCACGCCGCCGATGAATCTGATTCCGCGCGGCGACCGCCTGATCGGCATCCGGCCGGAGCATATCCGCATCGTGTCGCAGGACGGTCGTGCGGCGCAGGTAAAGACCGTCGAACATCTCGGCGCCGACAGCATCATTCTGTGCGAGGTCGAGGGCCAGCCGGTTTCGGTCCGGCAGGACGGTTTCAGCAAGGCGCATCCCGGTGACCACGTCAGGCTCGCCTGGGACGCCGTTCACGAACATCAGTTCGATCAGACATCGGGGCGACGGCTGGAGCAGGCCGGCGATGAGACAAGGCGCGTTGCGCTGGGTTGAACCGTAGTGAAGGTCTCGGCGCGGCAGGAAAGATAACGAAGGAGAACGACATGATGGCTTTACGATCAATGATGCTGGGGGCGGCCGCGCTTGCGGTTTCGGTGCTGGGCCTGCGTCCGGCGGCAGCGGTGGATCTGACCATGTATTATCCGGTCGCGGTGGGCGGTCCGGTGACCAAGATCATCGACGACATGGTCTCGCGCTTCGAGAAGGAGAATGCGGACATCAAGGTGACCGCGGTCTACGCCGGCAATTACACCGACACGATGACCAAGGCGATGACGGCCATGAAGGGCGGCCAGCCGCCGCAATTGTCGGTGCTGCTGTCGACCGACGTCTTCACGCTGATGGACGAGAAAGCCATCGTGCCGATGGATGACCTCGTCGCCGACAAGGCGTGGTTCAAGGAATTTTATCCGGCGTTCATGGCCAACGGCCAGATCGACGGCAAGACCTGGAGCATTCCGTTCCAGCGCTCGACCATCGTGCTGTACTGGAACAAGGACGCCTTCAAGGAAGCCGGCCTCGATCCGGAAAAGGCGCCCGCGAGCTGGGACGAAATGGTCGAGATGTCCAAAAAGCTGGTCAAGAAGGATGCGTCCGGCAACACCGCGCGCTGGGGCGTCGAAATTCCGACCACCGGCTACGCCTACTGGATGCTGCAGGCGCTGGCCATCGAGAATGGCCAGAAGCTGATGAACGACGCCGGCAACGAGGTCTATCTCACCGCGCCGAAGACGGTGGCGGCGCTGGATTACTGGGTCGACCTGTCGCGCAAGCATAATGTGATGCCGATGGGCAGTATCGACTGGGCGACGCTGCGCACCGATTTCCTCGAAGGCAAGACCGCGATGATGTGGCACACCACGGGCAATCTGACGGCGGTCAAGGACGCCGCCAAGTTCAACTTCGGCGTGGCGATGCTTCCGGCCAAGGAACGGCGCGGCTCGCCGACCGGCGGCGGCAGCTTCTACATCTTCAAGAGCGCATCCCCCGAGCAGCAGAAGGCGGCGGTGAAATTCATCCAGTGGATGACGGCGCCGGAGCGTGCGGCGGAGTGGAGCATGAAGACCGGCTACGTCGCAGTTTCGCCGGCGGCCTACAAGACCCCGGCGATGGAAGCCTATGCCAAGGGTTTTCCGGCCGCGACAGTTGCGCGAGACCAGCTCGAGCATGCGGTGCCGGAACTGTCGGTTCACGAAAACGGCCGCATCTACAAGTTCGTCGGCGACGCCGTCCAGGCGGCGATCACCGGAACGCAGAAGCCGCAGGAGGCGCTTGCGGCGGCTCAGCAGCAAGCCGACCGCGTGCTCCGCGCGTACAAGTAAAGAACAGGGCCGGGTGGGGTGACCCATCCGGCCCGATTACGCGATGTCCGATCACCCCGCCATGTCACCCGTTGCGCGCCGGCCGCGGTCGCATGCGTGGTGGAACGCCGTCAATGCCTGGCTGCTGCTGCTGCCGGCATTCGTGCTGCTGATTGCGTTCACGCATTTTCCGATTCTGGCGACGATCCGGCATTCCTTCTTCATCACGCGCAGGGACGGCGCCGAGCTCTTCGTCGGTCTCGACAGCTATCATGCGATGGCCGCCGATCCGATTTTCTGGCGGGCGCTGGTCAACAATTTCTGGTTCGCGCTCGGCACCATTCCGACTTCGATCGCGCTGGCCCTGCTGATGGCGATCTGGGTCAACCGCCACATGCGCGGACGCGGCTTCCTGCGGCTCGCCTTCTTCACGCCTACCGTGCTGCCGATGATCGCGGTCGCCAACATCTGGCTGTTTTTCTACACGCCGGACTACGGGCTGCTCGACCAGTTGCGCGGGCTGTTCGGCCTCGCCGGCTGGAACTGGCTCGGTGACCCCGGCACGGTGATGGGCTGCCTGATCGTCATGGTGGTCTGGAAGGAAGCCGGTTTCTTCATGATCTTCTATCTCGCCGCCCTGCAGCAGCTGTCGCCCGATCTGGAGGAGGCGGCGGCGGTCGAGGGCGCCAGCCGCTGGTACACGTTCCGCCGGATCACCTTTCCGCTGTTGATGCCGACCACGCTGTTCGTGGCGATCAACGCGGTCATCAATTCGTTCAAGCTGGTGGATCATCTGGTTATCATGACCAAGGGCGGTCCCAACAATGCCAGCACATTGCTGCTCTACTACATCTATGAAGTCGCTTTCGTGTTCCAGGATTCAGCCTATGCGGCGACGTTGACCGTCGTGCTGCTGGTGCTGCTGAGCGCGGTCGCCCTGGTCAAATTCGGCTATCTCGACCGCAGGATCCATTACCAATGAACGGGCGGACGCATCCTCTCGAAGCGATCGCCGCGTGGCTGCTGGCGTTGCTCTGGCTGGCGCCGCTGGCCTATGCGTTCTGGAGCGCCCTGCATCCGGCCGCCTATGCCACGTCGTTCAGCCTGTCGGCGCCCTGGACGCTGGAAAACTTTTCGCGGGCGTGGAATCAGGCGCCGTTTGGCCGCTATTACGTCAACACCGTCGTTCTGGTCGTGCTGATCCTGATCGGGCAGCTCGTGCTGTCGACCCTGGCGGCCTACGCCTTCGCGCGCTTCAAGTTCAAGGGCAGCGGCATCGCGTTCGCGCTGGTCCTGCTGCAATTGATGATCATGCCCGACGTGCTGATCGTCGAGAATTACCGCATGATCGGCAAGCTCGGATTGCTGGATACCATTCCGGCGATCGCGCTGCCCTATCTCGCCAGCGCGTTCGGCATCTTCCTGCTGCGCCAGACCTTCAAGAGCGTTCCGCAGGAACTGGTCGACGCAGCGCGGGTCGAGGGCGCAGGGCCGCTGCAAATTCTCTGGAAGGTCTACGTTCCCCTGGCGCGGCCGACCTATGTGGCGTTCGGTCTCGTCTCGGTCAGCTATCACTGGAACAATTTCCTGTGGCCGCTGATCGTCACCAATTCGGTGGAGGCGCGGCCGTTGACCGTCGGGCTCGCCGTGTTCGGCGCACCGGAGACCGGCGTGGACTGGTCGATCATCACCGCCGCTACCGTCATGACGATGGGGCCGCTGCTGTTCGCCTTCCTGCTGTTCCAGCGCCAGTTCGTGCAATCCTTTATGCGCGCAGGGATCCGGTGATGCGGCTGATCACGTGGAATATCCAGTGCGGCAAGGGCTGCGACGGTATGACCGACCTGGCCCGGATCGTGGCGGTGGCGAGAGAGATCGCCGATGCCGACGTGTTCTGCTTTCAGGAGGTATCCTCCAATTTCTCCAAGCTCGATGGCGGCACCGATCAAAGCGCGAAACTGGCAGAGCTGCTGCCAGATCACCTGCCGGTGTTCCACCCGGCGATCGAGACGATGGACGGGGAAGGCGGGTTACACCGGTTCGGCAACATGACGCTGTCGCGCCTGCCCGTGCTGCAGATTGCCAATCATCTGTTGCCGTGGCCGGGAGCGGGCGCCGTGCGCAGCATGCGCCGTCACGCGCTGGAGGTCACGGTTCAGACCGCCTTCGGCCCGCTGCGGACCGTCAACACGCATCTCGAATATCACTCCGCCGCCCAGCGCGAAGCTCAGATCGACCGGCTGCTGGAGCTGCAGCAGGAAGCGTCGACCGGCCCCAAAGCGTCGAATGGCCGGCACGTCGAGCCTTACGGGCCCCAGATCCTGGCGGTGTCGAGCCTGTTGTGCGGTGATTTCAACTTCGACGTATCGGATCCGCAGCACGCGCTGATTCACCAGGCGACGCGGCCGGGACTGAACTATCGCGACGCATGGAACAGCTGCAACCCGGACCAGCCGCGGGCGCCGACCTGCGGGCTGTATGACCGCGCGCAATGGACGGAAGGCCCCGACTGCCGCGACTTCATCTTTGCGTCGGAGGATTTGACCGGCCGGATCCGCCGCGTCGAAGTCGATGGCAAAACCGATGCATCGGATCATCAGCCTGTGCTGATCGAACTGGATGATTGAGCAAGGCTACGCGAGACACTGGATCGCGATGGGGCCGTGTCCTAGGCTCGCGATAGTCTGAGGCAGATTCCCCGAGCCTGGCGCATTCCGATGCAGAACTATCGCAAGCGTTTCGTTTTCCTGGCCATCCTGACAGTTGCGGCAGGCGGCGCTAACATGGCCGCCGCCACACCGCTGACCCCGTTTCGCTACGAAGCGCAGGCACAGCGTCACTGCCCCGGCGACACCGTGGTCTGGGTCGATTTCCGCAAGGGCATCTATTACAGCAAGCGGCAGAAGTTTTACGGGCGGGGCAGCAATGGCGGCTTCGCCTGCCGGGAGGAAGTGCGCAGCAACGGCTATCGCCGCTCCTTGCTCGGGGTTCGGTAGACCGGGCAGATGCGCCAAGCAAATTCCGCGCTCCGGAATGCTGGACCTGCCCGCCGCCAGCCTCTATCTAGGCCGACATGAACCCTTTATCGGACGTGCCGCAGGCGCGCTTCTACCAATCTCACGGACTTCGGCTGCACTACACCGACTGGGGCAACGCATCGGCGCCGCCGTTGCTGCTGGTGCATGGCGGCCTCGATCACTCCCGCAGCTGGGATCCTGTGGCGCAGGCGTTGCGGGCGAATTTTCACGTCATCGCGCCCGATCTGCGCGGGCACGGCGATTCCGAGTGGGCCAAGGGCAGCAGTTATAGCTTGGCCGATCACGTCTACGATCTGATCACGCTGGTGAAGTCCGAGAACCTGGAAAACCTCGCTGTCGTCGGCCATTCGATGGGCGGCATGGTCAGCCTGACCTTTGCCGGGGCGTTTCCGGAAAAAGTCTCACGGCTGGTCGTGCTCGACGGCGTGACGAATTTTCCGGCGCGACGGGTGAAGCCGATCGAGGCCAGGATTGCCGACTGGGTCGGCGATCTCGACAAGACGGCGCAGCGGAAAACCCAGCGCTACGCCGCGGTGGCGGACGGCGCCGATCGCATGCTCGGGCGCAATGCGCGGCTGACCCGCGAGCAGGCGATGCATCTCGCCACTTACGCGTTGAAACAGAATGCCGACGGCGGCTACAGCTGGAAGTTCGATCCGTATCTGCGCGCCCGCGCGCCGTACCGGCTGTCGCTCGAGGACAACATCGCGCTGTGGTCGCGCATCGCCTGCCCGACGCTGCTGGTGGCCGGCAGCGAGAGTTTTCTGCCGGATCCCGAAACCGCCGGCGTGCTCGGGCATTTCCGGCAGGCCGAAGTGGTGAAGTTCGAGGGCGCCGGGCACTGGGTGCAGCATGACAAGCCGGCCGAAGTGATCGACGCGCTCAGGACGTTTCTCGCGGCCTCGGTGGCAGGCGAGGCGGCCGTCCCCGGTCCATCAGCCGTGGCGTGATCCAAACGCCAGGTCGCGGCCTGTGCGCGGATCTGGCCGATTCATGGTTTGCCGGCCTTGAAGGCGCCGAGAACTTCCTGACAGGTGGGTCCTGATCGTGCGCACCAGGCCTGCTGGGCCGCCGCGGCGCCGGACTTGAGCGCGGCCACGATCTCGGGGGCGGGGTTCGAATCGATCGCAACGTCGTTCTGGCGCATGGTCTGATAGTTCTGTTCCAGCCGGGTCGACAGCGCGAGCCACAGCTCGCTCTCGGTTTTGCGGCTCGCGGTGTCGATTGCTTCGCGAAGATCTCCGGGCAGTGCGTCATAAACAGCCTGATTGACGCTCGCGATCGACATCGGCAGGGAATAGGTGATTTCGCTGAAGTAAGGCAGATACTGCCAGAGCTTGCGGCCGGCGCCGCCGTCGCCAGACGACAGCACCGCATTGATGCTGCCGTCGACCAGTTTCGGCATCGTATCCGCAAAGCTGATCGAAGCGGCCTTGGCCCCCGCACTGGCGAAGACCTCACTGGATACCTTGTCATAGGTGCGGATCGACAGCGCGGACAGGTCGGACGCCGATTTGAGATGCGTCTTCGACCAGATGCCGGAAGGCGGCCAGGGTGTCAGATAGAGCAGCCGCAGGCCCCTGGTTTGCAAGGCCGCGGCAAGGGCAGGCCGCGCGATGTCGGCAAGCCTTCGCGCATCCGCGATCGACGTCACCAGAAACGGCAGCGAGGGCAGGGCAAAGATGGCGTTTTCCGCTTCAAGGGCGCCGGCGAAAGCGTCGCCGGCCTGGACCCGTCCGTCCGCGATCGCGGCGAGCATGCCGGCAGATCGAATGCCGGAAGCGGCATCGAAGCTCGGCCGGATCTGCAGCTTACCCGCGCTGAGTTCGCCGACGTGCCTGGCAAAGGTCGTCAGCCCCAGTCCCGGCATCGCGCTTTGCGGATATTCCGTCGGCATGTCCCAGCTGGTCTGGGCGCTGGCCGCCACCGAAACGAGCAGCAGCATGATTGCGCCGGCGAGCATCTGAAAAAATCGCACGATACCTCCTGATTGGCTCCGCAAGCCTTTGGTGGATGGGATGTTGGATATCGCCCTGGGCGATCAGCCGCTGCGTGATCCGAACGCCAGATCGCGGCTGCGCAGTCGTCCGCGCCGGATCGACCACCGCTCCTGATTGTGGCGCAGCACGTCGTTGAGCACGGAACGCGGGTTCAGCTGCCGTTCCGGCAGGCAGGCGATGATGGCGTTGCGGTCCTCGATGCCCTGTTCGTCGATGATCCAGACCCTGAGACTGTCGCCGGCGAGCCGCGCCGCGATGCGGTCGGGCAGCGGATCGATGTCGTTCATGACCGTCACATTCATCACGATGCGGCCGCCCGGCGCCAGCCGCGCGCGGATCGCCTCGCAGGTCTCGACGTCGAATTCCTCGTTGAAGCGAAAACCCGGGCCGCCGATATCGATGGCGATGCCGTCGTAAAGCGCCTCGTCCTGATAGATGAATTTTCGGAAGTCGGAGACCATGCAGTGCAGGTCGTCGGGCAGCCCGAAAAACTGCTGCGCGATGACGAAGCTGATCGGATTGTTGTCGACGATGGTCAGCTTCTTGCCGAGCCCGGCCAGCCTTGTGGCGAGGTTGCCGCCGCCGCATCCCAGCACCAGGATGTTGGCCGACCGGTGCAGCAGCTCATCCATCAGCTTCACATAGGTGAAGACGCTTTCACCGGCGGGCGTCGCCTGACTCTGCCGCACGCCCTCCTCGAAATAGATCCGGGTGCCATCCCACGAGCATTCGACGATCTCAATCTCGCCGCTTCTTCCCTGATAACGTCCCAACAGCCGCACAGTCGATCCCTTGTCGGTTCATGGATTTAACGGCATGCGGCGACACTCGCCTGCATGATAGATTGTACCTGTAAATTGATGCTTGAAGCAGTAATTCTGGTACTATAAATATAGTCGCCTAAACCGGAGCGATATCGATGATCACCGCCCACCAACTCAGGGCCGCGCGCGCGCTCCTGAACATCGATCAGCGGCAGACCGCCGATCTGGCGGGCCTTTCGGTGCCGACGATCCAGCGCATGGAAGCCAGCGACGGCGTCATCCGCGCCAATGTCGATTCGCTGATGAAGCTGGTCTCCGCGCTCGAAGGCGCCGGCATCGAGCTGATCGGTCCGGGCGTTGCGAGCGCCAGCGGCGGCCGCGGCGTCCGGTTGCGCGAGCATGCCGCCAAGCCGAAGCCGGTCCGCCAACCGAAGACGTCGTCGCGCGCGCTGGAGCGCGCACGGTAAGGTCCAGCGAGCCTCTTCCTTCCTTCTCCCCCTGTGGGAGAAGGTGGCGCGAAGCGCCGGATGAGGGGTCTCTATCCGCGGAGACAA
>JAZJYY010000126.1:0-29115 GCA_040390145.1 Pseudomonadota bacterium
TCGGCAAGGCCTATTTCGGCTTCACCGACGAGGAACTGCTGCAGATCGACCGTTTTGTCCGGCGCAACACCACGGAGAAATTCGGACCGGTGCGGCATGTGGTGCACGAGCCCGACCAGGGGCTGGTGCTGGAAGTCGCTTTCGAAGGGCTGGCGCGCTCGCCGCGGCATAAATCCGGCGTGGCGATGCGGTTTCCGCGCATCAATCGGCTGCGCTGGGACAAGCCGCCGCGCGAGGCGGACCGGCTGGAAACCCTGGAGCGGATGCTGAAGGCCGAGGCGCCCGCCGAGCTGCCTGCATGATCAGGCCATTGACGCCGACATACGGGTTCCCCATGTCAGTCTCCGAGCCTATGATACGCGGGCCAATCCGCGCCGGAGACCATCGATGCCCAACGACACAAGAGAACTGCCGGCCGCCAATGACGGCCTTTACCGCTTTCTCGGCGGCTCGCCGCTGGCGGTGGCGGTTCGGCTGATCCTGCTGTCGATCCTGGTCGGCGTGGTGCTCTCCGCGATCGGCTTCGATCCCTGGAACATCCTCAACAGCATCCGGCGGCTGTTCGACTGGATCTACAATCTCGGCTTCGACGCCATCAACTGGGCGTGGCGCTACTTCCTGCTCGGTGCCGTGATCGTGGTCCCGATCTGGCTGCTGTCGCGATTGTTCGGCACGCCGCGCGGCCGATAGATCGCATTGCGTCCGGTTTGCTAGTTCCTTCATCCAGGGTCACGACCGCCCAGGTCTTTGCCATCGCCGGTCCGGCGATGGTGGCGAACCTGACGACGCCGCTGATCGGCATCGTCTCCACCATCGCGATCGGACGGCTCGGCGATCCGACCCTGCTCGGCGGCGTGGCGATCGCGTCCGTGGTGTTCGACTGCCTGTTCTGGCTGTTCGGCTTCCTGCGCATGAGCACGCTGGCCTTCACCGCGCAGGCGCTCGGCGCGGGTGAGACCGGGGAACTGCGCGCCATTTTTCAGCGCGGCCTCGCGGTTTCGGCGATGGTCGGTGCCGCGCTGATCGCGCTGCAGATCCCGCTGGCCGCCGTCTTGTTCGACGCGATGGGCGGCAGCGAAGGCGTCACCCGCGCCGCCAGGGTTTACTTCGACATCCGGATCTGGTCGGCCCCGCTGGTACTGGCCAATTATGTCGTGCTCGGCTGGCTGGTCGGCCAGGCCCGCGCCACGCTCGCGCTCGGGATGCAGATCGCCATCAACCTGATCAACGTGGCGGCAACGGCGCTGCTGGTGCTGGTGTTCGATTTCGGCATCGCCGGTGCGGCGATCGCCGCATTGATTTCCGAAGCCGTCGGTCTCGTGCTCGGCTTTCTGATCTCCCGCAGGCTTTCGCGCGGGCTGCCCGCCGTGCCGCGCGCGGCGCTGCTCGATCGAACCAAACTGATCCGGATGCTGGCGGTCAACCGCGACATCCTGATCCGCACCGCGTCGCTGATCGCCGCCTTCCTGTTCTTCACTGCCCAGGGCGCGCGCTACGGCGACGTCACGCTGGCCGCCAACGCGGTGCTTCAGAATTTCCTGCTGGTCAGCGCGTTCTTCCTCGACGGCCTCGCCCACGCCGCCCAGCAATTATGCGGCAAGGCCTATGGCGCGCGCGACCGCGGCGCGTTCACCGGTGCGACCCGGCTGGTGATCGCCTGGGGATTCGGTTTTGCGCTGGCGGTGAGCGCGTCCTATGCGTTGTTCGGCTCCGTGCTGATCGACATCATGACCGCGAGCGAAGAGGTCCGCCGCAGCGCGCGCGACTATCTGTGGCTGGTGACGCTGGCCCCGGTGCTCGGCGTGTTCGCCTTTGCCTATGACGGCATCTTCATCGGGGCCACCTGGGCGCGCGAGATGCGCAATCTGATGGTGCTGTCGCTCGGAATCTTTCTCACCGCCTGGCTGGCGCTGCGTTCGTTCGGCAACGCCGGACTGTGGGGCGCCCTGCTGGTGCACTATGCCGCGCGCGGCGGGTTGCAGGCGCTGCGCTATCCGGCGATGCTGCGGAAGTCGTTCCGCTGAGGCCGGAGGGTTGAACCGATGCAACTGCAGTTTGTCGGCAGCGGCGATGCGTTCGGCTCCGGCGGCCGACAAAATACCTGCTTTCATGTCACCGGCGACCGCGTCAATTTCCTGATCGATTGCGGCGCGACTTCGCTGCCGTCCCTGAAGCGGCTCGGCATCGCGCGCGAGGACATCGACCTGATCCTGATCACGCATTTCCACGGCGACCATTTTGCGGGCCTGCCATTCCTGCTGCTGGATGCGCAGTTCGCGCGCCGCACCCGTCCGCTCGTGATCGCGGGGCCGCAAGGCATCGAAGCGCGGCTGGCGCAGGTGATGGAAGCGCTGTTCGAACATTCATCGAAGACCAGACAGAAGTTCGAACTGACGGTGGTCGCGCTCACGCCCGAGACGAAGTTCAGCTTCGGCGCCGTCGACGTCACGCCCTTTTCCGTGGTGCACGGTGAATCCGGCGGACCGTTCCTGGCCTACCGGATCGAGGCCGAAGGCCGCGTCATCGCCTACAGCGCCGACACCGAATGGACGGAGACGCTGATCCCGCTCGGCCGCGACGCCGACCTGTTCATCGCGGAGGCCTATACTTACGACAGGATCGTGAAGAACCATCTCAGCCTGACAACGCTGGAGGCGCATCTGCCAAAGATCCGGCCGAAGCGGCTGGTGCTGACGCATATGAGCGACGACATGCTGGGGCGGCTGGAGACGCTGGATTATGCGACGGCGAGCGACGGGATGGTGGTGGAGATTTAGAGCAGGATTTACTCCCTCTCCCCGTCCTTCACGGGGAGAGGGTTGGGGTGAGGGGCGCTCTCAGCCAGCGGGACTCGCGGATAGTCCCCCTCACCCGACGCGCTTCGCGCGTCGGCCTCTCCCCGCAAGCGGGGCGAGGTGAATTCCGCTGGCGCGATTCAGCTAAACCGGCCAGTCCTCCGCCGTGATCGTCGCGGCATCGGCGCCGACGATTTCCGACAGCGAATCGCGGCCGGTGCGCAGCAATGTCGAAGCGAGGTCGTTCTTGATGTCCTCGACCAGGCCGAGGCCCTTGTAGATCAGCGACGAATAGAGCTGGATCAGGCTGGCGCCGGCGCGGATCTTGGTCAGCGCGGCGCCGCCGGTATCGATGCCGCCGACGCCGATAAGGGGAAAGGCGCCCTCGGCGCGCACATAGGTTTCCGCCACCATTCGCGTCGACAGCCGGAACAATGGCCGGCCCGACAGACCGCCCTGCTCCCTGGCGCGGCTGGTCTCGCGCAAGGTCGTGGGCCGCGCCAGCGTGGTATTGGCGACGATCATGCCGTCGACCCGGCGGGAGCGGGCGATGTGCACGACATCGTCGAGTTCGGCGAGACTGAGATCGGGCGCGATCTTGAGCAGCACCGGCGAGTCGCCGGCGCTCTTCCGCACACGTTCCCGCGCGTCGATCACCTTGGCCAGGAGATCGTCGAGCGCCGCGGCCTGCTGCAGGTTGCGCAGCCCCGGCGTGTTCGGTGACGAGACGTTGACGGTAAAATAGCTCGCCACCGGCGCGAAGGTCTCGATCAGCTTGACGTAGTCGGCGACGCGATCGACGGAATCCTTGTTGGCGCCGACATTGACCCCGACGATGCCGCCATGGTTGGCGCGCGCCGCCAGCCGTCGCAGCACCGCGTCGGCGCCGTCATTGTTAAAACCCATGCGGTTGATGACGGCTTCGTCGCGCTCCAGCCGGAACAGCCGCGGCCGCGGGTTGCCGATCTGCGGTTTCGGGGTCACGGTGCCGATCTCGACAAAGCCGAAGCCGAGCCGCAGCAGCGCGTCGGAAACTTCCGCGCTCTTGTCGAAGCCCGCGGCCATGCCGACCGGATTGGGAAAATTCAGGCCGAACGCCCTCACCGCGAGCTTTGGATCGTCCGGCTTCAGCCGGATCGGCGGCAGCAGCCGCAGGCCCTGGATCGCCATGCGGTGCGCATCCTCCGGATCGAACCAGCGCAGCAATGGCAATGAGAAAGTGTCGAAGGCGCGGATCACGGCTCGAGCTCCGGAATGTCGTGAAAGCCGTCGGAGCGCGCATGCAGTTCGTGAACGCCGGTGACCGCGCCGAGATCGAGTTCGCCGTAGAGATGGGGAAACAGCTCATCGTTGCGCGACGGCTCGAAGCGCAGCGCATCGCCCAGCGCATCGGCATCGACCGCGATCAGGAACAGGCCGGTCTGGCCGGCGAAGTGTTTTCTGGCGGTCTCGGCGACCTGCGTTGGCGACGAGAAGTGGATAAAACCGTCGCGTGCATCGTCGGCACTGCCCCGGTACACGCCCTGCCGCTCAGCCTCGCGCCAGGCCGAGGCCGGACAAATCTTGTAGATCCTGCGCACGTGCCGAACGTCCCGCCTGTTGCTTGAATTTCCAGTGGTTTTCCGGAATATCCGGATCGCGTGCCGACCGTATCGGCGTGCCCCGCCCACTTCAAGGGCCGCTTTCGCGCCCCTGCCCGCCCCTTTTCGATCCCTTCTCGATCCCTTGCACCGGCGCCGGTAGCGGGTTTACTAAGGCAATAATTCCTAAGCCGCCGAGCCGGGCCAATGGCCAAAGTTCCGAAAGCGCAGGGCATGCTCACCCACGACCAGATCTGGACCGCGCTGGACCGGCTGGCCGAGCGTGCCGGGATCACCACCTCGGCGCTGGCCAGGCGCGCCGGGCTCGATCCCACCACGTTCAACAAGTCGAAGCGCACCACCGCCGAGGGCCGCGAGCGCTGGCCATCCACCGAATCGGTGGCCAAATCGCTCGCCGCCACCAACACCTCGATCGATACCTTCGTGCAGCTGATCGGCGACGCCCCGCGCACCGTCCAGACGGTGCCGCTGCTCGGCTTTGCGCAAGCGGCCGCCGGCGGTCATTTCGACGATCGTGGATACCCGACCGGCAAGGGCTGGGACGAGGTGAGCCTGCCCGCCGTCAACGACGAACACGCCTATGCGCTGGAGATATCAGGCGATACGATGAAGCCGGTCTATCGCGACGGCGACCTAGTTGTAGTGTCGCCGGGCACGGCGATCCGCCGCGGCGACCGCGTGGTGGTGAAAACCGCAAGCGGCGAAGTGCTGGTCAAGGAGCTGAAGCGGCGGACCGCGAAGACGCTGGAGCTGGCGTCGCTCAACCCCGCTTATGCCGACCGCACGCTGGCATCAGGCGAGGTCGAATGGATCGCAAGGATCGTGTGGGTGAGTCAGTAGCGCCATCCGTCATTGCCGGGCTTGAGCCGGCAATCCATCACTTCATAAGAGTCTTGCGAAGAAGGATGGATGCGCGGGTCAAGCCCGCGCATGACGAGTTGAGCAATCCTACTCCGCGTAGTCCGGCTCCTTGCGGTCGAGCATGCGCTTCAGCGCATCGAAGTGGCGCTGCGCCGCGCTGGGACCCTCGAATAGGCTGCTGCCGCCGATGTCGCGCATGGTCTTCTGCACCACGGGTTCGGGCAGTTGCTTGAGCTTCTGCCCGGTCCACATCGCATAGATCTGAACCTGCGCGGCGCGCTCGACGTAATACAGCACGTCATAGGCGTCGGCGACGCTGGCGCCGACCGTCGAGATGCCGTGATTGGCCATGAACAGCACCTTCTTGTCGCCGATCACGCCGGCGAGGCGGGCGCCTTCGGCCGGATCGAGCGCAGGACCGGTGTATTCGTCGTCATAGGCGATCTCGCCCATCAGGCCGACCTCGGTCTGGCCGATCTCCTTGATGCGCGGATCCTCCAGCCGCGTCAGCGCGCTGGCATAGGGCATGTGGGTGTGAAACACCGCCTTGGCCTGCGGCAGCGCCTTGTGGATCGGCGCGTGGATGCAGTAGCAGGAGCGCTCGACGTCGCCTTCGCCGCGCTTGACCTCGCCGTCATCGATGCCGACTTCCATGAAGGACGACGCCGTCACCTCGGACCAGTGCGTGCCGAACGGGATCTGGTAGTAGCGGTCGGTGCGGCCGGGCACTGTGAGGGTCAGATGGTTGAAGATGCCCTCGCTGAAGCCCTGGTTGAAGGCGAGGCGATGCGCGGCGGCGAGATCGACCCGCGCCTGCCATTCCTCGGTGCTGTAATTATCGAGCGCTTTCGGCGAAACCCTGAACTGCATGGCGTTCTCCCTGCTGAATGCGTTGATTGCCTGCCCCTCGACGGAGGCTTGCGGCGCGTTGATTATGCCCAGTATAGCGCAATTTGGACGGGTGCCCGCTGAAATTGCCGTGGGTCTGCCATCTCGAATTGTCGCAGCGCGCTGGGATGCGGTGCGCTGGCACTTTCTTCCTTCTCCCCTTGTGGGAGAAGGTGGCAGCCGAAGGCTGCCGGATGAGGGGTCTCTATCCGCAAGCAAGCTGCCCGTTGAGCCAACCCCTCACCCGTCGCCTCACTTCGTGAGGCGCCACCCTTCCCACAAGGGGAGAGGGGAAGAAGAACTACACGCTCCTTGCCAGCGCACCGTCGATCATCGCGACGGCGTTGGGCACGCCGTAAACCGCGACGAACGAGCCGAAGCGCGGGCCTTTTTCCTGGCCGAGCAGCACCTGGTAGAGCATGTTGAACCAGTCGAGCGCGACGCCCGGGCGGCCGTCCTTGCCCTTCTTCACGGGATCGAGGAACGGCTCGCGGCGGCCGATCTCGTAGACCACGTTCTGGATGTCTTCCGCCGTCGACGCCGCCGGCATGTTCGACAAGGCATCGCGAAGGTCCTGCAGCGCGACGCGTTCCGCGTTGGTCGGCTCGCGGAATTTTTTCGTCGGTGCGACGAAGTCGCGGTAGTAATTGATGGCGTAGCCGACCATGGCATCGAGCTTCGGATGGGTCTGCGGCGTCACGCCGGGACGATAGCGCCCGATGAACCCCCACAGCGTCTCGGCATTCTCCGCGTTCGACGACGACACCAGTGTCAGCAGGAGCTGGAACGTGACCGGCATGTCGGACGGCGGCGGATGCCCGGCATGGATATGCCAGACCGGATTTTGCAGCTGCTGCCTGGCGTCCTGCCGCGAAAAGCCGTCGAGGAACTGCTGGTAGTCGTCGACGTTGCGCGGGATCACGTCGAAATACAGCCGCTTCGCCGACTTCGGCTCGCGGTACATGAACAGCGACAGCGATTCCGGCGAGGCATAGCGCAGCCATTCGTCGATGGTGAGGCCGTTGCCCTTCGACTTCGAGATCTTCTGGCCCTTGTCGTCGAGGAACAATTCGTAATTGAAGCCCTCCGGCGGCAGGCCGCCCAGCGCCGCGCAGATCTTGCCCGACAGTTTTACCGAGTCGATGAGGTCCTTGCCGGCCATTTCATAGTCGACGCCGAGCGCATACCAGCGCATCGCCCAGTCCGGCTTCCATTGCAGCTTGCAATGGCCGCCGGTGACCGGGAGCGTGACGCGCTCTTTTGTCTCGGGATCGTCATAGGAGACCGTGCCTGCCTTGACGTCATGGGCGACGATCGGCACCTGCAGCACCACGCCGGTGCGCGGGCAGATGGGGAGGAACGGCGAATAGGTCGCCGCGCGCTCCTCGCGCAGGCTCGGCAGCATGATCGCCATCACCGCGTCGAAGCGCTCCAGCACGCGCAGCAGGGCTGCGTCGAACCGGCCCGACGTGTAGTAGTCGGTGGAACTGGCAAATTCGTAGTCGAACTTGAAGGTGTCGAGAAAGGTGCGCAGCCGCGCATTGTTGTGGGCGCCGAACGACGGATACTCGTTGGAGAACGGGTCGGGAATCCGCGACAACGGCTTGCCGAGATGCGCCGTCAGCATTTCCTTGTTCGGCACGTTGTCCGGCACCTTGCGCAGGCCGTCCATGTCGTCGGAGAACGCCAGCAGCCTTGTCTTGACCTTGTCCTCGGTCAGCACGCGAAAGGCGTGGCGCACCATGGTGGTACGCGCCACTTCGCCGAAGGTGCCGATATGCGGCAGGCCCGATGGCCCGTAGCCGGTCGAGAACAGCACCTCGTCCTTGGGCTTCTTCTTCAGCCGCGCCACGATTGCTTTGGCCTGCTCGAACGGCCAGGCGTTGGATTGTTCGGCGAGCGCGCGCAGGTCGCTGGGGGTGGTAGCAAGATCGATCGTGGACATAAGTGGTCTCCAGGGCCGCGGAAACTAGCCCTTCCGCGTCGAAATGCAAAATAACGGTGCCTCGGTTGTCATTCCGGGATGGTGCGTTGGCACCAGACCCGGAATCCTAGGATTCCGGGTTCGATGCTGCGCATCGCCCCGGAATGACGTCGACTGTTTTCAGAACGGACTCACCGAGAAATAGCGCAGCCACAGGTCGGTATAGCGGCCTTTTTCCCAGAGCCGGAACAGCGCCCAGTTCAGCGACTGCCGCAGCAGGTCGTTGCCCTTGCGCACGGCGATACCGATGCCCTCGCCGAAATAGCGACTCTCGACGAACGGCCCGCCGGAGAACGCGCAGCACTCGGCGGAGTCGGTGCCGTTGATCCAGAACGCCAGCGAGATGGCGTCGCCGAAAATGAAGTCGACCTCGCCGCGACGCAGTGCCAGCCGCAGGGCCTCGTCGCTTGGGTAGGGAAGCAGTTCGGCGTCGGTGAACATCGCCTTCAGATACGCCTCGTGCGAGGAGCCGGCGATGGCGCCGACCTTCTTGCCCTCGAGGTATTCCGGGCGGACTTCCATCATCACCGCGTCGCGCCGCGACACGAACCGCGCCGGCGCGCGGTAATAGGGATCGGTGAAATCGACCCGGGCGCGCAATTGCGGCGTCACCGCCAGCGAGGCGATGATGGCGTCGCCACGGTTGCTGGCGATCGCATCCAGGAGCGTTTCGAACCGCCGCATCTGGACCGTACAGGTCACCTTGATCTCCTCGCACAGCAATCTGGCGAGATCGACGTTGAAGCCGGCCGGATTGCCGTCCGGGCCGGTGAAATTGAACGGTGGATAGTCGGTTTCGGTCAAAAACCGGATTACCGTGAGACGGGACAGATCCGGCCGGTCAGGCCGGCGCCGCGGGTCCCAGAACCCCGGCACCGCCTGCGGGGCGGCCTCCACAGCGGGCTTTGCCGCCGTCGGCCCCGGTAGCTGGGTTTGGGCCAGTGCCGGGCCTGCCGACAGGGCGACAGCCAGCAGCCCCGCCACGGCCAGCGCCAGACGGGCCATTCGAAGCGCTCTTCCGGCTGATAACGGGATGATCTGCGGCGGCATTGACGGTGGTTTTTCCGATTTGGACGGCCTTATAGACCATCCGGCTCGCGACGCGAACGTCGTTTATGGCCAGGCGCCCAGTCGTCGCCGGGCTCAGAGATACTTCTTGAGGTCGGCGGCAGCCTCCTCGGGCGTCCGTTTCAGATTGAACGGGGCCACGAACTTGCCGTCGCGGTCCATCAAATAGATCAGCGCGGTGTGGTCCATGGTGTAATCGCCATCCTTCAGCGGCACCTTCCTGGCATAGACCCGGTAGCCCGAGATCACCTTCGCCATCGCCTCGGGGCTGCCGGTCAGCCCCTTCAAATGCGGATCGAAGCTCGACAAATAATCCTTCATCGCTTCGGTGGTGTCGCGCTCCGGATCGACCGAAATGAACCAGGCATTGATGCGGTCGGCATCCTTGCCCATCGCCCGCAGCACCTCGGACATCTCGAACAGCGCCGTCGGGCAGATATCGGGGCAATGGGTGAAACCGAAGAAGATCACGCTCGGCCGGCCCTTGAGGTTGGCGTCGGTCACGGTCTGACCGGCCTGGTCGGTCAGCTGGAAGGGACCGCCGATCGCGGCCGGCGCGGCCACATTGCGCAATCCGCCGGTCGCCCACAGCATCAGCAGAAGGCCGACCACCAGGCTGGCGCCGAACGCGGCGAGGATGATCAGCGGGCGAGCGGCCTGCGCGCGGGTGGGCTGATCCGTCATGATAATTCCTAACCGTCCGGGATCAGAAGCAGGCGGAGATGCCGGAGGCGATCATCTCGAAAAACACCGCGGTGCCGTAGTGGAACCAGAGCGCCAGCGCGCCGGCAACCACCAGGGCGCCGAACGCGACAGCACCGATGGCGATCGCCGACGCGAGCCTGCGGCCCGGGACGATCGCGGGCATTTCGGGCTGCGCGGAAACCGGCTGAACCATGGACAACCATCTGAAACGACCGGCGTCTGACCGGCGTCGCCGCCGGTCCGCCTGCCTTGTTCCGTTCAGATAGGGCTAGTCGGACTGCCGGGCAAGCGCCGCGGGATCGGGCGCGATCACTTCGCGCTGACCCATGGCGCGGTCGCGGCGCGACGACGGCCGGGGTGCGGCCTGGGCATCGAGGTAGCAGGGCTTGTACATCGCCTGCAATTGCTTGCCGCGCAGGAAAATCATCTGCGATTTCAGCCCGCCGCGCTGGGCGATCCAGCGCCGCACCTGCGACGGATACATCGAATACAGCATCTGCGTGGCTTCGGGATTGTTGATGGCGCGGCCATTGGGGCCGAAATCCCATGCGGCGTGGAAGCCCAGAGTGGCAGCTGATGTCACACAAATCTTGTCGTGGGGGACCGCGCCGAGCACGATGGTGCAGGCCGAGGCGCACAGGCCGTCGATGATCACCTGCTCGCCCGAGGTGCGCAGGCCCTGGTACTTGTCGACGTACGTCCCGATCCGGCCGCCGCGGTCATCCGCGATGCGAACCACAGCATGGCTCGCCCCCATCCCCCCCATCAGGAGAACCGCCGCCAGCAACCCCGTCACGAGCTTCATGTCCCAGCCCCAGTCCAAACCTGTCGAACCCGAATCTGTTTGCCCTGTGCGATGCAAGGCGTTTCGCCAGCGTGTTGCCGGATCGTGATTTTGTCCAGATGGCAGCGACCACTCCAAACAAATTCAAATTGAGTGTTGCCGGCACGCTGCACCCGGCGGCGGGAAAAGGTCCCAAACTGGAACAAGTTAACGAATCCTTCCCGCACCCGACGCCGCTTGCGCGTCTCCTGAACACACCTGGCCGCGGCAGGCGGCCGTTTGCCGTTGACCGCAGCAAAGGGTGCGGGCTTCAATCGCGAAGGGACAGGGGGAATGACGCGATGGCTGGGGATGCGGACGTAATCGTGGTCGGCGCGGGCCTTGCGGGCCTCGTCGCGGCAACCGAAATCGCCGACGCCGGCAAGCGCGTCATCGTGGTCGACCAGGAAGGCGAGCAGAGCCTCGGCGGCCAGGCCTTCTGGTCGTTCGGCGGCTTGTTCCTGGTCGATAGTCCGGAACAGCGACGGCTCGGCATCAAGGACAGTTTTGATCTGGCGCTGCAGGACTGGATAGGATCGGCGGGTTTCGACCGCGACGACGACCACTGGCCGCGGCGCTGGGCCGAGGCCTATGTCGCGTTCGCCGCCGGCGAGAAGCGCGACTGGCTGCGGGCGATGGGCCACCGGATCTTTCCGGTGGTCGGCTGGGCCGAGCGCGGCGGCTATGACGCGATGAGCCACGGCAATTCGGTGCCCCGGTTCCATGTCACCTGGGGCACCGGCCCCGGCATCGTCGAGCCGTTCGAGCGGCGGGCGCGCGAAGCGCAGGCGAGCGGCCGCCTCACCTTCAAATTCCGCCACCGCGTCGATGCACTCTCAATCACCAATGGCGCCGTCGACGGCGTCAGCGGCACCATCCTCTCGCCCGACACTGTCGAGCGCGGCAAGAGCTCGTCGCGACAGGCCGCCGGCGATTTCAGCCTGCGCGCGCAGGCCGTGATCGTCGCCTCCGGCGGCATCGGTGGCAATCACGATCTGGTCCGGCAGAACTGGCCGAAGCGGCTCGGCGAGCCGCCGAAATTCATGATCTCTGGCGTGCCCGAACATGTCGACGGCCGGATGATCGGGATCACCGAGAAAGCCGGCGCGCGGCTGATCAACCGCGACCGCATGTGGCACTATGTCGAGGGCATCCAGAACTGGTCGCCGATCTGGCCGCGTCACGGCATCCGCATCCTGCCGGGCCCGTCTTCGATGTGGTTCGACGCCACCGGAAAACGCCTGCCCGCGCCGCTGTTTCCCGGCTCCGACACGCTGGGCCAGCTGCATTACATCATGGGCACCGGCTACGACTATTCCTGGTTCGTGCTGACGCAGAGCATCATCAAGAAGGAGTTTGCGCTTTCCGGCTCCGAACAAAACCCCGACCTCACCGGCAAGAGCTGGCTGGCGACCGCGCGCCGCGCCACCAACAAGGGTGCCCCGGCGCCAGTGGAAGCCTTCAAGAGCCACGGCGTCGATTTCATCGTGCGCGACAATTTTGAGGACCTCGTCGGCGCCATGAACAAGCTCTCAGGCGAGAATCTGCTGAAGCCGGAATACCTGAAAGCCCAGATCGAGGCGCGCGACCGCGAGATCGCCAACCCCTACGTCAAGGACGCGCAGGTGATGAACATACACAACGCGCGCAAATATATCGGCGACCGCTTGATCCGCACGGCAAAACCGCACCGGATTCTCGATCCCGCGCAGGGTCCGCTGATCGCGGTGAAACTCAACATCCTGACCCGCAAGACGCTGGGCGGCTTTGAAACCGACCTCGACTCCCGCGTATTCGGCAGCGAGGGCGCGATCATGCCCGGCCTCTACGCCGCCGGCGAAGCCGCCGGCTTCGGCGGCGGCGGCATGCACGGCTACCGCTCGCTGGAAGGGACGTTTCTCGGCGGCTGCCTGTTTTCGGGGAGGAATGCGGGACGGGCGGCGGCGAAGGCGGCGGGGTAGGAATCAGTCCCCGCGCCTGATTCAGCCTTCCGAAAAAATATCTTCGATATCCCGACGCCCATCGAGCACACGTACGATTTCCGGCCGATCATCGTTCAAGCGATAGAACACAACATGGGGGCTGGCGGCCAGCGAGCGCAGGCCCGTTCGGATTTCATCGCGAGACCGTCCTGCGAGAGGAAAATCGTCAATTGTCGCAACAACCCTGACAATTTCACGCAAGAGTTTGTCGGCGATCACACGCCCTGCCGCACCGGCGTAATATTTCCATAGGCGATCAATGTCATCGAGTGCTTCAGGCGACCAAATAGTCGGGGACTTATGTCCCGCCATGTTCCGAATTCTTCCGGCGCAGGAAATCCTCAATATCCAGGGCGCTGCCCTTGCCTGCATCCAGCGAACGAATGCCCTCGTCTATTTCGACACGAAGCGCGTTCAGCTTCTCGACATGTGAAAGCAGTTTCCGGCCGATCTGTTCCTGATCGGCGTCCGGCAGGCGCGAGAGCTGTGCGATGGCTTGTTCAAGCGTTTTGACCATGGTCGCAGCCTAGCACGTTTCGCTTCCCGCGGCTCCAGAATTTGAGGAAAATGGCCCCGCTGCCCCGGCCAGCGAGAACCCAGTAGCGCATCACGCCCCCGCGCGCTAAGTAGTCGGCCCCACCTTCAGGAGAAGCATATGACCATCCAGCGTTTCGATACCGGCCCGCGCATGAGCCAGGTCGTCGTTCACGGCGACACTATCTATCTGGCCGGCGTCGTCGCCAACAATGCGGCCGGCGAGAGCGTCACCAAGCAGACGCAGGACATACTCGCGACCATCGACAGCCATCTCAAGAAGGCCGGAAGCGACAAGTCGAAGCTGCTGTCGGCGACGATCTACATCACCGATATGAAGACTTTCCCGGAGATGAACGCGGTGTGGGACGGCTGGGTTTCGGCCGGCAACACTCCGGCGCGCGCTACCGTCGAGGCCAAGCTGGCGACGCCGCAGTACAATGTCGAGATCATGGTGATCGCGGCGCGCTAAATCGGGATCGACGACCCCCCGGTGAAAATCGATATTGGCCCGTGCCCGCCGAACGAGCGGGCACGGCCGTGAAGACTTCGACGTGCTGACAGCGGTTGATCCGCAGCGCCGGGCGGCCCGCCCGATACGGTCAGAAGCGCCGGATGCCGTCCAGCCTGCCGCTGTCGCGGGTCCGACAAAGTCGCACATGGGCCATGCCGCTTCGTACGCCGCAAAGCCGCCAATCAACTGAAACCAAACAAATTTTCCGACTGGCATACGAGTTGCTTTGCTGTCGCCGGCAACCCGACGGCGGCCCGATCGGCGTTTCCAGAAGCCGACATCAGCGGCGCACATCGCCGCGGACTTTCACGCCCAAGTCACCAAGGAGAGCGCGCAATGAGCAATGTCACGTTTTCATCCCCGGTGATGGCAAGGGACGTCACCGTCTATGCAATCGCCGGCGACCGCGGCACCATTCTGGCCGTTGCCAAGGCCCACAAGATACCCATTCCGTTCGACTGTCAGGACGGCGAATGCGGCTCGTGCATCGTCGAGGTCAAGCATCTCGCCCCCGGCAATCGCAAGCACGGCATCGCGCTGACGGAAAAAGAGAAGGAGATGCTGCGCCAGCTGGGCAGGATCACGAAGCAGGAAATCGTCGAAGCCGAGGTCAATGACATGCCGCCACGGTACCGTCTGGCCTGCCAGTGCTTCGTGCGAAACGAGGATATTATCGTGGCATTCGAGGGCGACAAGACGCTGCCTGCGCAGGCGCCTTACCTGACGCCCGCCGCCAAAATCTACAAGGGCGGCGTGCAGATCGCCTCGCTGGAAGAGTTTCACGGCTTCGCCGTCAAGGTCGAAGAAGACGCCGCGCTGCATTTCGACAAGTTGTCGGCATCGATGGCGAGTTGCGGCAACCACGAGGTGGCGAACCTGTTCGCGCAACTGGCCGGCTTTTCGCGGCTTCATCTGGCCGAGGCCCGCAAGCGCGCCGCGGCGACCGATCTCGAAAAACTCATTCCGCCCGACTACGCCTGGCCCGACCACGAGACACCGGAGCGCACCGCATTGTGGGCCGGCGATCCGTCGCTTTCCCGTCTCGACGCGCTGCGGGCGGCATTGGTCGGCGAACGGCGCGGGTATGAATTCTACTATTCGATCGCGGGCACCAGCAAGGATCCTGGTATTCGCGCCGCAGCCAAGGAGTTTTTCCAGGAAGAAGCCGAGCATGTCGAGGTGCTCGAGGCCTGGATCACGCGCGAGGAATGGCTGCAGAAAAACCCGCTGCCGTCAGGCGAGTCGGCGGTTTCATAATAGCTTACGGGAAGATGCGGGAAGTCCATTCATGAAGTCCGTCGAAGAGTTTCTCGCCTACGCCATCAAGCTGGAGGAAGAGGCGATGTTGCGCTTCGACCAGCTTGCCGACGCCATGCAGGGCTATGGCAACAAGGAAGTCAGTTCGTTGTTTCGGCGCCTGTCCGACTATTCACGGCTGCACCTGGCCGACGCCCGCGCGCGGTCCGGCTTTCGCGAAATTCCCGTGATGCTTCCCGGGGCTTACAGGTGGCCCGATATCGAAAGTCCGGAAACCGCGGCGATCTGGGCCGCCGATCCGTTCCTGGCCAAGAACGAGGCGCTCGAGATCGCGCTCGTCAGCGAAACTGCCGGATACGAATTCTATAAATCGGTGCACGACGGCACCGACGATCCGGAGATCCGGGTGCTGGCGGCCGAATTCTTCGCCGAGGAGGCGGAGCATGTGGCCTGGATCAATCAATGGATTGAGGAGGAGCGCAGCGGAAGCGGCCCGACCGAGGCGACTTTGCGCGGGATCGCCTTGTCGAACTGAGACGTTCCGCGACGCAGGCACCGCACCAGGATCACTACCAGAGCGCGGCTTGTCTCAGCCGACAAATTAGAGCCGCGCCAGCCCGAGGGCTGACGCAGGCCTGCCAGACCGGACTCACTGTTACAGCGGATTGGTCTGGAGCAGGCGCCGCCTACAGGGTATAGTCTCAAGATGACAACCAAGGCTCTGAGAGAGGTGTTGGAGCACGTCGCCAGCTGGCCCGTGGAGGACCAGAACGATCTCGCGGAATATGCCCGTGAAATCGAAGCTCGGCGCACCGGTGTCTACACCATGTCCGATGATGAACAAGCCGCCGTCGGCAGGGGGTTGGCCGAGGCCGATCGCGGAGAGTTCGTCGCGGACGAGACGGTCGCAGAGGCTGACAAGCGCCACCAGCGATGACGGTTCGATACACCCCGGAGGCGTTCGCAGATCGAGAACGCATTCTGGAGTATCTGAGAGAGCGCTCTGCGAGTGGAGCGCGGAATGTTGCAGAGAGCATCCGGGAAGCGGTGACCCAACTTGGCGAACAACCGCTCAGTGGATATCGCACTGATAATCCCGATGTTCGGGTCCTGTTCGTCGCTCGCTACCCTTACAAGATCTTCTATCGGGTACGCGAAACTGTCGTCGAGGTTTTGCACATTCGCCATACCTCGCGGCGGACCTGGACCACCCACCCCACAAATTAAAGCCGCGCCAGCCCGAGGGCTGACGCGGCGATAGCCGTTCTGTTGCTAGGTGGACCAACCCCGAACGGTTACGCCGCGAGGCGCACTTCGTTCAATGCAACGTTATCGTTTGCATTTAGGTTTTTGACCCGATAACGGCGGTATCATGCCGAGCACAATTCAGAGCTTCTTCGCAGCCATCGATCCTGTTTCGCCCCCGCCGTAGCAGCCAGGGTATTGCCTTGCGGCAAACCCGGGCTGCTAGGGTGGAGGCGCCGGGTACTGCCCCCGGGTCTGCCTGCAGTCCGCTCTGAGGTTCAGCGCCATCGTCTTGCGACCCGCTGAATATAGGTGCGATCGGAGGCGAAAGCTAGACCGCCATCGCCGCCGCCGGCCTGGAACCCTCGCTTACCAGAAAGCCCAGCTGGCGGTCACATAGGGGCCGTGGTTGGTGAAGTTGGTCAGCAGGTGCTGCTGCGTCGCGAGGTAGATCCCCACCGGCGGCAGCGTCAGGCTGGTCGGCACCTGGGTCACCGCATAGCCATTGACCACATCGAAATAGACCGCCGCCTTGTAGCCGGCCTCGACCTTGAACAGGCCAAGGCTGGTCGGCGCAAAGGTGTAGGCGGTGGCCAGGCGGGCGTCGATGCTGGGCACCACCCGCGTCGCGTTTGGCGACGCCAGATACTGCTCGGAAAGGCCGAACGCCGGCGACAGCGTCGTGTAGTCGATGCGGCTCTTCGAGGTACCGACCAGGGCGGCAGCCGCGACCTCGCCGATGAACTGGAAGTCGCCGATGCCGTACTGTCCCTTGATGCCGAAACGGGGGCCGGCGCCGGTGAACAGCGAATTGTTGGTGTAGCCCGAAGAGGCCGCGCCGCCGGGGCTTTCGAACAGCCCCGACAGGGTCTGGCCGATCCGTGCCGCCGTCACGCCGCCGAAGGCGCGCATCTGGAACGAGCAATCGGCGCAGAAGGTGTGCCCGACGTCCAGATTGACGGCATCGAACCTGGTTTTCACCGTGCCATAGCCGTTCTTGTACAGGGCGGATTCGGGTCCGATCAGATAGGGCGGTCCCACCATCTCGGTCGGCGAAGCGAAGAAGGAATCATTGGCGGTGTTGTTCAGATGCGTCCAGTTCAGCTGGATGTCCGTGGACTCGTTCGGCATGTAACGGGCGCCCAGCGTGAAGGAGGGCGCGAAGTTCGGCTTCAGCGACTGGTTGTTCCAGTGCGGCGTCACCAAGGGCAGAGGGTTGGTCAGCGTGCCGTATTCGAGGTTGCCGGCGCCGGGCTGCAGGAAGGACGCCGAGCCGGAGAGTTCGAAGCTGGGCGCAACCGGCCTCGGCGCGCCGGTGTGGCGGGGGGCGGAGGCCATGCTGTCGGCGGCAGGCTGACGCGGCAGTGCGGCGATTGGAGCGACCGGTCCTGTATCCGCCGGGCGCGGCTGCAGCGCCGGCTTCGATGTCTCGAGGCGATTGAGCCGCGCACGCAGCGCGGCATTCTCTCGCTCCAGCGCGTCGAGGCGCGCGGAGACCGCATCGGCGGCCGCCGGACGCGGCGCCGCCGCGACAGTCAGCCCGAGGCATGCGAGCAACGCTAATTTCTTGAAGCTGTTCATGGTCCGCACTCCCAGGGATCATCGGGTCAGCAGACTCGCAAACAGCCACCAGCCGGAAAGCCTCGCGCGAGGCTCCGACGAAACGACCGAATCAGTATGGTCCGCGCGGAACAAGGCTAGGGCGGCGGGCCAGAGCAAAGTGATCTATCTTGAACATCCGCGGCGAATGTCGGCAGGTGTGCTTTTTGCGCTACGCCATAAAACTACGGACATTCGCCGCGCACGATAATCACGCGCGGCGCGAGTTTCCGGCATCAGCCGGCAAACGCCTTGTCGAGATCGGCGATGACGATCTTGCGCATCTTCATCATCGCCTGCATGGCGCGATCGGCTTTTGCGCGGTCGGGATCGCCGAGGTAACGGGCCCTGCGCCGGCCAATCAACGAGTCCTGGAGACACGACCTGATCCAGTTGGCGGCTGGAGCGGGCGAAGGGAATCGAACCCTCGTCGTGAGCTTGGGAAGCTCCTGCTCTACCATTGAGCTACGCCCGCGTGTCCCCTAATTAGCCGAGACCGGGCGGTCCGCCAAGCGCCTTGCCGCCCTTGGCAAGCTTTGGCCACCCCTGCCCCGCCATCCTTAACCGAAGATTCCAGGTGCAGCCGTTTATGACGGTGTTATGATATCGGCGGGGTGGGTAGCGTAATGTCGGGGCGTGGGTACACCATTTTCGACACCATGATCGGCCGGTGCGGCATCGCATGGGGCCATGGTGGCATCGTCGGCGTGCAACTGCCCGAGGCGCGCGAAATCGAAACCAGGCGCCGGCTGTACCAGCTCTATCCCGAGGCCCGCGAAGCGCGCCCGCCGCTCAACGTGGAAGTCGCGATCGAGGGCATCGTGGCGCTGCTGCGCGGCCAGCCGGTCGATCTTTCCGACGTCGTCCTCGATGTATCAGGCATCCACGCCTTCAACCTGCGGGTCTACCGGCTGGCACAGGCGATCCCGCGCGGCGAAACCCGCACCTATGGCGAAATCGCCGCCGGGCTCGGCGCCTCCGGCGCCGTGCACTCGGTGGCGCAGGCGCTGGCCAGGAATCCCTTCGTGATCATCGTGCCCTGCCATCGCATTCTCGAAGCCGGCAGCTATGCCGACCGGATGTCGCCGCACGGCGGCAGTATCTCCAAGCGCCGGTTGCTTTCGATCGAGGGCGCGCGCAGCGGGACCAGCAGCAAGACCCTGTTCGACGTGTTGCTTCCCGTTGCCCCGCCGCGTCTGCAGAGCTAAAATTGCCGGATGACGGCGCGCCCCCTGTTACAATGCGACTCCATTTCGGTATTCGACTTCCGCTGCACCGCGGGTCCGGCCGACAAGCCGTTTGTTGAGCAGCATACCGGCCACTCCATCTCCTTTGTCCGCAGCGGCAGTTTCGGCTGCCGCAGCCGCGGCCGGACCTTTGAACTGGTGGCGGGATCGGTGCTGGTCGGCCATCCCGGCGATGAATACATGTGCACCCACGAGCATGTCTGTGGCGACGAGTGCTTGTCATTTTTTCTCGGCCCTGAACTGGTGGACGCGATCGGCGACCGCGCCGGGATCTGGCAGATCGGCGCCGCACCGCCGCTGCCCGAATTGATGGTGCTCGGCGAGCTGGCGCAGGCCGCCGCCTGTGGCCGCAGCGATATCGGCCTCGACGAGGTCGGGGCGCTGTTCGCCGGCCGGTTCGTCGAGGTTGTTTCCGGACGGCCGCAAAAACTCGCGGCGGCGGGAGCCAGGGATCGCCGCCGCGCGGTGGAAACCGCGCTGTGGATCGAAGCGCATTCGCCGCAAAATATCGATCTGGAGCAGGCCGCTGCCCAGGCCGGGATCAGCCCGTTCCACTTCCTGCGGCTGTTTTCGAGCGTGCTCGGCGTCACCCCGCACCAGTATCTGGTGCGCTCGCGGCTGCGCCATGCCGCGCGGCTATTGGCAGACGACGACATCCCCGTCACTGCCGTGGCCTATGACGTCGGTTTCGCCGATCTCTCCAACTTCGTCCGCACCTTCCACCGCGCCGCCGGGGTCTCGCCGCGCCGGTTCCGCGAAGCCTCGCGGGGAGACCGCAAGATTCTCCAAGAACGCCTCGCCCTGCACTGACTAGGGTCGTCTCCGAACCGCGCGCTCGTCCGCGCGCCTCACCATCGGAGATCGCCATGTACGACCACATCGGATTGAAAGTCGGAAATCTCGACGCCAGCGTGCGTTTCTACACCGCCGCACTGGCGCCGCTCGGCTTCGCGCTGTGCTCGCGCGACGACAGCGGCGCCGGCTTCGGCCCCAAAGGCGAGCCGGCGCTCTGGCTGCATCTGCACAAGGGGCCGGTCCATGCCGGCGCCCATGTCGCCTTCCGCGCGCCCGATCATGCCGCGATCAGGCAATTTCACAGCGAGGGACTGAAGGCCGGCGGCCGCGACAATGGCGGCGCCGGCCCGCGCGCCGACTACAGCCCGACTTACTATGCCGCATTCCTGATCGATCCCGACGGCAACAATGTCGAGGCGGTTTGCACGTCTTAGGCGTTAGGCGCCCCGCTCTAACCACCGTCATTGCGAGCGAAGCGAAGCAATCCAGCTTTGCCTGCAGCAAGTTGGATTGCTTCGTCGCAAGCGCTCCTCGCAATGACGGCTAACCCAGAAGGATCACCCCCATGGCTTCCATCCACAAAGACATTCCGCTCGACGGCCATCCCGACGACGTCTGGTCCGCGGTGCGCGATTTCGGCGCGTTGCATACGCGTCTTGCGCCGGGTTTTGTCACCGACACGCGGCTCGACGGCGACACGCGGATCGTGACGTTTGCCAACGGCAGCGTCGCGCGCGAGCAGCTGGTCGATTGCAACGAAGCGCTGCGGCGGCTGGTCTATGCCATCAAGAACGAGCGGGTGAGCCATTACAGCGCGTCGGTGCAGGTACTGGCCGATGGCGATGCGCGCAGCCGGCTACTCTGGACCGTCGATGTGCTGCCGAACGAGATCGCGCCCTATGTCGACACGCAGATGGATCTCGGCGCGCTGGCCGTGCAGAAGGCATTCCGGCGCGACGCGGCATGAGCGTCCGCATTCGTCAGGACAAGGCAGGGCGCGGATCCGGCAGCGGGCCGCCCTTCGGTCCCCAGCGCGTGAAGATGACGCTGGCGGCGGACAGCACGCCGAGCACCACCATGGACGCTGCCGCCAGCGCAAAATAGTTCGCCGGGGTGGCATCGAACGTCGCCAGCCACCAGCCGCCGGCGGCGACGAACACCAGCCGCGCGGTCTGCGCCAGCACCGGGCCCAGCACCTTGGTGGCCCCCTGCGAGGAAAAATACATCGAGATCGACAGCCCGATGAAGGCGTACATCGGCGCCGCGATCGCCAGATATTGCCGGCTGGCGGCGCGCACGTCGGGATCGTCGGTGAAGATGTTGACCCAGAGATCGGGAAATATCGCGATCACGGTGGCGAAGGCGCCGACCGACACGAAGGCGACACAGCCCGCGATCCAGGCGATGCGCCGCGCCCGCGCCACCCGTTGCGCGCCGATCGCCATGCCGACCATCGGCACCGAGGCGATGCCGACCGAGAACGCGATCCCGGTCAGCATGAATTCGAGCCGGGCGCCGATGCCGTAGCCGGCGAGGATTTCGGTGCCGAATTGCGCCAGCATGTGGGTGAAGATCGCGACCGTCAGCACCGATTGCAGCGGCGAGAAGCAGGAGATGATGCCGACCTTCAGAATATCGAAAAACATCGCCCGCTGAATCCGCAGGCCCCTGATCTTGGGAACCACGCGCGCGCGCCCCGAAAAGATGTACCAGGCCATCACGGAGACGCTGATGACATAGGCGACCAGCGAGCCCGTGGCGACGCCGCGCATGCCGAAGGACGGGATCGGGCCGAGGCCGAGCCCGAGCGTGCCGCCCAGAATGATCTGGCAGGTGGCGGACGACAGCATCAGCAGCGACGGCAGCTTCATGTTGCCGGTGCCGCGCAGAATGCCCGCGAACGTGTTCATCAGCCAGGGCACCACCGCGCCGCCGAAGAAAATCTGTACGTAGCCGACCGCCTGGGCCAGCACGTTGCCGCGGCCGCCGAGCAGTTCCAGCAGCGTCGGCCCGAAGATCAGCATGCCCAGCATGAACACGAGGCCAAGGCAGATGCCGATCAGCATCGCATGCGCCGCCAGCGTCGAGGCGCGGTCGATATCGCCGGCACCGATCGCGCGCGCGATCGCGGAGGCCACGCCGCCGCCCATTGCGCCGCCCGACATCGTCATGGTCAGGATCACGAACGGAAACACCAGCGCCATCGCCGCCAGCGATTCGACGCCGAGCCGGCCGATATAGGAGGTCTCCGCGATCACCACGCAGGTGCCGGCCGACAGCGCGATCACGTTCGGCCAGGCCAGCCACAGCAGCGTGCGCAGGATCGGGCCCTCGACCAGCGCGTTCTTCACCGGCGCTTCCGGCGGCGGCAGCGGGCGTTCCTTGTCGTCCACGGGAATCTCGGCGACACCGATATCGGACATTTCATCTCCCGCGCGCGAAGCGCCGCAGCCCGATCTATTTGCCGTGCCGGCCGCTTCCTAGCACCGATCCCAGGCGATTCCATGCGCGCCGGGCGCATGGGCCGCCTGCGCCGGGGGTTCTCGATGAGGCGAGGTCCCTTCCTTACCTCTCCCGCTTGCGGGGGAGGTCGACGCGCTCGGCAGCGCAACTGCGCGCCGGAGCGCGGCGGGTGGGGGAATTCTCTCCATTGGCTCTGGAGTTCGTTGAGGCACCCCCACCCCGGCCCTCCCCCGCAAGCGGGAGAGGGGGCGCAGCGGTGCGTGTTTCGAAGCTCACCCGATCGACCAGATGAAGGGCGGCTTGCCGCCCGGCGACGGCTTCAAATGCACCGGGATATGCCGGCCGCAGCCGGCCGCGAGGCCTTCGAACAAACCTTCGAGCACTTTTGTGCAGGCCGGGTGATAATCCCCGAGGTCGGCCATCAGCTTCCAGCTCTGCTGCCGGATTTCGAACGCGCCGCCGGACTCGCTGATCTCGGCGACATCGTCCTGCGCGTCGAACAGCGCGCGCAGAAACGCCGCAAACTCCCTGGCCGATCCACGCGTCGCGCCGAGAGCGCGCGCGATCTCGTCGAAATATTGCATGCCGATCAGTTTGCCGGTGAGATGCAGGAGATACCCCGCGTCTTCGGGGCCGAATACCTGCACCATCACGGGGGCGGCGGTGCGGACATATTCCATCGAATAGTTGCGGTAGGCTTTTTCCAGCCGCGGCTTCGGCCAGCTTGCAACCGGCAACGCCGGCGCCGTGGCGGTATCGAACAAGGGCGCTTCGAGATGGCGCGCGAACACCATGCGCTGGTCGATCTCGAGCGGATGGTCGTATTCGCAGTAATAGCCTTCCAGCCCGTCCTGGCCATCGACGCTCTGCTTGGTGCAGACGAAGCCGAGGTTCAGATTGCCGAGCGCCACGCCATTGTTGCCGTGCCAGCCGCGCAGCATCGCGCGCGACACTTCGCCGGGCACGCCGCAGATCGCGGTGCCCTTCCATATCCAGCGCGGCGGCGGATAGCGGATCCAGGCCTTGGCGTCGGTCTCGTACATGTATTCGACATGGACGCCACCGATCCAGTTCGAGAGATAATGATACTGCGCCGCCGCCACCGCCGGCGGCAGATGGCTGAGGCCGAGCTTTTCCAGGCCGGGGAGGAAGCGTTCCTGCTGCTGGCGGCGAAACACCCGGAACACGAATTCCGCGGCATCCGCGGTGCCGCGCCGCGTCACCACGGTGAGAATCAGCCCGGTGAAAAACGCATGATAGAGATCGGCGACACTGCGCCATTTCAGCCATTGCGCTTCGCGCGCGCCGTCCGTCGTCCCGTTCATGGCGATCTCCAAGACCCTGGTTCCGCAGGTCGATGCCTTTGGCTCTCCGGCCGGCGGGCGCCCGCGCTCGACCAAAACATCAAAAACAACCCCATGTACAGAAAGCAAGCTGTTGCTTTGGCAAGGTTTTCCATCACACGAAATTCATGACGGAAGCCGTGAACATCGGCAGGGCTGCGGCATTGTACCGGGCAATTCCCGGGGAACCATCATGCGCCATCAAATCCTGCTCGGCCTCTGCATCGGAACGCTGGCGTTGCCGCTCGCCGGTTGCAACGAGCCCGCCAATACCGCCGCCGCCGAACAGACCTTCGGCGCCTCCCCGACCCTGCCGGCCCCGGAGAAATCCTGGATCCCGACCGTCAACATCGCCAAGGCCACCGGTTGGCCGTTCGGCATGAAGCCGACTGCCGCCAATGGCATGGCGGTCACCGCCTTCGCCACCGTGCTCGACCATCCACGCACGGTCCATGTCTTGCCGAATGGCGACGTGCTGGTGGCCGAGAGCAATGCGCCGCCGAAGCCCGAGGATAACAAGGGTATCAAGGGCTGGGTGATGGGACTTGTGATGAAACGCGCCGGCGCGGGTGTTCCCAGCGCCAACCGCATCACGCTGCTGCGCGATGCCGACGGCGACGGCGTCGCCGAGTTCAAGAGCGTCTTTCTCGAAGGGCTGAATTCGCCGTTCGGCATGGCGCTGGTCGGCGAGGATTTCTATGTCGCCAATACCGATGCCATCGTGAAGTTTCCCTACCGTGCCGGCGATACCAGGATCACCACGCCCGGCGTCAAGCTCGCGGACCTGCCGGGCGGCCCGATCAACCATCACTGGACCAAGGATCTCATCGCGAGCCCTGACGGCACCAAGCTCTACGCAACGGTGGGCTCCAACAGCAATGTCGGCGAGAACGGCATCGAGGCCGAGACCAACCGAGCCGCCGTGCTCGAAGTCGATCGCGCGAGCGGGGCGACGCGCCTGTTCGCCTCCGGCCTGCGCAATCCGAACGGGCCGGCATGGGAGCCAAAGACCGGCGCGCTGTGGGTGGTCGTCAACGAGCGCGACGAACTCGGCAACGATCTGGTGCCGGATTACATGACCTCGGTGAAGGACGGCGCGTTCTACGGCTGGCCCTACAGCTATTTCGGCCAGCATGTCGACGAGCGCGTGCAGCCGCAGCGGCCCGATCTGGTGGCGAAGGCGATTGCCCCCGACTACGCGCTCGGCGCGCATACCGCTTCGCTCGGGCTCGCCTTCAACACCGGCAGTCTGTTTCCCGAAGCGATGGCCGGCGGCGCCTTCATCGGCCAGCATGGCTCGTGGAACAGGAAGCCGCGCGCCGGCTACAAGGTGATCTTCGTGCCGTTCACCGACGGCAAGCCGTCAGGCAAACCGCAGGACGTGCTGACCGGCTTCGTCAATGACAATGGCGAAGCGCAGGGCCGGCCGGTCGGCGTCGCGCTGGACAAGCAGGGCGCGCTGCTGGTGGCCGACGATGTCGGCAACACGATCTGGCGCCTGACGCCGGCGGCGAAGTCGGCGGCGCGGTAGCATCGAAGCGAACCGCGTTCACACCACCTTGCCGAAGACAGCGCCGATCCCGGCCGTCAGCGCCATCGCGAAGGCGCCCCAGAAGGTGACGCGGACCGTCGGCCTCAGCAAGCCGGCGCCGCCGGCCCTGGCGCCGATCGCGCCGAGCAAAGCGAGAAACAGCAGCGATCCCGCCGACACCACCGGGATCAGGACGCTGGAGGGCGAGACCAGCACCAGCACGAGCGGCGCCGCCGCTCCGACGGAGAAGGTGGCGGCCGATGCCAGCGCCGCCTGCACCGGACGCGCGGTCGTGATCTCCGAAATACCAAGTTCGTCCCGGGCGTGCGCGCCCAGCGCGTCCTTCGCCATCAGTTGCCGGGCGACCTCGCGGGCGAGGCCGGCCTCGACACCGCGCGCGACATAGACTTGGGCCAGTTCCTCGCGCTCGAACACGGGATCGTCCACCAGCTCTTTCTTCTCGCGGGCGAGATCGGCATGCTCGGTATCGGACTGCGAACTGACCGACACATATTCGCCGGCCGCCATCGACATCGCGCCGGCGACCAGGCCGGCCACGCCGGTCAGCAGCACATCGCTTTGCGCGGCGGAAGCCGAGGCCACGCCCAGGATCAGGCTCGCGGTGGATATGATCCCGTCATTGGCGCCGAGCACGGCCGCCCGCAGCCAGCCGATGCGCGCGACCAGGTGATTCTCTCGATGGAGGCGGCCCATGTATTGGTCCTGTCATTACGCGTAGGGTCGCGTCGCGAGTGTGGTAGTTTCCCAGATATCCACGCATCCGGCCATGATCTGCATCAACTTGCGGGGATTGCGACGTGTGCAAAGCCGGCCCGGGCCAATGGCGACAGCGAACGCTGACCGCGCCGAAATGATCCGGCGAACAGGACGAAAATGTTCAATCTTCCTCCCCTGCTCCTGAACCTCGCGGTCGCGCTTGGCATCGGGCTTCTGATCGGCGCCGAGCGTGAGCGCCGCAAGGGGCAAGGCCCTGCCCGCGCGCCGGCGGGAATCCGCACCTTCTCGGTCGTCGCGCTGGCCGGCGCCATCAGCGTGACGGTGGGCGGTGCGCTGGTGCTGGCCGTCACCGTTGCGGGCGTGGCGGCGCTGATCGCCGTCGCCTATTTCAGATCGCGCGACAAGGATCCTGGACTCACCACCGAGATTGCGCTGGTGCTGACCGCGCTGCTCGGCGGGCTTGCGATGCAGCAACCCGCATGGGCGGCAGGCATCGCCGTCGCCCTCGCCGCGCTGCTCGCGGCCCGCGCGCCGCTGCATCATTTCGTCCGCTCGGTGTTGACCGAGGCCGAGGTGAGAGATGCGCTGATCTTCGCCGGCGCGACCCTGGTGGTTCTCCCGCTGCTGCCCAACCAGGCGATGGGCCCCTATGACGCGCTCAATCCGCGCTCGATCTGGATCGTCGTCATTCTGGTGATGGCGATCAGCGCCGCCGGCTACATTCTCATCCGGCTGCTCGGCGCGCGCTTTGGCCTGCCGATCGCAGGACTCGCAGCGGGCTTCATCTCCAGCACCGCGACCATCGGCGCGATGGGAACGCGGGTTCGGAAGAGTCCTGAAATCATCACCGCGGCGGTCGCCGGCGCCGCGCTGTCGACCGTCGCCACCATCGTCCTGATGTCCGTGATGCTCGCCGCCACCAGCATCGCCACGTTGCGCGCGCTTGCTGTCCCGCTGCTCTGCGCCGGCATGGCCGCGACCGCCTATGGCGGCTTCTTCACGATCCGGACCTTGCGCGAAAAGGACATGCCGGATCCTCAACCGGGACAGGCGTTCAGCCTCCCGGTCGCGTTGCTGTTCGCGCTGACACTTTCCGCAATCCTGATAGCCTCGGCCGCGTTGCGGGACCGGTTCGGCGAGACCGGAGTCATCGTCGCGGTCGCGGCCGCCGGCTTCGTCGACACCCACTCCGCCGCCATCGCGGTGGCTTCGCTGGTGGCCTCCGGCAAGATGACCGCTGCCGACGCGGTGTTTCCCGTCCTCGCCGCGCTCACCACCAACACCGTCAGCAAGATCGTGTTTGCCTGGAGCAGCGGCAGCCGGTCGTTCGCGCTACGCCTGATCCCGGGACTGATGCTGGTCGCCATCGCGGCCTGGGCCGGCGCGCTGCTGGTGCGGTAGATGAAGTCGTCGGCACGGTGATCGTGCCCCGGATGCTGCGCAGCGCGCCGCTTGCGGCGTGATGCGCTGCTACGCCGGGGCCCATACTGTAAAGCGATTGGGTCCCGGCTCTGCGGAGCAGCGTGAAGAACGCTGCACCGCGTCCGGGACACGAAAGCGCGGTGTCAAGTTGCCACTTTTGCCGTGCCGTCCTATTATCCTGCTGTCACTCAGCCCTTTTGGGCGGGAGCCGTAAATGGCCGTCGCTATTTCTCAAACATCTGAACGGATGTCCGGATCTGAATTCCGCTCGTTTCAGGAACGACGACCCAATCGTGAACGATGGGAGCTCGTCGCGGGTGTTCCGATGATGATGACGCCGCCTACGATCGCGCACAACCGTATCGCGTCCAATCTGGAAGGTCTGCTCAATCGCGCCCTCGATCTGCACGACCCCTCTCGTATGGCCGTACAGCGGCCAAGTATCGAATTGGGTTCCGGCGACTACAGGCCCGAGCCGGACATCGGCGTGATCGATGCGGACTACGGCGAGAACCAGCGGTTCGTCGAACGCGCCTACCTGCTTGCCGAGATCGTCTCCGGCAGCGATGACGTTGCAGTCCCCGGGACGCAGGAACGCTGGATCGACGTCAAGAGGGAAATCTACCTCGCCCACGCGCCTTGCGAGGCTTTGCTCATCGTCCAGCAGGGGCGAATGGAAGCTCAGGTCGATATCAGGACGGCGGTCAGCTGGAAGCGGACGATCATCAGCGGCCCGACCGCGGAATTGAATTTGCCGCCGTTCGGCTTGAAGTGCTCCCTTGCGGAAATATACGTGGGCACGCCCCACCAGCCCCGCGCTGCCCGGCGTCGAACGTAACGAAGCCAAGTTACTGTTTCGAGTGGCCACGAGGCAGCATCTCATTGCGAGGAGCTCTTTGTCCGCCGAAGCCCGCCTTCGGGCGAAAGCGGACGCGACGAAGCAATCCATTCTTTCTTTGCCTGGAGAGATGGATTGCTTCGTCGCAAGAGCTCCTCGCAATGACGGCTACACCTTGAAATGCTTGCTCAGCTTCAGGCCCTGGGCCTGGTAATTCGAGCCGATGCGCTGGCCGTACATGGCGTCGGGGCGCGCCAGCATTTTTTCGTAGACGAGGCGGCCGACGATCTGGCCGTGCTCGAGGATGAACGGCACTTCGCGCGAGCGCACTTCCAGCACCGCGCGCGAGCCCTGTCCGCCGGCCCCGGCATAGCCGAAGCCGGGATCGAAGAAGCCGGCATAGTGCACGCGGAATTCGCCGACCAGCGGATCGAACGGCACCATCTCCGCGGCGTAGTCCGGCGGCACCTGGACGGCCTCTTTCGAGGCGAGGATGTAAAACTCGCCGGGATCAAGAATGAGGCTGCCGTCGGGCCTGGCTGCGATCGGCTCCCAGAACTCGCCGACGGCGTAGCCGCCGCGGCGATCGATATCGACCACGCCGGTGTGACGCTTGGCGCGGTAGCCAACGAAGCCGTCGGAGTTCTGGCCAGAGAGATCGACGCTGAGCGCCACGCCGTTGACGAGATCGGCGTCGTCGACATCGACCAGCCGCTCCAGCTCGTGCAGCGCATCGAGTTCGTCGGCATTGAGGATGGCGTCGCCGGTGCGGAAACGCACCTGTGACAGCCGCGAGCCCTCGCGCAGCAGCACCGGAAAGGTTTTTGGGCTGATCTCGGCATAGAGCGGGCCGTGATAGCCGGCGCCGATCATGTCGAAGCG
>JAZJYY010000127.1:0-12258 GCA_040390145.1 Pseudomonadota bacterium
ACCTCTCCCGCTTGCGGGGGAGGTCGACGCGCTCGAAGAGCGCGGCGGGTGGGGGAATTCTCTCGGCTGGCACCGGTGCTCGCTGAAGCACCCCCACCCCGGCCCTCCCCCGCAAGCGGGAGAGGGGGCGCAGGTGCCGATGCGGCGCGTACTAATTGATTCAATGCGCCGCCAGCGACCTCGGATCGCGCACCGGCCACCGCCCGGCCTCGGCCAATGCAATAAAACGCTCGACCATTTCGTTGAACAGCGCGGGCTCCTCCAGATTGAGCACGTGGCCGCTCTTCGGGAAGAACGTCAGCCCGGCCGCCGGCAAATGCTTCTTCAGAAACAGGCTCGGCTCGATGCAATTGTCGTCCTCATCGCCGCAGATGATCAGGGTCGGCGTCGGCACCTTCCTGATGGCGTCCGTCAGGGTGTAGATCGAGGGCCGGCCGCCCTGAAAGCTGCGCATGGTATTGGCCGAGCCCTTGGCGTCATGCCGCGCCAGCGCCGCGTAGAAGTCGGCGTGGCCGCGCGGATCCTTCACCAGGAACGGAATCCGGCTCGGCGCCTCGCGCGTCGCCTTGGCCACTTCCACCGAGCCGATCGTCTCATATTGCTCGCCATTGGCCTGGCACTGGCTGCGGAACGCCTCGAGGTTTTCCAGGCTCGAGCCGGAGCCGACCCCGGCCAGCGTCAGCGACAGCGCGCGCTCCGGCGCGTTGAGGCCGATCTGCAGCGACGAATAAGCGCCCATCGACAGCCCGATGAAATGCGCCTTGGCGATCCCGAGATGATCGAGCACCGCGAGCGCGTCGGTATAAAAATGCTTGTAGGTGTAGTCGTCCTTCGAGGCGGGCACGTCGGACGGCGTATAGCCGCGCGCGGAATAGGCGATGCAGCGGTGGCCGCGCGCGAAGTAGCGCATCTGCGGTTCCCAATTGGTGTGGTCGGCGGCGAATTCGTGCAGGAAGATAACAGGCGTTCCGCTGCCTGCTTCCTCGAAATAGAGCCGGACATTATCGCCAGAGACGGCATAGGGCATTTGCTTGTTCCTCTCGTTGGGCCGGAGCGCAAAATCGCAGTTAATGCTGTTGTCCGCAATGAGGCGGAATCGATCATTTTCGTCATGGAATGATCGCGGAATGACCTCGAAAGCGTTTCCGCAGCGCCGCATCGCGTCTTGCTCTCGCCATACCGCCCCGCCCAAAACCACCCCGCATGTCGGCTCACGGGCCGAATGGTTGAGTGCGTGTCACAAGAGGATCGAATAAAGTATGGTTGAGTTGGTTGTTGGGTTTCGCCGGTCGCTTCGTTTCGGTGCGCTGGCTGCGTGTTCGGTGGCGCTGGTCGCTATCGCTTCTCCGGTTTCAGCAAAGCCGCAAAACGGCGCAGGGCGACACGCTCACGCCCATCACGCCGGCCATCATGTCCGGCACCATCACAGGCATCACCGTTATCGGCACGCTGCGCGCGTTTCGCGGGCGCCGGGCATTGCCCAGGCGCAAGTCAATTTCGCACCGAACGCCGCCCCCGGCGACACGGCCAACTACAACTGGTTTGGCGCACCCAACGTGGTCACCGAAACGCGCCGTTCGCGGCGCGTCGCGCGCGCCTCGCGCTGGGAGCGCGGCGTGGCACGGATGCAGACGCGTGGTATTGCCAATGCTCAGGCCAGCGTCCAATCCAATGTGACTGCCACTGCCACTGCCACTGCCACCGCGGCCGCCACGCCGGCCGGTTCGGATTCGTCCGGAGTCGTCGCCGAGGCGCGCCGCTATGTTGGCGGCAACCCGACCGGCCGCGGCCGGCTGTGGTGCGCGCGCTTCATGAACATGGTCCTGGAGCGGTCGGGCCATCGCGGCACCGGCTCGGACATGGCGCGTTCGTTCGCGGGTTATGGTCAGCGCGTCTCCGGCCCGCAGGTCGGCGCCATCGCCGTCATGAGCAGGGGCCGCGGCGGCGGCCATGTCGGCGTGGTCAGCGGCATCGACGCCCAGGGAAATCCGATCTTGGTGTCCGGCAACAACGGCAACCGGGTCCGGGAAGCGCCGGTTTCGCGCGGCCGGATCTACGCCTACGTCATGCCGAACTGAGGCTCATCGGAAGAACGGTAGGAGGTCCTACAAGAGCTTCGGTTCTTCCACCGCAATGGTATCGCCGACGCCAATGGTGCCGCCGGCGATCACCTCGGCATAGACGCCGCACTCGTTGTGGCCGAGCCGCCGCGTCAGGGCCTGCGGGATGCTGAGGTCGCGCGCGGCGGTGTCGGGATCGACGTTGACGGCGGCGCAGCGGGTGATCCGCTTCACCACCTTCAGACGTATTGCACCGATCGCGAGGGTCTGGTCGAGCAGGTCGAACTCGTGCCATGCCGGCCATCCCTTGACATAGAGGTTGGCGCGGAACCGCAGGGGATGCACGGGCTGGCCGACCATGTTCTCGATCGCTTGAACGCTGCCGAGATTGATGATGGAGACGACCTTGCGGGCGACATCTGAAAAACTGTGGCCCTCGCTGGAGAGAATTTTTGGGGGGCCCTTGATCGATCGGGCGTAGCTCTCCGCGAAAAACCGCTCGATGGCGGCCCGGCCTTCGGCGGTCTCCAGATTGCCTTCGGCGGCGACCGCGCCATTGCGGCGGATGGTGAGGACACCGGTTTCATCGTCGAACCGGCTGTGCAGCGCCGCCAGCCATTCGTCCCGCATCAGCATCAGGAAATAGGCCTTCACCATCCATTTCGGCTCGGCCGGGTCGAAGCCGCTCGGCCCGTTTTCGATGGCATAGCGGCGGTCGGCCGGCATCGTCCGGCCGACGCCCAGCGTGACCTCTGGCAGTGGTTCCGGCGAGAGGCCTTTGACGGGATAGCGGTAGAGGCTGGCGATCTGGGCGGGCGGGGTGCGTGACATCCGCCTTTTTAAGAGATTCCCCGGTCGGGCGCCACCGCACACGAAATTGTGAGGCGGCCTCTTCCGTTTCCGCAAACCCCTTCCCACATTTGCCTCAAGCCGACATTGACGTCGGCGACGACCGCCGGCTGGTTGAGGAATGTCAATACGGCCGGGCGGAAACCCAATGAAGATGCGGCAACCGTGCCTTAGGGGCGGAGCGGCAGGCTGAGGGAATAACGCTATGAATATCGAAAAATACACCGAGCGTGCGCGCGGTTTCATCCAGTCCGCCCAGTCGCTCGCCATGCGCGACGGCCACCAGCAGTTCTCACCGCTGCATATGCTGAAAGTTCTGCTGGACGACAGCGAGGGCCTCGCCGGCGGGCTGATCGACCGCGCCGGGGGTAACTCACGCGCCATCCTCAAGGCGACCGAAGAGGCGCTCAACAAGCTGCCGAAGGTTTCCGGAAGCGGCGCCGGGCAGGTTTATCTCGCCCCCGAACTGGCGCGGGCATTCGACGCCGCGGAAAAGGCCGCCGAAAAGGCCGGCGACAGTTTTGTCACGGTCGAACGGTTGCTGCTGGGCCTGACGCTGGAAAAGGCAAGCGACGCCGGCAGCATCCTGGCCAAGGGCGGCGTCACGCCGCAAAATCTCAATGCGGCGATCGAATCGTTGCGCAAGGGCCGCACCGCGGACAGTGCGACGGCCGAAAATGCCTATGACGCGTTGAAGAAATATGCCCGCGACCTGACCCAGGCCGCGCGCGACGGCAAGCTCGATCCGGTGATCGGACGCGACGAGGAAATCCGCCGTACCATCCAGGTGCTGTCCCGCCGCACCAAGAACAATCCGGTGCTGATCGGCGAGCCCGGCGTCGGCAAGACCGCGATCGTCGAAGGCCTGGCGTTGCGGATTCTCAATGGCGACGTCCCGGAAAGCCTGAAAGACAAGAAACTGCTGTCGCTCGACATGGGCTCGCTGATCGCGGGAGCGAAATACCGCGGCGAGTTCGAGGAGCGGCTGAAAGCGGTGCTGCAGGAAGTCACGTCGGCCGAGGGCGGCATTATCCTGTTCATCGACGAGATGCATACGCTGATCGGGGCCGGCAAGGGCGACGGCGCGATGGACGCGTCCAACCTCCTGAAACCCGCGCTGGCGCGGGGCGAATTGCATTGCATCGGCGCCACCACGCTCGACGAATACCGCAAGCATGTCGAAAAGGATGCGGCGCTGGCGCGCCGGTTCCAGCCGATCTTCGTGTCCGAGCCGACGGTCGAGGACACCATCTCGATCCTGCGCGGCCTGAAGGACAAATACGAACAGCACCACGGCGTGCGCATCACCGATTCCGCGCTGGTGGCGGCCACCACGCTGTCGAACCGCTACATCACCGACCGTTTCCTGCCCGACAAGGCGATCGACCTGATGGACGAGGCCGCGGCGCGGCTGAAGATGCAGGTCGATTCCAAGCCGGAAGAGCTGGATTCGATGGACCGGGAAATCATCCGGCTCAAGATCGAGCAGGAAGCACTGAAGAAGGAAAGCGACGCCGGCTCGAAGAGCCGGCTGCAGACGCTGGAAACGGAACTCGCCGACCTCGAAAAGAAGTCGGCCGACCTGACCTCGCGCTGGAGTTCGGAGAAGAACAAGCTGTCGAACGCGCAGAAGCTCAAGAGCGAGCTCGAGGGATTGCGGCTCGAACTCGCCGACGCGCAACGCCGCGGCGAATACCAGCGCGCCGGCGAACTGGCCTATGGCCGGATTCCCGAACTCGAGAAGAAGCTTGCCGAGATCGAAGCCCACGAAAACGCCGGCGATATGATGGAGGAGGCGGTCACCGCCAACCACATCGCGCAGGTGGTGTCGCGCTGGACCGGCGTGCCCGTCGACAAGATGCTGGAAGGCGAAAAGGACAAGCTGCTGCGGATGGAAGACAGCCTGGGCAACCGGGTGGTCGGCCAGTCCGAGGCGGTGCGTGCGGTCGCCACCGCCGTGCGCCGTTCGCGCGCCGGCCTGCAGGACCCGAACCGCCCGATGGGCTCGTTCATGTTCCTGGGGCCGACCGGCGTCGGCAAGACCGAACTGACCAAGGCGCTCGCCGAATATCTGTTCAACGACGAGACCGCGATGGTCCGCCTCGACATGTCCGAATACATGGAGAAGCACTCGGTCTCGCGGCTGATCGGCGCGCCTCCGGGCTATGTCGGCTATGACGAGGGCGGCGCACTGACCGAAGCGGTGCGGCGGCGGCCGTATCAGGTGGTGCTGTTCGACGAAATCGAAAAAGCCCATCCCGACGTCTTCAACGTGCTGCTGCAGGTGCTCGATGACGGCCGCCTGACCGATGGCCAGGGCCGCACCGTCGACTTCCGCAACACCCTGATCATCATGACCTCGAACCTCGGTTCGGAATTCCTGGTCAACCAGCCGGAAGGCGAGGACACCTCGGCCGTGCGCGAGCAGGTGATGGGCATGGTGCGCGCGCACTTCCGCCCTGAATTCCTCAACCGGGTCGACGAGATCATCCTGTTCCACCGGCTGCAGAAGAGCGAGATGGGTCGGATCGTCGAGATCCAGTTCTCCCGGCTGCAGAAGCTGCTGGAGGAGCGCAAGGTCGTGCTCACGCTGGATGACGCGGCGCGGGACTGGCTTGCCGCCAAGGGCTGGGATCCCGCCTACGGCGCCCGGCCGCTGAAGCGGGTGATCCAGCGCCACGTGCAGGACCCGCTGGCGGAGATGATCCTGGCCGGCGAGATCGTCGACGGCGACACCGTCGCCATCTCGGTGGAGGGCAACGTGCTGACCTTTAACGGCAAGGCGCCGCAGACCGCCGAGATCGCCCAGTTCGAAGCGCCGCAGCCGAAGCGCAAGCTGCACTGAGGTACTTTGTTTGCCCTCTCCGCGATGCGGAGAGGGCTCACTCAGCCATTCGGTTGATATCCAGAGCGAATGAAGCCGGTTGTGCCACTCGCATGCGGTAACCTGAGAAGGTTACCCGCAGCGCGGGTGTGCTCAAAAGGAGACACGCTTGGTGATTTACCGCGCTGGATGTAAATACAACTTGCACAACCAAAGTTGACGTCGCCACAATCCCCGACGGCAGTAGCGGGAGTGTGCGATGCGTGCGGGTATCGTAGCGGGTGTAGCGTTGGCGTTGGGGGTGGCCGCATGCAGCACCATCCCGAGGGTGGAGCTAACCGCCTATGTCGCCGCATACGCAGATATACAAACCGTTACAAACGGTGTTTTGGATATCATCGTGCCGTATGAACGCGTCGTCATCAGATACGCGGCACGAAATACAGCAAGCTTGGGATCTGTCTCGACGGCGGACGCGCCGAAGCCCGGCTCCGAGAATTTCCTCAACGCGATGGCGCAGGCGGCTCCCGCTCCCGCACCCACTTCCACGCCCAATGCTGCTGGCGTACAGCCGGCAAATGCGGCTGCCGCACCGCAACCAAGCCGCAAAACTAAGGAGGGCATCAAAGATTTGAAGCCTGACGGCTCACTGCTTCTTACCGAACCCGGCGCACCGCCCGCAAATCCGGCCACCACCTCACCGAGCCCAGCCCGCAAAACTAAGAACGATGTCAAAAATCTGAAGCCGGACGAATCACTGCTTCTCGCCGAACCCGGAACTCCGGCACGCGCCAAGCCGAAAATGGATCCGGCAACTCCGCCGAGGGCTGGAGGCGTCATAATCGCGCGCTCGTGCAGATCGTTCGGGGCCGACCCGTATTGCTATGAAATGCGCGACGGATACGCAGATATTGGCGATCCGCCCTTGGTGGGCGCTTACCGAAACCTTGCAAATGTAATCTTGAGGTTCAATACGCTTCTGGTCGCCTATTCAGATGGCATCAGCGGCAGGTTGTTGCGGCAGGAACTCGAAGGCTTCTCTTCCTCAATCAATCAAATCAGCAAGCTGGCTCCCATCACCAATATCAGTGGGGCTGGCACGTTCGCCGCGAGCTTCACGGGGATAGTCAATTCGCTGTTGCCAATAGCGGATTTGGCGGGAGGCGTCATCGACCGTGAGCAACTTCGCGTCTTCCTTCTCGATAACTACGAAATCGTCGATCAGGCCCTCCTGTTGATGGCGCAAAATTCGTCGAAACTTTACGCCAATGTTTACGTCGGAACACAGCTTTTTCAGATCAAGACCCGTGGCGCTGGCGAAAATCTCAATACCCGGCGGCGGGAAATCCGTCGACTGATCGCAAACTGGACGGTCCTGCTCGACGATACACGAAGGATTCTGCGCGAACTCAAGACCGCCATCGAGGCATCCGACGGACTCGAGACACGTATGCGCAATCTGGAAGCCACGGTTATTTCACGCATTAATACCAGCGCCATCAAGAAAGAGATCGCAACATTGGGTACCCCGACATTACCGCCATAAGCGTGATCGGGACCATTTGACGGGAGAATACCATGGCAATTGATTTAGAGGATCTTCGCGACGGTCTTAGTGAAGCATTGGACAAACTGATAGCCGAGCGCGACGCCGCCCTTGCAAAAAATGCGATGGACAAGGTGGAAACCGCCGAAGCGGAAATGGACAGGGTCGGCGTTGTTTTGGCGACAGTTCAATTTGCCCTCAACGAACAACAAGCCATCAACATGAATGCCGTGGCGGCGCGATTGCTCGAAAGCGTGCAGGCGCAAAGGGCCATTGGCTTGTCGACGGCCGCGAAGAGCATCGACGGCTTGATCAAGAAACTGAATGGTTCAACCCCGGCTGGAGGGAAGGGCAAAGGCAAACCTGGAGATCTGCAGGCGAAGCCAGGGAAATTCCAGGTCGTGGTTGACAAGCTGATCGCAGGGGCGAAAGCCAATGGGCTGGATCCCATGATGGTCCTCACGTTTATTGCCATCGAAAGTGACTTCGATGCCACGCAATGCAGTCCATTGAGCTCGGCTGCGGGCCTGTTCCAGTTTATCGATTCGACGTGGGCCGCCGTCGGCGGGCCTACATTCCCTGGGCGCGGCGGCATTGGCAACGGGCAGGCCGCAGGAGCCTCCATCGATGTGCAAGTGGATATTGGCTGCAAGTTTACGGCCGACAACGCCGGAAAACTTGCCAAAGCGCTGGGAGAACCGGCGACTGGCGTAACTGTCTATATGGCGCATCAGCAGGGTTTTGCGGGAGCGCTCAAGATTTTGAAAGCGAATCGTAGTGCTTCCATCGAATCGGTCATTGGCGCAGCCGCTGCTCACAACAACCGATTCGGCGGATTAACTGTTGGGGAGACGATCGAGAAGTTCGATGCCGTGTACCGGAGCAACGAGGACGATGCACGCGCGTTGGTTATATCCATACCAGCCAACCCCGCCGATGACGAAGCAGGATCTGCGGTTAAAGCTTCCATTCTCTCCAAAGCGGCTCATATTGCCCTGACAGAAATGGAAATGTTCGCACGCAAAGGCGGCGCCGTGCTTGTTGAAACTCAGCAGCCGCTCAGCAGTCGGGTGCTGGAGTACTTCAAACTCGTCGGACGCCCCGATATCACCGATCCCGCCGCCGAACCGTGGTCTGCGGCCTACATTTCGTTTGTCATGAAAAATGCCGGGGCGTCACCAACCCAGTTTCCGATTTCACCGAGCCACTCGCTCTACATATTGACCGCGCTTGCTAACCGGGTGGCAAACAGAATGGACGCGCCTCTAGTCTACTTCGATCGAAATGAAATAGCGCCAGAAATCGGAGATCTTATCGGATTCTCCCGCACAGCCGAGGTCAGGAACCGAGCGGATTTGGAGCGTATGCTGCCTGGCAAGTTTTTTCCTTCTCACACCAACCTCGTAGTTGATGTATCACCCGGCAAAATCAAGGCGATAGGTGGTAATCTCAGTCAATCGATCCGGACGGTGACCGTCAAGACCGATACGAACGGCAGGATGGATCCCTCGGATCAGCATTTCTTCGTGCTTCGCACCAACATGTAGCGACAGTGTAAAAAAAGAGATTTGGACGCCCGCAACGTTGTTTGGACGAGCGCCCAAGTCCATACTGGGCCCGCGGCCATCGCGGTGTGCGCGGCTACCACGCACCGTCAATCGACGCGACTTGTCAGCTTCGCCCGCGGCGCAAGTGCGGCCTCGCGGTGGCGCTCATCGGATATTCCAGCGTCACGCCATCGGCATGCATGCGGGCAAGCTCCGAGACCTCCCCGGTGGCGCCGTCGACGGTGCGATGGCAAACACGTCGGCGACATAGAGGGTGTCTTTGCCGCCGTCGGAGACGACGCCGATGCCGCCGGGCAGGGCCGGTTTGCCTGAAATCACCAGCCTGGCCGCGCCGGTCTCGGCGTCTATCTCCTGGATGCCATTGTCGGCTATGTTGGAGACGAAGATGCGGTCCTGTGTCGATTGAATCAGGAATTCAGCGGTTGCTGACCTGGCGCGCCTGGGCCGCCGCCGGGGCGCCGGCATCGGAGACGCGGGCCGGGTTGCCGCGATTGTTCATCTGGGCGTCGAGGCGGTCGCGCTCCTTCTCGAAGTTCGCCATCAGTGGCCCCTCGAGCGAGCGGCCGCGCGGCAGCTTGATGCGCATTGGATCGACGAAGCGGCCGTTGACCAGGATTTCGTAGTGAACATGGGCGCCGGTCGACATGCCGGTCGATCCGACGAAGCCGATCACCTGGCCCTGCCGCACCCGCTTGCCCGGCTCCATGCCCTTGGCATAGGCCGACATGTGGCCGTAGGCGGTCTCGTAACCGTTGTTGTGCTTGAGGCGGACATATTTGCCGTAGCCGCCCTCCCAGCCGACCCTTTCGACCACGCCGTTGCCGGAAGCGAAAATCGGCGTGCCGTAGGGCGTCGACCAGTCGACGCCGGTGTGCATCTTGACGTAGCCGAGGATGGGATGGCGGCGGCCGCCGAAGCCCGAGCGCATGATGGCGTTGTTGACGGGCTTGCGCACCAGGAACTTCTTCGCGCTCTTGCCGGTCTCGTCGTAGAAATCGACCACCGCGTCGTCGGGGGTCTGGAAACGATAGTATTTCTTGGTTTCGCCGCCGACGGTGAGGGAGGCGAACAGCACTTCGGTCTTCTCGGTAATGGTGGCGCCTTCATCCTCGCCGGCGAAGAACACGTCGAAGGAGTCGCCGGGCTGCACCTTGCGCTGGAAGTCGACGTCGTAGGAGTAGATCCGGACCATGTCCTCGATGACGGTGGCCGGAACCTTGTTGCGTAGCGCGGTCTCGTAGATGCTCTGGTAGAGCCGTACGCCGGTGCCGTCATCCTCGTCATCGTCGTCGTCGGCGGTGGCGGCCGCGGCGATGGTGTTCATGCTCTGGACGTCGACGGCGACGTATTTGCCGAGATCGGACAGCGCGGCCACGGCTTCGACGGTGGATTCGTTGGCGACCACCACCCGGTAGGGCTGCAGCCGCTGGCCGGGCGCGGGGCCGGCCGGCGCCATCAGGATGCGCAGCTTCTGGCCTTCCTTCAGTCCGCCGTCGCGGCCGCGGGGGCCGAGCGTGGCGGCGATGGATTTCGCCTCCTCGGGCGTGGCGCCCTGGTCGCGCAGGATCGACGTGACGGTATCGCCCTTCCGCACCACATGGACGCGCTCGCCGGTCGGATTCCCGCCGGTGATTTGATCCTTGGTCTTCGGCAGCAGCGTGACGTTTTCGGGAACCACGCGGGTCTCAAAGCCGGCATAGGGATCGTTGCTGACATTGCCCTCGGTGGCGTAGGCCAGCTTCATGTCGGGCCGGGCGCCGCTGACATCGGCCGTGGCGCTGGCCAGCGTGGTGTAACGCACCCCGCTGTTGCCGCGCCAGTTCGAGGCGTCGCGCACCCGCATAATGACTTCGTCGAGCGCGACCACCGCGGCCAGCTTCGCCTTCGGCAGGATCGGCGCGAGGTCCTTGGTCACGAACGAGACCTCGGCATCGGGCTCGACCGCGTCGGGATTGTTGGGATCCTCGGCGGCGGCGGGAACCGCGGCGCCGACATCGGTCAGCATGCGCTGGGCGTTGAACGGCGGGATCTTGGCGGAAAGGTCGCTGGTCGCCATCGCCAGATTGCCGGAGATGCGGATGAACGGCCGCACCCGCATCACGTCGCGGTTGCCGACCCGGGTGACGGTGGAAACCCGCACCACGTTGCGAGCGGCGGTGGTTTCGCCGGGCGGCGGCAGGCGGTCGCTCTTGTGCAGGCTGGCATTCTTGTCGTTGGCGCTGAACGCGCCGCGCAGGGCGCCTTCGACCCGTTCCGGGACCTTGGCGAAGGTCATTTCGCCGTCGAGCGACGCAAAAACGGCGCCGCCGATGAGGGCCGCGCCGCACAGACCAGTCAGAATGGTGCCGCTGAACCACTGGACGGAGACGCGGCGGCGGTCGATCACCGCGGCCTCGGATCCATCAACGGAAAGCGGCGGCTCGTGACCAAGATCAATGATCCCGGTCTCGCGTCCGTAGCCGCCCCCGCGTGACGTCCTGTGGTTCAACCCAGTGTCCCCCCGAATTCCCTCAACATGCGATAAGACTCCGGCTCATCCAGCACCCCGGCTTCGCCCTCGCGGGCAGATTCGGGAGCAACGTTGCGCCACACGCCACGGATATTCGGGATTCAGAGGCCAAAAGGCTGGCCGGGATCACGAATGGCAATGGTGTGCAAATCTTTCGATGTTTCTCGGCCGTAAGGAAAAGGCGACGGGTTCATGGAAGATCGCCGTTCCCAGGTAGATCATCGCCCGCAGCCCCCACTGACGTCAGGCGATTCAATGCATACGTACAGTCAGAACGTCGCAGGATTGTGGCTCAAGTACGGCGCGGCCGAAACAGACCGCGATATTGACGGCGCTGGTCGAGCGCAACGGGCTCGATCACCCTGCCACCAGCCCGAAGTGCTTCAAAAATAGGGAGTTTCTTCGCACTGCGAGATTCTATCCACCGATGCGACGATTTGTTGACAATGGGCGTTGACAACCCTGAGCGGGGGGGCTTATAACCCGACCACTGAGCGCGGCGGTGCTTTGGCCCTTGGCCACGGCAACCTTCCGCGCCAGTGATGCTCCTCACTAAGATGAGTGAATCAACAGCCGATAGTCATCGGTTGTGATTTGTCGTCCGGTGTGAGAGCGAAGAGATCCTTCCAGAGATGGAAGTGGGGTTTTCGAACCCCGGGCTGTTTGACAAGTGAAGATGAAGAAAGAGAAACGTGGACGGCGGAGTCCTTGCGAGCCTCGATTACTTGAGAAGTTAAGTCTTAGGACTTGGGTTTTTGAGTATTGAGGCTGGACGAAAGACTTCGGCGGAACACGTTTACATAGGTTACACCATCGTCGTCCGCGATGTGAATCGCAGACGATAAATATGGTGGGACCTCGTCAAACGTTGTGATCAGCCGGTTTAAAGTTTCAAGTCCAAC